>CAJYOI010000039.1 GCA_913776045.1 uncultured Sphingomonas sp.
AACGCGCGCGCGCCGCAGGGCGTGGTGATCGAGGACGTGCTGGGCGTGCAGAAGGGGACCGACCCCAACCGCTACATCATCGTCGGTGCGCATATCGACAGCCGCGTCACCGACGTGATGAACGCGACCGCCGACGCGCCGGGCGCGAACGACGACGCCAGCGGCGTGTCGCTGGTGCTGGAGGCGGCGCGCATCCTGTCGCGTGAGACGTTCGCCGCGAACATCGTCTATGTCGCCTTTTCCGGCGAGGAGCAGGGACTGCTGGGCGCGACGCTGCTTGCCGACACCGCGAAGGCGCGCGGGTGGCAGGTCGATGCGATGCTCAACAACGACATCGTCGGCAATTCGGTCGGGCAGGGCGGGGTGACGAAGGACGGTTACGTCCGCGTCTTCTCCGAAGGCATTCGTGCGGGCGAATCGCTGGTACAGGCGATGGACCGGCGCGCGATCGGCGGCGAGGACGACGGCCCGAGTCGCGCGCTGGCGAAGGCGGTGGACAAGGTGGCGACGACGCTGCCGGGCGGGTTCGACGTGTTCGTCGACCGCCGCCCCGACCGCTTCGGGCGCGGCGGCGATCACGAGCCGTTCCTGGCGCTGGGCTTCCCCGCGGTCCGTTTCACCGTCGCGGCGGAGAATTGGGACCGCCAGCATCAGGATCTGCGTACCGAGGACGGGCGCGTCTATGGCGATACGATCGAGGGGATGGACTTCGCCTATCTGGCGAAGGTGACCGCGATCAACGTCGCGACGATCGCGCGGCTGGCGGCGGCGCCGGCCGCGCCGGCGAGCGCGGCGATCTCGGGCGCGCTGTCCTATGATACCAAGGTGACGTGGCCCGCGGTGCCGGGTGCTACGGGCTACCGCGTCTATTGGCGGCGCGCGGATGCGCAGGACTGGCAGCAGTCGCGCGACACGACCGCGACCATGCTGGACGTGCCGGCGGTCGCGGTCGACGACCACGTCTTCGGCGTCGCCGCGCTGGGGAGCGATGGCGCGGAGAGCCTCGTCACCTTCGCGGGCAAGGAGAAGAAGTAGCGCCGCGCGGCGTAGCGCCACCTCGGTTCCATGCCCCCGCAACGCTCCGGCCTTCGCCGGAGCACCGTCATCAGCAGCGGCACCCGCCCTTCGTGAATCGGCGCCCGCGGTAGCCGCCCTTATAGGCGACCGCTTCTTCCTCGATCACTTCTGTGCCCGCGCTGCTGCCCGACTGGACGGTGACGGTGGTGACCGTGGTGCCGGGATAATACCAGCCGCCCGCGACATAGCCGGCGCTGCCCTGCGTGGTGGAGGTCGTCACCACGGTGCCGTCCGCGCCATAGATGGTGGAGGGGGCGCCGTAGCCGTACGGCCGGGCGATCGGGGCGGGGGCGACCTGCGGCGCTGGGCCGTAATAGGTCGTGCCCGAATAGGTGGTGCCCGCATAATCGCCGCCGTAGCTGCCCTGCTGATAGGCGACCACCGGCGCACCACCGGCGCGATACGGCGGCGGCGGGGCGTAACCGGCGCCATAGGCCGGCGGCGGCGCATAGCCCGCGCTATAGGCCGGCGGGGGCGCGTAGCCCGCACCGTAAGCGGGCGGGGGCGCTACGGGCACGCGGCCGGCGCGGTCCGACCGGTCGATCGCCATCCCCGCGAGCGCACCCGCGCCTGCGCCCAGCAGCGTGCCGCCCAGCCGGTTGCCGCGCCCGGCGATCACATTGCCCGCGACACCGCCGACCACAGCGCCGATCGCGGCACCGCCCAGCCCGTTGTCGGCGTCGCGTGTCTCGTAGGGGAATTGCGGATAGGCCAGCTGCGGCGCGCCATCGGCATAAGCGGCGCCATAGCCGCGGTCGTCATAGGCGTATCCCGCGTCGTCGCGGTCCCACGCGACCCCGCCGACGCTGTCATAGACGCTGCCGCGCCCGTCGATCAGCACCGCGTCGTCGTAATAGCGCGACCAGGCATAGCCCTGCGGCGGCTGCGGCAGGCCGTAGGACGACCAGTCGTTGACGTACCACGTCGGCGCGATCCAGTAGCGCGGCAAGACCCAGCCACGGACCGGCCGGCGATAGGCCGCCCAGCCGCCCGGTGCGCGCATGCCGCCCCACCAGCGTCCGCCGATCCGCTCGCCCCAGCGCCCGCGCGGGCCGTTCCACGTCGCGCCATTGTTCCAGCGGCCGCCGTTCCAGCCGTGCGACACGGGCGCCTGCGCCTGTGCGGCGGTGACGGCGAAAGATCCGGCGAGGGCGACGGTGGCGATCAGCAGCGTGCGCATGGGCACGGAAACTCCCCTGTTCGTGGTGTGCGGGCGGCAACGCACGCTTCCTGACGGGAGTTTCCGTACCATCGTCACGGATACGCAACCAGCGTCCCGCCTGTCCCGAAACGGGAGAGGCGGGACGGATGCCGGCGGCCGGCTACAGGCGGGGGGCGAGCAGCGCCATCAGCGCCTCGCACCCGCGCGCATCCTCTTCGTCGAAGCGCGCGGGCGAGGGGCTGTCGAGGTCGAGCACGCCGATCAGCCGCTCGCCGTCGAGGATCGGCACGACCAGCTCCGAACGGCTCGCCGCGTCGCAGGCGATATGCCCGGGGAAGGCGTGGACGTCCTCCACCAGCTGCGTGCGCCGCTCGGCTGCGGCGGTGCCGCACACGCCCTTGCCCAGCGGAATGCGGATGCATGCCGCCTTGCCCTGGAACGGGCCGAGAACGAGTTCGCCGGCGACCATGCGGTAGAAGCCGGACCAGTTGAGATCGGGCAGATACTGCGCAATCAGCGCGGCGGCATTGGCCATGTTGGCGATCGCATCGGGTTCGCCCGCAGTCAGCGCGTCGAGCGCGGCGTGGAGGTCGCGGTAGAGTTCCTGCTTGGAGCCGGCGGCGATGTCGAAGGCGTACATGGGGTGTGAGTTAGGCGGGGAGGGCGGCGGTGCCAATACCGCGCCGTGCTCCTGCGCACGCAGGAGCCTAGAGCCGCGCAGAGTAACGTCTTATGGGATCGACAACCCCGGGCTCCTGCCTGCGCAGGAGCACGAGGGCCGCGTATCGGCGCAGCGGCTCAATCCAGCCGCACCTTGCCCCGACCCGCCTTCACCTGCGCGCGGCCCTTTTTCTCGTCCACCCGCTTCGCCTTCGCCGCGCGCGACGGCTTGGTCTTCACGCGGCGCGCCTCGCGCTTCTCCGCCTCGGCCAGCATCTCGGCGAGGCGGGCGCGGGCGTCCTGGCGGTTGGCGTCCTGCGTGCGGTAACGGCGCGCGGTCAGCACCAGCGTGCCCGATGCGGTCAGGCGGCTGCCCGCGATCACCTTCAACCGGCGATAGGTCTCCGGCGACAGCCCCAGCCGGAAGACGTCGACGCGCAGCTGGCAGGCGGTGGCGACCTTGTTGACGTTCTGCCCGCCGGGGCCGGTCGCGGCGAGGAAGCGTTCCTCCACCGCATCCTCGGGCACGTCAGCCATGAACGAACCCGGCCGCCGCGAACCGCTCGGGCCAGGGCGCCTCCGCGGCGACATCGGCCTTGCCGGGGCGCGGCACGGTCAGCGCGGCGGCGTGGAGCATCATCCCCGCCGGGTGTGCGGTGCCATAGACGGCATCGCCCGTCACCGCCGCGCCCAGCCCCTCCAGCGCGTGGACGCGGATCTGGTGCGTGCGGCCCGTCTCCGGGCGGAACTCGACCAGCGCGCGGCCGTCCTTCTCCGCCAGCAGCGTCCAGGCGGTGCGCGCCGACTTGCCGCGCGAATCGCCGGTCATCCGCCAGCCCTGCTCCACGCTCGAGATCTTGGCCAGCGGCAGGTCGATCAATCCCGCCGATTCGCGCGGCACCGAATCGAGAATCGCGATGTAGCGTTTCGTCACCAGTCCCTGTTCGAATGCCTGCTGGAAGCGCGCGTGCGCCTTCGGGTTGCGCGACAGGAGAAGGCAGCCGCTGGTGTCGCGGTCGAGCCGGTGGACCGCCATCGGCCAGCGCTTGAACCCCAGCCGCAGCGATTCGAGGTGGTTCTCCAGGCTGATCGCGCCGTCGCGCGGCCTGTCCACCGGCAGGCCCGCAGGCTTGTCGATCACCAACGCCTCGCCGTCGAGGAAGAGCACTCGGTCACCCAGCATGGCGACGGCCCTTGCCATCATGGCGCTCCGCTGGCCAGAGGGCGTCATGCTGCGCCGCCTGCTTGCCGTCCTCATCATGACCCTCGTCTCGCTCCCCGCGCAGGCACAATTGTGCGCCGACGGGCGGCAGCCGTCGGTGGCCGCGGACGGGCGCGTGCTGGGTCACCTGCCCTATGGCGACGTCGCGCCCGGCGAGCTGGTGGCGGTGCCGGCGGAATGGAATGCGGGGGGCGCGTGCCTGGTGCGCCGCGACATGCTGCCCGACCTGATGCGTCTGCTGGCCGCGGCGGCGGGGGATCCGGCGGTCGGCGCGCGGATTCTGACGCTGTCGTGCCACCGCTCGCTCGGCTATCAGCAGTCGGTGTTCTGTCGCGAGGCGCATTCGGCCGTCGACGACCGCGCGCAATCGGTCGCGCCGCCGGGACACAGCGAGCATGCCACCGGCCTCGCGCTCGATTTCGCGTTCCGCCCGCGCCTCAACGACTGCCCGGATGCGGAGGCATGCATCGCCGCGACACCCGCGTTTCGCTGGCTGGCGGCGAATGCGCCCCGGTTCGGGTTCGAAATGTCGTTCCCGGCCGGCAACCGGCAGCGGGTGAAGTGGGAGCCATGGCACTGGCGCTGGGTCGGCGCGAGCGGCGATGCGCCGGGGGCAGCGCGCGCGCGGGCGGTATTCGCACGCGCGCGCGCGGCGTTTCCGGCGAACCCGGCAGTGGCGCCGGACGCGGTGGTGATCCGCGAGGTGGCGCCGCCGCCGGTGTATATGGGCGCCATCCCCGCACCGGAGTGCCGGAAGGGGAAGTGCAAGGTGGCGAAGGCGAAACGGAAGTAACTCGTCACCCCGGGTTCGTCCCGGGGTCCACCGCGCCGCACCCTCGCCGATGTGACGGCTTGCGGTGAGGTGGATGCCGGAACAGGTCCGGCATGACGGCAAAGGCGCTTACCCCGCCAGCTTCGCCGCGGTCTGCGCGATGCGCTTGCCCTGATAGCGTGCGCCGTCGAGGTCGACCTGGCTCGGCTGCCGGCTGCCGTCGCCGTCCGCCAGCGTGCTGGCGCCATAGGGGGTGCCGCCGTGGACTTCCTTGACCCCCATCTGGCCCTGATAGCCATAGTCGAGCCCGACGATCGTCATCCCGTGGTGGAGCAGGTTGGTGATGATCGAGAACAGGGTCGTCTCCTGCCCGCCGTGCTGGCTGGCGGTCGAGGTGAACGCGCCGCCCACCTTGCCGACCAGCGCACCCTTCATCCACAATCCGCCGGTCGTATCCCAGAATGCCGCCATCTGGCTGGGCATGCGGCCATAGCGGGTCGGCGCGCCGACGATGATCGCGTCGTAGTTCGCCAGCGCGTCCGGCCCCTCGATCTCCGGGTGCGCGGTGTCGGTCTTGAAGCCGGCGGCCTGCACCACCGCGGCGGGCGCGGTTTCGGCGACGCGGCGGATGTCCACCTCCGCACCGCCCGCGCGCGCGCCTTCGGCGACGGCATCGGCCATCTTCTCGATATGGCCGTAGGAGGAATAATAGAGGACGAGAACCTTGGTCATGGGGATGGCTCCTTTGCTGCGGTGATTATTCGGCGTCGACCAGGACGAGCTCGGCGTCCTCGGTCGCGGTGATGGTCACGGTGCCCGCGGAAATGGCGGCGCCGTCGCGCGCGGCGAACGGCGCGCCGTCGATCAGGATCGCGCCGGTGGCGGGGACGAGATAGGCGTGTCGCCCGTCGCCGACCGTATGCGTCAGCGTCTCGCCCGCCTTCAGCGTCGCGGCCAGCACGCGCGCCTCGGCACGGATCGGCAGCGCGGCGCCCTCGCCGGTCAGGTCGGCGTCATAGCCGCTGGCGAGCGTCACGAACCGGCCCGAGCGATCGCCTTTGGGAAACGGCTTGGCACCCCAGCTCGGGCTGCCGCCGCGGCGCGTCGGCTCGATCCAGATCTGGAAGAGCGTCGTCGGTTCCGCCTCCAGATTGTATTCCGCGTGGCGCACGCCGCTGCCGGCGCTCATCACCTGGACGTCGCCCGCCTCGGTACGGCCCATGTTGCCCATCGAATCCTGGTGCGTGATCGCGCCGCTGCGGACGTAGGTGACGATCTCCATGTCGCTGTGCGGGTGCGGGGGGAAGCCGCTGTTCGGCGCGATGCGGTCGTCGTTCCACACCCGGATCGCGCCCCAGCTCATCCGGCGCGGGTCGTGATAGTTGGCGAACGAGAAATGGTGGCGTGCGTCGAGCCAGCCGTGATCGGCATGACCCAGCGTGTCGAAGGCGCGCCGCTCGACGCGCGCGATGGTGTCGGTGGTGGTCCCAATGCCCATGGCATCTATCTCCTGATGTCGGTCGGGAGATAGGTCGCGCCGGGGCGGACGAAAACGGAAACGATTGAAACGGATCGTTTCGGGCGATAGCATCGCGCGATGCGGTTACCCGATCTCGAAGCCTGGGCGATCTTCGCTGCCGTCGCGGAGCATCGCTCGTTCAGCGGCGCGGCGGATGCGATCGGGCTGAGCAAGGCGACGGTCTCCAAGGGCGTGTCGCGGCTGGAAGCGCATCTGGGGCTGTCGCTGTTCCATCGCACCTCGCGCCGGCTTGCCCTGACCGAAGCGGGGCGCCCGCTGGCCGACCATGCCGCGCGGATCGTCGCGGAGGCGCAGGCGGCGGAGGAGGCGGCGCGGCAGGGGGCGAGCGCGCCGGCGGGCCGCGTCCGGCTGGCGGCGCCGATGGCGTTCGGGATGCGCAGCGTCGCGCCGCTGGTGGCGGAGTTCCTGGTCGCGCATCCGGCGGTGGAGATCGAGCTGCATCTGTCCGACGCGCGCGTCGATATCGTCGCGGAGGGGTTCGACGTCGCGCTGCGCATCGCCGATCTGCCGGACAGCTCGCTGCGCGCGCGGCGCCTGTGCGGGATGGCGGCGCATCTGGTCGCCGCGCCTGCCTACCTGGCGCGTCAAGGCACCCCGACGCATCCCGCGCAGCTGGGCGAGCACCAGCTGTTGAGCTACACCAACATCACCGGCCCGTGGCGTTTCCGCGGGCGTGACGGGACCGAGCTGTCGGTCAAGGCGCAGGGGCCACTGGCGGCAAACAGCGGCGACGCGCTGGTGCCGGCGCTGGTCGCGGGGCTGGGAATCGCGCGGCTGCCGGCGTTCATCCTGGGCGATACGCTGGCGCAGGGGCAGGTGGTCGAGATACTGCCCGACTGGGCCCCCGCACCGGTCGGCCTCCACCTGCTGACCCCGCCCAGCGCGCTTCGGCCCGCGCGGGTCGAGCGGCTGATCGACTTCCTGAGCGAGCGGTTGCGCGACTGACGGTGCCGCGCCATGGTTTCCCGCAACGAACACAAGGGTTATCGGGGGATCACGGCATGAAGGCAGCAGGTTGGGCGCTCACCGCGCTGGCGATGGGAAGTGCGCCGGCGGCGGCGGAGACGGTGGTGGTCACCGCAGCGCGGATGCTGGACGTCGACAGCGGGCGGATGGTCGATCGCCCCTCGATCGTCGTCACCGACGGGAAAATCGTCTCCACCAACGGCGGCAACGCGCCCGCGGATGCGAAGCGCGTCGACCTGGGCGACGTGACGCTGGTCCCCGGGCTGATCGACATGCACGTCCACCTGACGAGCCTGGCCGAGATCGGCGGCTATCAGACGCTGAAATATACCGACAGTTTCTGGGGCGTGGTGGGCGTCGCGAATGCGGCGAAGACGCTGCGCGCAGGCTTCACCACGGTGCGCAACGTCGGCGCGGCCGACTTTCAGGACGTGGGCCTCAAGGAAGCGATCGACGGCGGCTGGGTGATCGGCCCGCGGATCGTGCCCGCGGGCTATGCGATCGGCGCGACCGGCGGGCATTGCGACGACAATGCGCTGCCCCCGTCCTATGACAAGACGCTGCCCAGCGTCGTCAACTCGCCCGAGGAAGCGCGCGCCAAGGTGCGCTGGCTCCACAAATACGGCGCGCAGGTCATCAAGATCTGCGCCACCGGCGGCGTGTTCTCGCTGGGCGATTCGGTCGGCGGGCAGCAGCTGAGCGTCGAGGAGATGAAGGCGATCGCGGACGAGGCGCACATGCTCCACCTCAAGGTCGCGGCGCACGCGCACGGCGACGAGGGGATCAAGGCGGCGATCGTGGCGGGGATCGACACGATCGAGCATGTCAGCCTCGCCTCCGACGAAGCGATGAAGCTGGCGATCCAGCACAAGACCTGGTTCGACATGGACATCTACAACGACGACTACATCCTGGCGACCGGGACCGCGAACGGGACCGAGCAGGAGAGCCTCGACAAGGAAAAGGCGATCGGCCTGAAACAGCGCCAGACCTTCCAGCGCGCGGTGCGGATGGGCGTACCGATGACGTTCGGCACCGATGCGGGCGTCTATCCGCACGGCGACAATGCGAAGCAGTTCGCGAAGATGGTGCAATGGGGGATGACCCCGCTCCAGGCGATCCGTGCCGCGACCTCGCAGGCGGCACTGGCGCTGGGGCGCGACGACGTGGGTGCGATCGCGGTCGGCCGCTGGGGCGACATGGTCGCGGTGAAGGGCGATCCGACCGCTGACGTGACGGTGCTGGAGCATCCGGTCGCGGTGGTGAAGGGCGGCGTGCGGGTGGAGTGAGTTTTCGCCCCCGTCAATCCCGTTCGTGCTGAGGAGGCACTGAGCACCGTCGAAGTGCCGTCTCGAAGCACCCTTCGAGACGAGGCTTCGACAGGCTCAGCCTCTCCTTAGGGCGAACGGGAGGGGACAGGGGGGGGCTCACGGCACCACATCCCGCCGCGTATAGACGATCCGCCGCCCGCCCCCCGTCCGCATCTCGAACGTCTTGCGATAGTCCCGCGCCAGCGCCGCCTCCACCAGCGCGCGGGTACGCGGATTGCCGCCGCCGAACGCGGGCAGCACGTCGGTGATCTTCTCCGGCCGCGTCGCCAGGATGCGGCGCACCTCCGCCGCGGGATCGACGCCGAGCGCCGCCGCATTGTCCTCCGACTTCGTATTCAGCAGCCCCGGGAAGGCGTAGCGTGTCGGCAGGCAGGTGTGGGTCAGGTGGTACAGCACCGGATAGCCGTCATAGACGTAGAGGCAACCGTGATGCGGCGTCGCGGCGGCGACGAAGGCATAGGCCTGCGCGCGCGTCCCCTTCACCCGCGTGTTGAGCTGCAATACGACCTGCGCCACGACGAAGATCGTGCCCAGCAGCGCCAGCGTCCGCCCCGGTCGCCGGTCGAGCCCCGGCGCGGCGAGCAGCGCGAGCGGCAGCAGCGCCGGCGGCAGCGCATTGGGGTTCGGACCGTTGACGAACGGGACCAGTCCGACGACCGCGGCGGCGAGCCAGCCCCAGGCGAAGCGCCGCGCCGGATCGGCGGCCGCGCCGCGTGGGGCGAGCAGCGCCGCGATCCACAGCGGCGACAGGATCGCCAGTGCGAGCAGCCACCCGCTCGCCTTGTCGGCCAGCGCGCCGCCACCCTTGCCCAGGATCGACACGAAATTGGCGAAGACGAACGCATCCAGCGCGCCCGCCTGCCAATAGGCCGCGACCGCGATCGCGGTCGGCAGCAGCGCCGCGGCGATCAGCGCGAGCGCGTAACCGGCGAGCGCGACGATGCGCGTGCCGCGCCGCCACGCCGCCCACAACAGCGCAAGGCCGAAGAATGCCCCTTCGAACACGACCGAATATTTGATCTGCAACGCGATACCGACCAGCAGCATTGCCGCGACGCCCTCGAGCACGGGCCGCTGCGTGCGGCCGGTGACGTGACGCAGCACCAGCGCCGCGGCGACCACCATCGGCAGATTGTAGAACACCGCCGACTGCCCGCCTTCGCCCTCGGTAAAGTCGAGCCAGAGCAGATAGGCGACGCCCGCGGCGAGCGCTCCCGCCGCGCCGGTGCCGCGTCGCGCGATACGATAGAGCGTCCAGGCGGTCGCCCAGGCCAAGATCGTCGCCACCAACTGATATTGCAGCACGCCCTCGCCGCCGAGCAGGCGGATCGCGGCGAAGATCAGGAACAACCCGATCGGCTTGCGGTCCCAGATGTCGACATAGACCAGCGCGCCATGGGCCATCCGGTCGCCGACCAGCAGATAATATTGCTCGTCGAACCCCGTCGCGGGATTGCCCCACATCGCGATGCGCGCGGCGATCGCCACCAGCGCCAGCAGCAGCGCGGCACGTGCGGGGCGATCGAGGTCGAGGGGGAGGGCCATGCGCCGGGTGATAGCGGCACGGGAGAGGAATTGAACCCGTCGCCCGCTCGCGCTTTGAAAGGTGCCGAGGAGAGCTGCCATGGCCGACGACCACGATCAGATCGCGAAGGACTTCGCCGAAGCCGTCAACATGGCGCCGGCCGAACTGGAGAAGTGGCTCGACACCGACGACAGCCGGCGCGTCGGCTGGAAGGGGAAGGGCGGCGACGGCAAGGGCGAGAGCGTGGGCCACAAGTCGGGCCGTCGCATCGTCGAGATCAAGCGGACGAAGAAGGCCGACCTGACCGATGACGATTATGCGCACATGAAGAAGGTGGTGTCCTATGTGCACCGCCATCTGGCGCAGGGCGGGCCGAAGAAGGATGCGGCGCATTCCGACTGGCGCTATTCGCTGATGAACTGGGGGCACGACCCGGAGAAGTAGCGCGGATTGACCGGGCGGGGCGGCGCGGGTATAGCGCGCCCGTCCGACGGGAGCGAATCCCGCCGCGACGCTTGAACATTGCTGGATGCATTAAGGGCCGAAGGCGCCGGTGACGGTGGCCGATGGTCCTTTTCGTATTCCGTATAGCTTGTGATGGCTCCAGCAAAGTAACCTCAAGAAAGGTGAAGGCTTCAATGCCGACGATCAACCAGCTGGTCCGCAAGGGCCGCGACCCGCAGAAGGCCAAGAGCAAGGTTCCTGCGATGGAGCAGAACCCGCAGAAGCGCGGCGTCTGCACCCGTGTCTATACCACGACCCCGAAGAAGCCGAACTCGGCGCTGCGCAAGGTGGCCAAGGTCCGCCTGACCAACCAGCGCGAGGTCATCAGCTACATCCCGGGCGAGGGCCACAACCTGCAGGAGCACTCGGTGGTGCTGATCCGCGGCGGCCGTGTGCGCGACCTTCCGGGCGTGCGCTACCACGTGCTGCGCGGCGTCCTCGACACGCAGGGCGTGAAGGATCGCAAGCAGAGCCGCTCGAAGTACGGCGCGAAGCGTCCGAAGTGACCTGCCGCAGGCTGGTCACCCCGGCGCAGGCCGGGGTCCGGTCGAACGGACTTATCCCGGCGCAGGCCGGGATCCAGGGCCGCCAGCGGCTCGGTTGATCTAGAAGGAAATTCACATGGCGCGTCGTCGTCGTCCCGAAAAGCGGGAAATTCTGCCGGACCCCGTCTATGGTGATGAGGTTCTCTCCAAGTTCATGAATTCGGTGATGCTGGACGGCAAGAAGTCCGTCGCCGAGGGCATCGTCTATTCCGCGCTCAACACCGTCGAGACCCGCGCCAAGCGCGAGCCGATCGGCGTGTTCCACGACGCGCTGAACAACATCAAGCCGGGCATCGAGGTCCGTTCGCGCCGCGTCGGCGGTGCGACCTACCAGGTGCCGGTCGAGGTGCGTCCCGAGCGTGCGCAGGCGCTGGCGATCCGCTGGCTGATCTCCGCGGCGCGTGGCCGCAGCGAGAACACGATGTCGGCGCGCCTGTCGGGTGAGCTGATGGACGCCGCCAACAACCGCGGCAACGCGGTAAAGAAGCGCGAGGACACGCACCGCATGGCGGAAGCGAACCGCGCGTTCAGCCACTACCGCTGGTAAAAACAGCGACTATATGACGGGGGCGGGTTCGCCCGCTCCCGCATTTCCGTTTGTCGCTTCTCGTGCGAGGGGCGTTGGGCTGGGCTTCGACAAGCGCAGCCCGAACGGCTATGGGGCGCGTGCCCCGAACGAATCTCAAGCCCCGCCGCAGGTCGGCACAGGAGTGACGCATCATGGCCCGCAGCCATCCGCTCGAGCTTTATCGCAATATCGGCATCATGGCGCACATCGACGCCGGCAAGACGACGACGACCGAGCGCATCCTCTATTACACCGGCAAGTCCTACAAGATCGGCGAAGTGCATGAAGGCACCGCGACGATGGACTGGATGGAGCAGGAGCAGGAGCGCGGGATCACGATCACGTCGGCTGCCACCACCTGCAAGTGGAAGGCCGAGGAGGGCAAGGGCCCCGAGCACCTCATCAACATCATCGACACGCCGGGCCACGTCGACTTCACGATCGAGGTCGAGCGTTCGCTGCGCGTGCTGGACGGTGCGGTGGCCTGCTTCGACGGCGTCGCCGGCGTGGAGCCGCAGTCGGAGACGGTGTGGCGTCAGGCCGACAAGTACGGCGTGCCGCGCATGTGCTTCGTCAACAAGCTCGACCGGACCGGCGCCGACTTCTACTTCTGCGTGCAGTCGATCATCGATCGCCTGGGCGCGAAGCCGGCGGTGCTGTATCTCCCGATCGGCATCGAGGGCGGGTTCAAGGGTCTGGTCGACCTGGTCGAGAACCGCGCGATCATCTGGCTCGAGGAGTCGCTGGGCGCGAAGTTCGAATATCAGCCGATCCCCGACGACATGGTCGAGAAGGCGGCGAAGTATCGCAACGACCTGATCGAACTGGCGGTCGAGCAGGACGACGACGCCATGGAGGCGTATCTGGAGGGCAACGAGCCCGACGCGAAGACGCTGAAGGCGCTGATCCGCAAGGGCACGCTCAACATGGCGTTCGTGCCGGTCGTCTGCGGCTCGGCGTTCAAGAACAAGGGCGTCCAGCCGCTGCTCGACGCGGTGGTTGATTTCCTGCCGAGCCCGCTCGACGTGCCGGCGATCAAGGGCGTGAAGCTCGACGGCGAGACGCCGGACGAGCGTCCGTCCTCGGACGATGCGCCGTTCGCGGCGCTGGCGTTCAAGATCATGAACGACCCGTTCGTCGGCTCGCTGACCTTCGCGCGCATCTATTCGGGCGTCCTGACCAAGGGCGGCTACCTGAACTCGGTGAAGGACAAGAAGGAAAAGATCGGTCGTATGCTCCTCATGCACGCGAACTCGCGTGAGGACATCGACGAGGCGCGTGCGGGCGACATCGTCGCGATCGCGGGCCTGAAGGAGACGACGACGGGCGACACGCTGTGCGACCCGGCGCACCCGATCATCCTGGAGCGCATGGAATTTCCCGAGCCCGTGATCGAGCTGTCGGTGGAGCCGAAGACCAAGGCCGACCAGGAGAAGATGGGCATCGCGCTCAACCGCTTGGCCGCCGAGGATCCCTCGTTCCGCGTGTCGACCGACCACGAATCGGGCCAGACCATCATCAAGGGGATGGGCGAGCTCCACCTCGAGATCCTGGTCGACCGCATGAAGCGCGAGTTCAAGGTCGAGGCGAACGTCGGTGCGCCGCAGGTGGCGTATCGCGAGTATCTCAAGAAGCCGGTCGACATCGACTACACCCACAAGAAGCAGTCGGGCGGCACCGGCCAGTTCGGCCGCGTCAAGGTGAAGCTGACGCCGGGCGAGCGCGGCGCGGGCATCATCTTCAAGGACGAGATCAAGGGCGGTAACATTCCGAAGGAATATATCCCCGCGATCGAGAAGGGCTTCCGCGAGACGGCGGCGACCGGTTCGCTGGTCGGCTTCCCGATCATCGACTTCGAGATCACGCTGTACGACGGCGCGTACCACGACGTCGACTCGTCGGCGCTGGCGTTCGAGATCACGGCGCGCGGCGCGATGCGCGAGGCGGCGCAGAAGTCGGGCATCACGCTGCTCGAGCCGGTCATGAAGGTCGAGGTCGTCACCCCGGAGGATTATCTGGGCGACGTCATCGGCGACATGAACAGCCGCCGTGGCCAGATCCAGGGCACCGATACGCGCGGCAACGCGCAGGCGGTGACCGCGATGGTGCCGCTCGCCAACATGTTCGGCTACGTCAACTCGCTGCGCTCCTTCACCCAGGGCCGCGCGAGCTATTCGATGCAGTTCTCGCACTATGACGAGGTGCCGCAGAACGTCGCCGACGAGGTGAAGGCCAAGTTGGCCTGAACCGAAGCGCACGGTGGCAGGCGATAGCCTGTCGCCGAGACGCGCGGAGGCCGGCCGGCGGATCGGCAACGATCCGTCCGACGTCGACACGGGATTTACTCCCGTGTCGGCCCCGCCAGAAACGGCAGGGGTTTGCGCAACACGAATTCAGCCGCTATGGGGCCGCCTTCACGGCGAGTCCTGCGTGCGGCTCAAGTGGACATCCAGAAGGTAGGGAAAAATGGCCAAGGCTAAATTCGAGCGGACCAAGCCGCACCTGAACATCGGCACCATCGGTCACGTCGACCATGGCAAGACCTCGCTGACGGCGGCGATCACGAAGGTGCTGGCGGAGAACGTCGCGGGCAACGCCGCGGTCGACTTCGCGAACATCGACAAGGCGCCGGAAGAGCGCGAGCGCGGCATCACGATCTCGACCGCGCACGTCGAGTACGAGACGGCGAACCGCCACTATGCGCACGTCGACTGCCCCGGCCACGCCGACTATGTGAAGAACATGATCACCGGCGCGGCGCAGATGGACGGCGCGATCCTGGTCGTCGCCGCCACCGACGGCCCGATGCCGCAGACGAAGGAGCACATCCTGCTCGCGCGTCAGGTCGGCGTGCCGACGATGGTCGTCTTCCTCAACAAGTGCGACCTGGTCGACGACGAGGAAATCCTCGAGCTGGTCGAAATGGAAATCCGTGAAGAGCTCAGCAAGCGCGAGTTCGACGGCGACAACATTCCGATCATCCGTGGTTCGGCGACCGCCGCCCTCAACGGCACCGACGAGAAGCTGGGCAAGGACGCCGTCCTGGCTCTGATGGCGGCTTGCGACGAATCGATCCCGCAGCCGGATCGTCCGGTCGACCAGCCGTTCATGATGCCGATCGAAGACGTGTTCTCGATCTCGGGTCGTGGTACGGTTGTCACCGGCCGCGTTGAGACCGGCATCGTCAAGGTTGGCGAAGAAGTCGAAATCGTCGGCATCCAGGAAGCCGTCCGCAAGACGACCGTCACCGGTGTCGAAATGTTCCGCAAGCTGCTCGACGAAGGTCGCGCAGGCGACAACATCGGTGCGCTGATCCGCGGCGTCGGCCGTGAAGAAGTCGAGCGTGGTCAGGTTCTGGCCAAGCCGGGTTCGATCAAGCCGCACACCGACTTCAAGTCGGAAGTGTACGTGCTGTCGAAGGACGAAGGTGGCCGTCACACGCCGTTCTTCGCCAACTATCGCCCGCAGTTTTACTTCCGTACCACGGACGTGACCGGCACGATCGAGCTGCCGGAAGGCACCGAGATGGTCATGCCGGGCGACAACGTCTCGCTGGGCATCAAGCTGATCGCTCCGATCGCTATGGACGTCGGCCAGCGCTTCACGATCCGCGAAGGCGGCCGCACCGTCGGTGCAGGCGTCGTGGCGACGATCGAGAAGTAAGCTCGCGCCCCGAAAGGGCTGAGTTCGAAGAGCCCGGCTTCCCGCAAGGGAGGCCGGGCTTTTTCGTTGTGGGGCGGTGTGAGGTGATGCTTTCGCGTCCCGGCCTTTGCCGGAGCATGAGGCGGGTCTTTCTACTGCCGTTCGTGTTGAGCTTGTCGAAGCACCGTGTTGCGATACACGCATACCGAGCTCACGGCCCGAAGAGCGGTGCTTCGACAAGCTCAACACGACCGGGGAGGGCGTATGGCCAAGACTGCGATCCTATCCGTCCTCCAAGCAGCGGCTGTCGCATCCCTAAGTTCATGCGACTCGACGCCACCGGCGCCGGCGCCCCCGAATCTCGTCTTCGACGGTCTGCCCGTCACGGGAACACGGGCCTTTGCCGAAGGGCTCGGCTTCACTCACTGCGCCGACACCGGCAGTGCGATGCGGTGTCGCCGGGATGGCGTCATGCTCTTTGGGACCGGCCCCTACCAGGGTGCGGTGGATGTCGCCCGGCGACAGGAGGCGGGGTTTCGCCAGCTGACGCTTTGGCACGACACCGACCAGTCGGCGGTGTTCAAGGCAACCGAAGAGCTTGCGCGACAGGGCTGGCAGCGCTGCCGCACCGGCTCCGAAGACCGCGGCGACCAGGAGATCTGGACGAAGGCTGGCGCACCGGTGCGCTTTTCGATGGACCTAAGCTACTGGGGCAAACGCCGCCTGCGCGTCCTCCCCGAAGCGGGGCAACCGACCGGCAGATGCTGGTGAGGGACAGGGCGTTCGTCGCTTTTTCGCGTGCCGGGGTTGATCCGCGGGAAAGTCCTCTGTAAGGGCGCGCCTTCGAATTTCACCGCAACAGCAAGAACCCCGGCAACGGGGTCCGCTCTTTCGCATCGGTAGGGACCATGGACAACAATATCCGCATTCGTCTGAAGGCGTTCGATCACCGCGTGCTCGATGCCGCGACCGGCGAGATCGCCGACACCGCGCGCCGCACCGGCGCCCTGATCCGTGGCCCGATTCCGCTTCCGACCAAGATCGAGAAGTTCACGGTCAACCGTGGCCCCCACATCGACAAGAAGAGCCGCGAGCAGTTCGAAGTGCGCACCTACAAGCGCATGCTCGACATCGTGCAGCCGACCGCCAACACGGTCGACGCGCTGATGAAGCTCGACCTGGCCGCTGGCGTCGACGTGGAAATCAAGCTCGCCTAATTTCAGCGCTGCCCTGTCCATCCCGGGCATGGCGGCGAAGAGGGGCGGTCCTGTTGACGGAAGCAGCCGCTTCCACTAAGGGGCCATCTCCCGTCGAAGGATGAGTTCTTCGACGTGCTGAGAATCGCTCAGGCGATCCTCACGAAAGCAGGGATACCGGTCGATCCTCGGATCGGCGCCTGAGTCCCCGTCTTTCGCTTTATGACGAAGCGAAAACGCTAGCCCTGACGGGGGCACTTGTACTTGGGCTGGCCCTTCGACGTAGTCGGGGGGTCTTTTCGTTGGCACGCTCCTGGGAACGGGAGCCTCTGTTTGGAAGGAATACGCATCATGCGCACAGGCGTGATCGCGAAGAAGTTGGGCATGACCCGGCTGTTTCAGGACGATGGGCGCCACGTGCCCGTGACCGTCCTGCAGCTCGATGGTCTCCAGGTCGTCGCACGCAAGGAAAATGACCGTGACGGGTACGTCGCGGTGCAGCTGGGCGCGGGCAGCGCCAAGGCCAAGAACGTCGCCAAGCCGCAGCGCGGCATGTTCGGCAAGGCCGAGGTCGAGCCCAAGGCGATCCTGGCGGAATTCCGCGTGACCGAGGATAACCTGCTCGACGTCGGTGCCGAGATTTCGGCAGAACATTACGTCGCCGGCCAGATGGTCGACGTCCAGGGCACGACCCAGGGCAAGGGCTTCGCCGGCGCCATGAAGCGCTGGGGCTTCGGCGGTCTGCGCGCCACGCACGGCGTGTCGGTGTCGCACCGTTCGCACGGTTCGACCGGTAACCGCCAGGATCCGGGCCGCGTCTTCAAGAACAAGAAGATGGCCGGCCACATGGGCGCCCGCACCCGCACCCAGCAGAACCTCGAGATCGTCTCGACGGACGCAGAGCGCGGCTTGATCTTCGTCAAGGGCTCGGTGCCCGGATCGAAGGGTGGCTGGCTGCTCGTCAAGGATTCGGTCAAGCTGAAGCCGCATGCCGACGCGCCGCGTCCGGCCGGCCTGAAGCAGGCTGCCAATAGCAACACCGCTGACACTGCTCCGGCAGCTCAGGCGACCGACGGCCAGGAGGGCTGAACGTGAAGGTCAAGGTTCAATCCTTCGCCGGGACTAACGCAGCAGACGTCGAGCTGAACGACGAGGTCTTCGGCCTCGAGCCGCGCGCCGACATTCTGCACCGCGTCGTCACCTGGCAGCTCGAAAAGCGTCGTGCGACCGCACGCGGCACGCGTGAGCGCGCCGATGTCGCTCGCTCGGGCAAGAAGCTCGGTCGCCAGAAGGGCGGCGGTGTCGCCCGTCACGGTGATCGCCGCGCTCCGGTGTTCATCGGTGGTGGTAAGGCGCACGGTGCCCGTGTTCGCGACTTCAATCCGTCGCTGAACAAGAAGATCCGCGCGTTGGGGCTCAAGATGGCTCTGTCGAGCCACGCAAAGGCTGGCACGCTGGTCGTCATGGACACGCTGACCGTCGACGGCAACAAGACGAAGACGCTGAAGGGCGATCTGACGAAGCTGGGCTTCGGCAAGACCGCGCTGGTCATCGACGGCGACACGATCGACACGAGCTTCGCGCTGGCCGCGGGCAACCTGCGTCAGGTCAACGTCCTGCCGGCGATGGGCGCCAACGTGTACGACATCCTGAAGCATGACACGCTGGTGCTGACCCGCGCCGCTGTCGAAAAGCTGGAGGCGCGCTTCAATGGCTAAACCGCAGAAGCAGGCGATCGCGAATCGCCACTACGACGTCATCCTGGCGCCGCACATCACCGAAAAGTCGACGCTGATCAGCGAGGCGAATGCGGTGGTGTTCAAGGTCGCCAACGACGCATCGAAGCCGGAAATCAAGGCTGCCGTCGAGGCGCTGTTCAACGTAACCGTCACGGGCGTGAACACGCTGGTCCAGAAGGGCAAGACGAAGCGCTGGAAGGGCACGCCCTACAGCCGCAGCGACATGAAGAAGGCGATTGTCACGCTGAAGGACGGCGACTCGATCGACGTCACCACGGGGGTCTGAGGGTCATGGCACTCAAGAATTACAACCCCACTTCGCCCGGCGTCCGCGGCCTCATCCTGGTCGACCGCTCGGCGCTGTGGAAGGGCCGTCCGGTCAAGGCTCTCACCGAGGGCAAGACCAAGACGGGTGGCCGCAACAACAAGGGCCATGTGACGTCGCGCGGCATCGCCGGCGGCCACAAGCAGCGCTATCGCATCATCGACTTCAAGCGTCGCCTCTGGGACGTCGAAGGCACTGTGGAGCGGATCGAATATGATCCCAACCGCACTGCCTTCATCGCGCTCGTGTCGTACGGCGAAGCGGCCCCGCAGGCCTACATCATCGCTCCGCAGCGTCTCGGCGTTGGCGACAAGGTGATCGCTGGCAAGAAGACCGACGTGAAGCCGGGTAACGCGATGGAGCTGGGCTCGGTGCCGGTCGGCACGATCGTCCACAACGTCGAGATGAAGCCGGGCAAGGGCGGCCAGATCGCCCGTTCGGCAGGCACCTATGTGCAGGTCGTCGGTCGTGACCGCGGCATGGTCATCGTTCGTCTGAACTCGGGCGAGCAGCGCTACATCCACGCCAATTGCATGGCGACGATCGGCGCGGTGTCGAATCCCGACAACCAGAACCAGAACCTCGGCAAGGCCGGCCGCAATCGCTGGCTGGGCAAGCGCCCGCTGACCCGCGGCGTCGCCAAGAACCCGGTCGACCACCCGCACGGCGGTGGTGAAGGCCGGACCTCGGGCGGCCGTCACCCGGTCACCCCGTGGGGCAAGCCGACGAAGGGTGCGCGCACCCGCCACAACAAGGCGACGGACAAGATGATCATCCGCAGCCGCCACGCGAGGAAGAAGTAATGGCTCGCTCCGTATGGAAGGGTCCGTTCGTGGACCTGAACCTTCTGAAGAAGGCCGAAGCCGCCCAGGATCAGGGTACCCGCGCGGGTGCGATCAAGACCTGGTCGCGTCGTTCCACCATCCTGCCGCAGTTCGTCGGTCTGACCTTCAGCGTCTACAACGGCCGCAAGCATGTGCCGGTGTCGGTCAACGAAGACATGGTCGGCATGAAGCTCGGTGAGTTCGCGCCGACCCGGTACTTCCCGGGCCACGCCGCCGACAAGAAGGGCAAGCGCTAATGAGCAAGCCAGCAGCAGGTCGCCGCGTAGGCGATAAGGAAGCGCTGTCGGTCGGCACGCAGATCCGCGGTTCGGCGCAGAAGCTGAACCTAGTCGCGGGCCTCATCCGTGGCCGCAAGGTTGGTGATGCGCTCAACATCCTCGCCTTCTCGAAGAAGGCGATGGCGGTCGACGCGCGCAAGGTGCTGGCTTCGGCCATCGCCAATGCCGAGAACAACCACAATCTCGACGTCGACGCGCTCGTCGTCGCCGAGGCTTCGGTCGGCAAGTCGATCACCATGAAGCGCTTCGCGACGCGCGGCCGTGGCAAGTCCACCCGCATCCTGAAGCCGTTCAGCCGTCTGCGCATCGTGGTGCGCGAGCAGGAAGACGCATAATGGGTCACAAGAGCAACCCAATCGGTCTGCGTCTGCAGATCAACCGCACCTGGGATAGCCGCTGGTTCGCAGAAGGCGCCGATTACGGCCGTCTGCTGCTCGAGGATCTGAAGATCCGCCAGTACATCCTGAAGACGCTGCCGCAGGCCGCGATCTCGAAGGTGGTCATCGAGCGTCCGGCGAAGCTGGCCCGCATCTCGATCTATGCCGCTCGTCCGGGCGTCATCATCGGCAAGAAGGGCAGCGACATCGAGAAGCTGCGCAAGACGCTGAACGGCATGACCTCTTCGGAAGTCTCGCTGAACATCGTCGAGATCCGCAAGCCGGAGATCGATGCGAAGCTCGTCGCGCAGGGTATTGCCGACCAGCTGGAGCGTCGTATCGCGTTCCGTCGCGCCATGAAGCGCGCGGTGCAGTCGGCGATGCGCCTGGGTGCCGACGGCATCAAGGTGATGTGCGGTGGCCGTCTCGGCGGTGCCGAAATCGCCCGCACCGAAAGCTATCGCGAAGGTCGTGTGCCGCTGCACACCCTGCGTGCGCACATCGATTACGCAGAAGCGCAGGCGCACACCGCCTACGGCGTCTGCGGCGTGAAGGTCTGGGTCTTCAAGGGCGAAATCCTGGGCCATGATCCGCTCGCGCAGGAGCGGCTGATGATGGAAGCGCAGACCTCGGGCGTTCGCCCGATGCGCGACGATCGCCGGAACTAAGGGCTAGATCATGCTGCAACCTAAGAAGACCAAGTTCCGCAAGCAGTTCAAGGGCCGCATCCATGGTGTGGCCAAGGGCGGCACGGACCTGAACTTCGGCTCGTACGGGCTGAAGGCGATGGAGCCGGAGCGGATCACCGCACGCCAGATCGAAGCGGCTCGCCGCGCGATCACGCGTCACATCAAGCGCCAGGGTCGCCTCTGGATCCGCATCTTCCCGGACGTCGCGGTTTCGTCGAAGCCGGCCGAAGTCCGCATGGGCTCGGGCAAGGGTGCGCCGGAATATTGGGCCGCGCGCGTCAAGCCGGGCCGCATCCTGTTCGAACTGGACGGTGTCGCGGGTCCGCTTGCTGCCGAAGCGTTCGAGCGTGCGGCCATGAAGCTGCCGATCAAGACCAAGGTCGTCGCGCGCCTCGGCGACACGTCGCACCTGGAAGGATAAGACAATGACGAAGGCAACCGATCTTCGCGCCAACAGCGACGATCAGCTGAACGAGCAGCTGGGCAACCTGAAGCGCGAGCAGTTCAACCTGCGCTTCCAGGCGGCGACCAGCCAGCTCGAGAAGCCGAGCCGCGTCCGCGAAGTCCGTCGCGACATCGCACGCATCAAGACCCTGCAGGCGCAGCGCGCCGCAGCGGCCAAGTAAGAGGACGAGAGACATGCCGAAGCGCGTGCTGACCGGGGTGATCGTCTCGGACAAGACCGACAAGACGGTGGTTGTGAACGTGGAGCGCAAGGTCAAGCACCCGCTCTACGGCAAGATCATCCGCCGTTCGAAGAAGTACCACGCCCATGATGAGGCGAACGAGTACAAGCAGGGCGAAACCGTGCGCATCGAAGAGACCGCGCCGATCTCGAAGCTGAAGACGTGGAAGGTCGTCGATCGGGTCAATACCCATGCGACACCGGAGCGTGTCGAGCTGTCCGGCGAGGAAGCCGCAGCGGCGTAAGCCCTTCGCTCCGGCCCGGACGTACGCTGTGCCTTGTGCAACGCGGCAAGTTCGGGCAGGGGCGTCCGACTTCGCCCGGTTCCCGCAAGGGGCTGGGCGAAATTTTAAGGCGCCACCGGGTCGGTATCCGGTGGCAGATAGAGAGAAGGATACGGATCGATGATCCAGATGCAGTCCAATCTCGACGTCGCTGACAACAGCGGCGCGAAGCGGGTGCAGTGCATCAAGGTGCTGGGCGGGTCGAAGCGTCGCTTCGCCGGCGTGGGCGACGTCATCGTCGTCAGCATCAAGGAAGCCGCTCCCCGTGGCAAGGTGAAGAAGGGTGACGTGCACCGCGCCGTCATCGTCCGCACCGCCAAGGACGTTCGCCGGGCCGACGGCTCGGTCATTCGCTTCGACGGCAACGCCGCCGTCCTGGTCAACAAGAACGAGGAGCCGATCGGCACCCGTATCTTTGGCCCGGTCGTCCGCGAACTGCGTACGAAGGGTTTCATGAAGATCATCTCGCTCGCGCCGGAGGTGCTGTAATGGCTGCCGCGAAGATCAAGAAGGGTGATCGCGTCATCGTCCTGTCCGGCAAGGACAAGGGCAAGACCGGCGAAGTCACCGCTTCGCATCCGAAGGACGGCAAGGTCACCGTGGCCGGCGTGAACATCGCCGTGCGCCACACCAAGCCGACCCAAGGCGACCCGCAGGGTGGCCTGAAGCGTTCGGAAGCGCCGCTGCACATCTCGAAGGTCGCGCACGTGACCGCCGACGGCAAGCCGACGCGCGTCCGTTTCGAGACCAAGGACGGCAAGAAGGTCCGCGTGGCCGTGAAGACCGGGGAGGCGATCAATGGCTGATTCGTACAAGCCGCGCCTGCGCAAGCAGTATGACGACAGCATCGCCAAGGCGATGCAGGCCAAGTTCGGGTACAAGAACCCGCTCGAAGTGCCGCGTCTCGACAAGATCGTGATCAACATGGGCGTCGGCGAGGCGACCCAGGACAAGAAGAAGGTCGACCAGGCTGCCTCCGAAATGGAGAAGATCGCCGGCCAGAAGCCTGTCATCACCAAGGCGAAGAAGTCGATCGCGCAGTTCCGTCTGCGTGAAGGCATGCCGATCGGCGTGAAGGTGACCCTTCGCCGTGAGCGCATGTACGAATTTCTCGATCGTCTCGTGACGATCGCCATGCCGCGTATCCGAGATTTCCGTGGGTTGAACCCCAAGTCGTTCGACGGCCGCGGCAATTATGCGATGGGTCTCAAGGAACAGCTGATCTTCCCGGAAATCAGCTATGACAGCGTGGACAAGATCCGCGGCATGGACATCATCGTGACCACCACCGCGAAGACCGACGAGGAAGCGCGCGAGCTGCTCCGTCTGTTCGGCTTCCCCTTCATCGGCATGGTCGGCGACCAGGCCGAGAAGCAAGCGGCATAAAGAGAGCTTAAGTCCAATGGCGAAACTGAGTTCGATCAACAAGAACGAGCGTCGCAAGCAGCTGGTGAAGAAGTACGCCGGCAAGTATGCGAAGCTCAAGGCGACCGCGAACGACGAAAGTCTCGACGAGACCGAGCGTCTGATCGCCCGCCTGAAGATGGCGGAAATCCCGCGCAACGGTAACCCGACGCGCATCCGCAATCGCTGCGAGCTGACGGGGCGCCCGCGCGCCTATTACCGTAAGTTCCGCCTCGCCCGTGTGATGCTGCGCGAACTGGCCAACAAGGGCCAGATCCCGGGTCTCACGAAGTCGAGCTGGTAAGGGTAGCAAGATGGCATTGACCGATCCCCTGGGTGATATGCTCACCCGCATCCGCAACGGCCAGCGCGCCCGCAAGGACAGCGTGCTGACCCCAGGTTCGAAGCTGCGCCAGCGCGTGCTCGATGTGCTCCAGCGCGAAGGCTACATCCGTGGCTACAGCGAAGAGCAGATGGGCCCCGCCGCCGGCATCCGCATCGAACTGAAGTATTTCGAAGGCCAGCCGGCGATCAAGCACGTCGCGCGTGTCTCGAAGCCGGGCCGCCGTGTCTATTCGGGTTCGACCGAACTGCCGCGCGTCCGCAACGGCCTCGGCATCACGATCGTCTCGACGCCGAACGGCGTTCTCTCGGACGCGGAAGCGCGTGAGCAGAACGTCGGTGGCGAAGTGCTGGCGGAGGTGTTCTGATGAGCCGCATCGGCAAGAAGCCGGTCACGGTACCGGCAGGCGTCACCGCCTCGATCGACGGCCGCAAGCTGAACGTGAAGGGCCCGAAGGGCTCGCTCTCGCTCGATCTGCGCGACGAGATCACCTACGACGTCCAGGACGGCGGCATTTCGGTGCAGCCGGCCAACGACAGCAAGTCGGCGCGTGCCTTCTGGGGCATGCAGCGGACGATGGTGCAGAACCTGGTGACCGGCGTGACCGAGGGCTTTTCGAAGAAGCTGCTCATCACCGGCGTCGGCTACCGCGCCAACGCGCAGGGCAAGAAGCTGAAGCTGCAGCTGGGCTATTCGCACGACGTCGATCTCGACGTGCCGGAAGGCATCGAGGTCAAGACGCCGGATCAGACCACGGTCGAGATCTCGGGGTCGGACAAGCAGGCGGTCGGCCAGTTCGCCGCGGAAATCCGTCGCTGGCGTAAGCCTGAGCCCTACAAGGGCAAGGGCATCAAGTACGACGGCGAGTTCATCTTCCGCAAGGAAGGGAAGAAGAAGTAATGACCAAGGGTCTCTCCCTCTTCGAGAAGCGGCGTCGCCGCAACCGCACCGCGCTGCGCGCCCGTGCGGGTACTCGCCCCCGTCTGAGCGTGCATCGCTCGGGCAAGCACATCTACGCACAGGTCATCGACGACACCGAGGGCAAGACCCTGGCTGCCGCGTCGACGCTGGGCAAGGACAATGCCGGCAAGACCGGCGCGACGATCGACGCCGCCAAGGCCGTCGGTCAGCGCGTGGCCGAGGCGGCGAAGGCCGCGGGCGTCACCCAGGTCGTCTTCGACCGCGGTGGCTTCCTGTTCCACGGTCGCGTCAAGGCGCTGGCGGAAGCCGCGCGTGAAAGCGGATTGGAGTTCTAAGATGGCCGACGAGAACAACATGGCCGAAACCGGCGCGCCGGTCGACGCTTCGGCGGCAACCAACGACGCTCCGCAGGGCGGCTTCCAGGGCGGTGGCCGTGGTCGCGGCGGTCCGGGCGGCGGCCGTGGTCGCGGTCCAGGTGGTCCGGGCGGCAATCGTGGCGGTCGCGACGGTGGTCGCGGTCGTGACGGTCGCGGTCGCGGCGGTCCCGGTCAGGACGACGGCGGCGAAGAGCTGATCGAGAAGCTGGTCCACATCAACCGCGTCTCGAAGACCGTGAAGGGCGGCAAGCGCTTCGGCTTCGCAGCTTTGGTCGTCGTGGGCGACGGCAAGGGCCGCGTCGGTTTCGGTCACGGCAAGGCGCGCGAAGTGCCGGAAGCCATCTCCAAGGCGACTGCCGCCGCGAAGAAGGCCATGGTCCGCGTGCCCCTGAAGGACGGTCGCACGCTGCATCATGACGGCAACGGCCACTTCGGTGCCGGTCGCGTGACCATCCGTACGGCGCCTGCCGGTACCGGCATCATCGCCGGCGGCCCGATGCGCGCGATCTTCGAGTCGCTCGGCGTCCATGACGTTGTGACGAAGTCGGTCGGCACGTCGAACCCGTACAACATGATCCGTGCCACCTTCGAGGCGCTGACCGAGCAGACTTCGCCGAAGTCGGTCGCCCAGCGTCGCGGCAAGAAGATCGCCGACCTGCTCGGCCGCGGTGGGTCACAGACCGCCGAGGCGGACGCAACTGCGATCGCGGAGTAAGCGATAATGGCTACCATCAAAGTCAAGCAGATCGGCTCGCCGATCCGCCGCACCAAGGATCAGCGCGCGACGCTGATCGGCCTGGGCCTCAACAAGATGCACAAGGTCAGCGAGCTCGAGGACAGCCCGGAAGTCCGTGGCATGATCCGCAAGCTTCCGCACATGGTGGAGATCGTGGAGGGCTGAGGCCCTTCCTTTCTAGCCCTCTCCCCTTCAGGGGAGAGGGTTGGGAGAGGAGGCTTGCCACAAGCCCCAGTCTCTGCGAGACGCCGCCCCTCTCTCAAACCCTCTCCTCTGAAGGGGAGAGGGCTTTATTGTTTTTCCAGCGCGAACATAGCGAAAGCGAGTGCACGACATGAAACTGAACGATCTCCGCGACAATGCAGGCGCCCGCCACCGCCGGATGCGGATCGGCCGTGGTATCGGCTCGGGCAAGGGCAAGACCGGCGGCCGCGGCGTCAAGGGTCAGAAGAGCCGTGAAGGCGTCTCGATCAACGGGTTCGAGGGCGGTCAGATGCCGCTCCACATGCGCATCCCGAAGCGCGGCTTCAACAACATCTTCGCCAAGGACTATGCCGAGGTCAACATCGGCGCGATCCAGAAGGCGATCGACGCGGGCAAGCTCGATGCGTCGGCAGCGCTCGATCAGGCGGCGCTCAACGCAGCCGGCCTGACGCGTGGCGGCAAGGACGGCGTCCGCGTGCTCGGCAAGGGCGAATTGACCGCCAAGCTGACCCTGACGATCGCCGGTGCGTCGAAGTCGGCGATCGAAGCGATCGAAAAGGCCGGTGGTTCGGTCACGATCCCCGAGATCGTTCCGGCCGCGGACAAGGCGAAGGCCAAGCACCGCACCGGCCGCGCCGCGCCGAAGGCGTAAAGTTACCCACGCGAAATTGCGCGTCGAGGTTCGACAAGCGCGATTGCGTGACTATATGGACGGCGGCCGGCGGGATGAACGCCTGCCGCCGTCTTTGTTTCCGGGAATTCTAAACCCATGGCATCCGCAGCCGATAACCTGGCATCCGGCCTCAATCTGTCCAAGTTCGGCAAGGCGACCGACCTCAAGAAGCGCCTGTGGTTCACCATCGGCGCGCTGATCGTGTTCCGCCTGCTGAGCTACGTACCCCTGCCGGGCGTCGATGCGACGGGCCTTGCAGCACTCGCCAACCGCTCGCGCGGCGGCGTGCTCGACTTTTTCAATACCTTCTCGGGCGGCGCGCTTGAACGCGCGTCGCTGATCGCGTTGGGCGTCATGCCCTACATCACGGCGTCGATCGTCGTGCAGCTGGCGACCTCGCTCAGCCCGCAGCTCGCCGCGATCAAGAAAGAAGGCGAATCGGGCCGCAAGAAGCTCAACCAGTACACCCGCTACGGCACGGTGCTGCTGACCGCGATCCAGGGCTATTTCATCGCGACCGGCTTCGAGGCCGGCGGCGCGGTGGTCGAGCCGGGCGTCGTCTTCCGCGTGACCGCGATCGTCTCGCTGATCGGCGGTACGATGTTCCTGATGTGGCTGGGTGAGCAGATCACCAGCCGCGGTGTCGGCAACGGCATCTCGCTCATCATCATGGCGGGTATCGTCGCCCACCTGCCGCGCACGCTGATCCAGCTGTTCGAGGGCGGCCGCTCGGGCTCGCTCAATCCGCTGTCGGTCGCGGCGATCATCGTCGCCGTCATCGCGCTGGTCCTGTTCATCTGCTTCATGGAGCGCGCCCAGCGCCGCATCCTGATCCAGTATCCCAAGCGCCAGACCGCGCGCGGCGTCCAGGCCGAGCGCAGCCACCTGCCGCTGAAGCTGAACACCGCGGGCGTCATTCCGCCGATCTTCGCATCGTCGTTGCTGCTGCTGCCGCTGACAATCACCCAGTTCGCAGGTCAGCGCGTTGCCGGTGAAAGCGCGTTTGGCGACTTCGTCATCACGCTGAACCAGTATCTGACGCACGGGTCGCCGGTGTACATGGCGCTGTATGGCGCGGGCATCATCTTCTTCTCGTTCTTCTACACCGCGGTCGTCTTCAATCCGGAAGAGACGGCGGACAATCTGAAGCGCTACGGCGGGTTCATCCCGGGCATTCGTCCGGGCAAGAACACCGAAAATTACTTCGATTACGTGCTGACCCGCATCACCGTGATCGGTGCGGCGTATCTGACGGTCATCTGCCTGCTGCCGGAATATCTGGTGTCGGCGCTCAGTATTCCGTTCTATCTGGGCGGTACCAGCCTGCTCATCGTCGTGAACGTGACGATGGACACGGTGACGCAGATCCAGTCGCACCTGCTGGCGCACCAGTATGGCGACCTGATCAAGAAGGCCAAGCTCAAGGGTGGCCGTCTCCGCTAAGGGACGGCTGCGCCTTACGATCCATTCCAATCGCGACAGGGGAGCCGCGACGTGAACATCATCCTGCTTGGTCCGCCGGGTGCGGGTAAGGGAACCCAGGCGAGCCGGCTCGAGGCCGATCGCGGCATGGTCCAGCTGTCGACCGGCGACATGCTGCGCGCGGCGGTCAAGGCAGGCACGCCCGTCGGGCTGCAGGCCAAGGCGGTGATGGAAGCGGGCGAACTCGTCTCCGACGCGATCGTCTCGGCGCTGATCGGTGAGCGGCTCGACATGGCCGACACCGCTAACGGCGCGATCTTCGATGGCTATCCCCGTACCGGAGCCCAGGCCGAGGCGCTCGACCTGCTGCTGAGCGAGCGCGGGCGCAAGCTGGACGCGGTGATCGAGCTTGCCGTGAACGAGGATGCGCTGGTCGAGCGCATCACCGGCCGTTTCACATGCGCCAAGTGCGGCGCGGGCTATCACGACACGTTCAAGCAGCCGGCCGTCGAGGGCGTCTGCGACGTCTGTGGCTCTGACGAATTCAAGCGTCGTCCCGACGACAACGCCGAGACGGTCCGCACGCGCATGGCCGAATATCGCGCCAAGACCGCGCCGATCCTGCCGATCTACGAAGCCCGCGGTATCGTCCACCGCGTCGACGGCATGGCCGACATCGCGCAGGTGACGACCGAGATCGAAGCGATCCTCGACAGGCTGACGTAAAAGGCCGTCTCCTCCCTGACGAGGGGAGGGGGACCGCCGCGATGCGGTGGTGTAGGGGGGGCACCCCTATCCGGATGGCGGGACACCGCTCCGTCAGCTCTGCAGGCTGCCACCTCCCCCTTGCAGGGGAGGATTGATCCGTACTTTTGACGCCAGCCCACGGTGACCCATCTTCACAGCCATTGCGCTATCCGCTGCCACGCCGGCGACCGCCGGCGTCACTAGCACCACTCCGACCAGCTTCGTGATCGAGACGGACGTCACCATCGACGCCCCACCGGCAACGGTCTGGGACACGCTGCGCAATCCGACGGGTTGGTGAAAGCCCCAACACACCTGCTCGGGCAAGTCCGCGAATCTTTACATCGACGCGCAGGCGACCGGCTGTTTCTGCGAACGTCTGGATGACAAGGGCAGCATCGAACACGTCTAGATCGTATACGCGCAGGCTCGACGGATGATCCGCATGACCGATGGCCTCGGTCCGTTGCAGGCCGAGGCGGTGACCGACACGCTGACCTCCAAACTCGATGCCGAGGGAGCGGGCGCGACGAAGCTGTCGACGACCTATCTCGGCGGCGGTTTTGGGCGGCAGGGTGGCGAGACGCCGGCGCCGGTCGTCGACCGCGTGCTGGGCGATCAGATCGCGCGACGGAAGACGGCGCCGGAAGGTGCGTCCACGTCGTGCGCGGGAACATGACCCTTTTGTAATGCGTCGGCCACCCGCCGGACGTGGGGCGGGGCGTATAACGTCTTTCGGAACGGCGCCGTGCCGGACCCGAATTGACGCGAAGGAGATTGCCGATGACCCGTCTGTTCCTGTCGACCGCAGCGCTGGCGCTCGTCGCCGCGCCGACGATCGCCGCGGCACAGCAACCGGCGCCTGCGAAGACCGCGGCTGCCAAGCACAAGGTCGTCGCGACCAAGACCGTCAAGACGGTAACGACGACCAAGAAGAAGTAACGCCCTGAAGACACATTGAAATCCCTGTGTTTCCCCGGGGGGTAACTCCCCTTTCTCCCGGGGTGCGGCGGCCGGTGAAGGATACTCCCGCCTTCCCGGCCGCATTGCGTTTTGCCGACACGCGCGCCTTATTGGGGCGCATGCACCGCACAGATCCAACGCCCGGCCTACGCTGATGGCCCTGTCGACGACCGCCCGCCTGGGGTTAATGACCGTCGCGCTCGCGCTGGTCGCCGGTTGGGTGCCGGTCGGCTTCCTCTGGCATTCCACGCACAACGACGCGATCGAGACGCTGCGCCGCGACACGCTGGAGCGCAGTCGCATCCTGTCCGCCGCGATCGGGCGGGATGGGAGGCGCGCTCTAGACGATGCGGTCGCGCAGACGCATCTGCCGGGCGACGCCTCGCTGATCGTCGCGATGGTCGATGACGAGGGACGTCGGCTCTCGGGGGTCGGGCCGTTACAGCTATCCAGTGTTCCGACTCCTGGCTTTCGCATCGCGCACATCGGTACGAACCCGCCGTGGAACACGCGCGAGGCGGGTGTGGAGATTACGCGCAACGGCACGGCCTGGCTCGTTACCGGCAGGTTGCTTGACGATTGGGAGACAGCGCAGCGCGGGATCGAACGGGCGCTGGCATTGTCCGCGCTGGTGTCGCTCGTGTTGGGCGTGGCGGGGGCGGCGGTGCTGATGCGGTCGATCACGCGTCGCATCGATGGCGTCGCCACGACCGCCGATGCGGTCGCCGGTGGTGATCTCGCGCGCCGGGTCGCGTTGCCGGCGGCGGGGCATGACGCGTTCGATCGCCTGGGCCTGCGCGTCAATGCCATGCTCGACCGGATCGAGCGGCTGATGGAGGAGCTGCGCATCGTCACCGACAGCCTGGCGCACGACCTGCGATCGCCGGTCGCTCGCCTGCGCGCCAAGGCGGAAGCCGCGCTGCTCGCGCCCGACGATGCCCAGCGCGAGGCGGCGCTGGGCGGGCTGATCGGTGAGGCCGACGTGCTCGGGCGCATGCTCGCCGTGCTGTTGGAGATCAGCCGCTTCGAAGCGACGGCGCGCCGCACCGGCTTCACAACGGCCGAGCCGGCCGAGATCGCCGCGGCGCTGGCCGAGCTTTACGAACCTGTCCTCGAAGACGCCGGTATCGCCTTCACTGCCGACATCGCGCCGGTCGCGCCGGTGGAGCTTCACCGCGAGCTTCTGTCGCAGGCGATCGCCAATTTGATCGACAACGCCGTCCGCCACGCGCCCGATGGCGGCAGCATCACCCTGTCGGTGACGGACAGCCCCGATGGCGTGCACATAGCGGTCGGCGATCGCGGCCCCGGTATCGCGCCGGCAGACCGTGAGGCGGCGCTGCGCCGGTTCGGTCGACTCGATCCGGCCCGCAGCAAGCCGGGGGCGGGGCTGGGACTGACGCTCGTCGCTGCGGTCGCCAAGATGCACGGTGGGCGCCTCGAGCTCGGCGACAATGCGCCGGGTCTGCGCGCGACGGTGATTTTGCCGCGCAGTTGATCCGCGTGGCCGCAAAGGGCAGGGCAGGGACACGCCCACGGTCGAGCTGATCTGGGCCGGCGGCGCGGTCGCCAAATGGTCGCGTTTGCACCGGAACGGCCGGCAGACGGGTTGACTCGTCCTGCTCCGCCCCCTAATTGCCGCGACTTCCGAACCTCCGGTTGGCCGGCGGCGCCTTTGGCGCACGTCGGTATTCGTGCGTTTCGGAGTATTTCAACGCGATGAGATGCGTCGGCGGCCATGTCGACGTGTGGAGCTGGGAGACCAAATTCATGGCACGTATTGCGGGCGTCAACATCCCGACCAACAAGCGCGTAATCATCGCGCTGCAGTATATCCACGGCATCGGCCCGGCCAAGGCCAAGGAACTGACGACCAAGCTGGAGATCGCTCCGGAACGTCGCGTGCAGGACCTGACCGACCAGGAAGTCCTGCAGATCCGCGAAGCGATCGACGCCGGCTACACCGTGGAAGGCGATCTGCGTCGCCAGACCGCGATGAACATCAAGCGTCTGATGGACCTGGCCTGCTACCGCGGCCTGCGTCACCGCAAGGGCCTGCCGGTCCGCGGTCAGCGCACGCACACCAACGCGCGTACCCGCAAGGGTAAGGCCAAGCCGATCGCGGGCAAGAAGAAGTAATCGGCGCGGGGCGCTGACTACTCCGCCGGAGGCAGGCATGAGGCAGACCGCCCGCCGCCATCCGGACTTCCCTCGATCCACTTGAGACATCAGGTCAGGAACACCATATGGCACAAGCACCGCAGCGTATTCGCCGTCGCGAGCGCAAGAACATCACCGCCGGCGTCGCGCACGTGAACGCCAGCTTCAACAACACCATGATCACCATCACCGATGCCCAGGGCAATGCGATCAGCTGGTCGTCGGCCGGCATGATGGGCTTCAAGGGCTCGCGCAAGTCGACCCCGTATGCGGCGCAGGTCGCAGCGGAAGACGCCGGCAAGAAGGCCGCCGAGCATGGCGTCCGCACTCTGGAAGTCGAAGTGAAGGGCCCGGGTTCGGGCCGCGAATCGGCGCTGCGCGCGCTGCAGGCGGTCGGTTTCCAGATCACTTCGATCCGCGACGTGACCTCGATCCCGCACAACGGCGTGCGTCCGTCGAAGCGTCGCCGCGTCTGATTACCGTTCGTCGGTTCGCGCGCGGTTGATCGCGCTGCGCGAACCGATTTTTTTCCAGGCGTCGGCCCGATCAGCCGGTGTCCAAGAGCAAGGGGTAGCCCGTGTCCGTCAATCCCAAGAACTGGCAGGAACTCAAGAAGCCCAACGGCCTCGAGAAGAAGGGCGGCGATGGCAAGCGCAAGTCGACCTTCGTCGCCGAGCCGCTGGAGCGCGGCTTCGGCCTGACGCTCGGCAACGCGCTGCGTCGCGTTCTGCTGTCGAGCCTTCAGGGCGCCGCCGTCACCTCGATCAAGATCGAGAACGTGCTGCACGAGTTCTCGTCGCTGGCCGGCGTCCGTGAGGACGTGACGGACATCGTCCTGAACGTGAAGCAGCTCGCCATCCGCATGCAGGGCGAGGGGCCGAAGCGCCTCCAGCTCAGCGCGACGGGTCCGGGCGAAGTGAAGGCCGGCGACATCGCGGTGACCGGTGATATCGAGGTGATGAACCCCGATCTCGTCATCTGCCATCTCGACGACGGCGCGACGCTGAACATGGAACTGACCGCCGACACCGGCAAGGGTTACGTTCCGGCCGCGAACAACCGTCCGGCCGATGCGCCCATCGGTCTGATTCCGGTCGACGCACTGTATTCGCCGGTCCGCCAGGTGTCGTACAAGGTCGATCCGACCCGCGTCGGCCAGGACCTCGATTATGACAAGCTGACGCTGACCGTCGAAACCGACGGCACGGTGACCCCGGAAGACGCGGTGGCCTATGCCGGCCGCATCCTTCAGGACCAGCTGGCGCTGTTCGTCCACTTCGACGATTCGAGCGTCACCCGCTCGGCGCCGATCGGCGTGGCCGTTCCTTCGGCCCAGCCGGAAGCCGCCGGCGACACCGCGACGATCAACCGCTTCCTGCTGAAGAAGGTCGACGAGCTCGAACTGTCGGTCCGCTCGGCCAACTGCCTCAAGAACGACAACATCATCTATATCGGCGACCTGGTCCAGAAGACCGAAGCCGAGATGCTGCGCACGCCGAACTTCGGCCGCAAGTCGCTCAACGAGATCAAGGAAGTGCTCTCGAGCATGGGTCTCCGACTCGGTATGGAAATCCCGGGCTGGCCGCCTGAGAACATCGAAGAGATGGCCAAGAAGCTCGAGCAGGAGATACTCGGCTAAGCGCACCGGAATAGCGCAAGCTATTCCGGAGACGCTGCCGAGCGGCCGGCGGGGGCTAAGGCCCCCGTCCGACGACGCGGCTTCGCCGCGGCGGGCTTCAAGATACAGGGCTTCGGGCAACCGAAGCGACGGTAAGTCGGTGGGCCACCGTCCTCACCAGGTCTGGGGTACCGTCAAACGGCCCCTTAACGAACGAAGAAGGAATTACTCATGCGTCATCGCGTCGGCGGCCGTAAGCTGCAGCGTACCTCGGCCCATCGTCTTGCGCTGTTCCGCAACATGTCGGCCGCGCTCATCAAGCATGAGCAGATCACCACGACCCTCGCCAAGGCGAAGGAACTGCGTCCCTACGTCGAAAAGCTGATCACGCTGGCGAAGAAGGGTGGTCTTTCGAACCGCCGTCTGGCCCATGCCCGTCTGCTCGACGATGCGCAGCTGACCAAGCTGTTCGACGTTCTCGCCTCGCGCTACGCCGACCGCAACGGCGGCTATACTCGCATCATCAAGGCCGGCATCCGCGCGTCGGACGCCTCGCCGATGGCGATCATCGAATTCGTCGACCGCGACGTCTCGGCCAAGGGGCAGGATTCGGGTCCGGTGATGACCGAGGAATTCGAAGAGGCGTAAGTCTTTTCGCCCTCTCGTCCGAAGGGACGGTTGACAGGGATAGGCGTGCACTTCGCAGCCTAAACACTTGAAGGGGAGGCCGCACCGGCTACGGTGCGGCCTCCCTTTTCGTATCCGGAGATCCCGATGCGTCGCGCGTTCCTCGTCGCCCTGCTTGCCGCTACCTCTCCCGCCATTGCCCAGGATGCCATGCCGAAGCTGAATTATCCGCGGACCGAACGCGGGGACACCGTGGACGAACAGTTCGGCATCAAAGTCGCCGATCCCTATCGCTGGCTCGAAGCCGATGTGCGGGGCGACGAGAAGGTGCGCGCTTGGGTGACCGCGCAGAATGGCGTGACCGACGCCTATCTGGCGACGTTGCCGGGCCGCCAGATCTTCAAGGACCGGATGAAGGCGCTCTACAATTACGAACGCTTCGGCCTGCCGTCGAAAAAGGGCGGCAAATATTTCTATTCGCGCAACACGGGTCTTCAGAACCAGTCGGTCCTGTACGTCCGCGACGGCCTGAACGGCACCCCGCGCGTGCTGATCGATCCGAACGCCTGGGCCAAGGACGGCGCGACCGCGCTCGGCGGCTACGCCGCGTCGCATGACGGAACGAAGCTGCTCTATTCGATCCAGGACGGCGGCACCGACTGGCGCACGCTGAAGGTGATGGATGTCGCGACCGGCAAGGACACCGGCGACCAGCTGGAATGGATCCGCGGCCTGGGCGACTGGATGAAGGATGGCTCAGGCTTCTTCTACACCCGTTATCCAGAACCGGCGGCGGGGCAGAAATATCAGGCCGTGCCGCTCAATTCGAAGGTATATTTCCACAAGCTCGGCACGCCGCAATCGGCCGACCGCCTGGTCTATGAAACGCCGGACATGCCCAAGCGCGGGCATTATGCGGGCGTCAGCGACGACGGCCGCTATCTGATCATCTACACCAGCGAAGGCACCGACAACCGCAACGAACTGTCGGTCGTCGACCTCCAGTCGGCCGACTGGCGCCCGCGCAAGCTGATCGAGGGGCTGACCAACGAATGGTCGGCGTTCGGCAACGTCGGCACGAAATTCTACCTGAAGACCAACAAGGACGCCCCGCGCGGCCGCGTGGTCATGATGGATATCGCCCAGGCCAATCCGCAGCCCGTGCAGGTGATCGCGCAGGACCAGGCGGTACTCGACGGTGTCAGCATCGTCGGCGGAATGATGCTGGCCGACTATATGGCCGATGTGAAGACCGACGTGCGCCGCTATGCGATGGACGGCACGCCGCAGGGCAAGGTCGCGCTGCCGGGCATCGGTTCGGCCGGTGGCTTCGGCGGTGACCCGGAGGACCCGGAGACGTTCTTCGCCTTCACCAGCTTCGCGACGCCGTCGACCATCTATCGCTACGACGTGAAGACCAATCAGGCGACGGTCTGGGCGGCGCCGAAGGTCGCGTTCGATCCGAGCGCCTTCGAAGTGAAACAGGTCTTCTATCCGTCGAAGGACGGCACGAAGATCCCGATGTTCATCATCCACAAGAAGGGGCTGAAAGGCCCGGCACCGACCATCCTCTACGGCTATGGCGGGTTCAACGTATCGCTGTTGCCCAGCTTTTCGGCGACCCGCATCGCGTGGATGGAGCAGGGCGGGGTGATCGCCCAGCCGAACCTGCGTGGCGGCGGCGAGTATGGCAAGGCGTGGCATGACGCCGGCCGCCTGCAGAACAAGCAGAACGTGTTCGACGACATGATCGCCGCGGCCGAATATCTCGACAAGCAGGGCATTTCGTCCCCGCAGAAGACGGTCATCCAGGGCGGGTCGAACGGCGGACTGTTGGTCGGCGCGGTCATCAACCAGCGCCCGGACCTGTTCGCCGCCGCTCTGCCGGCGGTGGGCGTGATGGACATGACGCGCTTCGACCGCTGGACCTCGGGCCGCTACTGGGTCGACGATTACGGCTATCCGTCGAAGGAAGCCGACTTCAAGACACTGTACAAATATTCGCCCTACCACAATGTCCGTTCGGGCGTGACCTATCCGGCGATTCTGGCGACGACCGCCGACACCGACGATCGCGTCGTCCCGGGCCACACGTTCAAATATACCGCGGCGATCCAGAACGCCGACATCGGCCCCAAGCCGCACCTCGTCCGCATCGAAACCCGCGCCGGCCACGGTTCGGGCAAGCCTACCGACAAGGTGATCGAGGAAGCCGCGGACCTGTGGGCCTTCTCGGCGAAGTGGACGGGGATGGATGTGAAGCCGGCAAGGTAAGCGACGAGGCCGCCGCGTCATGCAGGCGCGGCGGCCCTTCGCCTCTTATCGTGCCGCTGCCTTGATCGCGGCAAAGGCGCGGTCGGCAAAATTGCCCATGGCGCCACGTTGAGCCCGATAATCGATACCTTGAACGACGCTGACGGTCTTGCCATCGACAGCGATGCACTGAGTGATGAAGGCACCGACCCCGCGCTGTCCGCCCTTCACCAGGACAAGCTGTCCGGGATAGCGCTGCGCCGACACCGGCAGCCTGGCCTGTCGAGCCACCTTGGTCACGGCCTGTGCGCACGCATCGATGCTCAGCCGCGCTGCCGGGGTCCGTTCGACGTGATAGGTCAGGCTGAAATCGGCATCCTGTGCCATCGCCGAGCTCGATAGGGTAAGTCCGGAAGCAAGAATGGCGGCTGCGATCATTTTCATGGTCGGTGCTCCTCGACGAGAATCGGTTCGTGGCTGAACCGACATTGCTTTCGCCTGGTTCCAGCCGCGATCCGCTTGCCCCACGCGCCCGACCCGCTAGATGGGCGCATGGTCGACCATCCTGATTCCATCCTCATCGTCGATTTCGGCAGCCAGGTAACCCAGCTGATCGCACGCCGCGTGCGCGAGGCGGGGGTCTACTCCGAAATCGCGCCCTTCACCTCCGCCGAAGCCGCGTTCGCGCGGATGAAGCCCAAGGGGATCATCCTGTCGGGCGGTCCCGCCTCGGTGGTCGATGAGGGCAGCCCGCGCATCCCGCAGGCGATCCTGGACGCCGGGCTGCCGATGCTCGGCATCTGCTACGGCCAGCAGGCGCTGACCGCGCAGTTGGGCGGCAAGGTCGACAAGGGCAACAGCGGCGAATTCGGCAAGGCCTTCGTCGAAGTCTCCGACGGCTGCGGCCTGTTCAACGGCCTGTGGGCAGAGGGTGACACCCACCAGGTGTGGATGAGCCACGGCGACAAGGTGACCGAACTCGCCCCCGGCTTCCGCGCGGTCGCCTCCAGCCCCGGCGCGCCCTATGCGATCATCGCCGACGACGCGCGGCGCATCTACGCGATGCAGTTCCACCCCGAAGTCGTCCACACCCCCGACGGCGGCAAGCTGATCGCCAATTTCGCGCGCCATGTCGTAGGCCTCGCCGGCGACTGGACGATGGCCGAATTCCGACAGACCAAGATCCAGGAAATCCGGGCCCAGGTCGGCAAGGGGCGGGTGATCTGCGGCCTGTCGGGCGGCGTCGATTCGGCGGTGGCGGCGGTGCTGATCCACGAGGCGATCGGCGAGCAGCTGACCTGCGTGTTCGTCGACCACGGCCTGATGCGCTCGGGCGAGGCCGATCAGGTCGTGAGTCTCTTCCGCGGCCACTATAACATCCCGCTGGTCCATGTGGATGCGTCCACATTGTTCCTGTCGGGTCTGGCCGGCGTCACCGACCCGGAGGCCAAGCGCAAGTTCATCGGCAAGACCTTCATCGACGTGTTCGAGGCCGAGGCCAAGAAGATCGGCGGCGCCGAATTCCTGGCGCAGGGCACCCTCTATCCCGACGTGATCGAAAGCGTCAGCTTCACGGGCGGCCCGTCGGTGACGATCAAGAGTCATCACAATGTCGGCGGCCTGCCCGAACGCATGGACATGAAGCTGGTCGAACCCTTACGCGAACTCTTCAAGGACGAAGTCCGCGATCTCGGCCGCGAACTGGGCCTGCCCGACATCTTCGTCGGCCGCCACCCGTTCCCCGGACCCGGCCTCGCCATCCGCATCCCCGGCGAAGTGACCCGCGAACGCTGCGACATCCTGCGCAAGGCGGACGCCATCTACCTCGAGGAAATCCGCAACGCCGGCCTGTACGATGCGATCTGGCAGGCGTTCGCCGTGCTGCTGCCGGTGCGCACGGTCGGCGTGATGGGCGATGGCCGCACCTATGACAGCGTGCTGGCGTTGCGCGCGGTCACCTCGACCGACGGCATGACGGCCGAAGTCTTCGGCTTCCCCGGCGACTTCCTGCCGCGCGTCGCGACGCGGATCGTCAACGAGGTGAAGGGCGTGAACCGGGTGGTCTACGACTATACGTCGAAGCCGCCGGGGACGATCGAGTGGGAGTGACGCCTGATTCGGAACCCTGCCGGGCAGGGTTCCGGCAGCGTCACTCGGCGACGACAGTCGCCGCGCCGAGCGTCGAGGCCGCAACGGCGTACGACCGCGAGGCGGTCGTCGCCCTATGGCGCGCCTGCGACCTCACGCGACCCTGGAACGACCCCGACCGCGACTTCCTGCAAGCCGTCAGCGGCGCGACGTCCGCGGTGCTGGTGGTGCGCGGAGGCGAGGGCGTCATCGGATCGGTCATGGTCGGCTTCGACGGCCACCGCGGGTGGGTGTACTACGTCGCCGTCCACCCCGAAGCCCGCCGCGGCGGCCTCGGCCGCGCGCTGATGGCGGCGGCGGAGGAGTGGCTGGTCGTTCGGGGCGCGCCGAAAATCCAGCTCATGGTGCGCGAAGGGAACGAGGTTGCGGCTCACTTCTATCAGGCGCTTGGATTGGAGCGGCAGGCGGTCATCACATATGGGAGACTTCTTAATTTGCCAGAGTAGGTGAGCGCCTCACCATCACATTCCACCCGCGACGGTTCCAACTATTCCGATCACTGCCCAACTTATGACGAGCAGAGAGCCGGCTATCACGACGCGCATCAGCTCTCGATTGCAGGCTAGTCCGATGGCAAGCGGCACTCCAAACATCCAGGCAGCGTTCAACTCGCTTGGAAGCCAATTCAGCAGAACGATGAAACAGGTTGCGCCAGCAACCAGCGTCAAAGTGAGAATGACCTGCGCCACATAATTTGGGGCGGGAAAGACGCTTCGAGTCGACACTTATCGACACAATGCTCGCGCTCGGGCAATTTGCACGTTGCCAAATCGCAGACCGCTGATTTTCGAACTTTCTAGGCACGGACGAGCACGATCCATGACCCCGACCCCGACCCCGACCCCGACCCTCTACGGCATCCCCAACTGCGATACGGTCAAGAAAGCCCGTACCTGGCTCGACACCCACGGAGTCGCCTACACCTTCCACGACTATAAGAAGCTCGGCGCCGATCGCGAAAAGCTCGCCGCCTGGGCTGGCGAAGTCGGCTGGGAAAAGCTGCTCAACCGCGCCGGAACCACGTTCCGCAAGCTGTCCGACGCCGACCGCGCCGATATCGATCAGGCGAAGGCCATCGAGCTGATGGTCGCGCAGCCGTCGCTCATCAAGCGGCCGGTGGTGGAGGGAGCGGGGGCCTTGCTCGTCGGGTTCAAGCCGGAGATGTACGAAGCCGCTTTCGCCTGATCCCAGGCTCGAACGCGGGCTGGTCGGAACGCTTTCGTTTCGATAGCTTGGCGGCCGAAGTTGGGGAGGATTGCAATGGCGGTGATCGGTCGGGCGAAGGCGCCTGTGTGGCTCCGGATCGTGGCGGTGCTGCTGACGCTGTGGGGCGCGATGGGCGTGTTCGCCTGTATCCAGCAATTCCGGCTCGGCGCCGATGCGATGGGGCCGGCGGACGATTACTACCGCGCACTCTATGCCGCGCTGCCGGCGTGGTACAATATCGTCTATGCGGTCGCGGTCGGTATGGGTTTCATGGGCAGCGTCGCGCTGCTGATGCGCTCGCGGCTGGCGTGGTCGTTCTTCATCGTGTCGCTGATCGCGGTCGTCATCCAGTTCGGCTGGCTGTTCGCGACGACCGATATGATCGCGGTGCGCGGCTTTGCGGTGGCGGCGGGATTTCCGATCTTTATCCTGGTAGTCGCTCTGTTCCAGATCTGGCTCGCCGGGCTGGCGATCCGGCGGGGGTGGATCGGCTGACCAATCCTCCTTTGCAAGGGGAGTTGGCCGGCGTAGCCGGACGGAGGGGGGCCACCTCTCGATAGCGCGAAACCCCTCCGTCAGGCCTGCGGCCTGCCACCTCCCCTCGTAGGGGAGGATTGGGGTAGAAACCATTTTCCTACATGGCCGCAATCTGCTTCACCCTGTCGGATGGACCAGACGAATCCCTCGCGCCGCATCCGATCGTCAAAAGTGACAAAGGTGACGAAGGCGGACGAATTGACCGCGGTATCGCAACTTTTGGCCGCGGCGCAGCCCGCGCTGGACCCGGCGGACCCCGAAGCGTAGGCCGGTTTCATGTCCACGACCTTCACCCTCGACACCGCGACCAGCCGCGCCAACCCGACGCCCGCGCCGATGAAGCGGCTGACCGTGCCGGCGATCCAGGGGCGCAAGGGCGGCGATCCGATCGTCATGCTGACGGCGTACACCGCGCGGATGGCGCAGCTGCTCGATCCGCACTGCGACATGCTGCTGGTCGGCGACAGCCTGGGCCAGGTGATCTACGGTCTGCCCTCCACGCTGTCCGTGACGCTCGACATGATGTGCGCGCATGGTGCCGCGGTGGTGCGGGGCAGCTATCACGCGGTCGTCGTCATCGACATGCCGTTCGGCACTTACGAAGCCTCGCCCGAGCAGGCCTTTGCCAGCGCTGCGCGGATCATGGCGGAAACCGGCGCGGCGGCGGTGAAGCTGGAGGGCGGGGCGGCGATGGCGCCGACCGTCGCTTTTCTGTCGCAGCGCGGGATTCCGGTGTGCGGCCATGTCGGCCTGACCCCGCAGGCGGTCAATGCGCTCGGCGGCTATGGCGCCCGCGGCCGCAGCGATGCGGAGGCGACGAAGATCCTCTCGGACGCAAAGGCTATCGCCGAGGCCGGCGCCTTCGCGCTGGTGGTCGAGGGCGTGATGGAAAGCCTGGCGAACGAGATCGTCGCGGCGGTCGCCTGTCCGCTGATCGGCATCGGCGCATCAGCCAAGTGCGACGGACAGGTGCTGGTGACCGAGGATATGCTTGGTTTGTTCGAACGCACGCCGCGCTTCGTAAAGACCTATGACGACTTGGCCGGCCGCATTTCCGCCGCGGTCGGTGCCTATGCCGACGAGGTGCGCGCGCGCAGCTTCCCCGGCGACGCGCAGGTCTACCGTCCCAAGGCGTGAGTCAGCTTCCGTTTCCCGTTTCCCGCGGCTAAGGCTGCGCGCTGTTTCCTTTGGAGTGTCCCTGACGTGGCGTTGACCCCGCAATCGAACGAAGCCTTCCTGCGCGAGGTCGACGAGGAGCTGCGTCGCGAGGAAGCGATCAAGCTGTGGAAGCGCTGGGGCATCGTCATCGTCGCCGTAATCGTCGCTGCGCTGGTCGCGCTGGCCGGCTGGCTGTGGTGGCAGTCGCACCAGAAGAATGTCGCGGGCGAACAGGGCATCCAGTTCAACCAGGCGATGGATGCCCTGGGCAACCAGCAACCGGACAAGGCCGCACCGATCCTCGCCGATCTGGCGAAGAACGGGACCGAGGGCTATGCCGCGCTCGCCAAGTTCACTCAGGCCGACATCGCGCTGCAGAAGCAGGATCTGAAAGGCGCAGCGAAGCTGTTTTCCGAGGTCGCCGCCGACACCGGCAACGCGCAGCCGCTGCGCGACCTGGCGCTCGTCCGCCAGACTTTGGCCGAATATGATACGCTCCAGCCGCAGGTCGTGATCGACCGACTCCGCCCGCTGGCGGTGAAGGGCAACCCCTATTACGGCACGGCGGGCGAGATGACCGCGGTTGCGCACTTGCGGATGAACCGCCGCGACCTGGCTGGACGGATGTTCGGCGAAATCGCGCGTGATGAAAATGTCCCGGCCTCGATCCGTCAACGCGCGGTTCAGATGGCGGGTGTTCTGGGTGTCGATGCCGTCGACCAAGCTGAGGAAAAGAAGGCAGGATGAAGTCGTACGTTCGGACCACCGCGGCGATCGCGCTGATCGTCAGCCTGGGTGGCTGCGGAGTCTTCAAGGGGTCGGCGAAGAAAACGCCGGTGCTCGGCGATCGCGTGCCGATCCTGATGACCGAGAATTCGATCGACGTCGATCGGACGATCGCGAACATCGAAGTCGTCGTGCCGCTGGCGACCGCCAATGACGCCTGGAATCAGCCGGGTGGCAATGCCGCGAAGGCAATGGGCCATGTCGCCCTGGCCGACGCGCCGTCGCGCGCCTGGTCGATCGAGATTCCCGGCGGCGACAAGCGCACGCGCCTGGCCGCCGCCCCGGTGGTCGATGCCGGCAAGCTGTACGTCACCGACACCGCAGGTGCCGTCCATGCCTATGCCGCCGACACCGGCGCGACGCTGTGGACCGCGCAGACCGTCAAGGACGACGTGAACACCCGCGCCCGCTTCGGCGGCGGCGTGAGTGTCGAAGGCGGCAAGGCGTTTGCGACCAACGGTCTGGGCGATGTCGTCGCGTTCGACGCGAACACCGGTGCGGAACTGTGGCGCTCGAAGCCCGGCGGTCCGCTGCGTGGCGCGCCGACGCTGGCGAACGATCAGGTCTATGTGCTCAGCCAGGATAACCAGCTGTTCGCGCTGAACCAGTCGGACGGCAAGATCGCCTGGACGTCGTCGGGCAGCCTCGAATCGCAGGGCGTGTTCGGCGTGGCGGCGCCAGCCGCGGCCCAGGGTACCGTCGTCGCGGGCTTCTCGAGCGGCGAACTCAACGCCTATCGCTATGAGAACGGCCGGACGTTGTGGGCCGACGCGCTGTCGCGCTCCAGCATGTCGACCAGCGTGTCGGCGCTCTCGGACATCGACGCCGAACCGGTGATCGACCAGGGCAAGCTCTACGCCATCGGCCAGGGCGGCCGCATGGTCGCGCTCGACGTCTCGACCGGCCAGCGCCTGTGGGAGCAGAACCTCGCCGGCATCTCGACGCCCTGGGTGTCGGGCGAGTGGATCTTCGTCGTTACAGACGACGCCCGCCTGATCTGCCTGGCGCGCGCCTCTGGCAAGATCCGCTGGATCAGCCAGTTGCGCAAGTATCGCGTCGAAAAGAAGAAGACGCAGAAGGATCCGGTGTCGTGGATCGGCCCGGTTCTGGCGGGCAATAAGCTGTGGCTGGCCAATTCGCTGGGCGAAGTCGTCTCGGCATCGGTCACCGATGGTGCGGTCCAGACGACGATTCCTGTCAAGAAGGCGGTGTTCAGCCTGTCGCCGATCGTCGCCAACCAGACCTTGTACCTGTTGTCGGACGAAGGGACGCTGGTCGCCTATCGGTGACACGCCGACCCCGTTCGAATTTTCCCGAGCCCCGGTCGCCACGGTGACCGGGGCTCTGCCATTTTTCCGTTCTGCTCGAACGGTGCTAAGGGTGCCCATGTACCCGATCTCGGATTGCTGATACCCATGCCCCTTCCTACCGTCGCCATCATCGGGCGCCCCAATGTCGGCAAGTCGACGCTGTTCAATCGCCTGGTCGGCAAGCGGCTGGCGCTGGTGGATGACCAGCCGGGCGTGACCCGCGACCGGCGCGAGGGCGATGCGACCCTGCTCGGCATGGATTTCCGCATCGTCGACACGGCGGGCTTCGAGGACAAGGAAGTCGCGACCCTTCCAGGCCGGATGCGCGTGCAGACCGAAGCCGCGGTCGAGGACGCCGACGTCGCCCTCTTCATGGTCGACGCCCGCGCCGGCGTCGTGCCACTCGATGAAGAGATCGCTCGCTGGCTGCGCGGCACCGACACGCCGATCGTGCTGGTGGCCAACAAGGCCGAGGGGCGGGCGGGCGAATCGGGCGTGATCGAGGCGATGGCGTTGGGCTTCGGCGAACCGGTCCAGCTGTCGGCCGAACACGGCGAGGGCATTGTCGAACTGTTCGAGGCGCTGCGTCCGCTGATCGAACGCGACGAAGATGAGGTCGAGGAAGAAGACCCCGACGCCCCCGACGCGCCGCTGAAGCTCGCCATCGTCGGGCGTCCGAACGCGGGGAAATCGACGCTGATCAACCGCATCCTCGGGCAGGACCGGCTGATCACCGGGCCGGAGGCCGGCATCACCCGCGATTCGATCGCGATCGACTGGACCTGGAACGGTCCCGATGGCCCGCGCCCGGTGCGGCTGATCGACACCGCCGGCATGCGCAAGAAGGCCCGGGTGCAGGAAAAGCTCGAAAAGCTGTCGGTGATGGACGCCCTCCGGGCGGTCGACTTCGCCGAGGTCGTCGTGCTGATGATCGACGCGACCCGCGGGTTGGAGGTCCAGGACCTGAAGATCGCCGACCGCGCGCTGCAAGAGGGGCGCGCGCTGGTCGTCGCGCTGAACAAATGGGATGTCGCGGAAAACGCCTCCAGCCTGTTCAACGGCATCAAGGCGGCGCTCGACGAAGGCCTGTCGCAGGCCAAGGGCGTGCCGGTGCTGACCGTGTCCGGCGCGACTGGCAAAGGGATCGACGTGCTGCTGAAGGTCGCGTTCGAAACCCGCGAGGCGTGGTCGCGCCGTGTGTCGACCGGCCAACTCAACCGCTGGTTCGAACGCGCCATCGAAGCCAACCCGCCGCCCGCGCCCGGCGGCAAGCGGATCAAGCCGCGGTACATGACGCAGGTGAACACCCGCCCGCCCGCGTTCGTGCTGTTCGGCACCCGCGTCGACCTTCTGCCCGAAAGCTACCGTCGCTATCTGGTCAATGGCCTGCGCAAGGAGTTCGATTTCGGCGCGGTGCCGGTGCGCCTGAGCCTGCGCGCGCCGAAGAACCCGTTCGACCATAGCAAGGACTGATCGCGCCAGTGCGGATCGACGCCCGCGGCATGCGCTGCCCGTGGCCCGCGCTGCGGCTGGCCAAGGCGCTCAGGACGGCGGAGGGGCCGGTCGAGGTGCTGGCCGACGATCCCGTAGCGCCGCGGGAATTGGCGGCGGTCGCGGCGGCGAATCTATGGTCGTTGGAAACCATAGCCGACGGTCATTTTCGAGCTGTACGAACGCCGTAAAATCAACGGCCTGTTTACCTGCGCCCCCTAAATCGGTGGAACTGACCGGTGCACTGGCGCACCGCGGAGTGGGCATATGGCGACCGCGATTCCTGACGAAACTGTGATCGACTGGGCTGCACTGTCGGCGGCGCGGGTTGAACTCGGTGCGAATTTCGTGCGCATTCTCGGCTATTTCCGCGAGGATGGTGAGAAGTCGGTCGCCGCGATCGAGGCCGCGATGCGGGCCGACAATGCCGCCGCGATGGTCATCCCGGCGCATACGTTGAAGGGCGAATCGGCACAGTTCGGAGCCGAGCTTCTCTCCGCGCGCGCCGAGGCGATCGAGGCGATCGCCCGGGATTGCGTCGAAACGCACGACACGCCGCAGGAGGCGCTGGAGCATGTCGCGGGCTTGCGCGCATTGTTCGAAGAGACGCTGAGCTTGCTGGAGCGCGAAACCAGCCCGTTAGTCGAACGTCGCCCGGTCGCCGGCTTCGGACGCCGCGCCCTGTAAAATCGCTTCCCTCCCACCCGACGCTTGCTATTGTCGGACAAAATGGGAGGGGTGTGATGGAGTCTTACGAAGCGATCGTTCGCGATCCGCGCTACCAATCGCTACTGAAGCGGCGAGGGCGTTTCGCCACGGGGCTGACCACGATCATCCTGATCGCTTATTTCGGGTTCGTCGGGCTGGTCGCGTTTGACAAGCCGCTGCTCGGCGCGTCGTTGTCGGGCGGAGCGACGTCGGTCGGCATTCCGGTCGGGCTCGGCCTCATCATCCTGTCGATCGTGCTGACCGGGCTGTATGTCCGCCGCGCCAATGGTGAGTTCGACGCTGATCTGGCCGCGATCCGTGCGGAGCATGACGCATGAGCCCGCGCTGGCTGATCGCCGCCGCACTGATCTGCGCCGGCACCGCGGCGTCCGCCCACGCCGTTGCCCCGGCGGTGCAGCAGGCGACCAACTGGACCGCGATTGCCATGTTCGCGGCGTTCGTCGTCGCGACATTGGGCATCACGCGCTGGGCCGCCGGCAAGACCAAGACCGCAGCCGATTTCTACACGGCGGGCGGTGGCATCACCGGCTTCCAGAACGGCCTGGCGATCGCCGGCGACTATATGTCCGCGGCCTCCTTCCTGGGGATTTCCGCGCAGATCTACACCGATGGTTACGACGGGCTGATCTATTCGATCGGCTTCCTGGTCGGCTGGCCGATCCTGCTGTTCCTGATGGCGGAGCGGCTGCGCAACCTCGGCCGCTTCACCTTCGCCGACGTCGCCTCGTTCCGCTTCGCGCAGACGCCGGTCCGGACGTTCGCGGCGATTTCGACGCTGGCGGTCGTGCTATTCTACCTGATCGCCCAGATGGTCGGGGCGGGGCAACTGATCAAGCTGCTCTTCGGCCTGCCATACCCTTATGCGGTTGGCATCGTCGGCGTGCTGATGACCTGTTACGTCCTGTTCGGCGGCATGACCGCGACGACATGGGTTCAGATCGTGAAGGCCGCGCTGCTGCTGGGCGCGGCGAGCTTCATCGCCATTGCCGTGCTTTGGCGCTTCAATTTCTCGCCCGAAGCCTTGTTCGCTCGCGCGGTCGAAGTGAAGGGCACGTCGGCGATCATGGGGCCGGGCGGGTTCATCAAGGATCCGATCAGCGCGATCTCGCTCGGCATGGCGCTGATGTTCGGCACCGCGGGGCTGCCGCACATCCTGATGCGCTTCTTCACCGTCCCCGATGCCAAGGCGGCGCGGACGTCGGTGCTGTGGGCGACGGGGTGGATCGGCTATTTCTACTGCCTGACCTTCATCATCGGGTTCGGCGCGATCGTGCTGGTCGCCACCGATCCGTCCTTCCTGGACGCCGACGGCGCGCTCAGGGGCGGGACGAACATGGCGGCGATCCATCTGGCGCAGGCGGTCGGTGGCAACCTGTTCCTGGGCTTCATCTCCGCGGTCGCCTTCGCGACGATCCTGGCGGTGGTCGCCGGGCTGACGCTGTCGGGCGCGTCGGCGGTGAGCCATGACCTCTACGCCAGCGTCTTCAAGCGTGGCGTGGCCGATACAGCGTCGGAACTGCGCGTCTCGCGGATCACCGTGCTGGTCCTCGCGGCCGTGGCCATTGCGCTCGGCATTGCGTTCGAGAAGCAGAACGTCGCCTTCATGGTCAGCCTGGCGTTCGCGCTCGCGGCGTCGGGCAATTTCCCGGTGCTGCTGCTGTCCCTGCTGTGGAGCGGCTGCACGACGCGCGGCGTCGTCGCGGGCGGGCTGTCGGGCGTCGTGCTGGCGTTCGTGCTGACCGTGCTGTCGCCAGCGGTGTGGGTGAAGGTGCTGGGCTATCCAGAGGCGATCTTCCCCTATGGCTCGCCGGCGATCTTCTCGATGCCGGTGGCGTTCTTCGTCATCTGGCTGGTATCGGCGACCGATCGCAGCGGCCGGGCGGCGGGGGATCGCGACGGTTTTGTCGCGCAGCAGGTGCGGCAGGAGACGGGGATCGGTGCGGCGGGAGCGTCGGCGCACTGAGCCTTCGACCGCTCCGGAGCGGGATGGCATCCCGCTCAAAAGTTGCGATACCGCGGTCTATTCGTCAGCCTTCGTCACTTTCGTCACTTTTGTCACTTTTGGGCAAGGGGTCGCGGTGTCGGGCGCGGGCGGGGCTTCACAGGTTCAAGGAGCGGCGGCCGTTTTTCAGGCGTCTTACTGATCGAAGCAAATGGATTCCAACATTGCAACCGGTGGGTGGACGGTCGCGATACGACGCGAGCGTCCTTCCAGCCGGATAGCGTCGCAACCTGGAAAAAGCTGAGGGTTGGGTGGCGCCCGGCCCTCAGAACGACATTCGCAGGCCTGCGGTGATGATGCGGCCGGTGCCGGCATAGGTCTGCGTCACCGGGTTCGCCGCGTACATCGTGCGGTACTGCGCATTGTTTGTCAGGTTGCGCCCTTCGAGCGACAGCTTGGCCCAACTGGTCACGTTCAGGCCCAGCGCGAAGTCGATGTTCAGCTGGTTCTCGTTATAGCCGAAGTCGGCCACCACCGGCGAGTTGCAGGCCGCGCCCGCATTCGTCGCCGTCCCGACCGAGCAGGTGCCCGAGGCGAGCGGGAAGCGGTTGACGTAGCGGGTGCGATACGCCCCCGAGACGCGCGCCGAGAACACCTTGTTCTCGAAATACAGCGTCGCGTTGAACGCATCCGGTGAGGTATTGAGGAACGGTCCTTCGGCAAAGCTATTGACCGCGGTCGATGCCGAGGCGCCTTGAACGGTCGATAGCACCGTGCCGGTCAGATAGCTCAGTTTCGACGCGATGTGCGTGTAGTTGGCGGTCACGCCGAACTGATCGAAGGGGGCGGGCAGGAAGAAGAAGTTCGACTGGACGTTCACTTCGACGCCGCGGATCGTGCCGCCCGGTGCGTCGTTGAACTGACGCACGGCGTAGACGCCGCCGGCCAGCGTATAGTCCTTCAGCGTCTGGCTGGTGATCGAATTGACGATCGCCTGATAGACGGCCGGTTCGAAAACCGACGACAGCGGCACTTCGCCCGCGATCTGCTGTGGGAAGCTGTCGATTTTCTTGCTGAACAGCGTGACGCCGACGAGGCCGCCGCGGCCGAAATATTTCTCGAAGCTGAGGTCGAAGTTCGTTGCGCGGAACGGATTGAGGTACGGATTGCCGACCGTGACCGACGGGGCCGACCCGTTGGTCGCCAGACCGCTCGGGAAGGATGTCGTGCCCGGCGTCAGGCTGGCGAGCTGCGGCCGCGCGATGACCTTCGCCGCGGCGAAGCGGATCAGCAGGTCGCGAACCGGCTCGTAGGTCAGGTTGGTCGAGGGCAGCCAGTCGAAATATTCGTTGGTCGCGGTGACCGGCAGGCCCTGCACGCCGTCGCTGCCGCCGACATTGCCGAGCCCCCGGACGCGGGTGCGCGCGACGCGCATGCCGACGTCACCGCGCAAGGGTGCGCCCAGCACGTCGAAGTTGAAGTCGACTTGGAAGAAGCCCGACAGGTCCTTTTCCGTCACCGCGCTGCGCTGGCGACCGTCGACGACGGCGCGGAAATCGCCCCATTTGTTGACGCAGTTGCAGTCGATGCCGAACGCGTTGATGAACTTGGTGAGGTCGGGCGCATAGAAGCTGGTCGGCGTGCCGGGGCTGACCTCCAGCCCCTTGCCGAAGCCGACCGTCCGGCCGAGATCGGTGATCTGCAGCTTGGCCTCGGCCAGCGTCGGGTTGATCGCCTCGATCGACTGGTTGCGGCGGCCCTGGTCGCTGTCGAAATCGAACTTCTTCCACGTCGCGCCGAAACGCAGCGTCAGCTGGTCGGGGATCGCATCCAGCGCGAAGTTGAGACGACCGACGCGATATTCGTTGCTGACGATGTTGGTGAAGTACCGGATCGTCGACAGACCCTTGACCAGCGACCAGCTCGCCGGATTGGCGACGTCGAAACCGGGGTTGAACACCGGCATGATGCCATCGCCGCGTTCGTCAAAGGTATAGCCGTCCTGGTCGATCGCGTTGAATTCGGTCAGGAAGCCGGTCGCGTTGAACGTCGACTTCGAATAGCCGACGGTCAGGTCGGCGCGGAAACGGTCGGTGATCTCCTGCGTCGCGTTCAGCGTGCCTTGGTAGAATTCGGTCTTACCGAACTGTGCGTCGGCGAAGCTGCGCCAGTCGACGTCGTCGAGCAGTAGGTAATCCGCCTGGCCCGCACCGTTGACGTTGGCGGCGCGGATCTTGGTATTCGGGCGACCGATCAGTTCATTGTAATAGGCGATCGACTGGGCGTTGGCGATGTAGCCGGGCGATACGGTCGCGTTGTAATAGTCGTACGGATTCAGATTGTTCGGGTTGTAGCTCGCCTGCGTACCCGGCAGCAGGGTCGCGCTGCCTTCGCTGCCGGCGCAGTTGACCACCGCAGAGGGCACGCAATTGGCATAAAGCCCCAGACGGTCGGCAAGGCCGTTGGCCGTGTTCGCCGCGCGCAGCGTGTTCTGGGTCACGCGGGCATTGGTGCCGTTGCGGTTCAGGCCGATCGTGGTGATGCCGTAATTGGTGCTGTCCTGCTTGTAGCGCGAATAGACGCCATCGAGGATGATCTCGGTCCGGCTGGTCGGGCGCCATTGCGCGGTCGCGGTCGCGCCCAGGCGCTCGTACGCCAGCTCCTGCCGCCCGATCGAGGGCAGGGCGGGGATGATCGTGGTCGGGGTGATCAGGTTGTACGCTGTCGGATCCGAGCCGAAGGTCACGCCGGTGCCGGCGGTCGAGGGGCGCGCGAAGCCATAGGTCGCCGGTGTCACGCCGTTCAGCTGCGCCCCACGATAGGCATATTCGAACGCACCGATGTTGCGGCGATAGCTGTCGATCTGCTGTTCCTGCTTCTGGTAGGCGACCGAAGCGAGGATGCCGAAATTGCTGCCGATCTTCTGCGAGACGAGCGCGGTGAGGCGCGGATTGATCGACTTGCCGTTCTCGCGATACTCCGCCTCCGCGCCGAAGGCGTAGCGGCTCGCCTTGTAGGCGAGGGGGCGGCCGGTGGTGAGATCAATGATCGCGCCCAGCGACCCCTCGTCGTTCACGGCGGCGGTCGACTTGGTGATCTTCACGCCGCCGAACAGCTCGGACGCAAAGGTGTTGAAGTCGAAACCGCGCGACCGGTTCGCGCCGCTGTCGGAATTGCTGCCGCCCGCGGCCGACTGTGCGTCGACGCCGTTCAGGCGGGTCTGTTGGAAATCGCCGCCCAGGCCGCGGACAGTGATCGTGCGACCCTCGCCATTGTCGCGGTCGATCGAGACGCCGGGCAGGCGCTGGATCGATTCGGCGAGGTTCGCGTCGGGGAAGTCGGCGATGTCTTCGGCAGTGATCGCGTCGATGATCTGGTTCGAATTGCGCTTCAGGTCGAGCGCGTTTTCGAGAGAAGCGCGGAAACCGGTGACAACGATTTCGGAATCATCGACGCCGTCTGCGGCGTTTTCCTCGGGAGATACGGCAGAGGGCTGCTGATTGGCGGGGTTCGTCGGCGCGTTGGGGGCGGGGGGCGGCGCGGTCTGGGCCCAGGCGGGTGTGGTGCCGACCAGTGCTGCAACGGCCAGTGCGGTTGCCGAGACGCCGTTCGCGCGGCGGATAAAGGTCGAAAACGTCATGAAAACCCCCCCCAGAATTTCGTTGGCGGCACCCACGTCGATGCGTGGATGCTCTTGGTTACGGTGATGACACCGGTATCAAGTGAAGACATATGCATGTCCATGCGCTTGGGCAAGCGTAATTCTCACGCCCGCATTCATACTCGGAATGATCTGGGTCGACCCGACACCCGTGCCGAAATCGGACGGCCGTTAACCGCGAAATCCGGGTGGCCGGAATCGTAAACGGCGCGTTAACTGGTGGCTATGAAACGCCGCTACCTGGTCCTGACCGACGAAGCCCGACGTCACCCGTTCCGCCAGTCGCTGCCCCCGCAGCGCGTGGTCGAGGTGAAGAGCGACGACACCGACCTGAAGCTCTTTGCCCTGAGCTTCACGGCTTTTTTCGTGTGTTTCTACACGTTTCTGGCGTGAGCCTGAGGCTCAGTCGCAGGCGCGGTGCAGCCTCTGCGCGAGCCACGCCGAGAACAGGCACATCGCCGCGACCAGCAACAGCATGTCTTGCGGTGTCACGCCAAAGCCGGTGATCACCAGCACGGCGATCGCGCCGATCGTCATCGCGCCGGCGTTGACGACATTGTTCGCCGCCACGGTGCGCGCGGTCTGATCCTTCGTCACGGTCGTCGTCAGAAAGGCGTAGAGCGGCACGACGAACATGCCCCCGGCGATCGCGATCGCCAGCAGCGTGCCCATGATCAGCAGCGATTGCGAATGCGTCAGGAAGGTCGCTACGTCGTAGAGCTGTCCGGTAGGCGCGGGGTGGAACATCCGCGCCTCGATCGAGAAAGCGACGACGAACGCCGCCATCACCAACACCGAAACGGGCGAATAGCGCGCTGAAATCTGCCCCTTCAGCATCGCATTGATCGCGACCGACCCGATGGCGACCCCGACCGAGAATATGGCGATCGCCAGGCTCGCGACCTTTTCGTCCGCGGTCAGCACGTTCTTCACCAGCGGCGGGAAGATGATGATCAGCACGCTGCCGATCGTCCAGAAGAAGCTGATCGCCAGGATCGCCAGGAACAGGCGGCGGATGTGCATCGTCGCGGAGATAAGGTTCCACGACGCGGTGATCGGATTGTAGTTGATCTTCAGCGGGGGGCCGACGCGCGGGGCCGGCGGCACCATGCGGCCTGTCACCCAGCCGATCAGCGACACGATGATGACCATGCCCGCCGCGGCCTCGACCGCGATCCAGCCGGCGAGCACCGTACCCATCAGGATCGACAGGTACGTCGCCGCTTCGACCAGACCGGTACCGCCCAGAACCTCATGGTCCTTCAGATGCTGCGGCAAAATGGCGTATTTGATCGGCCCGAAGAAGGTCGAATGCGTGCCGAGCATCAGCACCGCGCCCAGCATCATCCCCAGACCGACCGAGGTGTAGCCGGCCTTCGCTGCCAGCAGTCCGGCGGCGCCGAACACCATGATGAAGATTTCAGCGGTCTTCACCAGCCGGATGATCCGCGACTTGTCGTAGGTGTCCGCCAACTGGCCGGACAGGGCCGAGAGCAGGAAGAAGGGAAGGATCGCCAGACCGGTCGCCAGCGCGTTGAAATGCGCCTCCATCTCGGCGTCGTTGAAGATCTGGTAGGTGGCGAACAGAACCATCGCGGTCTTGAACAGATTGTCGTTGAACGCGCCCAGAAACTGGGTGACGAACAGTGGCAGGAACCGCCGTTCCTTGAGAAGCCCGAGGGCGTTGAACATGTTACGCGGTGCCTCGAGCGATTGTCCCCTGCGCGGCGCAATAGCGGAGAGTGGGGCAGGGCGGCAATGGCGGATGATGGGTGGCGAGCCCGGGCACCGGCTGATCTGCATCAGTTCCACGTCGTCATCCCCCCGGTTGCCCCCGCCGATTGCCGCGCGTAAGCCCGTCGCAGTCAAATGCTTACGCTCCCGAACCTCCTGACCCTGTCGCGCATCGTTACCGTGCCGTTGCTCGTCGCGCTGCTGTGGTGGCCGCAGTGGGAGGCGGGCTATGCGATGGCGTTCGCGCTCTACTGCCTGATGGGCGTGACCGATTATTTCGACGGCTATCTGGCGCGCGCGCAGGGGACGGTGTCGAAGCTCGGTCAGTTCCTGGATCCGATCGCCGACAAGATCATGGTCGCCGCCGTCATCCTGATGCTGGTCGGCACCCGGTTCGAGGATCGTGCGATCATCACCGGCATTCACCTGATCGCGGCGATGGTCATTCTGTTGCGCGAGATCATGGTCAGTGGCCTGCGCGAGTTTCTGGGCGGCATCCAGGTGTCGGTGCCGGTGTCGGCGCTCGCCAAATGGAAGACGACGCTGCAACTCGTGTCACTCGGCGCGTTGATCCTGGCGGGTGCGCTGCCGGGGATCGCCTTTGTGAAGCTGACCGGTCTGGTCTGCCTGTGGGGTGCGGCGGTGCTGACTATGATTACCGGCTGGGACTATCTTCGCGTCGGCCTGCGCCACATGGACAGCTGATGGCCATCGAGATGCTGTATTTCGCCTGGGTCCGCGAAGGGATAGGCCGGGGCAGCGAGCGGGTCGATCCGCCGGCCGAAGTGACGACGGTCGCGGGGCTACTCGACTGGCTGGCCGCGGACAGTCCGGCCCACGCTCAGGCGTTCGGCGATCGCGCGAAGCTGCGCGCGGCGGTCGATCAGGCGTTCGTGCCGCTCGACGCGCCGATCGCGGGCGCGCGCGAGGTCGCGATCTTCCCCCCGGTCACCGGCGGATGATCCGCGTCACCGTCCAGCGCGAGCCGATCGATGTCGCCGCTGCCTTGGCGGCTGTCGAAGCCGACGGGGCGGGGGCGGTGGCGAGCTTCACCGGCCTGGTGCGCGCGGACGATGGGGTCGGCATACTCGAGCTCGAACATTATCCCGGCATGACCGAGGCGGCGCTGACCGCACTGGCCGAGGGCGCGGCGGCACGGTGGGACCTGCTGGACGTGACGATCGTCCACCGGGTGGGCCCGATGCGGCCGGGCGAGCGGGTGGTGTTCGTCGGCACGTCGGCGCGGCACCGCGCGGCGGCGCTGGAGGCGTGTGCGAGCCTTATCGATCGGTTGAAGACCGAGGCACCGTTCTGGAAGCGCGAAGTGACCGCGGAAGGCGCGCGCTGGGTCGAGGCGCGCGGCGGGGATGAGGATGCGGCGGCGCGGTGGCGGTGAGTTCTCGCCCGTCGTCATTCCCGCAAGGCGAGGATACATTGTGGCTGACCTGAGTGAATAGAGCCGGAGAGCCGGACGTTCTGCCAGAATTGATCCCCGCCTGCGCGGGGATGACGGTCTTTTCAAGCGCGCCTACCGCTCCCCCAGCACCTTCGCCAGCAACTGAAAGTCTTTCTCCCGCGGGCTCGCCTTTCGCCAGACGAGCGCGATATGCCGTGACGAATTGTCCGCCGCCAGCGGAGCTGAGGCGATGTGGGTCCGCTCCAAAATCCCCGCATCGAGCGCCATTTCCGGCAGGATCGTCACCCCTAAACCATTGTCGACCATCTGCACCACCGTGTGCAGCGAGGTGCCGAGCATCGTCGCCTCCGCACGGATTTCCGGGCGGTTGCAGGCGGCCAGCGCATGGTCCTTCAGGCAATGCCCGTCCTCCAGCAGCAGCAGGCGGCTTTCGTCGATCTCGCTCGGGCGGATGCCGGCGGCGGTCGGCGTCATCTCACCCTTGGGATAGGCCAGGAACAGCCGGTCATCGAACAGCCGCGCCGCCTCCACCTCGCCGCAGGCAAAGGGCAGCGCGAGCAGTACGCAGTCGGTGCGGCCCTGGTGCAGGCCCTCGCACGCCGCCCCGCTCGGTTCCTCGCGCAGATAGAGTTTCAGGTCGGGATAGTCGCGGCGCAGGCGCGGCAGGATCTGGGGGAGCATGAACGGCGCGATCGTCGGGATGACGCTCATCCGCATGTCGCCCGACAGCGGTTGGCCGGCAGCGCGGGCCATGTCGCCCAGTTCCTCCGCCTCGCGCAGCACGCGGCGCGCCTTTTCCGCGATGCGTTCGCCCAACGGCGTGAAGCGGACGACGCGGCGGGTGCGCTCGACCAGCGTGATGCCGATCAGCGTCTCCAGCTCGCGGATGCCGGCCGACAGCGTCGACTGCGTGACGAAACAGGCCTCCGCCGCCCGGCCGAAATGGCCGACGTCGCGCAGCGCGACGAGATATTGCAGCTGCTTGAGCGTGGGGAGGTACGTCGTCACGGCATCAATCTACCCGCCTGTGCCACGACGGGCAAACGCGATCAGGCGAGCGCGCGGTACAGGCTGAACGCGCTCGTCGCGGTGAGCACGATGCCGACCATCACGAGCAACGTCTTGGTCGGCACGCGCTTGGCGATGATCGCCCCGAATGGCGCCGCGATCACGCCGCCGATCAGCAGCCCGACGACCGCGGTGGTAAAGGCGGCAAAGCCCAGATGCGCGATGAAGGTGATCGATACGCTGAGCGTCAGGAAGAATTCGACGCTGTTGACCGTGCCGATTGTGGTGCGTGGCTGTGCACCCTGCACCAGCAGGTTCGAGGTCACGACCGGACCCCAGCCACCGCCGCCTGCGGCATCCAGGAACCCGCCGGCCAGGCCCAGTGGCTCGATGATCTTCGGTTCGCGGTGGCGCTGGTTCGCGAAGCGCAGGCCGCGATAGAGCAGATACAGGCCGATGCCCGCCAGATAGGCCATGACGAACGGTCGCGTGACCGACGCGTCGAGCGAGGTCAGCAGGTAGGCCCCGGTCACCCCGCCGATGACGCCGGGGATCAGCAGGCGCAGGAACAGTTTCCAGTCGACGTTGCGGTGGATCGCGTGGCTGATGCCCGACACGCCGGTGGTGAAGCACTCGACCAGATGCACGCCGGCCGACGCGGTCGCGGGTGGCACGCCGAGCACGCTGACCAGCAGCGTGCTGGAAATGACGCCGAACGCCATGCCGAGCGCACCGTCGACGATCTGTGCCGCGAAACCCACCGCGACGAATGTCCAGACTGCCGACCAGTCCAACCCTTCGAACATCAACGTCCCCTGTCGTATCGGCGCCCAGCATAGGGTGTGCGCCATCCCCCACAAGACAGATAGGCTTTAACCCCGACAAGCCGTCCGGGTTGCGATGCTGGAATTGCGGGACGGGCCGTCCTACATCGACCGGTAACAAGGGGACCGCTTACGTTCATGTCACGGCTCGTCGACTATCTCGATTCGATCAAGGCACGCGATCCCGCGCCGCGGTCGCGCTGGGAAATCCTGCTGTATCCGGGCGTGCTGGCACTCGGGCTGCACCGCGTGGCGCACTGGCTGTTCAAGGCAGACCTGTTCTTCCTCGCACGGTTCGTGAATCATCTGTCGCGGTTCCTGACCGCGATCGACATCCATCCCGGCGCCAGGATCGGACGCAATTTCTTCATCGACCACGGCTTTACCGTGATCGGGGAGACGGCGGAGATCGGCAACGACGTCACCATCTATCAATGCGTGACGCTGGGTGGTACCAGCCCCGACAACGGCGTCGCGGGCAAGCGGCACCCGACATTGGCCGATGGCGCGATCGTCGGATCGGGCGCGCAGGTGCTGGGACCGATCACCGTCGGCGCGCGGGCGCGGATCGGGGCGAATGCGGTCGTGACGAAGGATGTCGCACCCGGCGCGGTGATGGTCGGCATTCCGGCGCGGCCGGTGCTGGTCGAGGCGGAAACCTATCAACGCGACTTCGTGCCCTATGGCACGCCGTGCCGTGAGATGAGCGAGGCGAGCATGACCCGCTTCGACCAGCTGGAGCGTGAATTGGCGTCCCTGCGTGCCGAACTGTCGACCCTGCGCGGCGAGGACACGCGCGACCGCGCCTGATGGGCACCGTCACGCCTTTTCCCGCGGGGGCGGCCAGGCCCAACCAGGTCGGCTTCGACCGCGCCGAGCTGTCGCGCATTCTCGACCTATACGGCCGGATGGTCGCCGCGGGGCATTGGCGCGACTATGCGATGGACCTGGGCCGCGACGCCGCCGTCTTCGCCGCCTTCCGCCGCGCCGCCGAGCGCCCCGAATATCGCATCGAGAAACGCCCGGCATTGCGCAACCGCCAGGGCGAATGGGCACTGATCGGCGAACATGGCGCTGTGCTGAAACGCGGGCATGAACTGGGCCCGGTACTGGCGCCGGTCGAGCGACGGTTGATGAAGCTGATCGAGGATTGAGCAAAGTGGCAGGCGACTTGCTTTCTCGCGCGCCGCTCGCCGCTCTGCGCTCACGCTACAATGAACCCTGGCGCCACTATCATGTTTGGGCGCATGTCGAGGCGATGCTGCGGCATCTGGCGGCGGCGCAGGCGGACGGCGTCGCGCTGGCCGATCCCGACGCCGCGGTCGGTTTCGTGCTGTGGCATGACGCGGTCTATGACCCGCAAGCGGGGGGCGGGCGCAACGAGCGATTGAGCGCAGAACTTTGTCGCGCGGAAATGGACGGACTGGCCGACGCCGTGTCGGTCGATCGTGCTGCCCGCGCGATCGAGGCGACGATTTCGCATCGGCTGCCCGACGGCGATTGCCCCGACTCCGCGATCCTACTCGACATCGACCTGTCGATCCTCGGTGCGAACGCTACCGGTTTCGATGGCTACGACGCGGCGATCCGGCGCGAATATGCGCATGTGGCGGAGGGCGACTATCGCACCGGCCGCGCGGCGATCTTGAGGCAGTTTCTGGCGCGCGAGACGCTCTACCTGACCGACTGGGCACGACAACGGTGGGAGGGGCGAGCACGGATCAACCTCGCGCGGGCGGTCGACCGGCTTGGATAGCACGAAGCCCGCCGGCCGGGCGGCCGACGGGCTCCGATCATTCCCTAGGTGTATCAGGCCGCAGCGAGGCGCGGCTGGTTGACCGGGGGCAAGCGCTCCGACAGGCTGCCGGTCAGGCTGACGACCCGCGCGCGGCCCCTGTGCCAGAACGCGGAGAGCAGTAGCAGGGCCGAGCCGATGACCAGGCCGGTGAACGCCGCCGACAGCTCGACGGCGCCTGCCGTCTTGAACAGCGACACCAGCGCGTAGAGGACATAGGCCAGGCTCGACACCAGCAGCGCGCGGCGATCGACCGCCAGTGCGACCGCGGCGAAGACGACGTAGAGCGCGATGACCAGCAGTGCGGTGGGCACGCTGATCGACGCTTCGAAGACGCCCAGCATGTTGAATACCGAATGCGCGATCATCGGTGCGGCAGCGAGGTGCAGCCAGAAGGCGACGTCGCTGCGGCGCGTCAGCCGCTCGCGATCGCTCATGTCCCAGCGCATCGCGAAGGCGAACATGCCGAGCCCTGCGACGAAGGTTAGCGGAAAGACCGCGTCCCTGGCGCCTGGGATCAGCCCCAGCACCAGCGCCATGACGACCGCGACCACTGCCACGGCGCCAGCGGCGACCGTGATCGGCACCATGAACCGGCGCCAGTGCAGCCACGCCGCCCCGGCGGTCAGAGCGGCGATGACCGCGGCGATGCCACCGACGATGGCATATTGCGCCTGCCGGGATTCGAAGCTCTTGAGCCACGGTTCGATCGTCTCGCGGTTTTCCGCGATCACCCCGGCGAGCGTCCCCGCCACGCCGCCGACGAAGGCGAGCAGCAGCAGGATGCTGGGCAGCGCCATGCGCCGCTGACGGGTGAAATATTCGGCGAGCCCCCACGCCGCAATTGCCACCGCGGCGCCGCCGAGCGGCGCCCAGACCGTGCCCCCGATCCAGCCGACCGCGGCCAGGAGCAACGCGCTGGCGATCGCGACGAAGATGTCGTTGAACCCGGTCAACAGCCGGAAATGTTCTTCGTCGACGGTCGGCGTCGCGCGGACCGCGGCGACGTGGTTCCCGAGCGCCGCCGCGGCCTCGGGGCTGATCGCCCCGGACTGGACGGCGTTCAGCAGATCCTGTTCGCTGTACATAGGCTATCCTCCTGTGTCGAAGAGGATAGCCTACGTGTGTTGCTGTATCAATACACTAATGACGCATATCAGAGGATCACGTCGACACTGGTATTGATCTGCCCGCGGACGTCGATGACCATGTCGGGCACACGGTCGCCATCGGCGTCCACGCTGATGCGAGTGAAGCCGGTCGTCGAGTTGAAGGCGAAGGTGATCTGCCCTGCCGCACCCGAGAAGGCGGAAACCCGCGTAAATGCCTGGTCGCCGCTGACGTTCGGATTGGCATCGATCGCCGACAGATCGATGCGGTCGGTGCCCGAGGTGAAGTCGAGCAGCCGGTCGATCGCCGTCGACGTCGAATCCGACAGCTGGCGATAGACGAATACGTCGGCGCCGGTGCCGCCATAGAGCACGTCCGCGCCGCCACCGCCTTCGATCCGATCGTTGCCGGCATTGCCGCGGATGACATTGGCGACTTCGTTGCCGATGATGACGTCTGCGCCGGACCCGCCGTTGGCGTTCTCGATTGTCACGCCGACGCCGATCGCGACATTGCCGGTCAGCCCGCCGACGTTCGAAAACGCGCCGTCGTGCAGGTCGATCAGCTGGTTCTGGGTATAGCCCGAAAAGTCGAGCGTATCGATGCCGCCGGCATCCCAGATCGCGAAGATCACCGGCGTGTTGCTGGCAGTCGCGGTATAATAGTCGCGGCCCGTGTTCGAATTGAAGCCGTACACCGTATCGCCGGTGCGCGTCGTCATGTTGGCGCCGTACAGGCGCTGCACGGCGGCGATGTCGTCGAGCAGCGGCGCGGCGGCATAGAAGCCGCCGTTGTCGCCGCCGGTGTTCGTCTCCGACCAGTAGCTCATGACCGAGTACTGACGCGTATCCTCATAATATTCCGCGTTGTTGGCATAGGTCGGGACGCCGTTGCCGGCATTGTAGGCGCCCGGGTGGGCGAGACCGATCGCATGGCCGATCTCGTGGATCAGCACCTGTCCGCCATAGTTGAGGTTATCCGGCGCGCGATTGTAGCTGAACGAGCTGTTGTACCAGCTGTCGCCGTTGATACCGTTGCCGGGATAATAGGCGAAGGCCGCCGCATCTTTTGCGCCGCTGGAATAGTTGCCAAACAGCATCTGCGCGTTGTTCGAATAGCCGTTAGTGCCGGTGACCTGCGTAAAGGTGATGCGCGCGACGTCGGACCAGGCCTGCAGCGCGATCTTGGTCTGTTCGATCTGCGCGGCGTTGAACACCGAAAAGCCCGCCGTGTTGTTGGGCATCGTCGCCGGCGCACTGGCGCGGAAGGCGTAGGTGACGTCGGCGGCCTGGCCGAGCGTCGATCCGTTCCACGTCGTGTTGAACCGCCCGATCTGCGCGGCGGCTTCAGCGACGGTCAGCGACGGCTTGCCGTTCAATCCTGCGTCACCGCGGTCGTCGGAATTGAGCGCGCCCATCGGCGCCCCGCTGTGCCGCGCCTGGTCGGGCTCGGCACCGCCCGCGCAGATCGGGCAGCGGCACATTTGCGGCTCGTCCTGCGTTAGTGTGCCGGTGAGACTGCCCGTGGCAAGATCCTGACGGATCCCCAGGGCTTCTCCCATCCAGATTTCAGAGGCGGACGTGAACTTGGCTTCCCAACGCATTGCACTCTCCCGATGATCGGCCGAATGCGCGCCTTTTGCTCCGAGCGACGCACCCGGTCTCCTCGACGCCGCGGGTTTGCGATGATCGCGGTCGTCACCCTCTTGTCATCGACCGCCGCCTGCGTCGCAAGCGAAGGTGCGGCGGAAAAGGGAAAGGAAATCACAATGGCCGATCAGTCGAGCGATTTGCAGGCCAGTCTGAGGATGGCCGAGCCGAGCGAGATCGCCGGACCTAGGTTAGTAATCGGTGTCAATGTCCGCTGCGGTATTCGACTCACCCTCGACCGCATCGAATCGGCGAATGGCTGGCGCGTAACGGATAGCGAGGGCTGCCTCACCACACTGCTGCCGGGGGCGATCGCGTGGCGGCCGGCGCCGGACGGGATCGACCTGGCAGGTGCCGACGGGCTGACGGTCGTGCATTTCGATGCCGAGGGGAAGGGGCAGGCGCCATCGGGTGCAGCGCTGACGCTGGCGCGGGCCGAATAGCCCGCAGCCCTCCCGCCTGCGCGGAAGGACGGAGGTCAGCCCTGCAACGTCCGCAGGATCGTCATCGCCTGCTCCGCGCCCGACTGCGGCACCGTTTCGCCCGTTCGGTCGGTGATCTCGGCCCAGTGCGCCGCGATGCCTTCGGCCGACAGCTCCTCGCCGCGCAGCGCGACGCCGGGCGTCAGCGTGACATAGGCCGCCTGGAAGACGCCCGCGCCGGCGCCGACGATCATATTGGTCGGCGCATCCTCGCTGACCAGATAGACCGCCGCCGGTGCCACCGCCTCGGGCGTAAAAAGCGCAAAGGCCTCGGCCGGGAACAGGTCTTCGGTCATCCGTGTGCCCGCAGTCGGCGCGATCGTGTTCACGCGGATGCCGTATTTCGCGCCTTCGATCGCCAGCGTCTTGGTCAGACCCGCAAGGCCAAGCTTCGCCGCACCATAATTCGCCTGGCCGAAGTTGCCGTAAAGGCCGGTCGACGATGCGGTCATCAGGACGCGGCCGTAATTCTGTTCGCGCATCGTGTCCCACACCGCCTTGGTGCAGTTGGCCGATCCGTTGAGGTGCACATCGACGACGAAGGCGAAGTCGGCCGGCTCCATCTTGGCGAAGCTCTTGTCGCGCAGGACACCGGCGTTGTTGATGAGGATGTCGATGCGGCCCCATGCTGCCTTAACCGCTTCGACCATCGCGACCATCTGGTCGTAATCGGTGACGCTGCCGCCGTTCGCGATTGCCGTGCCGCCGGCCGCTTCGATCTCCGCGACCACTTTGGCTGCAGCGTCCGACGTGCCGGTGCCGTCACGCGAGCCGCCGAGGTCGTTGACGACGACCTTCGCGCCGCGCCGGGCGAGGTCGAGCGCATAGGCCCGGCCCAGACCGCCCCCTGCGCCGGTCACGATCGCCACCTTACCGTCGAACGAGATCGTCATGCGCCTGTCCTCTCCCAAATTATTGGGCTCGTCTTGACCGGTTCGTGGCCGAAAACAAGACGGGCGCGCCCCCCGGGTAGGACGCGCCCGCATCGTGGGTCAGCTCAGGCCGATCAGCCGCCGCGCTGGCGGCACTTGTCGGTCTGGCCCTTCTTGCAGATCGGATAGCTCTGCAGCGGGGCGGGGGCTGGATAGGCCTGCTCGATCGACGGACCCGGCTGGAAGATCGGGGTCACGCCCGGCTGCGCCATGCCGGTCATCGGCGGGTTCGCCGGCTGATAGCCGCCTGCAGTCTCGGTGCCCGAGAAAGTCCCCGATGTCATCGGAGCCGACTGCATCGGCGCCGGCGACGTCATCGGCGCGCCCGGCGCGGCGGGCATGGTCGAGGTCATCGGCGCGGCCGGGTCGGCGGCCGGCGGCGCCGTCATCGGGGCCGCGGGCGGCGGTGCGGCCGGATCGGCCGGCGGCGGGGTCGTCGTCTGGGTCTGCGCCGCCGGGTCGGCGGTCGGCGTGGTCATCGTATCCTGCGCGATGGCCGTGCCACCGAAGGCGAGCGCACTCGCCAGCAAAATCGTCTTGAAGGCCATGATCGGGTCCTTACAAATAGGGCGCACCTCAAAGCGTGCGTCGCGGCAGTAACGCCGCACCCCGTGACTCGTTTCCCGATCGATCCAGATCCCGGTTAACGCGAAAGTTCAAACGCCTGAGTCGAGGGCATAACCCGCTGAGCGCACCGTACGGATGATGTCGGGCTTCTCGCCGACGTTGATGGCCTTGCGCAGGCGGCGGATGTGCACGTCGACGGTGCGCGCCTCGATGTCCGAATCATGGCCCCACACCGCGTCGAGCAGGCGTTCGCGCGAAAAGACCCAGCCGGGATGTTCGAGAAAATGCTTGAGCAGACGGAATTCGGTGGGGCCGAGCTGGATCGTCTCGCCGCCGCGCTTCACCTTGTGGCCGACGGTGTCCATCTCGAGGTCGCCGTAGCTGAGCGTTTCCCCGGCCAGTGCGGGCCGGACGCGGCGCAGGACAGCGCCGACGCGGGCGATCAGTTCGCGCGGGGAAAACGGCTTGGTGACGTAATCGTCGGCGCCGGTCTCGAGCCCGCGGACGCGATCCTCTTCCTCGCCGCGCGCGGTCAGCATGATGATCGGCACGTTCTGCGTGGCGGGGCTGCGGCGCAGCTGGCGGCAGACCTCCAGCCCCGAGATCGGCCCCTCGATCATCCAGTCGAGCAGGACGATGTCGGGCGTCGCCTCGCGCGCGAGCAGCAACGCTTCTTCGCCGTCGGGGGTGTGGCGGACCTCGAAATCCTCGCGGCGAAAGTTCCAGGATACCAGTTCGGCGAGAGCGGGATCGTCCTCGACCAGCAGCATCGTCGCGCGGCTCATGCGCGGCCCTCCAGACTATCGCGATCGGCGAGATATTTGCCGGTCGCGGCGAAATAGACCATTTCGGCGACGTTGGTCGCGTGGTCGCCGATCCTCTCCAGATTCTTGGCGACGAACAGCAGGTGTGCGACCTCGCTGATCGTCTTCGGATTTTCGACCATGAAGGTCAGGAGTACGCGAAAGATCGAATTGTAGAAATCGTCGAGCGCCCGGTCGCGGCGGCAGACCTCGAGCGCCGCTTCGGCATCGCGGCTGGCGAAGGCGTCGAGCACGTCGCGGACCATGTCGCTCGCCAGGTTCGCCATGGCGGGCAGGATCGAGATCGCCTCGATCCGGTCGGGACCGGTGTGGATCGACGGCACGCGCTTGGCGATGTTCTTGGCATAGTCACCGATGCGTTCGATGACCGCGGCGATCTTAAGCGCGGCGACGACGTCGCGCAGGTCGTCGGCCATCGGGGCGCGGAGGGCGATGACGCGGACGGCGAGCTTCTCCACCTCCGCCTCGATCAGGTCGATCGCCTTGTCCTTTGCGCGCACCTGCTTGGCGAGCTCGGCGTCGCCGCGGCTGAGCGCGGTCATCGCGTCGGCGATCGCTTCTTCGGCGAGCCCGCCCATCTGGCTGATGAGGCCGCGCAGATGGCCGATGTCCTGGTCGAAGGCCTTGACGGTATGTTCCTGGCCGATGGCCATGTCTCTGCTCCTGACCTTTCGGTCGTCATTCCCGCAAAGGCGGGAATCAATAGTCGCTGAAGGCGGTGGGTTTCACGTCCGTCAGCCAGAAGTTATCCCGGCCTTCGCGAGGATGGCAATGGCTGGTGTGGGACATCACCCATACCGCCCCGTGATGTAATCCTTCGTCCGCGGCTGGCGCGGGGCGGTGAAGATTTCGTCGGTCAGGCCGTATTCGACCAGCTCGCCCAGGTGGAAGAAAGCGGTGCGCTGCGACACGCGGGCGGCCTGCTGCATGTTGTGCGTCACGATGACGATCGCGTACTTTCCGCGCAGGTCGGCGATCAGTTCCTCGATCCGCGCGGTGGCGATCGGGTCGAGCGCCGAGCACGGCTCGTCCATCAGGATGACCTCGGGATCGACCGCGATCGCGCGCGCGATGCACAGCCGCTGCTGTTGGCCGCCCGACAGCGCGGTGCCGCTGTCGTCCAGGCGGTCCTTCACTTCGTCCCAGAGCCCTGCGCGCTTCAGCGAGCGTTCGACGATCTCGGTCAGCTCCGCCTTGCCGCTGGCGAGGCCGTGGATGCGCGGGCCGTAGGCGACGTTCTCGAAGATCGACTTGGGGAAGGGGTTGGGCTTCTGGAATACCATGCCGACGCGGGCGCGCAGCTGTACGACATCCATCGACGGGGCATAGATGTCCTCGCCGTCCAGCAGGATATCGCCCGAAACCTTCGCCGAGGGAATAGTGTCGTTCATCCGGTTGAGCGTGCGCAGGAAGGTCGACTTGCCGCAGCCCGACGGGCCGATGAACGCAGTCACCTCGTCCATCGACATGGTGATCGACACGTCGCGCACGGCCTGTTTCGCGCCATAATGGACGCTGACGTTCTGCGCGGACAATTTGGGCGTGTTGAGCGTCACCAGCGGGTCTCGAACTTGTTGCGGAGGTAGATGGCGAGTGCGTTCATCGCCAGCAGCACGGCGAGCAGCACCAGGATGGCGGCGCTCGTCTTTTCGACGAAGCCGCGTCCGACCTCGTCCGACCAGAGGAAGATCTGCACCGGCAAAACGGTCGCGGGATCGCTGAACCCCTCCGGCGGGGAGGCGATGAACGCGCGCATGCCGATCATGAGGAGCGGCGCTGTCTCGCCCAGCGCACGCGCCATGCCGATGATCGTCCCGGTCAGGATGCCGGGCAGCGCGAGGGGGAGGACGTGGTGGAACACGACCTGGATGCGGCTGGCCCCGATGCCGAGTGCGGCGTCACGGATCGACGGGGGCACCGCCTTGATCGCGTTGCGGCCGGCGATGACGATGACGGGCATGATCATCAGCGCCAGAGTCATGCCCCCGACGATCGGCGCGGAGCGCGGCAGGCCGAAGGTGCCGAGGAAGACGGCGAGGCCCAGCAGGCCGAAGATGATTGACGGCACCGCAGCGAGGTTGTTGATCGAAACCTCGATCAGGTCGGTCCAGCGGTTCTTCGGGGCATATTCCTCAAGATAGACCGCCGACAGCACGCCGACCGGGAAGGCCAGCAGCAGCGTAATAAGCATCGTCATCAGCGATCCCTTCAGCGACCCCCAGATGCCGACCGCGCCCGGATCGGTCGCGTCGGCACGGGTGAAGAACGGCCAGTTGAAGCCGGTCGAGATGAGCTTCAGCCCTTCGAGGCGCGTCACCACCGCTTCGTCCGCCGGCTTGCCTTCGCCGCGGGCGGCCAGGTCTATGCCGGTGGAGGCGGGGACTTTTATCGCCGCGCGGGTCTTCAGAATCGCCGGATCGGCCTTGAGCGCGTCGCGAACGGCCAGCCAGGCGGTGTCGGCGATATAGTCCGATCCGCCGGGACCGAAGGCTGCCTCGGCCGCGCCCGACACCTTGTCCTGCAGCTCCGCCCCGGCCAGCGCCAGATCGGCACCGGGGCCAGCCAGCTGCGCCGGCGTGACGGGCAGCGCCATCGCCGGGAAATCCAGCGACAGCGTGACTTCGGTGCGCTGGAAGCCGCGCAGTCCGCTCGCCATCATCGTGACGAGCAGGAAGGCGAGGAACGCCCCCGACAGCGCGACGGCCGCCAGCCCCATCAGGCGGAAGCGGCGTTCGGCGGCATAGCGGCGTCCTATGCGACGCTGCATCGCTTGCGCCCGCCAGTCGGTCGGCGCACGGCGGACAGGCTCGGACACTTGCGCGGTCATGCTGGTGACGAGCGTAGAGCTATTCATACGCCTCTCGATATTTCTTCACGACGTTCAGCGCGACGACGTTGAGGAGGAAGGTGATCGCGAAGAGCGTGAGACCGAGGGCGAAGGCGGCGAGCGTCTTCGGGCTGTCGAACTCGGCTTCACCGGTCAGCAGGTCGACGATCTGCTTGGTGACCGTTGTCGCGCTTTCGAACGGGTTGAGCGTGATCGTCGCCGCGCCGGATGCCGCCATGACCACGATCATCGTCTCGCCGATCGCGCGACTGACCGCGAGCAGGACGCCCGCGACGACACCAGGCAGCGCGGCGGGAAGCAGCACCTTGCGGATCGTCTCGTTGGTCGTCGCGCCCATCGCGAGGCTCCCGTCGCGCATCGAGGTTGGGACGGCGGCGATCGAGTCGTCGGCCATCGACGACACGAACGGGATGATCATCACACCCATGACCAGGCCGGCCGACAGCGCGCTTTCGGAACTGGCGTAGGGCATGCCCAGCATCACTGCGACCTGGCGGATAGCAGGACCGACGGTCAGCGCGGCGAAATAGCCGTATACTACGGTCGGCACGCCCGCGAGCATTTCCAGCGCCGGCTTCATCCAGCGACGAACGCCGGCGCTGGCATATTGGGTCAGATAGATCGCGCTCATCAGCCCGAAGGGAATTGCGACGATCATCGCGATCACCGCGCCGATGAAGAAGGTGCCCCAGAACAGCGGCACCGCGCCGAGCGATGCGCCGGGGTCCTTCGCGCTGATGATCTGCGGGCTCCAGTGCGTGCCGAACAGGAAATCGGTGACCGGAACGATGCGGAAGAAGCGGACGCTTTCGAAGACGAGGCTGAGGAAGATGCCGAGCGTCGTCAGGATCGCGATCAGCGAGGCGACGAGCAGGATCAGCATGATGCCGCGTTCGACCCGCGTACGGGCGCGCAGCGATGGCGACACGCGGCTGTAGGCGAACGCGCCGCCGGCAAAGGCGAGCAGCAGCGCGACGACCGCGCCGATCCAGCGGAACTTCGTCAGGGCCGCGGCAAATGCGGGGGCGAGCGCTTCGGACTGGGTGAAGAATGCGCCATAGGCGCTGCCGCTGGCGAGGCTGCGCGCCTCGTTCAGGATCATCTCGCGTTCGTAGCCGCCGGCCGGGAGTAGGCTGGCGGCCGGATCGGCGAGCGCGGAGGCGGTGACGAGCGACGGGCTGAGCGCCGACCAGACGCACAGGAACGCGAGCGCCGGCAGCACCGTCCACAGCGCGACGTAGAAGCCGTGCTGGCTCGGCAGCGAATTGGGCCGCACCGGGCTGGTTGCAGCCTGTGCCAGCGCGCGGGTGCGGGCGGTCAGCCAGCCGATCAGCCCGAGGCCAATGATAATGACGAACAGCGCGAACGGCGTCATTTCAGGTCGTCCGCGGTCAGGGTCGTGCCCTCGGCGATGATCCGGGCCGACGCGGCGCGTTCGGCGGGAGATGCGGCGATCAGCCCGCGGCGGGTCAGCGGGCCGCCGGGGTTCCACGCCTTGGCGTAATCGGCGACGAATTCGCGCAGGCCCGGCACCGCCCGCAGATGCGCCTTCTTCACGTAGATGAACAGCGGGCGCGCGCCGGGGTAGGTGCCGTTCGAAATCGTGTCGTAGCTGGGCGCGACCCCGTCCAGCGGCACGCCGTGCAGCCGGTCGGCGTTTTCTTCGAGATAGCTGTAGCCGAAGATGCCGATGGCGTTCGGGTTGGTCGTCAGGTTCTGGACGATCAGATTGTCGTTCTCGCCCTTGTCGACATAGGCGCCGTCGTCGCGCAGCTTGGTGCACAGGTTGGCGAAGGCGTCGGGGTCCTTGTCCTTCAGCGCCTTGGCCTGCGCGTTCTCGGCCTCGCACGCGGGCACCAGGACCAACTCGGCGAACGCATCTCGCGTGCCGCTGGTCGATGGCGGGCCGTAGAACTGGATCGGTATCGCCGGCAGCGCGGGGTTCACGTCGGCCCAGGTGCGGCGCGTGTTCGGCTTGCCGTCAGGCGTCGCGGCCAGCGCGTGATAGATGTCGGCGCGAGTCAGCCTCAGCTTCGGACCCGTATTCGATTCCGCCAGCGCGATGCCGTCCGTGCCGATGCGGATTTCCAGGATGTCGCCGACGCCGTTCTTGTGGCACGCCTCATACTCTGCCGGCTTGATCCGGCGGCTGGCGTTCAGCACGTCGGGATGCCCGGGGCCGATGCCGCCGCAGAACAGCTTCACGCCCGAACCGGTGCCGGTCGATTCGATCACCGGCGGCTTCATCCCCCGGCTGTTCACGAAATTTTCGGCGACGGCAGTGGTGAAGGGATAGACAGTCGATGACCCGACGATGCGGATCTGGTCGCGCGTTGTGCCGCCATCGCAAGCAGACAAGGCCAGTAGCGCCGCCCCTGCAGCCGCCATCGATCGCACCCGTCGCCCCACGTCCAACGCTCCCCGGCGCGACTCAGCGTGCGCCTGGAGTTGCCCTGTTGCGGTTTCGTTACGTGGTGATGACACAGGCGCCTTTGGGTCTGGGGAGGCGCACCCGATCCTGTTCGTCCCGAGCCTATCGAAGCATCGTACTTCGTGCCGCAAGCGAATAGCGGGCGTATCGCAGGACACCCCGTCGACAAGCTCAGGGCGAACGGGGCGGGGTCGCCGCTCCGGTGCTTCAGGCGCGCGCCGACGCCGGCAGCAGCGCGGTCACCGTCGTGCCTTCGCCGACCGCACTGTCGATCCTGAGCCGCCCGCGATGCCGCTCGACGATATGCTTGACGATCGCCAGGCCCAGGCCCGTCCCGCCGACCGCGCGGCTGCGGCCCGGGTCGACGCGGTAGAAGCGCTCGGTGAGGCGTGGCAGATGTTCGGGCGCGATGCCGTCGCCCCGGTCGGACACCGCGACTCGGACCATCGCATCGCCGTCGGGCGCGATGGTGATCGTTACCGGCGTGCCCGCGCGGCCATATTTCATCGCATTGCCGACGAGGTTGTGGAGCAGCTGCGACAGCTGCACTCGGTCGCCGAGCACGCTTGCCGGTTCGGTCGCGTCCAGCGTCAGGTCGCCACCGCGCGGGCTGCCGCTGGCCGACAGTTCGCGGCACACGTCACGGCCGAGTTCGGCCAGATCGACCGGCGTTTCGGGGATGCGGAATTTCTCGGCCTCGATCCGGCTGAGGCTCATCAGGTCGCCGACCAGCCGCTCCATCCGCCGCGCTTCGTCGTTCATCACGCTCAGGAATCGGTCGCGCACGGCGGGCTCGTCGCCGGCGCCCTCACGCAGCGTCTCGATGAAGCCCAGCAGCGAAGCGAGCGGGGTGCGCAGTTCGTGGCTGGCATTCGCGACGAAATCGACGCGAATACGGTCGGCGGCGGCGCTGGCGGTGCGGTCCGACAGATGGATCAGCCGGTGGTCGGCTGCGGTCTTCACCCGCATCGCCCAATGCTGGTCGCGCGCGCCCAGTCCCACCAGCTCGACCATGCCGTCATCGGGGGCAATCTGCAGCAGCCGCTCCGCTGCGGCGGGGTGGCGGATGGCCAGGCGGACGTCCTCGCCCGCGATGTGATCGCCCAGCAGCGCGCGGGCGGCGCGGTTGGCGCGGACGACGCGCGTTCCCGCGATGACGACCACCGGATCGTCGAGCGCATCGAGCAGCGCGTCGGCGTCCGGCCCGTCGCTCCTGCGGTCATCGACCGGCGGACGATAGGCGGGGGCGGGGGCGCTGGCGGCAACCAGCACTGCGGCGATGCCGAAGACGAGCATGATCCCCGCGGCCGACGCATCGCGCGTGACGACCGCCATCGCGGCCGTGGCGATCACGACCAACGCCATCGCAAGCAGCATCGGCAAGCGGCGCCCCATCCCCATGCGCGGATCCGTAGCCGATCCGGGACGGCCGGGCCAAGGGGGCGCTTGCGCACCCTTTACGATTGTGAAAGGCGTAGGCGGGCATAAGGGGCGACGAATGAGCGACGATAGCGACATCACCGGCGGCACCACGCGCCGCCGCGCCCTGCAACTGGGCGCGATCGGCGCGTCCGCGGTCGTTTCGATCCGGCCGGCGCTCGCACAGGCGGCAGGATCGGTGCTGACGTGCGAGATCCCGGTGCCCGATCCGGCACGCGCGGGGAAATATATCGCCGCCGACGGCTCGCTGGTCGATCCGGGCACGCCGGGCGCCTTTCCGCCGGCAAGCGGCGCGTTCAAGGCCGAGGATGTGAAGCGTGCGATGTCGGGCGGGCAGCTGCCGGGCACCGATTACGACCGGTCGAAGGCGTACACCAACTATATCCGACGGCTGCAGTCGGGGCAGAGCGGGTTCACCTGCTTCGCATCGTTGCAGATGCCGCGAGGCTGACTTCAGACCTCCGTTTGCCTCGAGCAGATACTCCTCATTCGTTCACCCTGCGCTTGTCGGGTCCCATCGAAGTGATACTTTGATGGGATCTTGGCCGAAGGGCGGCCTTCTTCTGCCAGGAAGAACGTACAGTGCCTCGACAGGTTCAGCACGAACGGGAAGATGAGAGGTTCGTCGCCGCCTCCCCGGACGCGCTGCGGATCGAGCCGCTCGACACCCTGACCGCCGTTTATCATCGCGCGTCGGGCATCACGCACATCGTCGACAGCCCGGTGCCGGAACTGCTCGCAGCGCTCGACGAACCGCGTACGTTGAACGATCTGCTGGCGCATCTCGCAACCGAATATGATCTGATCGATGCCGACCCGAATGCTTTGATCGAGCGACTGGTCGAACTCGAAGCCGCCGGACTGGTGTCGCGGCTGTGAGACACCTTCACCGCGTTCAGATCGGCCCGGCGTCGTTCCGGATCGGCAGCGACTGGCGTGAACCGATCGCGCAGGTCGCCGATCTGTACCGCGATTATCCCGCGCCGATCGACGGCGTGTGCGACTATACCGTCCGACTGTTCGCCGCACGGCCGTGGCGTCGGTTCGTGCGGCCGGCGATTACGCTGGGCGGCGATTTCACGCTTCCCGATGCGGTGCCGATGCCGCTGGAATGGGGCGTGCTCGCCGCTGAGATGGCGATGAACCTTCAGCTGGCGCTGGGGGAGCGGCGCTACCTGTTGCTCCATGCGTCGGCCGTCGAGCGGGACGGACGTGCCCTGCTGATGACCGGGCTGTCCGGCGCGGGCAAGTCCACGCTCGCCGCGTTGCTGGCGACGCGCGGGTGGCGGCTGATGGGCGACGAATTCGCGCTGATCGACCCGGCGACCGGGCTGGCGCACGCCTTTCCGCGGCTGGTCAGCCTGAAGAACGAAAGCGTCGGCGTGATGGCCCGCGCCGTGCCGGGCGCGCGGTTCGGGCCGCTGCTGGCGGAAACGCCGAAGGGCGACCTGCGCCATCTTGTTCCCGACGCCACGGCGATCGCGCGTATGGCGGAGCCCGCGCGGCCGGCGTTAATGCTCTATCCGCGGTTCGGTTTCGATACAGCGGATCGCGAGGTCCCACCGGCGGAGGGCTTCGTCCGGCTGACCCAGGCGTCGACCAACTACACGGCGCTCGGCGAGGCGGGTTTCGATGCGCTCGTGCGGCTGGTGCGCGACGTGCCGGCGCAGGCGATCGACTATCCTGACACCGACGCCGCGCTGGCCCAGGTCGAGCGGTTGTGGGCGGCGCTATGAGGAACGCGGATTTCCTCGTGCGCGCCCTGCGCGATCCGGCGAGCACCGCCACGCTCGATGGCGAGGGCTGGACGCAGCTGATCGCGATAGCGCGCGGCGAGCAGTTGGCGGGCACGCTGGCCGACCGGGTGCGCGGCGTCGACAAGCCGCCCGCCGCCGACCGCCTGCTGGCGGCCGCCTATGCCTCGGCGGAGCAAGGGCGGGTGCAGGCGCTGTGGGAGGCGGAGATGGCACGCCGCGCGCTATCGCCCCTCGGGCTGCCGGTCGTGCTGCTGAAGGGGACCGCCTATGTCGCCGCGGGGCTGGCGGCGGGGCGGGGACGCTCGATCGGCGATCTCGATATCCTGGTGCCGCGCTCCGCACTCGACGACGTCGAGCGCGCGCTGCTCGCGGCGGGGTGGGAGTGGGTGAAGCCCGATCCGTACGACGACGCCTATTATCGGCGATGGATGCACGAGCTCCCGCCGCTGATCCACCGCGAGCGCGACAGGATGATCGACGTGCACCACACGGTCCTACCGCTGACCGCGCGAATTACACCGAATGCGGGCGCGATGCTGGCGGATGCGGTGGTTCTGAAGGACGGACTGGCGGTGCTGTCGGGCGACGACATGATTTGCCATTCGGCGGCGCATCTGTTTGCGGATGGGGATTTGGCGGGGGGCTTGCGCAACCTCTGGGACCTGCAGTGCCTGTTCCACGAGGTGGCGACGCCGGCGCTATGGGAGCGGGCGCGGATGCATGGGCTGGAGGCGGCGGTCGCGCGGGCGTGGCGATTGGCGAATTCATTCTACGTCCAACGTCCGTCATCCCAGCATTCCACACCTTCGTCATCCTCGCGAAGGCGGGGATCAATAGTCGCTGAACCTGCGGCTCTATCCGACGGCTCAGCCAGAATTGATCCCCGCCTGCGAGGGGAAGACGTCAGATCGGTCTTGGCCGACCGCTTCTACCGCCGCCGCCTGCTTGCGCGCGATGGTTGGGGGCGGGCGACCCGCCCGGTAACCCGGCTAGCCTTCTTCGTCCGCTCGCATTGGCTGCGGATGCCACCCGCGATGCTCGCGCGGCATCTGTTCACGAAGTGGCGCAAAGGCCATCGAGCGTCGGGATGAGCGCGTCATAGCCATCGATCACCGCATCCGCCCCCATCGCCTCGACGGGACCCAGCAGGAAGCCGAACGACACCGCGATTGCCGGCACGCCCGCCGCTTTCGCTGCCTGGATGTCGTAGATCGAATCCCCGACGAACGCCGCCCGACCCCCGCCCAGCCGTTCGCGCATCGCGTTGATCGGGGCGGGGGAGGGCTTCGCCTTGCCCGGCCCCAGCGTGTCGCCGCCAATGACGCAGGCGAAGCGGTCGGCGAGGCCGAGATCGGTCAGCAGGCGGGTCGCGAAATTCTCGAACTTGTTGGTGACGACCGCCAGCCGCACGCTGCGCGCGGCCAGCGCATCGAGTGCCGCGACAGCCCCGGGGAACGGGCGACTGTGGACCGACAGATGCTCGCCATAATAGGCCAGCAGCGCCTTGTAATAGGTGCGGAAATCCTCCGCGCTGCACCCGCCGCTCGCATCGAGCGCCTGCGCCAGCATATGTTTTGCCCCGCCGCCGATCATGCCCTTCACCTGCTCGGGCGTCAGCGGCGCACGGCCGGCCACGCCCAACGCGTGATTGACCGCGGCGGTCAGGTCGCCGCTGGTGTCGACCAGCGTTCCGTCCAGGTCAAAGCCGACGATTTCGAAGAATGGCGTGTGCATGACCAAAGCTTAATCCGGCCGGCTATGGAATTGGCAAGGCTTTCATGGCACTGCCCCGACCCATGACGACGCGTCCCCTGGCCGCCATCGTCCTGGCTGCGGGCCAGGGCACGCGGATGAAATCCGAATTGCACAAGGTGCTTCACCCGATCGCCGGGCGGCCGATGCTCGGGCATTTGCTGGCGAGCGTCGGTGCGCTCGATCCCGCGCGCACGATGGTCGTCGTCGGTGCGCGGCGTGAGCAGGTCGAGGCGTTCGCCACGCCGCTGGGCGCCGAGATCGTCGAACAGCGCGAGCAGCTGGGCACCGGCCACGCCGTGCAGCAGGCGGAGGAAGCGCTGGGCGGGTTCGCCGGGGACGTGCTGATCCTCTACGGCGACGTGCCGCTGGTGCGCGCCGACACGATGCGCGCGATGGTCGCGCGGCTCCACGCAGAGGATCTGCCGGCCGCGGTCGTGCTCGGCTTCCGCCCCACCGATCCGGGTGCCTATGGCCGCGTCATCGCCGATGCCGATGGCCGCATCGGCAAGATGGTCGAATTCAAAGACGCCTCGGTCGAGGAACGCGCGGTCGACCTTTGCAATTCGGGGCTGATGGCAGTGCGCGGCGAGGATCTGTTCGCGCTGCTAGCCCGCGTCGGCAATGCGAATGCGGCGGGCGAATATTACCTTCCCGACATCGTCATGCTGGCGAGCGAGGATGGTCGCCACTCGGCCGTCATCGAGACGGACGCGGCGCAAGTCACCGGCGTCAACAGCCGTGGCGAACTTGCCGCACTTGAGGCGCAGTGGCAGGCCGCGCGGCGCACCCAGGCGATGGTCGATGGCGCCACGCTGATCGCGCCGGAGACGGTGTGGTTCGCGCACGACACCGTCATCGGCCGCGACGTGACGATCGAGCCGAACGTCGTCTTCGGCCCCGGCGTGAGCGTCGCCGATGGCGCGACGATCCGGGCGTTCAGCCACCTCGAAGGCGCCACAGTCGGCGCCCGTGCCGACGTCGGCCCCTATGCCCGCCTGCGCCCCGGCGCGGTGCTGGGCGAGACGGCGAAGGTCGGCAATTTCGTCGAGATCAAGAAGGCGACGCTCGGCAAGGGCGCCAAGGCCAATCACCTGAGCTACATCGGCGATGCCGACGTCGGCGCGGGCGCGAACATCGGCGCGGGCACGATCACCTGCAACTACGACGGGTTCCTGAAATACCGCACGACCATCGGGGAGGGGGCGTTCATCGGCTCCAACTCCGCGCTGGTCGCGCCGGTCAGCATCGGCGAAGGCGCGATCGTCGGGGCTGGATCGACCGTGACGCAGGATGTCGCGGCCGACGCGCTGGCGCTCGTCCGCGCACCCCAGACCGCAAGGCCCGGCTGGGCGGCGAAGTTCCGCCAGATCATGGCCGCACGAAAGGCAGCGAAATGAGCCCGCGACACCAAGGCAAGCCGCTGCTGCGGCTGCTCGACGGCTATGTGATGGACGCGATCGGCCATCTCGACCCGGCCGAAGCGAGCGCTCTCACCGCAATGGAGCCCGGGCTGCGCCGCGAGTGGGGCGGGACCGGCGATTGGCGCGCGCTGTGCGCCGCGCAGATGCGCTTTCCCGACGGCATGGCAGGTGCGATCCGCGAAGTCTGGGAAAAGGGCCGCGCGAAGTTTCTGGCGAGCGAAGGCCATGAGCCGAGCGCCGAGCAGTTCACCCGATCGTTCGTCGACAGCAAGTTTCCACGATAACTCGATTCAACAGGGGGCTCAGAGGCGACACGCCCGGGCCGAGGAGAAGACTGACATGTGCGGCATCGTAGGGATCTTGGGCACCAGCCCCGTCGCCGAACGCCTGTTCGAGGGACTGAAACGGCTGGAATATCGCGGCTATGACTCGGCGGGCATCGCGACGCTGGTCGATGGCAAGATCGAGCGCCGGCGCGCCGAGGGCAAGCTCGCCAATCTGGCGGCCAAGCTGGCCAGCGATCCGCTGCCCGGCACGATCGGCATCGCCCACACGCGCTGGGCGACGCACGGCGCGCCGACCGAGGACAATGCCCACCCGCACATCGTCGGCAACGTGACGATCGTGCACAACGGCATCATCGAGAACTTCAAGCCGCTGCGCGACGAACTGATCGCCGAGGGGCGCGAGTTCAAGTCGCAGACCGACACCGAAGTGGTCGCGCACCTGGTCGATCGCGAGCTGAAGGCGGGCAAGGCCCCGCGCGATGCCGTCGCCGCCGTGCTGCCGCGCCTGCACGGTGCGTTCGCATTGGCCGCGCTGTTCGCGGGCGAGCCGAACCTGCTGATCGCCGCGCGTCTTGGCGCGCCGCTGACGGTCGGATACGGGGACGGCGAGAACTATCTCGGCTCGGACGCGCATGCGCTCGCCGGCCTGACCCAGCGGATCGCGTATCTCGACGAAGGCGACTGGGCGGTGCTGACCCGCGAGAGCATCGAGATATTCGACCGCGACAACAACCCAGTGACCCGCCAGATCGTCGCATCGGGCGTGTCGCCCGCGGCGATCGAAAAGGGCAACCACGCCCATTTCATGCTGAAGGAAATCTACGAGCAGCCCGTCGTCGTCGCCCAGACCTTGCGCAGCTATCTGCGCGCGGTCGAACAGCGCGTCGCGATGCCGCAGATGGATTTCGACCTGGCCGCGATCGAACGGGTCGTCATCATCGCCTGCGGTACGGCCAGCTATGTCGGCATGATCGGCAAATACTGGATCGAACGCTTCGCCCGCCTGCCGGTCGAGGTCGATGTCGCGTCCGAGTATCGCTATCGCGATCCCGTCCTGCCGCCGAACACGCTGGGCGTCGTCGTCAGCCAGTCGGGTGAAACCGCCGACACGCTGGCCGCGCTGCGTCATATGAAAGCGAACGGCGTCACCACCGCAGGCATCATCAACGTGCCGACCAGCAGCATGGCGCGAGAGGTCGATCTGCTCCTCTCGACCCACGCAGGGCCGGAAATCGGCGTCGCCTCGACCAAAGCCTTCACCTGTCAGCTCGCGGTGATGGCCGCGCTCAGCGTCAACCTCGCGCGCGCTAAGGGCAAGCTCACGCCGGAGGACGAGGCCGACATCGTCACCCAGCTGACCGAGAGCCCGGCGGCGATCAACGCAGCGCTCGCCCATGACGACGAGATCAAGGCGATGGCCGGCACGATCGCGGGTGCGCGCGACGTGCTCTATCTGGGGCGCGGGCCGGACTATCCGCTGGCGCTGGAAGGCGCGTTGAAACTGAAGGAAATCAGCTACATCCATGCCGAGGGCTATGCCTCCGGCGAGATGAAGCACGGGCCGATCGCGCTGATCGACGATTCGGTGCCGCTGATCGTGCTGGCCCCGTCGGGCCCGCTGTTCGACAAGACCGTCAGCAACATGCAGGAAGCGCAGGCGCGCGGCGCGCAGGTCGTGCTGATCTCCGACGCAGCCGGCATCGCGCAGGCGGGCGAGAATACGATCGCGACGATCGAGATGCCTGAGGTCCACCCGCTGATCGCGCCGATCGTCTATGCGGTGCCGGTCCAGCTGCTGGCGTACCATGTCGCGGTCGCCAAGGGCACCGATGTCGACCAGCCGCGCAATCTGGCGAAGTCGGTCACCGTCGAATGATCGCGGAGCCGGCGGAGCGTTACGGCGCTCCGCCGCTTCAGCTGACCAGGCGGCCGTCGCCCTTGTCGGCGGTTTCGCTCAACCGGCGTCGCGCGCGGCCCAGGGCGGTCACGCCTGATTCCCGCCGGCCCGATACGATCGCGGCGGACGCCGTGACGGTGCCGATATACTGGCCGCTGTCGCGCAGCCGCAGCCGTCGTGCCGCCATCGCGTCCAATGCGTCGCCGAGCTGATCGCGAACGGCGGTCATCGCGGAGTTGAGCATGACGATCAGGAACTCGTTTCCGCTCCATCGGATCAGCTCCTGGTCGGGGAACGCCTGGCGCAGTGTCGTCACCAGCGCGGTCAGCACATTGTTGCCGACCGACTGCCCGTAGCGGTCGTTGATGGCGATCAACCCGTCGAGCTGGACCAGGATCAGCGCGAAGCCCTGGTCGGAGTCCGCGAGCTGCGCCAGCATCGCCTCCGCCCCGCGCCGGGTCAGTGCGTCCGTCATCGTGTCGATGACGGGGTTGGCCAGTCCGTCGGATGCTTCTCCATCCTCGGCCGTCCGCCCGTTCGGTGGGGTCAGCCGATCGCGCAGCGACGAAATGTCCTCGCGCATCGTGGCGAGGTCGCGGCCGGCCTGGCTCAGGCGATCGGAAAATGCGTCTGCACCAACGGTCCAGCGATCGCGATCAGAGGCGAAGGCATCGACATCGCGGCCAAGTGCGGTCGTCAGGTCGTGCGCACCCGTCGTCAGCGACGTCAGTTCCGCGGTCTTAACCGACACCGCCTGCTCGCGCGCGTCGATCGCCGCCGCTGCAGCGCCCCCGCCATGCCGCTCGATCAGCACCGCGACCTGATCGGCCGTCAGCCGCAGGCCACCGTCGGTGAAAGTCGCGATCTGCCGGGCGAGCGGCCCATCGGGCTCCTCGCGCGCCTGCAGCGCCAGCGCGTAATTGGCCGGGGAAGGCGCGATCTGGTGCGATTCCAGAAAAGCGAGCGCCGCGCGGGCATTCTCAAAGGCCGCTTTCATGCCGATATCCAGATAACACCATCGCGGCGGTGATCGTTTATAGCCCGCATCGCCGCAAGGGGCCTTGTACGCGCGCCGGCGGCTCGGCCCGCCAGATGGGGACGACATGACCGACAAGACCGCTACGCTGTACCGCATGATCCTGCCCGACCATGTCTGTCCCTACGGACTGAAGGCGCGCCGCCTGTTGCGGTCGCAGCGCTACCGCTCTGGATGATCGCGCGGCCGATGTGATGTCCATCAGGACGGCTTGGCGTTGCCTGGATTTGTAGTACAAAATCTTCAAGACATGATTCGCGGCGGGATCAACCCGCCGGAAAGAGGAGGGGGTTGCCCTATGAAGACGATCATCATCGGACTGGCGCTCGTCGCGTCGTGCACGGCCGCAATGGCGCAGACCGGCGCGCTGCCGGCGCATCTGGCCAAGATGGATGCGGACGGCGACGGCAAGCTGTCGCAGGCCGAATTCGCGTCCGATCGGGCGAAGGTTCACAAGATGCTCGACGCGAACCGCGACGGTAAGGTCACCGCCGAAGAGGCGACGGCCTATTTCGTCAAGATCGCACCGGCCGAGGATCCCAAGACCGTGAAGCGCATCGCAGAGATCACCTCTGCCGATACCAACGGCGACGGCACGACGGTCGGGGAAATGGTCGCTGTCCGCAATGCCGACTTCACCAAACGTGACAAGAACGGCGACGGCTTCCTGACCGCCGAAGATATGTAAGACGATTGCCGGCCTCAGCGTGTCCGATCGAGGAGCGCGGTGAGGTCGGCCTTCCAGAATGTCGCTGCGGTGTGGGTGCCGTGGCCGCGGGTCGTCTGGTCCTCCGGAATCATCCGGAACGTCGCCCGCTTCATCCGCTTCACCGCCTGCGCCGGGAAGGGCAGGCCGCGCGGATTGATGAAATCATCGGCGGAGTTGATCCACGTCACCGGCGCGGTGATCGCCTCCAGCCGTTCCCACGGATCGTAATCGCGCGAGGCGTCGAGCTGGTAGATCAGGTCGTTGGCGTCGCGTGTCGCGATGTCCTTCGCCAGTCGGTCGCGGACATAGGCGGTCGCGGCGTCGCGGGTCGGATAGGTCTTCTGCAGCGCGAGTGGCGCCGCGCCGGCGACGATCAGCAGCGAACTGGCCGTGCGCAGGCCCTGGACCGGTTGCGCGGTGTAGTCGCCGCCCGCCCAGGCAGGATCGGCCTTCACCGCATCGATCGCCATCTGCCGCCACATGCGGTTGAGCCCGGCGATCTGCACCGGCTCGCACGCCATCGGCATCAGCGCGCGCGCAGCATCGAGATAGGTCTCGCCCCAGACGAAGGCGTGCATGCAGCCCATCGACGTGCCGAAAATCAGCCGTAGCCGCTTTATGTCCAGAGCTTCGGTCACCAGCCGGTGCTGGAGCGCGACCATGTCGGTGTAGCCGTACTCAGGAAATTTGGTGCGCATGCCGTCGGATGGCTTCGACGACGCGCCATGGCCGATATTGTCGGGCAGGACGATCCAGTATTTCGTGATGTCGAGCGGCTGGCCGGGGCCGTAGAGTTCGTCGGCGAAGAGCGGGTTCAGGAACTGCTTGCCCGTGCCGCCGGTGCCGTGGAGGATCAGCACGGCATTGTCGATCTCCCCTGCCGCATTGCGGTGCGGTGTCCCAAGCGTCGTGTAGTGCAGCCGCACGTCCATCGTCGCACCACCGGTGAAGCGGTGCGCCTTCGCCACATAGTCCGCTTCCCGTGTCGGCCAGGTTTTGACAGGTGGCGCCTGCGGGGCGGGGGAGGGCTGGTTGGGGGCGGTCGTCTGGAGTAGCAGCGCAATGAGGGACGTGAGCATGGCGCGCAGGCTCGCACCTATTTCGCGACCAAGCAATTGTTTGCGGCGATCGCGCCAACCGTGGCTAGATAGGCCGGACCATGGCCCGCCTGACCCATCTCGACGCGCTCGAAGCTGAATCGATCCACATCCTGCGCGAAGTCGTCGCCGAGGCCGAACGCCCGGTGATGCTCTATTCGATCGGCAAGGATTCGGCCGTAATGCTGCATCTGGCGCGCAAGGCCTTTTATCCCGCGCCGCCGCCGTTCCCGCTGCTCCACGTCGACACGACCTGGAAATTCCGCGCGATGTACGAACTGCGCGACCGTGCGGCTGCGGCGGCGGGGATGGAGTTGCTGGTCCACCGCAATCCGGAGGCCGAGGCGCAAGGAATCAACCCGTTCGATCATGGCAGCCTGCATACCGATCTTTGGAAGACCGAGGGGCTGAAGCAGGCGCTGACGCTCCATGGCTTCGATGCGGCGTTCGGCGGCGCGCGACGCGACGAGGAAAAGAGCCGCGCGAAGGAACGCGTGTTCAGCTTCCGCTCGGCCGCGCACCGATGGGACCCGAAGGCGCAGCGGCCCGAGCTGTGGCGGCTGTACAATGCGCGAAAGGCGAAGGGCGAAAGCATCCGCGTCTTCCCGATCAGCAATTGGACCGAGCTTGACATCTGGCAGTACATCCTGCGCGAGGGAATCGAGATCGTACCCCTCTATTTCGCCGCGCCGCGCCCGACCGTGGAGCGCGACGGTATGCTGCTGATGGTCGACGACGACCGCTTCCGACTGGTGCCCGGCGAAGCGCCGGTCGAGCGCTCGATCCGCTTCCGCACGCTCGGTTGCTACCCGCTGACGGGGGCGGTGGAGAGCGAAGCGACGACGCTGAGCGAGGTGATCCAGGAGATGCTGCTGACGACCACGTCGGAACGGCAGGGGCGGGCGATCGACCACGACCAGGCCGCGAGCATGGAGAAGAAGAAGGCGGAGGGGTATTTCTGATGGAGACCGCGCTAATCCTCCCGGGCACGGGGAGGGGGACCAGCGGAGCCGGTGGAGGGGGAGCGCCACAGGCGACCCGCTCGCGGTCCGTCCCCTCCACCACGCCGCTGCGCGTCGCGGTCCCCCTCCCCGTGCCGGGTAGGATCGGCGCATGACCACCTATCGCCCCGACGCGCTCATCGCGTCCGACATCGACGCGTATCTCGCGCGCCATCAGGACAAGTCGCTGCTGCGCTTCCTGACCTGCGGGTCCGTCGACGACGGCAAGTCCACGCTGATCGGCCGGCTCCTCTACGACAGTCGCACGATCTTCGACGACCAGCTCGCCGCGCT
>CAJYOI010000040.1 GCA_913776045.1 uncultured Sphingomonas sp.
CCGATGTCGTTGCCGTCGGCATCGACCACGGTCGCGCCTTCGCGCACCGGCTGGCGGCCGTCGACGATCAGACCGACGCGCTTGGTGGCCGCAGCGCCCTCGCGCTCGGCCATGATGCGGGCGTGGCCGGGGAAGCCGCCCTCTTCACGCCGACGCTTCGACAGCGCGAAGCCCAGGTCGGCCATCACCGGCGTCGTCTCGGGCGTCAGGTCGTGACCGTAGAGCGGCAGGCCAGCTTCGAGACGCAGCGAGTCGCGCGCGCCCAGCCCGATCGGCTTGACCTCGTCTTGCGCGGTCAGCGCATCGGTCAGCGCAACGGCGTGGGTGCCGGGGACCGAAATCTCGAACCCGTCCTCACCCGTATAGCCCGACCGGCTGATGCCCAGCGTCACGCCCTGCCAGTCGAACGACCCGCCCTGCATGAAGCCCAGCGCCTCGACGCCGCCCACGACCCGCGCCAGCGCGTCGACCGCCTTGGGCCCCTGGAGCGCCAGCAGCGCGTGCTCGTCGAGATGGTTGAGCACGATGTCGTCGGCCAGATGCTCACGCATGTGGCCGATGTCGTCCCACTTGGTCGCGCCGTTGACGACGACGTAGAAGCTGTCGTCGCCCAGCCGCGTTACCATCAGGTCGTCGAGGATCCCGCCGTCGTCGTCGAGCAACAGCGAATAGCGGATGCGGGCTGGCTTGAGCGCAGCGAAATCGCCCGGCATCAGCGCCTCGAGCGCGGCCGTCGCGCCATCGCCCGACACCATCAGCTGCCCCATGTGGCTGACGTCGAACAGCCCGGCATTCTCGCGCACCCACAGATGCTCGGCCATGATGCCTTCATACTGGACGGGCATCCAGTATCCGGCGAACTCGACCATCCGGCCGCCGTTTGCGCGATGCCAAGCGTCGAGCGGCAGGGTCAGCGTCTCGGGCGGTAGCTCGGTGGTGGGAAGCGCCTCGTCCGGCGGGGTGATTACGGTGTCGCTCATCAGGCAGGCCCTCGCGCGCAAAAGAGTCACGACGAACCCGCCTTTGCCGCGGCCAGGTCCATCGCCCCCTCTGTCACGGAAACCTGAGAGCTTTCGCAGCGCTTGAGTGCGCGGCTTACCCCTTCGGTGGCGCCCGTCGCCGGACGCGCTTTCCAGAGTGTCGGGCCACGCGCGGTCCCTGGTGCCTGAGAGATTCCGGGGCGGTTGCTCCTTCGGCGACAAGCTTGTTGCTCAAATCGAACCGCCGGCGGAGCCGGCTACGATTTGAGAGGCAAACTCGTTCTCTCCCGCGCGTACCGCGAGCCGGTTATCCCGACCCTCGACGGAAGCGAGCCTTGGCGAGCCGCCCCCTCTGAGTCAATCGCTCACGCGGCGATATCGTCGATCCGCACCGGAAACTTCGTCGCGCAGAACGCACAGTCGACCGAGATCACGCCGTTCTCATCCGCCATCTCCGCCCGGTCCTCCGGTGCGAACTTGGCGAGCACTTCGGAGATGTAGGTCACGTCGCAGCGGCAGCCCTTCTGCAGCGATGTCGACGCGAGGATGCGCACCTCCTCCTCTTCGTTGAACAGCCGCCATACGAGCGTTTCCAGCGGGAGCATCCCATCGGCCAGTTCGTCGACGCCCATCGTCGCACCGAGCGCCTCGACATGCTCCCATTCCGGGTGGTCGAGCCGGACATGCAATCGCTCACGCCCGTCTTCACCCTCGGGCAGATGCTGGAGGAACAGGCCGCCGGCGCGGCACGTGCCATCCGCGGTGTGGAGCGTGCCCAAGCGGATCAGACTGGGGATCTGTTCGGACTGGTAGAAATAGCTCTCCGCCGCCTCGGCCAGCGAATTGCCGTCGAGTGGCACGATGCCCTGGTACCGCTCGCCGGTCGTCGCCTGATCGAAGGTGATCGCCAGATGCCCGGTGCCGAACAGCGCGAAGAGAGACGGTTGCTCGCCGATCTCGGCCAAGCGATCGGCGTCGAACTGGACATAGCCGCGCAGCTCGCCGTTGCGGTAATCGCACACCAGCAGCGAGACGATGCCGCCGCTCGTTTGCGCCTGGAGCGTCAGCTGGCCGGCGGCGTCCTTCAACAGGCTGCCGAGCAGTGCGGTCAGCGTCAGCGCCTCCGCCAGCAGCGCCTCGATCGGCGGCGGATAGGCATGCGCGGCGAGGATGGTGTCGAGCACCGGCCCCACCCGCACGATGCGCCCGCGCGCGTGGCGGCCGGGAATGGTGAAACCGACCACGCGGTCGACGTCGGGGAGCTTGGGCTGGTCCACGATATTTCCTTCGTCACCCCCGCGAAGGCGGGGGTCAATTCTGGCTGCATTATCGGCAAGAGCCGCGCTTCCAGCGACTATTTATTCCCGCCTTCGCGGGAATGACGAAAGTAAAAGTAAGTGTGCCGGCGGAGGTTACAACCTCACCCGATCTGCCCGAAACACCACCGGATGATCGACTTCTGCGCGTGCAGCCGGTTCTCCGCCTCGCGCCAGATACGCGATTGTGGTCCGTCGATCACCGCAGTCACCACTTCCTCCTCGCGGTGCGCGGGCAGGCAATGGAGGAAGATCGCGCTGGGGTCCGCCTCTGCCATCAGTGCCTCGGTCACCTGATACGGCATCATCGCCGCCAGCTTTGCCTCGGCATGGGCCTGACCCATCGAGATCCAGGTATCGGTAACGACGACGTCGGCGCCCGCAATCACCCGGTGTGGATCGCGATCGATGTCGACGCGGGCGTTCGTGCCCTCCAGCGCGGCATTGGCTGCCGCCGCCCAACGCGGGTCTGGGTCGTAGCCCTCGGGACAGCCGGCCATCACGCTGAACTTGAACAGCCCGGCGGCCTCGATGATCGAATGCAGCACATTGTTGCCGTCGCCCAGCCACGCCCATTTCAGGCCCGGCAGCGACTTGCCCTCCTCGACCACTGCCAGCAGGTCGGCGACGATCTGGCAGGGGTGCGACGCATCGGTCAGGCCGTTGATGACGGGGACGGTCGCATAGTCGGCCATCTCGTCCAGCTTCGCGTGGTCGTCGGTGCGGACCATGATCGCGTCGCAGAAGCCCGACAGGACGCGCGCGGTATCCGCGACCGTCTCGCCGCGCCCGAGCTGGCTGGTGCCACTGTCGAGGATCAGCGCCGATCCACCCAGCTGGCGCATCGCCATGTCGAAGGACACGCGGGTGCGGGTGGAGGACTTTTCGAACACCATCGCCAGCGTGTGGCCGGCGAGCGGCGCGTCGGCGTCCGGCGCACCCTTGGGCAGGTGCGCGCGGGCACGCTTGCGCTCCAGCGCATCGTCGAGAATCGCGGCGATGCCGTCGGCGCCGGCATCTGACAGGTCACGGAAATGGCGCATCTTCAAATCCTCCCCGGCACGGGGAGGGGGACCGCCCGCGCAGCGG
>CAJYOI010000041.1 GCA_913776045.1 uncultured Sphingomonas sp.
CACCAGCCTCGGCCTCCTTCAGGATGCCGATGATCTGCTCTTCCGAAAACTACTTCCGCTTCATTCCGTCCGTCCCGTCGAGGGCCGGTCTCTAGGTCGAGATGGATGAAGAAACGGGGGTCACGCCAATTGATACTAAGATCCAGATTGCGACCGCGCTGAGTTGTCGCTAGCTGATGCACATGGGTAATACAGCTGGCGTGCTGAAGCAGGCAGTTTACAGCGGTTTGCTCGCAGTGGCGGCTCCTACGTTCGTGGCGGACGCTAGGTCGAATTCCGCGCTGCCGAATATGACCGCAACTCTGCGCGACCAGCGCGTGGAGAGCGCCTCGGTCGCGCTGATCCGCGGTGGGCGGATCGTCTCGACCGGGGCCTGAGGCATGGCGGGGCCGAACCGGGCGGCGACCGTCGCCACGCCCTACAATCTCGCCTCGCTGACCAAGCCGCTGACGGCGGAGGTCATCCTGCGACTGGTGTCGTCCGGCAAGCTGTCGCTCGATGGGCCGATGGATCGCTACTGGAGCGATCCCGACCTAGCACGCGATCCACGGCGGATGACGCTGACGGTCCGCATGGCGCTGAGCCATCGCACCGGGTTGCCGAACTGGCGCGATGCGAAGGGGCTGGCGTTCGACCATGACCCCGGCACGACCACCGGCTATTCGGGCGAGGGGTATCAATATGCCGCGCGCTATGCCGAGCATCGCACCGGGCAATCGTTCGAGAGGCTTGGCCAGCGCTGGCTGTTCGTCCCGGCCCGCATGCGCGCCTCGGGCTATGTGTCGGCGCAGGGCAACACGATGCCGCTCGCTAGTCCCTACGACGACGCCGGCAAGCCGCTGCCCGTCGAGCGGGTGACGCGCTACAACGCTGCCGATCTGGCGCACGCGACCGCGCGTGATTATGCGCGCTTCCTCATCGATGTGCGCAACGACAGGGGCTTGGTCGCGTCTGTCGCGGCGGAGCGCAGCAGATTACAGGCCGACCTGACACCTGAAATATGTGCCGGTTCGAAAGCGGCCACCTGTCCCCCCTGGACCGGCTTTGGACTGGGTTGGCAGCTTCTCGGCTTTCCCGATGGCACGACGATGCTCCACACCGGCAAGGATGCTGGGGCTTTCACCTTCGCCGCGATCAATCGAACGAGTGGCGACGGAATCGTGATCCTGACGAACAGCGACAACGGATGGCGGGTCATCCTGCCTATCCTCGAAAGCACGGGAAGCGATCCGAAGCTGATCGCCTTCCTCCGCGGGCAGATGAACTGACAGGACCATATTGCCTCCGCGCCGCGACGTCTGTGGAGCAGCGAAGCGCTACTGACAGGTAGCTCGTAGGAGGCTTCGTAATTTGGTCTGGAGGACCAGACCCTCAAAGCGAGATTCCCAAGGCACTTCAGCATTTCGACATCGGTCGCTCGTTCAATCGCGAGGGCGCCGTTAGGAACGTCCTAGGTTGAATTAAAGCCATCATTCCAAACGGTTTCTCGGCCACAGGGTAGACAGCCTCGATTACAGACACCCTTTCACGCTGGCCATAAAGGCTAACCTAACGACCTTTGTCACATTCCCCACATTGCTTGTACGTTGCCGCGCTCCCGCTCTGCTGACCATTACTGCCAGCACATTCGCAAGCGGCGGAACTTCAGCCGCTGCGACGCCGGATGAGCTTGAAGCAGGGGGCAGATGTGGGCCGCGATTGGGTAATCGGTGTGGCGATGGGGGTCGCGTGCGCGCTGCCGGGGGAAGCGCAGGCGGAGGTCGACAACCTTGTCAAACAGGCCCTGACGCTGGAGGCGCAGGGTCGGATGGCGCAAGCCTATGCATTGCTGGCGCCCGTAGTGGACGCGCGGGCCGGTGATCCTGACTTCGACTATGCTCTGGGCATCGCCGCTGCCGACAGTGGCCGCCCCGGCGATGCGATCGCCGCGTTCCAGCGTGTACTGGCGGTTCGGCCCGATCACGCCCAGGCCCGCGCAGAAATCGCGCGGCTCTATGCTCAGGCAGGCGACGTCGACACTGCCCGCGCGGAATTCGCCACCGTCGTCCAGGATCCGACGTTGCCCGACCCGGTCCGCCAGCGCTTCGGTGGTCTGATCCGCGACTATGACCGCGCCATCCGTGGCGGCGGCAACCAGCTCAGCGGCTTCATCGATGCCGATGTCGGCTACGACGGTAACGTCAATAGCGCCACCAGCCTGACCTCGATCACCCTGCCGGTCTTTGCCTTCCTGGGACCCGCGACGCTGGCCGGCACCGCGTCGCGGATGAGCGGTGGCTTCCACCAGGTGCAGGCCGGGGCGAGCGGATCGATGGCGGCCGGGCGTCAGGATCGCCTGTTCGCATCCGCCCTTGGGTCGTGGCGCGATACCTGGTCGAGCGAGGCGTTCGACCAGGCCGCGGTGACCGCCACGGCGGGCGGAGCGCATACTACGGCGACGGGCGACGTCGTCGCGGTGTCCGGTCAGGCCCAGCGGTTCTGGTTGGGTCAACGGGGGTTTCGCACCGGTATCGGGGTCATCGGGCAATATACGGCACGGTTGCAGCGGGACCGCGCCGTGTCGACCCAGCTCCAGTATTTCCGGTTCGATTATGATGGCGACCCGTCGCGCGATGCCCATCGCTATGCCGCCACGTTGACCTATTCCGACCGCACCGCGTTGCTGTCGATCGGCGGTGGGCGGGAAGCCACCATCCGCGATGGAGCGCGCAATCTCGGTTACTGGTTCGGCGCGGTCCAGGGCGGCAGCGAGGTTCCCTTGGCGCGCGCCGTCGCGATCATCGCGGGCGCTGGTATCGAGCATCGCGACTATGACGCGACCGACCCGCTGTTCCTGGCCGGCCGCCGCGACACGCAGATCGATGCGACGATCGGCCTTCGCCTGACCGTGCGAAACGGCATCGCGGTTCGGCCCCGCGCCACTGTCACGCGCAATTTCAGCAATCTGAGCTTGTACGACTATTCCCGCGTGACCGGGTCGGTCGGGCTCACCTTCGCGTTCTGAGGAGCCCCACCATGAAGCTGTCCCGTGCCCATCGGATCCTGACCGGCGTCTCGATCATCGCGATCGGCCAGCCGCTCCTAGCGGTGCCGCGCGTCATCTATGCATCCGGCAGCCTGCCAGCCGGCCGTTTGCACGCCGGCGCCCTTCCCGCCGGTCCGATTTCGGTCCGCGGCGGCATTACCCAGATCCGCATGGATACTGGCGCACTGGTCTCGTTCGTCGGCGATGCGCGGTTCGAGGTGACCGGCGCCAATCGGATCGTCGTTACCGCCGGCCGCATGATCATAAGCGATGCGGCTGGCGCGGGTGGCATCGTCGTCGCGACTCCCGGCGGGACGTCCGCTGTCGTGCATGGCGCAGCCGCCTCGGCGAGCCTGAGCGTCGCCGGAAACGGCACTATCGCTGGAAGAGCGCTAGGCGGATCGATCGCCGTCACCGGAGCGGGGACAACCCGCAGCTTCGGCGTCGGAAAGGCATTCACGGCCGCAGTCGATCGCGCGCCGGTCGCAACGGTGACCGCAGGCGCCCAACCCCAATCGGCACCTGGGGCAACGGTCGCGGACGTGACCACGAACGCCACGCTGGTGCCGGCGCTTCTCGGCAGCCGCGGCGTGTCGGTGCTTCAGAACCCGACGCTGCCCGCAGTCGCATCGGGCCCGACCCTCGCTCTGCTGGAATCCTATCTCCAGCAGGAACAACGAAGCGGGTTGGGGATTGCGATTTCCCAGCCGGTGCTCTCGGCGCAGATAGCCTATCTACGCGCCGGCGGCGTCCCTGGGGGCCTGACGCCCGAGCGAGCGGCCGGTGGCCTCGCCGGTTACGTCGCATTCCTGCAGAGCGGGGGAAGCGCCGCGGCATATCAAGGCACGACGCGCGCCCTGCTCGCAGCCTATGCGCAGTATCTCTCGGCGACCGGACTGCCGGCATCGCTCGATTCGACGACGAGACAGACCCTGACGTCGTATCTCGCTTATCTCGCCGGAGGCGGTACCCTGTCAGCCCTGCCGTCAACTACGGCGCCAACCCCGACGCCGACGCCTTCCACGACACCGACGCCAACTCCGTCACCGACGCCAACTCCAACCCCGGTACCGACGCCAACACCCAGTCCCACGCCGACCCCCAGTCCCACGCCGACGCCAGCTCCTACGCCGGCACCGACTCCTACGCCGACGCCAACTCCGGCACCAACACCCACGCCCACGCCTACCCCGACACCTACTCCAACGCCCACGCCCACGCCCGGTATCGGACTAGGCAGATCGACGGTCGTGCGGAGTTCGATCGGCTCGATTGGATTCAACACCCCGGCCGCCGGTGCGGGAAGTGGTCTTCAGGCGACACTTACCTATGATGCCGACGGCAAGCCGACCGATCTCGGCAACATCGGGGGTGGGACGGCCAAGGTCAACGACTTTCAGGCCGGCGACGGTTGGGTCATCGGACGGTTCGCCGGCGGCTCGTTCGGCGGCAAGACCTTCGATGCCAAGACCGGCGTGCATTTCGCGATCGCGCCGGCCCTGACCAATCTGCCGACCAGCGGCACCGCCTTCTACAAGGTCGCCGCCTTCACTCCGGCGACGATGCCGGATGGTGGCGATGTCGGCGGGACAGCGCTATCGATCAATCTGGGAATCAATTTCGGCAGTGGCCTGCGTTACGGCTTCGACGGATCGCTGGCGTTCAACGACACCAGCGTCACCTTCGCGACGATGGGTGGTGCGGCGAACCCGATCCTGTCCAGCAACGTGTCGAACAGCAGCAACGGCGTATCCTTCTATCTGTTGGCACCTCTGCTCAGCGCATCGGGCAGCCTGTGCGCGCGGGCCGGTCTGTGTCAGATGGGATTGGGCTTCCGGCCGAGCGGTAACGGCGTCCCGACGGTAACCGCAGTCTGGGGTCTCGTCGGGCCAGCGGAACGCAATGTTGCCGAAGGCGCCGCCATCCTGGTTCGCGACGCCAGCGCCGGTGTCCCTCCGGTGCGGACTTCGGGTGCGCCGTCGGGCCTCGGCCTGAGTTTCGCCGCCGTCGGTCCTTCGGTCGAACAGATCGTGACGACCGCCAACGTCAATGCCGGCCCGTCCGGCGAACTGGCCGAGGCGATCACGATTGCGAGCGGCGCGATGTCCAAGACCTTCTCGCGCAACACCGCAGCGAGCATCGAACAGGGCGGCGCGGCCGGCATCATCGGTTGGAGCCGCTGGGCATCCGGGAGCCCGACGACGCCGAACGGCGGGCCGGGGATCTCGGCAAATCAGGGCATTCATAGCGTGTGGGGCGCGCCCCTGACGAACCTGCCCACCGCGGGTTCCGCGACTTATGACATGGTCGGCGCGACCAAGCCGACGATCGGCGACGGGTCGGTCGCGCCGGGCAGCTTCAGCGGCAAGCTGGGCGTGTCGTTCGCCGCGCGGACCGTCGGTTGGCAGGGAACGATCACGATGGGCGCCAACACCTATGCCTTCGGATCGAGCGGTGGTGCGGACGCGCCGTCGGTCACCTTCGGCAGCGAAGGGAAATGGTTCAGCGCGACGACCATCGGAGCCACTTCGACCCGGGTCAGCGGCTTCCTGGCGGGCGACGGCGCCAGTCATGCCGGCATGGCCTACAGCTACGCCATCAACCAATCGGGCGCCGCGTCCTCCATCATCACCGGCACCGCCGCTTTCCAGAAGCGCTGAGTTTAGCATCCACGAAGGGATCCGACCATGTATCTTCGTCGTCTCGCCATCGCCATCGCCGTTACCGCGGCGGTCCCCGCAGCCGCGCAGTTCAGCCTTGGCGGCGCGAGTTGGGGCAACGCCAAACCGGGCAAGCCGGTGGAATTTCCCAGCGGAACCAGCCTTTCGCTCGACCAACTGAAACGGATAGGCAAGGACGATGCCAGTCGCACGACCCGCGTCGTGGTGCCCTACTTCCAGGTTCAGTTCGTTACCTCGTCGAAGAAATCGTCGAACCGGACCTGGGCATCCCTCAGCCAGAGCTACGAGCTTGCCGGATTGTCGCAGGCTGACATGCAGGCGATGACCGACGAACTCTACGCGAAGTTCGTCGACGACCTGCGCGCCAAGGGACTGAGCGTGATGACGATCGACGAGGCGCGTGCCGCCAGCCCGTCGTTCGCCAAGCTGCTGGCCGCCGCCAAGCCGTCGCCCTGGGCGGGCAAGACCGGCGACGGGACCACCTCGACGATCGTGGCGCCGACCGGCATGTCGGTCTATTTCCACGGCGAAGATCCCGAACGCGACGCCTTTTCCGGCGCGATCAGCGACCGCTCGTACTGGAACCAGCCGGCTGCCGCGAAGGAATTGAATGCCGCCCTTGTCGGTGCGCGCGTCTCTGTCAGTTTCGTCGAGCAGAAGAACAATGACGCGCGCGGCCTGTTCGGGTTTCGCTCGTCCACGGCCAAGCTGGAAAGCGCGGTGGGCCTGACGATCGAGCCGATCACGACCCACGTCTGGGTGGCAGGGCCGACGCGCCAGGCGTCGATCGTCGGCCAGCCGGTCGCGCCGGCCCGATATTACCTCTCCAGCCCGCTGATCCTGCCCGCCGCGGCGATTGCCGACGTCAGCGACGTCACGACCCGCGGGCAGAAGCGCAGCGACGTCGTCAATTCGGTCATCGGCACGTTGCTGGGCGGCGGCATGAAGCAGCGGACGAAGTCGTACACGGTGACGGTCGAACCGCAGGCCTTCCGCCGCGACGTCGGCCAGGCGATGGCCGCGGTCGATACGACGCTCGCGGCGCAGGCGGCCGCCAGCATCGCGGCCGACCGCTGATCGACGGGCTGGTCCGCCGGCGCGCGATGGTGCAGGATCGTCGGCGGAGGGCGCGATGGGGCTGAGCATCCTGTATGTCGAGGACGATCGCCTGGCCGCGGCGGCGATGCTGGCGCGCGCAGCGGAAGGCGGCGACCGCGTGATCTGGGAAGAAAGCGGCGCCACCGGGCTCAGTCGTGCCGCGGCCGAGCCGTTCGACATCATCATCCTCGACCGGATGCTGCCCGATCTCGACGGGACCGACGTCGTGCGCCGCCTGCGGGCTGCCGGCGTAGACACCCCGGTCCTGATGCTGTCCGCACTGGCCCTTGCCGGGAACCGGATCGAGGGGCTGGATGCCGGGGCCGACGACTATCTGTCCAAGCCCTACGAACCCGACGAACTGATCGCCCGGGTCCGGGCGCTGCACCGCCGCGCCGTCCCGCGACCGCACAGCGCCGTCCTGCTGCACGGCAGCTTCGAATGTCATCTTAAGTCACGCACCGCGTTTCGCGGCGGTGTGCATTTGCCGCTCAGTCCCAAGGAATTCGAGCTGTTCCGCTACCTGATGGAAAACGCCGGGGGCACGGTTACCCGGCAGATGCTGCTGCGCGACGTTTGGAACATGGGTTTCGACCCCCAGACCAACGTCGTCGACGTCCAGATCGGGCGGTTGCGCCGCAAGCTTGATCACGGCTTCGCGACGCCAGGGCTGGAGACGATCTGGGGCGCCGGCTATCGGCTGACCGAAGGCCGGTGACGACGCGCCGCCGGCTTCGCCATTCGATCGTCGGTCGTGTCGCGCTGGGGGCTCTGCTCCTGTCGCTGGTCGCGGCGGCGGTCCTGTTCGCCGTCGCCTACGGCACGGTATCCGCGGTCGCCACGAAAGGCCTGCAACGGGCGGTCGATACCGATCTTGCCGGGCTCGCCGACATCGCAGCGACCGGCGGCGCGGCTGACCTGACCGCACGCATAGCCGATCGTCTGGCGATGACACCCGGCGACAGTCGCCAGTCGCACTATCTGCTGATCGACGCCGCGGGTCGCAAAATTGCCGGCGACCTGACGGACTGGCCCGCCTCGCTGTCCGCCGATCGATCGGACGCGGGCTATCTGGCATTGCCCGACGGCACCCGCCTGTACGCACGCGCCACGCGCCTGTCGCCGAACCTGGCCCTGGTCGTCGGCCGCGACGATCGGCCGGAGCGGGCCTTGCTCGATCGCCTGACGATCAGTTTCGCGCTCGCCAGCCTCGTCGTCGTCCTTACCGTCAGCCTGCTGACGTGGCGAAACGCGCGCACCTTGTCCGACAGGATCGATCGGATCGGCGCGGCACTGCGCACGGGGGATTCGGCGGCCATGGAGCTGCTTGTCGAGGACGCCGGGCAGGACGAATTGGCCGAGGTCACGCGCCGCAGTGGTGTCGCCTTGCGACGGATGCAGGCACTCGCCGTATCCTATCGCCAGGTGTCCGACCATGTCGCCCACGAAATCCGCACCCCGCTCGCACATCTCGACCGGCGCCTGCTCGACCTTCGAGAAAGCGCCGATGGGCGCACGGTAGATCGGGCCCGCCAGGACATCGCCGATATCGTCCGCCTGCTCGAATCGCTGCTCGACATCGCTGCCAGCGAGGCGCAGCGCGACGACCCGTCCGGCATGACCGAACTGGACATTGCCGGTATCGCGCGCGAGCTGGCGGAACTGTATGACGACAGCATGGAAGACGCCGGGCTGAGCTTGGAAACCAACATCGGTGCCCCGGTCCCGATGCGAGGGGACGCGATGCAATTGCGGCGGATGTTGACCAACCTGCTCGACAACGCGGTCAAATATGTCCCACCCGGCGGCCTGATCCGATTGAGCGTGCAAGAGGGACCGACGATCATCATCGAGGATGACGGGCCCGGCATCCCGGTGGATCGACGCCAGACGATCTTCGATCGCTTCGTGCGGGGCAATGCCGGGACGAACGGCCATGGACATGGCCTGGGTCTGACGCTGGCGCGTGCGATCGCCGAGCGGCATGGGCTGACGATGATGCTGGACGACGCGCCGCGCGGATGTCGCTTTCGCATCGCGCCGGGGCTCGTGTCGTGATCGGCGTCGCCCTGATCCCGGTCGTCGTCGCACTGGCGGTGGAGCAGCCGATCACCGCCGATGTCGCGACTTTGGCGGCCGAGGCCCTGCTCGATGCCGAAGGCGGTTCGCCTGCGCAGCGCCGCGACGCGCTCCGGTTGCTCGACAGGCTCGGCGCGCACCCGGCCGATGCCGCCGATGACCCCCGACCTGCCTTGCGCGCCCAGGCCCGCATTCAGCCGGAAACGACGCGCGGCCGACTGCTGGGCCCGGCGTTTCGCCGCGGCGAGGTCGGTGGCGGGGCGGTATGGACGATCGAACAGACGTTCCTGGCGGGTCGCCCGACGACCGTCGCCTTGGCATCGCGTCCGCGGCAAGCGGCGGTTCTGGGCATCGATGGCCCCGACACGGCCGTCCGCTGTGCCGCCGCGGTCCGGTGCAGCTGGGTTCCGAAATTCACCGAACGCTACCGCATCACCGTCACTAACGCCGCGCCCGCGCCCGCGCGCTTCGTGCTTGTGACCAATTAAAGCGCGATGACATGCCGAGCGCCTGATCTGACAAAGGGGGGAACATGAACCGGACATTATTGATCGCCGCTCTGATCGTGTCTGCTTCCCCGGCCGCGGCCCAATCGACCGAGCAGGCGAAGCTCGCGCGTCCGCCGGCGATCTCGCTTGGCACGCCGCCTGCGCGCGAGCGGGCCTTGCGCGCTCTCGAATGGCACGTCGCACAACTCAATAGGGAGGACGCGGTTCGCGCCAAGGCGTCGGAAAGAGCGGCAACGACGCAGGCGCTCTACGATCTGGCCGTCGCCACGCCTACTGGGCCCGAACGACGAGCGCACCCGCTAGCGGGGCTGGCGCGATCGATGCAGGCGGCGGAGGCACAGGAAGCGGGCGACAACGACGCTGCACTCAAACTGTCGCGCGAAGCCACCGAGCTGCTGCGGCCGTTTCGTACCGCTTATCCCGACTATTATCTCGAAGCCGTCTCCACCACGGGCTTCACGCTGACGCAGCTCGGCCGGAACAGTGAGGCCGCCGCGGCGCTGGGCGAGGCGGCAGACTTCGCCGAGACGCGCTTTGCGACGCTATCCGCGGCAGACCGCAAGCTCGATACGTGGATGGCGCTGTCCAATGCGCAATTCGCCAATGCTCAGGCGCTTTACCGCCTTGGCAATCTGGAGACGTCAGCCGAATATCAACGGCGCAGCATGCAGAGCCGGATCGAAGGGCTCGGTGCGAACGATCCCGATACCATCGCAAGCTATTATCAATATGCGCTGTCCCTGATGCGGATCGGCCGCAGCGAGGACGCGGAACACTATGCCCGTCGCGCGCTCGACGGGGCGATCGCTCATGTCGATCCGAAACGATCGACCTATCCCCGCGCCTTCGCCGCGATGGGCGTCGTGCTCGCCAATACCGGCCGGCGGGCCGAGGCGCTGGGCTATATGGAACGCGCGCTCGATGCCTATCGCACGACATTCGGCGCGGACAATCTCAACACCCAATATGCGATCGGTAATCTGGGCGACGCCCTGTTGCGGCTGGAACGCTATGACGATGCGATCGCGGTGTTCGACGACGGCATCGCAGGTTTCGCCGCGAAACAGGGCAAGACAAGCGCGCCTGGCGCCGAGCTGATCGTTTCATCGGGCGTAGCCGACGCCGCACAGGGCCGTGCCGCTGCTGCGGAGGAAAAGCTTCGCCGCGGCTTCGATATCGCTCGATCGCTCGATGCGAAGGAACAGGTGACCGGTCCCACTGCCCTGCCGATCCTGGTCGACCTCGCCATCGAACAAGGCGATGGCGCGACCGCCCGACGCTGGGCGACACAGTATCACGACGAAGTGACGGCGCGTCCCAATCCATCCGCGTTCGATCGTGCCGATTCCGATCTGCGGCTGGCGATCGCATCGCCGGGCAGCGATCCGCGCCCCGCCGCACGCGCGATGATCGCCGCGATCCGCCGCAACGTCGCGATCGCCGAAACCGGCGACATGTCCTACATGCAGCGCGCCGCGCTCGACGTCGTCTTGAACGTTGCCGCGCGGACCGGCGACGCGCAGATCGCGCTGGATGCGATGACGCTGCTGGCAGGCTCGAAGATCGCGCTCGCCGGCCGCCTTGTCGCGCAACGGCTCGCTGCCGCCGACCCCGAGCTCGGACGGCTTGTCCGACGCTATCAGGATGCCGCACGCACCTATCGCTCGGCGGACGCGATCCTGCCCAGCGCCACCGCAGGCGCTTCTGAAATCGCCAAGGCACGCCGCCGTCGCGATGCCGCCTTTGCCGATCTCGAAGCGGCCCGGGCCGCGATCCGCGCGCGCGATCCGCGCTGGCTCGACACACGTGGATACAGCGAACCCGATATCGCTGCGGTTCGCGCCGGCCTCGCGCCCGGCGAGGCTCTGGTCGCGATCATCCCCGCGTTCGCCCACGCCTATACCCTCGTGGTCAGCAAACACGGTACCCGCGTCGAAAGCACCACGTCGGGCCGGGCGACACTGGAGAGGCTGGTCCATCGCGTGCGAGCATCGCTGCCGACCGGCCGCTACGATACGGAAGCCGCGTCGATCCTCCACGACCAGATCCTGACGGCCGGCAACCGCGCGCTGCTGAAAGGTGTCGACACGCTGCGGGTCGTCTCGGCGGGCCAGCTGGCGACATTGCCCTTCGCCGCCCTGGTCGAACGACGTGGCGCTAGGCTGGATCGGCACACGCCCTATCTGCTGCACCGATACGCCGTCGTTATCCAACCCGATTTCCTTCCCCAGCCCAACCTCAAGCGGGTCGCAACCGCGGAATATCGCGTGCTGGCGGTCGGCGCGCCGGCAATCGGCATCGCGCCGCCTCCACCTGTTACCCCGCGAGCCACGTATCGCTTTTTTCGAGGCAGCAGCGCATCGCCCCTGTCCGACTTGCCACCCCTGCCCGGTGCAGAGGCCGAAGTCCGGCAGGTCGCTGCGCGCTTTCCCGCAAAGGATACGACGGTCCTGATCGGCCGGGATGCGACCGAACCACGCGTTCGCGCGCTGCCGCTCGACAGCTACGCCATGATCCTTTTCGCAACGCATGGACTGGTCGCCGGCGAGCTGAACAGCAGTTCGGAGCCGGCGTTGGTCCTTTCGCCTACCAATCAGACCGACGGACTTCTCACCGCATCTGAAATCGCAACCCTGCCGTTGAATGCGGAGTGGGTGATCCTGTCTGCCTGCAATACGGCCGCTGGCGATGGCGTGACCGCGCCCGCTTACTCGGGACTTGCCCAAGCCTTTCGCTATGCTGGTGCACGCTCTTTGCTGCTGTCGAACTGGCCGGTGCGCGACGACGTCGCGAGCGTCATCACACTGGCCACGACCCGCGCCACGCGCCATGGCGCGACGCCCGCCCAGGCCCTGCGCTCCGCCATGAGAAACCTGCTCCACCGCCGCGATCTCGATGGCGCGGACGACCCGTTCGTCTGGGCTCCCTTCATGCTCCTCAATTGAGCAATCGCGGATGAAAGCTGCACTAAGGACGATGCGCGTACTGTCCGTAGCACCTCGCCTGTCTGCCGAATGCCTTGAAGCCGATAGGAAGACCGAGGCCTAATCAGACCGAGTTGTGGTCATTCTGGAGCAAATTAGCCGGCCCTGGATCCAATCACTTGTTCATGTGTCGGCGATCACGTCCACGGCACTAGGCCGTCTCGTCATCTTGGACGTTTAAGCGTAAGTCTTTCAGCTTCCCCGGCTCCTGTCCCGACAATACCCAGGCCCGGGCCTCGTCATAGCTGTCGACGATCCGCGCGAACGGCTGGTCGAACAGGCGCTGTAACTGAAGCCTCCCTAGCATCGAGCCCGCTACCACGGCGACGGCACGCGCATTCCTCATCCGGCCAAGATGCCCGCGCATCGCGGCGATGATGTCCTGCGCCTGCACGGGGCAGCGCGAAACGTCGATGATGAGGCCGTAGCCGGTCATCCGTTCGGCCGCGATCCGGCCGATTAGATCCGCGACAAGCCGGTCGGCCTCGGCCGGGGACAGCATCCCGTCCATGTCCAGCCTGATGAGCGAGTGCGCGCTGTCGACGACGATCTTGTACACCAAACTCTCCCGCGACCTGACCTTAACGGCAGAACCTTGACGTTTCGCTATCTTCGGCGCGGGCGGCGGCCGCCGCCCGCGCCGATCGAATCAGGCGACGAGGATCGCCTTGGCGTTTACGAACTCCTTCAGCCCCTCCTCGCCATGCTCGCGGCCATAGCCCGAGTCCTTGACTCCGCCGAATGGCATGTCGGGCGAGGCGACGTTGAAATTGTTGATGAACACCATGCCGGTGTCGAAATGCCGGGCGGCCAATTCCTTGGCGCGCTCGACATCCTTGCTGAATATGCCGCCGCCCAGGCCATAGCGACTGCTGTTGGCGATCCGCATCGCATCCTCGTCGTCCTTGGCGCGGATGATCGAGGCAACGGGGCCGAACAGTTCGTCCTCATAGGCCGGCTGGCCGGGAGCCACGTCGACCAGCACTGTCGCGGGATAGAACCAGCCCTGACGGTCGGGGATCTCGCCGCCGACGAGGATGCGCGCGCCGCCCGCGACGCTCTTTTCCACCTGCGCGTGAAGCGACTCCCGCTGGCGCTTCGACACCAGCGGACCGAGCTGCGTGTCGTCGGCGGTCGGATCGCCCATGCGGATCCCCTCGAACGCGGCGGCATAGCCCTTAACGAAGGCGTCGTAATTCGCCTCGGTTACGATAAACCGCTTGGCGTTCACGCACGTCTGGCCGTTGTTGTAGACGCGCCCCTGCACGCAGGTCTTGATCGCAAGATCGAGGTCGGCATCGTCCAGCACCAGATAGGCGTCGTTCGAGCCGAGCTCGAGCACCGTCTTCTTCGCGACCGACGCCGCCTTGGCGCCCACGGTGCGCCCCGCTTTGTCGCTGCCCGTCAGCGTGACGCCGCGGACGAGCTTGTGCTCGATCACGCGGTCGGACTGATCGTGGTCGATGACGAGCACGCCGAAGAGGTCCTTGGGCAGCCCGCCCCGCTCATAGACCTCCTTCAGGAACAGGCCGCTGCCGGTGCAGTTCTCCGCATGCTTCAACAGGACGCCGTTGCCCGCCATCAGGCTGGCGATCGAATAGCGGATCGCCTGATAGGCGGGGAAATTCCAAGGCTGGATGCCATAGATGACGCCGAGCGGGGCGTGCGTGACATAGCCCTCGCCGCGCTGCACCTGGCGCTTCTGATCGGCAAGGACGACCGGACCCTGCTTGGCGGTATAGTCGCAGATCGCGGCGCACAAATCGATCTCCTGCCGGCTGTCGCGCAGGAGCTTGCCGACCTCATCCGTCATCAGCCGGGCGAAGTCCTCTTTCGCCTCGCGCAGCGCTGCGCCGATCGCGGCGATCACCTTCGCGCGGTCCTCGAGGCTCTGCATCCGCCAGTCGAGAAAAGCCGCGTGGCTCGCCTCGATCACCCCATTCATCTCGTCGTCGCCGATGTAGCGATAGGTCTCGATCGGCGCTTCGGTCAGCGGATTGATCGTCTGGAAGCTGTTATCGGTCATCTTGTTCTCCTCGGAAGCAATCAGTTGTGGGCGTACCGGTGGCGGTCGAGCGCCGGGCGGACATGATCGAGCGCGTCCAGCATCTCGGCGCGCCAGCCATCGGGGTCGAGGCGACGAATCGCCGAATGCGCGGCGCAGACAATGGGCGTTCCCGCCCAGCGATCGGCGAGATCGCGCGCCCACGCGGCATATTCGTCAGCAGCGCCGCCGCGCTGCTGGAGCGCACGCGCAAGCATCGGGTGAAAGCGCAGCCGGGGCTCCGGCAACACGGGTTTCAGTAGCGAGGGCGGCGAGAGCACGTTGATCGTATCGTCGACATGGACAATCCCGCTTGCGCGGTGCCGGACGAGGACCGAGGCTACGTGCACCTTGTCATCGGGGCAGACGAAATCCACCCCCGCCGGGATCGAGAAATCGAGCGTATCGGCAAATTGCGCCTGCGTAACGGCATCCTCGATCGTGCCGTCCGTCCAAGGCAGCTCTGGCAGCCTTTGCCGGTGGCGGGCCGTCCCGATCAGGGGAACGCCTGGAAACGACGCGTGCATCGCGGCGCAATGCAGCGTGTGAAACGGATGGACGTTGAGGATTGCATCCACTGCCCTGCCATTGTCGGTGAGCGACAACAGCGCGGCGCGATCCGCGCCCTCCAAATTATAGCTGTCGAGCACCAGGAACCGCCCGTCCGGCCGCTGCACCAGCGACAGGTGCGTGCCGACGTTGACGACGCCCGCGATTCGAAAGTCACCCCTGAAGTTCCAGAAACCATCGTGCAGCTGCGTCATTGCGAGGGCGGGCCCTTTCGAGGTAGCGACACGCTGAACCCAGCGGCACCGCCCGCGGTTCCTGATCGACGCGGGTGCCTGCACACTGAGCTCAGTTCGTTCGAAGCTTGCCATCTCCGTCCTGCAACAGCCAGACGCGGCTCCATCGCTGGAGCCGCGGCAGGACTATCCATTGGAGTACCGCGGTGAGGACCAGCGACGACGGGAGAAGCTGGAGCGCCGGGGGCAGGCCGGCGAGCAACCAGCGCATCACGCTGCTGATCGCGAGCAGGACAGGAAACACCGCAATCCATGTCGCGATGAACCGCTTCCAACCGACGGCGGCGTTGTCATTCGGCGCCTCGAACCGCACTGGGTCGCCGGCTTGCATCTGATCCAGTCCGGTGGAGAAATCGTTGGCAGACGCCGCAAGCGCGCGGAAACGATCACTCTCGCGCCACGCCCGGGCATCGGTTTCACGCTCGAACCGGAAGACAATGTGCTGAAGCCCCTGCGTCTGGCGAAGCTGGATCGCACCGAGATAGCCCGCCGAGTCCCGCGCCGCGTCCTGAAGCTGATCGACCCATCGCTCGAACCGCGCTTCTGCGCCGGCCTGGATCGCCCGGCTGGATATGATGGTTCCGGGCGGAGCATTTGAATAGGACATGGCGTCGGAACTCGGCATGTCCACGATCGGGTCCACGACCGCCGCAATGAAGGAAAACGCCCGAATGGTGCGACCCGGCTTCAGCCACTACAAGCCGCCTTCGACGCGCCCGAAAGCAGTCATATCTTCATAGCCTGAGCAGTCGGCTGAGCGAGGCCTCGCTGTTTGATCCCACGGTTTGATGGTGTGATCCTCTCGTTGGAATCGAAGCCGTAATGGGACAGGTAGGTCACGGGAGCGCCCCGACCACGCACGCCGTCCGAGCAGCAATGCAGCGCGCCAAGCTTCGCGCCCGACGCTGGGCCGGGAATCGGGGATCAACCCGAAGAGGGTCACGAAGTGGCGTAAGCGGGCAACGGTCGAGGATCTGAAGACCCGGCCGAAGGCCCGCCATTCAACAACCCTGACCGAGGCGCAGAAGGCAATGTTGGTGGCGTTCCGACGACACACGTTACTACCGCTCGACGACTGCCTCTACGCATTGCAGCCGTCGCTACCGCACCTGACCCGGTCAGCGCTGCAGCGTTGCCGTCAGCGGCAAGGCATCTCACGGTTGCCGGATGTTGGGGGTGACAAGCCCCAAGCGTCAGCGCTTCAAGCGCTACCCAATCGGCTTCTTCCACATCGATATCGCCGACATGCAGATTGCCGAAGGCGAGCTCTACCCGTTCGTCGGCATAGACCCCACCGGCAAGTTCGCAGTCACCCAGCTGGTCGGCAAGGCCGATAGGCGCACAGCATCGGAGATCCTCGAACACCGGCTCACCAAGCCGAACCACCCGTGGACGGACGGTAAGAGCCTGCCCCGGCGGAGGCTGGTGTCGAACTGATGAACCGGACGATCAAGGACGCGACCGTCAAACGCTTCGTCTACGACAGCCATGACCAACTGCGCACGCACCTCGCCGACGTCATGGCCGCCTACAATTTCGCCCGCCGGCTCAAGACGCTCAGCGGGCTCATACCCTACGAATACATCGTCAGAATCTGGACGTCAGAGCCAGATCGGCTCACCGTCGACCCGATCCACCAGATGCAGGGACTGAACACCTAGGGGTGACTCAGCAAGCATCGATAAAGCGGGACTGGGCCGCGTAACGGCCCTCCTGCCGCACCTGAATGAACGGCCGCTTACGTCATCTGCAAGCCCGAAAACGGTTAGGCTATAATTCTCCCCGTATTGGACATGCAATTTGCTGGTGCACGCGCGGGACGCGAGTTGGGCTGCCCATCTGACAAACTCGTCATGGGGCAGGCAGCAGGGGCATACGATGAGACGGTCAAAGCCTTCAGCCCTACCGCGCTCGCTAAGCTATTGGAAAATATGGTGGACGCACTTGGGCTCGAACCAAGGACCCGCTGATTAAGAGTCAGCTGCTCTACCAACTGAGCTATGCGTCCACACTGATCGGCTTGGTAGGCAGCGCCGAAGCGCCGCGTCCCGATCGGGAGGGCGCCCAATATCATCGTTTCGACGGCGTGCAAGCGCTTTTGTGAAATCGCGTGACGATTTTTCGCGGGCGGCGGATGGAACAGCGCCGCCGATTGTCGCGCCCCCTCAACACGTGTAACGGCGCGGCGACTCATCCCACCAGGAGAAACGCCCATGCTGGGCTGGTTCCAGAAGTTGATGCCCAGCCAGGGGCGCTTCTTCGATCAATTCGAAGCGCACTCGCGCGTCGTCGTTGCCGGTGCCGAGGCGCTGTCGCAGCTGTTCCACGGCCAGGGCACGCTGAGCGATCACATCGCCGAGATCGTCCGCCGCGAGCATGAAGCCGACGATGTCACCCGCGAAGTCCTGATGGACGTGCGCCGCGTGTTCGTAACGCCGTTCGACCGCAGCGCCATCACCGACCTGATCGGGGTGATGGACGATTCCATCGACCAGATGAACCAGACCGCGAACACGATCGCGATATACGAAGTGACGAGCTTCGAACCGCAGATGGTCGCGATGAGCGAAGCGATCGTCGAGGCGGCACAGGTCACCGCGGAGGCCATTCCGCTGCTGCGCAACCTCGCGCCCAACGCCGCGCGGCTGCACGACCTGACCGAGCGCCTCGTGCGGATCGAGGGCAAGGCCGACGACATGCACGATGCGGGCCTTCGCGCGCTGTTCGGCAAGACCAAGGCTGATCCGATGGCGTTCACCATCGGCCGCGAAATCTACAGCCATCTGGAGCGCGTCTGCGACCGGTTCGAGGATGTCGCGAACGAGATCCAGGGTCTCGTGATCGACCACGCCTGAGGGGCGGCGCGTGACCATCTCCTTCACCCTGCTGATCGTTCTGATCGTCGTCGCGCTGCTGTTCGACTTTCTGAACGGCCTGCACGACGCGGCGAATTCGATCGCCACCGTCGTCGCCACGCGCGTGCTTTCGCCCGTCGTGGCGGTCGTCTGGGCGGCGTTCTTCAACTTCACAGCCTATTTCGTGTTCGGGACCGCGGTTGCGAAGACGGTGGGCAAGGGCATCGTCGATGCGAGCGTCATCGATCCGCGCGTCATCTTCGGCGCGCTGTGCGGCGCGATCGCGTGGAACATCATCACCTGGGTGCGCGGGATCCCGTCGTCGTCCAGCCATGCACTGATCGGCGGGCTGCTCGGTGCGGCGCTGGTCAAGGCCGGTACCGATCCGATCGTCTGGAAGGGCGTCATCATGACGGTCGCCGGCATCTTCGTGTCGCCCGCGCTCGGCCTCGCGCTTGCGCTCGTCATCGTTCTGGCGGTCGCATGGACCAGCATCCGCCTGACTCCGATGGGCGTCGACAAGCGGTACCGGAAACTGCAGTTGGTGTCGGCCGCTATGTATTCGCTCGGCCACGGCGGCAACGACGCGCAGAAGACGATGGGGATCATCACCGCACTGCTCTATTCGCAGGGCATGATCGCCGAGTTCGCGGTACCTGGTTGGGTCGCGGTATCGTGCTATATCGCGATCGCGATCGGGACGATGTCGGGCGGCTGGCGGATCGTGCACACGATGGGGTCGAAGATCACGCGCCTGACCCCCGCCCAGGGCTTCGCTGCGGAGACGGGCGGCGCGCTGACCGTGTTCTTCGCGACGCACATCGGCGTTCCGGTGTCGACCACGCACACGATCACCGGTGCCATCGTCGGCGTGGGTGCAGCGAAGCGCCTGACTGCGGTGCGGTGGGCGGTCGCGTCGAACATCGTCTTCGCCTGGTTCGTGACGCTGCCTGCTTCGGCGGCGATGGCGGCGGTGGCGTACTACGCAGCGGGCGTGATCCCCGGCCTGGGCGGCTGATATGCCGCTCTACGAAATTGCCGGGGCGGCTCCGACGATCGGCGATAAGGCCTGGGTCGCGCCAAGTGCGGATCTGATCGGCGATGTGCAGCTGGGCGAGCAGGCGAGCATCTGGTTCGGTGCGGTCGTGCGCGGGGACAATACGCCGATCGCGATCGGCGCCAGGAGCAATGTGCAGGAAGGCGCGGCGCTGCATAGCGATCCCGGCGCGCCGCTGACGATCGGGGAAGAGGTGACGGTCGGGCATCATGCGGTGCTTCACGGCTGCACGATCGGAGCGCGCAGCCTGATCGGGATGGGCGCGATCGTGCTCAACCGTGCGGTGATCGGCGAGGATTGCATCGTGGGGGCCGGCGCTCTGGTGACCGAGGGCAAGGCGTTTCCGGCCGGCAGCCTGATCGTCGGCAGCCCAGCGCGCGCGGTGCGGACGTTGGACGATGCGGCGAGGGCGATGCTTCGCGGGTCGGCGGCGGTGTATGTCGCCAAGGCGGCGGAATATGCGGCCGGGTTGAAGCAGGTCTGTTGACAATCCTTCCCTAGGAAAGCTGGGGAGGATTCAGGAGCGCCGTCGCCCGGTCGGTACCATCAGCGGACTGTCCGGCACCATCCACTCGTCGCCCAACACCGCCAACCCCGTCGACCCGCGCAGTTCGACCGGCGGCACCACGTCCGTCCTCCACGTCACCCGCCCGAACGCCGCGCCATCTAGGCCGCCGACGTCCGCGATGATCAGTGGAAACCGCTCCTTCGGCACCGGCGCCGTCGATTCATCGTCGATCACCGCCACCGATGCGCCCATCTTCGTGACGCCGTACAGCAATTGCGCGAAGCCGCTCGGCAGGCGAATACAGCCGTGCGAGGCGGGATAGCCCGGGTTCACTCCGGCGTGGAGTGCAATGCCGTCCCACGTCAGCCGCTGCATGTAAGGCATGGGCGCGTTGCTATAGAGGTTGGAGCGGTGCCAGACCTTTTTCTGCAGGATGGTGAAGTCGCCAAGCGGAGTGCGCTTGCCGGGCTTTCCGGTCGATACGCTCGACACCGCGACCAATGTCTGCCCGCGATAGACCATCGCCACCTGCGCCGAGCGGTTGATGACGACCGAAATCTCGCCGAGCGACAGGTCATCGTCGCGCCACATATACTGGCCGGGGCGCAGTGCCTCGGCCGCCGCGTAGAGCGTGGCGGGCATCGTTCCGATACGCGGGTCGGACTCGCCGCCGGTCGCCGAATCGGTCGCCAGCAACGCCAGGGTCATCAGCAGTGTCGAACGGATCGCCAATCGGCCGTCTTTCGCACGGGGTGAAGCCGTCAATTCCTAACCGATATTGACGGTTAACGCGAGGTTTTGACGTCCCGCAATGAGACGGCCGACGCGGAGCGCCACGCCGAGCCGAGCCGATCGCGCGACGGGGCGCGCCAGTCAACCCGCTGAAAAGGCAACCAATTGATGCTATATGCGTGGCGGGGTCAACTACCAGGACCAGTGAATGGAGCCTCTGCTCGCGCGTGCGGCCTCGCGTCGCTCGCTGTTAAAGACTGCACTTGTCGTCGGATCGGTCGCCGTCGTGCCGGGCTGCGCGCAGCAGGCGAACAAGGTCGCGACGCTGCATTTGCCGCCGCCTCCGTCTGCCCCGATCCCCGCCGCGCGTCCGCCCGTTGCCGTGGCTGCTACACCGTCGGTCGCCCCTCCCGGCATCCGTCCCGCGCTGTTCGATCGCGCACGCCAGGCGCTGCAGCGGCATGGCACTGCGATCCAGAAGCAGGACCGGATCGCGCTCGCCGATTTCTCGCGCTCGTCGTCGTCCCCGCGCTTCCACCTCATCAATCTGCATGACGGGACGGTCACGTCGCTGCTCGTTGCGCATGGCAGCGGGTCGGACCCGTCGCACACCGGCTGGCTCCAGCGTTTCTCCAACGAAGTGAACAGCGAAGCGTCGTGCGAAGGCGCGTTCGTGGCGAGCGATTACTACGTCGGCAAACATGGCCGTTCGCAGCGGCTGATCGGGCTCGATCCGACGAACAACAACGCGCTCGATCGGGCGATCGTCGTGCACGGCGCTTGGTATTCGAACGAGGACATGCTGGCGAAACACGGCAAGCTCGGCCGGAGTCAGGGATGCTTCGCGGTTGGCGAGCATTCGCTGGCGACGGTGTTCGACCTGCTCGGCGAAGGCCGGATGATCTACGCGGCGAAGGTGTGAGGTTTCGATCCTCCCCGGCACGGGGAGGTGGAAGGCCGTAGGCCTGACGGAGGGGGCTCTCCTCATAGACCACCAGATGCGGCCCGCCCCCTCCACCAGCCTGCGGCTGGTCCCCCTCCCCGTGCCGGGGAGGATAGACGCGCATCACAGCGCTGCTGGCCTGCTGTCCGTACGCTGGCCGCCATGACCGAAACCCTCTCCCCCGCCCTGCCCGATCACGTCGAAGCCGCAGTCCGCCGCGTGCTCGAAAAGGCAAATGACGCCGGCCTCTCGCTAGCCACCGCCGAAAGCTGCACCGGTGGCCTGCTCGCGTCGCTACTGACCGATGTCGAGGGCATGTCGGGCGCGTTCGAGCGGGGCTATGTCGTCTATTCGAAGGATGCCAAGTGCGAGTTGCTGCACATCGCGCGCGACGTCGTCGAAAGCTGTGGCGCGGTCAGCCGCGACGTGGCCCTGGCCATGGCCGATGGTGCGCTGGCCGCGAGCCATGCCGACGTCGCGCTGTCGATCACCGGCTTCGCCGGGCCCGGCGGGCCGGATGACGACCCCGGCCTGGTCCATTTCGGCTGCGCGCGAACCGGCCGCACGACCGATCATCGTAAAGAGCATTCCGGCGGCATCGGCCGCGGCCCGACGCGCGTTAAATGCCTGGAAGTGGCGCTCGAGATGATCGAAAAGGCGCTGTGACCAGCTCCCACCCCTTCTACTCGCATCACGCGCAGGGCTTCGTCCGAGTCGGCGCCTGCACTCCCATCGGTACGGTCGGCGATCCGGCCGCCAATGCCGCGGCCACGATCGCGCTGGCGCGGCAGGGGCATGAGCAGGGGTGTGACCTTCTCGTCTTCCCAGAACTCAACCTGTCGTCCTACGCGATCGACGACCTGCACCTGCAGGACGCGCACGCTGCCGCGGTCGAGGCCGCGCTGGCGCAGGTCGCTTCGGCAACCGCCGGGCTCATCCCGCTCCTGCTCGTCGGCGCGGGTCTGCGTCGAAACGGCCGGCTATATAACTGCGCGATCGCGATTCACCGCGGGCGTGTTCTGGGTGTCGTGCCCAAGACCTATCTGCCGAACTACCGCGAATATTACGAGAAGCGCTGGTTCGCCGCTGGCGTCGGGCTGACCGGACTTGAGATCGCGGTCGCTGGACAGAGCGTTCCGTTCGGCACCGACCTGCTGTTCGCGGCCGACGATCTGTCCGACTTCATAGTCCATGCCGAAGTGTGCGAGGATTTCTGGGCACCCGCCCCGCCCTCGACCGATGGCGCTCTGGCGGGCGCGCTGATCCTCGCCAATCTGTCGGCGTCCAACGTCGTCATCGGCAAGGCGCGCGAGCGGGCACTGCTGTGCGCATCGCAATCGGTGCGGACGGTGTCGGCGTATGTCTATTCCGCGTCGGGGCCGGGGGAAAGCACCACCGACCTCGCCTGGGACGGTCAGGGCATGATCCTGGAGCTTGGGGAGATGCTGGCCGAAAGCGGCCGGTTCGACCTGTCGACCGAGATCGTCGTTGCCGACATCGACATCCAGCGGCTGCGGCTGGAGCGGATGCGCACCGGCACGTTCAACGACTGCGCCGCCGCGCGCGGGCATCCCGAAACGCGCTTCCGCCGCGTACCGTTCAGCCACACTCCCGACTTCGCCGACCGCGGGCTGATGCGCGACATCCGTCGCTTCCCGTTCGTGCCCAACACGCCGTCGAAACTTGACGAGGATTGCTACGAAGCCTTCAATATCCAGGTCGAGGGTCTGCGCAAGCGGCTGACGACGACGGGATCGAAGCATCTGGTGGTCGGGGTGTCGGGTGGGCTCGATTCGACCCATGCGCTGATTGTCGCGGCCAAGGCATTCGACCGCATGAGCCGTCCTCGCTCGGACATCCTCGGCTTCACCATGCCCGGGTTCGCGACCGGGGAAGCGACCAGGAAGCAGGCCTGGGCGCTGATGAAAGCGCTGGGGGTCACCGGCGAGGAAATCGACATACGTCCCGCAGCGACCCAGATGCTGAGGGACATCGGCCATCCCTTCGCCGAAGGGCACCCCGAGTATGACGTGACATTCGAGAACGTCCAGGCGGGACTGCGCACCGACTATCTGTTCCGCCTGGCCAATCAGCGGCAGGGCATCGTGCTGGGCACCGGCGACCTGAGCGAACTGGCGCTGGGCTGGTGCACCTATGGCGTCGGCGACCATATGAGCCACTACGGCGTCAATGCCGGCGTGCCGAAGACGTTGATCCAGTATCTGATCCGCTGGGCGACGCGCACGAACCAGTTCGATGCCGAAACCGACGCGGTGCTCGAAGCGATCCTTGCGACCGAGATTTCGCCCGAACTAATCCCAGCAGACGCGTCGGGCGCGATGCAGAGCACGCAGGACCGGATCGGCCCATACGAACTGCACGATTTCTTTGCGCATAACGTCCTGCGTCACGGGCTGCCGCCGTCGAAGATCGCGTTCCTAGCCTGGCATGCGTGGCGCGACGCGAGCGTGGGGCGGTGGCCGATGGGCTTTCCGGAGGATGGGCGCAACGCCTACGACCTCGCGACCATCGCCAAGTGGCTGGAAGCGTTCGTCTGGCGCTTCTTCCAGACCAGCCAGTTCAAGCGGTCGGCCCTGCCGAACGCGCCGAAGGTGTCGGCTGGCGGTGCAGTCAGTCCGCGCGGGGATTGGCGGGCGCCATCGGATGGCACGGCCACGGTTTGGCTGGCGGAGCTGAAGGAGAAACTGCCGCCGGTTTAGATGCTCCCCGCCTTCGTAGAGATGACGAAGAGCAGTTGTTGACACCGGTTTCTTCCGCCTCCATCGTCGCGAAAAACCGGAGGGGACCACCATGATCTCGCTGCTCTTGCTCAGCGCCGCCGCACCGCAGGCCGTCCTCGCCTTCCCCGGCGCGGAGGGCGCCGGGCGCTTCGCGCAAGGTGGCCGCGGGGGACGGGTCATCAAGGTTACGACGCTGGCCGACTCTGGCCCCGGGTCTCTGCGTGCCGCGGTCGAGGCGAAGGGACCGCGCACCGTGATCTTCGACATTTCCGGCACGATCGCGCTCGCCTCCGAACTCAAGATCCGCGAGCCGCGCATCACCATCGCCGGCCAGACCGCGCCCGGTGACGGCATCACGCTGCGCGACCACAGCCTGGTCGTCGCTGCCGATGACGTCGTTATCCGCTACATCCGCTCACGCTTGGGCAATGTGTCGAAGAGCCAGGAAGACGCGATGACCGTCACCAAGGGGCGGCGGGTCATCCTCGACCACGTCTCAGCCAGCTGGTCGATCGACGAGTCGCTGTCCGCATCGGCGAATTACAAGGACCCCGATCAAGGGTGGTACGATTTGACCGTCCAATGGTCGATCATCGCCAACTCGCTGCGCAAGTCGGGCCATGTGAAGGGCGACCACGGCTATGGCAGCCTGATCCGCGGCGGGCGCGGGGCAAAGGGGAGTTGGCACCATAATCTCTGGGCGAACCACATCGCCCGCATGCCGCGGCCCGGCAACTACGACGGGCCGGACATCGACCCCGTCGGTGCGACCTTCGATTTCCGGTCGAACGTCTTCTACAATTGGGGCGGCTCGCATTCGGGATACGACGCCGACAAGGCCGCGATCGTGCGATATAATTTCGTCGACAACGTCTACCTGCCCGGCCCCGACAGCCGCGGCAATTTCGCGTTCGACGAATCGAACGTGCTGGCGAAGGGCTGGTTCGCCGGCAACTCGATGGCGGGCAGCATCCCTGCGGACCAGATGGCGCTGGTGAAGGGTACGATCGCGCCGGGATGGAAGCTCGACGGCCCGATCGACGTCGCACCGCTGACGGCCGATGCCAAGCCGTTTGAAGCCGTGCTGTCCCGCGCGGGGGCGTCCAAAGTGCGCGACGCGGTCGACGCCGCGGTGGTCGCCGGCGTCCGCTCCGGCACCGGGCGGATCATCGACAGCCAGGACGATATGGGCGGGTGGCCGGCGCTGAAGTCCCTGCCCGCCCCGAAGGACAGCGACGGCGACGGCATCCCCGACGCGTGGGAAAGCGCCCATGGCCTGAACCCGCGCGACACATCGGACGGCAATGCCGATCGTAATGGTGACGGCTGGACCAACCTGGAGGACTATTTGGACAGCCTGACGCGCATGTAGCGTCGTCGCTAATCCGCAAACGGCACTACAGGCGGCACGAACCGCCGCATTGCAGCATTTTGCCCGTTGATACGTTGTAACGTTGCGCGTAACCGGCTCTTTGAATTTTCGTCGAAAGGCCGTCATGTCGCATCGCCTGTTTCTCGCCTCCGCCCTTCCCCTCGTGCTGGCCGCGCCGGCGATCGCGCAGACCAGCGGCAATCAGACCGCCCAGCCCGGCCGCGGCGACATTATCGTCACTGCGCCCGTCCTGACCAGCGAGCGCGACGTGCTGCAGGGCACGTCGGTCGTCACGGGCGAGGAACTGACCCGCGACATCCGATCGACGATCGGTGAGACGCTCGCCCGCCAGCCCGGCGTGTCTGCAACGTCCTTCGGCCCCAATGCCTCGCGCCCGATCCTGCGCGGCTTCCAGGGCGAGCGCGTCCGCATCCTGACCGACGGCATCGGATCGATCGACGTGTCGAACACCTCGGTCGACCACGCCGTCATCATCGATCCGCTGCTCGCCGAGCGTGTCGAAGTGCTGCGCGGCCCCTCCGCGCTGCTGTTCGGCTCGTCCGCGGTCGGCGGTGTCGTAAACGTCATCGACAATCGCATCCCGCGCCGGATGCCCGAAGGCGGCTTCCGCGTCGACGGGCGCGCCGCCTACGGTAGCGCTGCCGACGAACGTTCGGGCGGGATCGCAGGCGATGTCGCACTGGGCGACAAGTTCGTTCTTCACGCCGATGGGTCGTATCTGAAGACCGGCGATCTGCGGATCGGCCGCGGCTATCTGCTGAGCCCCGCCGCCCGCGCCGCCGCGCTATCGCAGGTCGGCCGCCCGCAGGACCCGGCTGAGGATCCGATCGACTTCGCCGGCTCCGCCAACCTACGCGGCCGTATTCCTAACACGGCGGCCGAAACCTGGACTGCTGGCGTCGGCGCGTCGCTCATCACCGACACAGGCATGCTGGGCGTGTCGTACAGCCATTATGACAGCCTGTACGGCGTGCCGATCCGCTACGCGACCGAGGTGGGTCAGGAGCAGGAGGCGCCGCGCCTGGATGTCGTGCAGAACCGCGTCGATCTGCGCGCCGAAGTGCAGACCGGCGGCGGCTTCCTCGACCGCATCCGCCTGCGCGCGGGTCATGCCGATTATCGTCATTTCGAACTGGAGCCTAGCGGCGAGATCGGCACCGCTTTCTACAATAAGGGCACCGAAGGACGGCTCGAACTCGTCCAGGCCCGCCGCGGCGGCTGGCAGGGGGCGAGCGGCGTCCAATATTACAACCGCGTGTTCGAAGCGGTCGGCGACGAGGCCTTCATTCCGAAGGCTGAGACGAACCAAGTCGGCCTGTTCACGCTCCAGCAGATCGATCTGGGCGGCGTGAAGGCCGAAGGCGGCCTACGCTACGAACTGACCGACCATGCGAGCCGCGTCGTCGCCGGCGACGCGCGCTTCTTCTCGGGCAAGCGCAATTTTGAAACGCTGTCGGGTTCGCTCGGCGCCTCGATCGAACTCGCGCCCGATGTCCGCTTCGGCATCAACGGTTCACGCACCGCGCGGGCGCCCTCGGCCGAGGAACTGTTCGCCAACGGCCCGCACGCCGGCACCCAGGCCTATGAGCTCGGCAACCCGAACTTCCGCACAGAAAAATCGTGGGGCCTGGAAGCGACGCTGCACGCGCATGGTGACGGCTTCAGCTTCGACGCGTCGGCCTATCACAGCTGGTTCAGCAACTATATCTTCGAGAACCAGACGAACCAAGCCGTCTGCGAAGCCGCCGCGGCGCCATCGGGCCGCGACGTCGACCTGCCCTGCTTCGCCTATGCTCAGGCCGACGCGCGCTATTACGGGTTCGAGGCCGACGCTTCGTTCCGGGTCGCGCAGATCGGGTCATATGCGATCAACGCGGATATCCTGGGCGACTATGTCCGCGCCACGGTGAAGAGTAGCGGCCCCGTGCCCCGCATCCCGCCGCTGCGTCTGCTGGGCGGTATCGAAGCGCAGGGATCGAAGCTGACCGCGCGAGCGGAGGTCGAACATGCCTTCGCGCAGGAGCGCATCGCGGCATTCGAAACGCCGACCGACGGCTATACGCTGGTCAACGCATCGCTGTCGTTCAAGCCGTTCGACAACGACCGCACGATCCTGATGCTGAGCGCCAACAACATCTTCGACCAGCTGGCACGCCGCCATACAAGCGTGCTCAAGGACTTCGCGCCGCTCTCGGGCCGCGATGTGCGCGCGACCGTACGGTTCGGGTTCTAACGTCGATGCGTCGTCCCCGCCGCCCGCGCGGGGACGACGCCGAACGTTAGCGGCGCCCCTCGACCTGCAGTGTTTCATAGGCGATTCGCTGCAACGCACTCGCCTGTGCGTTCGAAAGCCCCAGTTCGTCGGCGGCCCGTTCGTTTCCGCCGAGCGTCCGGGGATCGATGCCGGTGATGCGGCCGAACACGGTCAGCGCTTCAAGATAATAGCCTGCCGTGCTGGCGTGATACTGGTCGTAGGACCAGAGATCGAGCTGGCCGAATGCGACCCCATCATAAGGGTTGGGGTCCGCCACTCCCGCCGAAAACGCCCGGTTCCACGCGAGTCCGACCGGAATGATCCCGTCGATATCGCGCGACGCCGCCTTGGCGCGCATGGCGGCGGTGAACAGGTCGTCGGCCATCTTGTTGACCGGCGTTCCAGACCACGGGCTGCCCGGCCGCCAGACCTGGTCCGCGCGGCTCCACGTCGGCATCAGGAAGACATCGACGTTGCGGTTGCCGCGCGTGAAGAGTGCCGCGAGCGCGCCCGTGTCGCGGACATAGGCCGCGGGGTCGCCCGGCCGCTGCCGGTCCAGCGTCGAATATTCCTGCAGGACGACGACATCCCACGGCCGATTGAAGCGTGCCGCCCGCTGGGTGAGGTGAAAGCCGAGCGATCGGCCGCCCTGCGTTTCCAGGCTGACGGCATAATTCAGCCCCGCCTGTTCGGTGAACAGTTTGAACAGCGCCGGCACGCCCCCATAGCCGTCTCCATTCAGGTCGGTCACCGTGTTCGCGCGATAATTGCGCGCCGGCGAATGCGCACCCTGGGTGAAGCTGTTGCCGATGAACAGGATCGTCCGCGGCGCGGTGGCGGGCACCGGTCGCGTCGGTGCGGGCGCGACCTGCGCGGTGGCGGGAACGGCGGCTGAGACGGCCGCCAGCGCGAGGAGTACAGCTTTCACGTCAGAACCTCTTGCTGATGGTCGCATACAGATAGCGCGCATAGGGAACGTAAAGCGACCCCAGATAGCCATCGGCGGTGATCGGCGGCTGAACGTCGAACAGGTTGCGCGCACCGATCCGGAAGCGCGTGTCGTCCAGCGCGCCGCCCTTGAACCGGTATTGGGCGTAGAGGTTGACCGTCGCTTGCCCCTTCACGACGTACGGCATGCCGTTGGCGTCGAGGAAATTGGTGTCGTCGACGTCGGCGACATAATTTACGAATCCGCCGATCTGAAAGCGCTTCAGGCTCCAGGTGAGCGAGCTGGTCAGCCGCCACTTCGGGCGGCCACGCTGCTCGATCAGGTCGGTCGCATCCGTCAGAGGAGTGGCGGCGTTGATCGTGCCTGCTGCGCGCGCGTCGAACAGGGTCGCGACACCCGGCGGGGTGTCGCGGCTGAACTTGATCAGGTGCGCGGCGTTCACCGACAGGTCGAACTTCCCGACACCGGTGCGCACGTTGTAGAGAAGGCCGAGGTCCAACCCCTCCACCGTCTGCGGCAACAGGTTTGCGAACTGGTCGTTGATCTGCGTGACGACGCCTGCGGTGGCAAGGTTCGTGCCGGTAAAGACCGGCGCGTCGTCGGCGGTCGGCGCAGCGCGAATGACATTGGGGTTCGAAGATCCCTGCAGGCGCAGCAGATAGTCGAGCACCAGCGCGTTCTGCGGCCCGAACTGTCCGACGATGCCCTCCTGCCGGATCGACCAATAATCGGCGGTCAGGGTCAGCTTCCCGAGCTTCGGATTCTGGAAATCGGGCTGGAGCACGACGCCGGCTGACCAGTTGGTGCTTTCCTCGGGCTTCAAGTCGGGGTTGCCGGCGATGAAGATCGAGTAGCTGACCCCGCGCCCGCACGCCCCGAAATTGGTAATCCGGCGCGCGCGCAGATCGGCTTCGCAGCGGTAGAAATCGGTGTTCGAACCCAGACGCGAATATTGCACCGTGTTTGTCTGTTCCAGGTTTGGAGCACGGAAGCCCTGCGACCAGGATCCACGGATGCGGAAGCCGTTGGTCAGATCCCACGCGCCCGCGATCTTGGGCTTCGCGACCGATCCGAAGTCGCTGTAATGTTCGTACCGCCCGGCAATCTGAAGCTCGACGCGCTGAACCAGCGGGATGTTCATGTCGGGCGAGATCATCGGTACCGCGAGTTCGGCAAACGCCGAGAACACCGTGCGGCGCCCGCGCGTCGTCGGCGTCGGGCTGACTGCGGCGACATTCGACAGGTTGCGCTCGCCGGTAACGGAATCGACGAACTGGACCGTCCCGTTCAGGTTGTCGTCACGAATGTCGGCCTGAGTCTCCCGCCGCCCCTCGACGCCGAAGGCGATACCGAGATTGCCGCCGGGCAGCGCGAGCAGGTCGGCGCGCGACACCTTGAAGTCGGCGAGAGCAAGCGTCGTCTTCGATCGGCGAACGAGATCGAAGGTGAAGCTGTCGATCGTTGCCTGCGACGACGGCGTGCAATCGCCTAGTGACGGCGTTGCCGAACAGCCGCCCGAGAAGGGATTGTACGCATCGGGCGTCGATAGCGACAAAGCCTGCTGAAGGCGGGTCATATTCACGGCATTCGACACGTCGGTCGCCTGCGCTTCCGAATAGAGGATCGCGCTATCGAAATCGAAGCTGCCGATCTTGCCGCGCGCTCCGCCGAGGAACCGCGACTGCCAGTTGTCGACATTGACCCGCTGATACCCCGCATCGACGAAGCGATAGGTCGATAGCCGCACCGGCAAGCCGGCAGCGGGGACGTTGGTCAGGCCGGAAATCCGGTTGGGGTTGGTCGCTCCGTTGGCGAAAGTGACGGGCCCAAACGGGTTCCAATAGTTGGACGCTGGCACGACGATCGCATTGAGGTTGATCGTCGGTGGCTGGATGCGCGTCGTGTCGGCACGGTAATAGCCAAGCTCGGTGTAGAAGGTCAGGCTGTCGCTGACATCGTAATGCGCCGACAGGAAGCTGTTGAAGCGATGGATCGATGGCGACACCGTCGTGCCGGGACGCGTGTCGAACCGCTCCGACCGCAACGTCGACGCGGTCGCGCGCGTACCGCTGCCCAGACAGGTCTCCGCGTTTAGCGTGACGGCGCAGCCCGGATTCAACACCGACTGCGTGTGAAACGCGCCGGCAGACGACGTGAGTGCGGTGTTTCCAGGGTTGCGGCGAACTGTACCGGGACCATTTACGACGGCGAGGTTCGCCCACGGGCTCTGTGTCGCGCGCCCGTCGGCGGTCAGGTTTCCGGCGAAGCGGGGGTCGTCGGCGAAGTACGGCAGCAAGTTGTCGGTCGCGGTGTAATATTGGTCCTCAGCCCGCTGCGCCGTACGCCGGGTATAGTCGGCATAGACCGACACATTGCCGCGCCCCCCGGCGAAATCGCTGCCAAGTAGTCCTGTCGCCTGAAACTCTCGCCGATGCGTACCTTCCGCGCCGCCATAACGCAGGTCGACCTGACCGCCGTTTACATTGCCCTTTGTCACCGTGTTGACGACGCCCGCGACCGCGTCTGCGCCGTAGATTGCAGCGGCGCCGTCACGCAGGATCTCCAGTCGTTCGATCCCCGCGACAGGCAGGGCGTTCGAGTTGAAGCCCAGCACCGGCACGTTGCCGTCACCGGCCTGGCTGGTCGGGTGCTGGACGAGCCGGCGTCCGTTCAGCAGCACCAGCGTATTGCCGACCCCCAAATTGCGCAGATTGATCGAATTGACGTCGCCGCGCGCGGCGTTCGACGTCTGCGGATTGTTCGCTTCGTTGAAGGTGACGTCGCCGGCCTGAGGGATCGCGCGGAACAGTTCGTCGCCGCTCAGCGCGCCGGTCGCGTCGATCTGATTGGCATCGACGACGGTGACGGGCAGCGCTGCGGTCGTGCTGGCGCCGCGGATCTGGGTGCCGACGACGACGATGTCCTGCGCAGGCTGCGCGGGGCTGTCGTCCTGTTCGGTCGCCACCGCGATACCGGGCACGTTTTCGCTCGTCTGCGACGTCGATCCCGTCTGGGCATGCGCCAGTCCGGCCGTCACCAGCGCGAGCACCGCCGCTCCGCCTCGCAGGGCAGCTGTCGTCTTGGTCATGATATCTCCCCTAAATTCTGTTCTATTCTGATTTTATGGTCGGTGAAGTTTCAGTGGGCCGGCACCGTCACCAGCGCGTCGTCCTCGTCGATCGGCTCGGCGTCCGATACACGGCGGTCGTTCAGCACTTCGTCTAGGCGCCCTCGGTCGAGCTTGCCTTCCCAGCGGGCGACGACGACCGCCGCGACCGCGTTGCCGATGAAATTGGTCAGGCTGCGGCACTCGCTCATGAAGCGGTCGACGCCCAGGATCAGCGCCATGCCCGCGACCGGCACAGACGGTACGATGCTGAGCGTGGCGGCCAGCGTAATGAAGCCTGCCCCGGTCACGCCCGCTGCGCCCTTCGACGACAGCATCGCGACACCCAGCAGCGCGGCCTGTTCGCCCCAGCTGAGTTCGATGCCGGTCGCCTGCGCGATGAACAGGGCCGCCAGCGTCATGTAGATGTTGGTGCCGTCCAGATTGAAGCTGTAGCCTGTCGGCACGACCAGTCCGACGACGCCCTTGTCGCATCCGGCGCGCTCCAGCTTGCCAATCAGGCTGGGCAGCGCCGCTTCCGACGACGAGGTGCCGAGGACGAGCAGCAATTCGGCCTTCAGATAGGCGATCAGCTTCAGGATCGAGAAGCCATGCAGCCAGGCGACGACACCGAGGATGCCGAGCACGAAGATCAGCGAGGTGAGGTAGAAGGTCGCGACCAGCGCGCCGAGGTTGGCCAGGCTGGCAAGGCCGTACTTGCCGATGGTGAAGGCCATCGCACCGAACGCGCCGATCGGGGCAGCCTTCATCAGGATGCCGACCAAACGGAAAATGACGAGCGTGATGCGCTCAAGGAAATCGAGCACCGGCTCGGCGGGCTTGCCGACCAGGCTGAGCGACACGCCAAACAGAATGGCGACGAACAGTGTCTGAAGGATGGATCCGTCGGTCAGCGCCGAGGGGATCGTGGTCGGAATGATGCTCAGCAGGAACCCGATTAGCGTCGTTTCCTCGGCCTTGTGGGCGTAATCCGCGATCGCCTTGCTATCCAGCGTGGCGGGATCGACGTTCATGCCCGCGCCGGGCTGGACGACGTTCGCGACGATGAGGCCGACGATCAGCGCCAGTGTCGAGAAGAACAGGAAATAGGCGAACGCCTTGCCGGCGACGCGACCCACCGCGGTCAGTTCGCGCATCCCGGCGATGCCGGTGACGACGGTCAGGAAGATGACCGGCGCGATAACCATCTTCACCAGCTTGATGAAGCCGTCGCCGAGCGGCTTGAGCGCCGCGCCCGTCTCCGGATAGACGGCGCCCAGCGTCACGCCGAGCGCGATGGCGACGATCACCTGCACGTAAAGATGGCGGTAGAACGGGACCTTGCGGAGCGTTTCGGCAGCCGGTGAGCGGTCGGGTATCGCGATCATTCCATCCTCTCGAAATGTCAGTGGCGTTTGCGCCTCTGTCCCTTCCGGGCTTGGGGCGAAGGCTAAGGGCGATCGGGCGTGTCCACCAAATGCGTCCACCCTTCCACCTAACCAATTGATTTTGCTCAGATTCGTAGTTTGACGCCTAGAAGCCAAGCGCCGCAGTTGTGCGATTTCATGCACCGGCGCGACGGACTTTGTGCGATTAACCGCACAAATGCCGAGTCGCCCGCTGTCCCTGACCCGCCGCCTTTTTGGCCCGGTCGTCATTACGATCGGGATCGTGATCGCGCTGGCGCTGGCAGGCAATCGGTGGGCCAACCTGCGCGCGAACAGCGTGACGGAAGACGCGGCAATGACGACCGCGCGGACACACGCCGAACTTCTGTCTAGCGAGCTTCAGAAATTTCGCCTCCTACCACTCGTGCTAGGCGATTTGCCCGAAGTCCGCGACGCCTTGACGGGATCTCAGCAAGGCCGACAAAGGCTCAACGAGCGCCTGGAGCTTTTGTCCGCGCGGACCGCGGCGGCGACGATTTACGTCATCGACGCCCGCGGCGTGACCGTTTCAGCCAGCAACTATCGCCTTCCGACCAGCTTTGTCGGCCTGAACTATAATTTTCGCCCATATTTTCAGGACGCTGTTCGCTCCGGTTCGGCCGAAATCTTTGCAATGGGCACGGTCAGTCGTCGACCAGGCCTGTATCTCAGCCGTCGAATATCGGAGAACGGCCGCACGCTGGGTGTCATAGTGCTGAAGGTCGAATTCAATGCGGTCGAAGGCACTTGGGCCGGATCGCCGGGGATCAGCTATGTCGTCGACAATCAGAACATCGTCCTGATTACCAGTCGCCCCGACTGGCGCTTCCGATCGATCGGGCCGGTCGATCCGCAGGTTGCGACGAAGGCCCGGCGAACGCTGCAATTCGGCGATGCGCCACCGCGGCCGGCGCCGATCACGATGCAGGGCGACGTTGCGACCGACGCGAGCGGAGCGCGCTACCGCGTCGGATCCGTACCGGCACCCATCGCCAATGCCCGTCTGATCCATCTGACCCCGATCGCCCCGGCTCTGACCGCGGCGTACACCTTAGCCATGCTCTGGGGCGTCGCCGGGCTGCTCGTCGCCGTGCTGGTGACCGCGATCGTGTTCCGCGACGGCGAGCGCCGCCGCCTCGCCCACCGGGCCCGCATCGCTTTGGAGCGCGAAGTGTCGGCGCGAACGGCGGAGCTGCGTGAGACGAACGAACGGCTGCGGATCGAATCCGACGAACGCGTCGCGGTCGACCGACGCTATCGCGACGCGCGCGAGGAACTGGCGCAGGCTAATCGGCTGGGCACGCTGGGCCAGATCACCGCCGGCGTCGCGCACGAGATCAACCAGCCTGTGGCCGCCATTCGAACCTTTGCCGAAAACGGCGCGACGCTGCTGGATCGGGGCGCGGCAGACGCGGCGCGAGAGAATCTGACGCGGATCGTCGGATTGGCCGACCGCATCGGGTCGATCACCGCCGAACTTCGCGGCTTTGCGCGAAAAAAGACACCGGCGGGGGGCGTCGCTACACTCGGCGATATTCTCGATGGGCTGCTGATCCTCATCGGCGAGCGGGCGCGCGGGCGGGTCGCGATCGTCGCCGATCCGGCCGGTCGGGCGACGCGACTGATCGGCGACCGGGTGCGGATCGAACAGATCCTGGTCAATCTGATCCAGAACGCGCTCGATGCCATCGGTGACGGTGACGGGCGAATTACCATAACCGCTACACGCGCGGACGACCAACTGACGATCGTCGTCGCCGATACTGGCCCCGGCGTCGCGTCGAACATTCGCGGGGCGCTGTTCACGCCCTTCACCTCCGGCAAGCCGGCCGGGCTGGGTCTGGGCCTTGCCATCGCGCGCGACATCGCCCGCGAATTCGGTGGGGAACTCGCCCTGCGCGATGAAGGGCCTGGCGCGCAATTCGCGCTGCGGCTGAAGGTGGCGGCATGACCGATGTGATCTTTGTCGAGGATGACGAGCCGCTGCGCGTTGCGACAGCGCAGGCGTTGCAACTGGCCGGATACCGCGTCACGTCGCATACCGACGCGCAAGCCGCCCTCAATGCGATCCCGTCCGACTTCGCCGGTGCAATCGTGTCCGACATTCGTATGCCCGGCATGGATGGCCTGGCATTTCTCGACGCGATCCGGGCCAGCGACCCCGATCTTTCGGTCATTCTGGTCACCGGTCACGGCGACGTCGCCATGGCGGTTTCCGCGCTTCACCGCGGCGCGTTCGACTTTCTGACCAAGCCTTTCGCGGTCGATCATCTCACCGCCAGCATCGACCGTGCGACCGAGCGGCGGCGGCTGATCCTCGAGAACCGCCGCCTGAAGAGCGAAGCGGAGGCAGCCCAGGCGGGCAGCCCGTTGATCGGCGACAGCCCGGCGATGGTCCGCCTGCGGGCAACCATCGCGCAACTCGCCGCCGCCGATATCGACGTGCTGGTTGAGGGTGAGACGGGCACCGGCAAGGAACTCGTCGCCAGCCTGCTTCATCGGCAGGGGCCGCGCCGCGGTCGACCCTTCGTCGCGGTAAATTGCGGCGCGCTGTCCGATGGGCTCGCCGAATTCGAACTGTTCGGCCATGCCGCCGACAGCGTGCCCCACACCCGCCTGTCGCGCGACGGACAGATCGTCGGGGCGAGCGGCGGCACGTTGCTGCTCGACGAGATCGACAGCATGCCGCTCGCGCTCCAGACGCGACTTCTCCGCGTGATCGAGGAGCGCGAAGTGCATCCGATCGGCGAACCGCGGCCGATCGCGGTCGATCTGCGGATCGTCGCGACGACCAAGACCGACCTCGCCGCCGCAGTCACGGCGGGCACGTTCCGCGCCGACCTGTTCTACCGGCTCGACACCGTCCGCCTGCGCGTGCCCCCGGTGCGGGAGCGCGACGGTGACGCCTTTCGCCTGTTCGCCGCGTTCATCGAGGAGGCGAAGGTGCAGCTCGGGCGGCAGGACTTCGCGCTGACCGATACCGCGAGTCGGCGCCTGCGTGAACATGACTGGCCGGGCAACGTCCGCGAACTGCGCAACTTCGCGTTCGAGACGGTGCTGGGCCTGACGTCCGATGCGCCCCGCACTCCGGGAAGCTCAGACCTGCCAACGCGGGTGGCGGCCTATGAGGCCGAACTGATCGAGGCCGCACTTCGCCGCCATCACGGCCGCGTCGCCTCCGCGCTGAGCGAACTCGCCATTCCCCGCAAGACCTTCTACGACAAGGTCGCGCGGCACGGGATCGATCTCGACGCGTTCCGGCGGTGACGGGGGCTGCCCAAAACTGTCCGTGCGTGGTAGCGCCGCGTCGTGAGCGAAACGACCCGCCCCTACCCCATGGCTGCCGATCTGTTCGGCGACATCGTCGACGGGCCCCGCGTCGGTTGGCGGGAGCATCTGCCGGGCCTTGCCCTCGTCATCGCCGCGACACTTGCTGCCGGGTTCCTGTCGGATCGCTACGGCGCACCGCTGACGCTGATGGCATTGCTGATCGGTCTGGCGCTGAATTTCCTGTCGGCGGACAAGCGGCTGCATCCGGGCCTCGGCCTCGCTTCGCGCGACCTGCTGCGCTGGGGCATCGTTCTGGTCGGCGCGCGGGTGACATTGGGGCAGATCGCCGACCTCGGCCTGCCCGCACTTCTGGCGATCGTCGTGGTCGTCGCCGGCACGATCACGCTGGCGGTCATAATCGCAAAGCGGTTCGGCTATGACCAATGGTTCGGCATGCTCGTCGGCGGCGCGGTGGCGATTTGCGGCGCGTCGGCGGCGCTCGCAGTCGCGACGACGCTCAGTACGCGGCGGATCAGCCAAGCGCAGTTGACGCTCGTCCTGATCGGCATTTCGGCGATGAGCGCCGCCGCGATGGTGATCTACCCGATGCTGGCCCATGCCGCCGGCTTCTCCGACGGGCGGGCGGGGTTCTTGCTTGGCGGCGCGATCCACGATGTCGCGCAGGCGCTGGGCGCGGGCTATTCCTATTCCGCGGAGGCCGGGCGGATCGCGACGATCGTAAAGTTGACTCGCGTCGCTTTGTTGGCGCCGGTGCTCGCCGTTATCGCGCTGTTCCTGCCACGGAGCGAGCGCGCTGCCGGTAGTCAGGGCGTGCCGTGGTTCGTACTGGGCTTCTTCGTCGTCGCCGGCGTCAATTCGACCGGCATCATCCCGTCGATCGTCGTGCACGGCGCCGAAACGCTTGCCGGCGCCATGCTGGCATGCGCCGTGGCGGCGACTGCCATACGGTCCCCCCTGCCCCAGCTGCTGAAGATGGGATCGAAGCCGCTGATTCTGATCGGCATCGTAACGCTGACGATGTTCGCTTTAGCGGCGGCAGGCGCGATTCTCGCGATTCGATAGGTAGCGACGCACCAAAAAAGGCCGTGTTTTGCTGCACTTGCGAAGGGCGCTTGACGTGTACCGGCGACAAAGATACCGGACGGTCGGTATCCACAAGTCTGCCGGTCCTGTCGCGTGAGTCCCCCAAACGCCTATGAACGAAAAAAGGATCCCGAAGGGGTCCGCGCTGCGATCATCGACGCAGCGATGGCGGTGCTTGCCGACAAGGGGATGTCGCGTTTGACGATCGACGGCGTTGCGAGTGCCGCCGGCGTGACTAAGGGTGGGCTCTTCCACCATTTCCCGACCAAGGATACGCTGATCGACGGCGTTCTCGACAGCATGACCGCACATGCCGCAGCATCGGTCGAAGCGGAGATGGCGGCGGACCCCGAGCCGCATGGCCGGTTCACCCGCGCCTATCTGAACGGCGTGTTCGTGCAGCATTGCATTCGCGAGTCGGTTTCGTCGCACGCGCTGTGCCTCGCGATGATCGCCGATCCCATCCTGCAGGATCGCTGGGCGGCCTGGGTCGAAACTCAGGTTCGTATCCACGCCGCGACCGACGACAATGTCGCCTGCCGCATCGTCCGTCTGGCAGCAGACGGCATCTGGCTGTCCACGATGCGATCCAAAGAGGGCGTCGCCGATGTGTCGCCCGATGTTCGCGCGGCCTTGATCGCGATGACCCGCGCGTCGCCCTGACGTCATACAGTTTTCGTACCGCTTGCCTCCCTTCCCGGCCGCCACCCCCGGAGATTTCCCGTGCCGAACCGCTTCCGCAATTCGATCTCGACCTTCGCCCTGCTCGCTCTCGCCGCCTGTGGCGAGGGTAGTCCCGAAGCTCCCGGCGGTGCGCCCGGCGGCGCGGCGGGCGGTGCCCCGCCGCCGACGCTGGTCGAGGCGGTGACCGTCCAGACCCAGACCGTCCCGAATATCGTCGAGCTGCCCGGCCGGATCGAGGCCGTGCGCACCGCGGAGGTCCGCGCTCGCGCCGATGGCATTATCGAGCGCCGATTGTTCACCGAAGGCTCGGACGTCCGTGCCGGCCAGGCTCTCTTCACCATTGATCCGCGCGACTTGCGCGCCGCTGTCGAACAGGCCCGCGCCACCCTTTCTCGCGCGCAGGCGGCACAGGCGAACGCCCAGTCGGTCGTTCGCCGCTACACGCCGCTGGTCAACGAACGCGCGGTCAGCGGGCAGGAATATGACGCCGCGCAAGCGACGCTGCGTACGGCATCCGCCGACGTGGCCCAGGCGCGCGCGGCGCTGACCCGCGCGCAGATTCAGCTCAACTACACCACCGTCCGCGCGCCGATCTCCGGCCGGGTCGGTCGCGCGCAGGTGACCGAAGGTGCGCTCGTCAGCGCTGCACAGGGCACGCTGATGACCACGGTAGAGCAGCCCTCGCCGATCTACGCCGTCTTCACCGAATCGAATACGGCATTGCTCGACATGCTGGCGACCGAGCGCGCCGGGCAAACCAACCTGAAGCCGCTGCGTCAGGTCGAGGTCCGACTGGTCCTGGCGAACGGCAAAGATTACGGCCCCGTCGGCACGCTCGACTTCGCAGCGCCTTCGGTCGATCCGCAGACCGGAACGCAGGTGCTTCGTGCGATCTTTCCGAACGGCGAGCGGCTGCTGGTCCCCGGCCAGTTCGTTCGCGGCCGCGTGGCGATCGGCACTGCGCCCAACGGCATCCTGATTCCGGCGCGCGCGATCCAGTTCGGCGAGCGCGGCGCGACCGTCACGGTCGTCAACGCCGATGGATCGACCGCGCCGCGGCCCGTGCAACTCGCGGGCCAGGTCGGTAACACCTGGCTCGTGAAGTCCGGCCTGAAGGCGGGTGAGCGCGTCATCACCGATGGCTGGCAGAAGCTCGCCATGATGCCGCCGGGCGGGCGGGTCCAAGTGAAGGGCGACCCCGCCCCCGCGGCCCAGGGCGGCCAGCCTCAGCAGCAGCCGGCGAAGAAGTAAGCGACCATGGACAGTTTCTTCGTTCACCGCCCGGTCTTCGCCTGGGTCATCGCCGCGTTCGTCGCGCTGTTCGGCACGATGGCGCTGCTCAACCTGCCGGTGGAGCAATATCCATCGGTCGCGCCGCCATCGCTGACGCTGACCTATACCTACAACGGCGCCGACGCCGACACGATGGACAAGAACGTCACCGCCGTCATCGAGCGAGAACTGAACGGCGTCGACAATTTCCTGTACATGGCCTCGACGAGCCGCGCGAACGGCACCGGTGAGATCGTCGTGACCTTCAAGTCGGGCACCAACCTCGACGTCGCGCGCACGCAGGTGCAGGATCGCCTGAACCGGGCGGAACCACGTCTGCCCGAAGACGTCCGGCGATTGGGCATTCAGATCACCGACAATTCGGCAGGCTTCCTGGAAGTGCTGTCGATCCAGTCCAAGACGGGCAAGACGCCCGCGCTGGAGCTGGGCGACTTCGCCTCGACAAAGATCGTCAACGAAATCCGGCGCGTCCCCGGCGTCGGCAACGCGCAGCTCTTCTCCTCGGAAAAGGCGATGCGTATCTGGCTCGATCCCGACAAGCTGGCCGGCTTCAACCTGTCACCGTCGGACGTGCTGCTCGCGGTGCAGGAACAAAACAGCCAGACCGCGGGCGGCGGTATCGGCGACCAGCCGACGACGCCGGGCACCGAATTCAACGCCAAGATCGTGACCCAGAACCGCTTCCAGACCCCGGAGCAGTTCCGCCAGATCATCATCAAGGCGAACACGGATGGCTCGACCGTCCGGCTGGGCGATGTCGCGCGGGTCGAGATCGGCGCCGACAATTATCAGTTCAAATCGACGTTGAACGGCAAGGAAGTTGCAGGCATCGCCGTCCAGCTGGCCACCGGCGCCAACGCGCTTGCCACCCGCGACGCGGTCAGCGCACGGATGACCGAGCTGCAGCGTACCTTCCCTCAGGATATCACCTGGGAAGTTTCGTATGACACGACGCCGTTCATCTCGAATTCGATCGACAACGTCATCCGCACGCTAATCGAGGCGATGCTGCTCGTCTTTTTGGTGATGTTCCTGTTCCTCCAGAACTGGCGCTCGACGATCATCCCGGCGATCGTCGTGCCGATCGCGCTGGCGGGCGGCTGCTTGGGGCTCTGGGCGTTCGGTTTCTCGATCAACACGCTGTCGCTGTTCGCGATGGTGGTGGCGATTGGCATCCTGGTCGACGACGCGATCGTCGTCGTCGAGAACGTCGAACGCATCATGGCCGAGGAAGGCCTGCCGCCCGCGCAGGCCACGATCAAGGCGATGGGCCAGATTCGCGGCGCGATCATCGGCATCACGCTCGTTCTGATCGCGGTGTTCATCCCAATGGCGTTCTTCCCCGGTTCCACCGGCGGCATCTATCGCCAGTTTTCGGTCACGCTCGCCGTTTCCATCTTCTTCTCGGCCGTCCTCGCCCTGACGCTGACCCCGGCGCTGTGCGCGACACTGCTGAAGCCGCATAAGCATGAGCCCGGCCACACGCCCGAGCCCCGCGAGGGCTGGCGTGGCTATCCGCAGCGCTTCTTCAACTGGTTCAACGACCGGTTCCAGAACGCGACCGACCGCTACATCGGCGGCGTCGGCTCGATGCTGTCGCGCCCGGTGCGCTGGCTGGCGGTGTTCCTGGCGGTGCTGGGCGTGACTGCGCTTCTCTTCATGCGCCTGCCCGGCGGCTTCCTGCCCGAAGAGGACCAGGGGTATTATGTCATCAGCTACGACGCGCCGGTCGGCGCGACGGCGGAGCGGACGCAGGCCGCGGTCACCCAGACCGAGAAATTCCTGTTCCAGCAGCCGCAGTTCAGCAAGATGTTCTCGGTCATCGGGTTCAACTTCTTCGGCCAGGGCCAGTCGGCCGCGCTCTCCTTCGTCATGCTCAAGCCGTATGAGGACCGGCATGGCGCGGAGAATTCGGTCAATGCGCTGATCGGCAAGACCTTCGGCGCGACCGGCGGGATCACGGGGGCGACTATCTTCGCGCTCAATCCGCCGGCGATTCAGGCGCTGGGCAATGCCACCGGCTTCTCGATGAAGATCGAGGATCGGGTGGGCAACGACCCGGCGGGGCTACAACAGGCGATGGGTGCCATCCTGGGCGCGGCATCGCAGAGCAAGATCCTGGCGGGCATCCGCCCCGAGGGTCAGGCCCCGTCGCCACAGCTGTACGTCGACATCGACCGCGTCCAGGCGCGGGCGCTGGGGCTACAGATTTCTGACGTCAATGCGACGCTCGCGATCACCTTCGGCTCGGCCTACGCCAACGACTTCTCGAACCAGGGCACCGTTCAACGCGTCTACCTGCAGGCCGACGCGCCGAGCCGGATGAAGGCGGAGGACGTGCTGGCGTTGCGAGTCCGCAATGCGCAAGGCCAGATGGTCCCCTTCTCCGCCTTCACCAAGGTATCGTGGGAGGCCGGGGCGACCCAGCTTCAACGCTACAACGGCTATCCCTCGGCCACGATCTCGGGCCAGGCGGCGCCGGGGCAGTCGTCGGGAGCGGCGCTGAAGGAAATGGAGCGGATCGCCGATCAGGTGCTGAAGCCCGGCTTCAGCTACGAATGGACCGGCACGGCCTATGAGGAGAAGCAGGCTGGTGGCCAGATCGGGCTCTTGCTCGGCCTGTCGCTGGTCGTCGTCTTCCTGCTGCTGGCGGCCCTCTACAACAGCTGGGCGATCCCCTTTTCGGTGCTGCTGGTCGTGCCGTTCGGCGTGCTCGGCGCCGTGCTGTTCACAATGCTGCGCGGGCTGTCGGCTGACGTCTATTTCAACATCGGCCTCATCACCATCATCGGCCTGGCCGCGAAGAACGCGATCCTGATCGTCGAATTCGCGATCGAGGATGAAGAGCATCAGGAGGGTGAAGGCATCGAAAAGGTGCGCGAGGCGACGGTAGAGGCATCGCGCCAGCGCCTGCGGCCGATCCTGATGACGTCGCTCGCCTTCATCCTGGGCATGGTGCCGCTGGTGATCGCCAGCGGCGCGGGTGCCGCCAGCCGCCATGCCGTGGGAACGGGCGTGATGGGCGGCATGATCGCCGCCACCGCGCTCGGCATCTTCTTCACCCCCGTCTTCTACTTCGCCGCGCGGCGCTGGCTGTCGCGCAAGGCGCCGACATCGGTGGCCGCGGACCAGCATGACACGCCGCCGCCCGCACCACGCGACGACGACCGTTCGGAAGGAACCCCCGCCCATGCGTAAGGCCATCCTGCTTGCCGGGCTGAGCACGCTTGCCGGCTGCAACTTCACGCCGAAGTACGTCCAGCCCACCGCCCCGGTCGCCCCGACCTTTCCGGAAGTGACGACGGGTAGCCGGGCGGCGACCGAGATCGGCTGGCGCGAGTTCTTCGGCGACCCGCGGTTGCAGGCCTACATCGCCGCCGCGCTCGCCGGCAATCGCGACCTCGCCCAGTCGGTCGCCCGCGTCGCCCAAGCGCGCGCGCAGTATCGGATAACCGATGCCGACCGCCTGCCGCAGGTTGAGGGCGTAGCGGGTGTGACCCGCACGCGCCAGCCGCTCAACGCGCTTGGTTTCCCGACCGGGGGAACCGGCACCGATACGGGCACGGGCACCGGCGGGACGACGACCGAGGCGCCGACCAGCTTTACATTCACCCAATATTCGCTGGGGGTACAGGTCCCGAGCTACGAGCTCGATTTCTGGGGCCGCGTGCGCAACACCGCGGAAGCGTCGCGTCGCGAGTATCTGGCGACCGTGGAAGCCGAGCGTGCGTTTCGCATCTCGCTGGTCGCGCAGGTCGCCGCGACCTACCTCCAGATCCGCGCCGGTGAGGAACAGATCGCGCTCGCCGAACGCACGCTGACCGGGCGGCGCGAGGCGGTGACGATCGCGCGCAAGCGGATGGATGCCGGCGTCACCTCGACGGTCGATTTCGACCAGACGCGGTTGCTGGTCACGCAGGCGGAAACGCAACTGGCGGAATTGCGCCGAACGACCGCGCAGAGCGAGAACCTGCTGACGGTGCTGATCGGCGGCCCGATCGCCGGACCCCTGCCGGCACCACGCCCGCTGTCGGATGCCGGGCAGTTCACCGGGATCGAGCCTGGCCTGCCGTCCGCCCTGCTCGCCAACCGCCCGGACGTGCTTCAGGCCGAGCAGCGGCTGCGCGCGGCCAACGCCAACATCGGCGTTGCGCGTGCGTCGTTCCTGCCGACGATCTCGCTCACCGGCCTGCTCGGCTTCATCTCGCCGGCGCTCGGCAGCCTGATCGGCGGCGACTCGGTCCAGTATCGGGTCGGGGCGAACGCGACCCAACCGATCCTGACATGGGGCAAGCGCAGCGCAGGCATCGCTCTGACCCAGGCGCAGGCCGACGAGCTGGTCGCTGCGTATCAGAAGGCTACGCAGACCGCGTTTCGCGAGGTCGCCGACGCGCTGGTCGCACGGCGTCGGTATATCGAACAGATCACCGCGCAGCAGAACGCGATCGAGGCGCAGCGTCGTCTCGTGCGTGTCGCCCGCCTGCGTTACGATAATGGCCTCGCCATCTATCTCGAAGTGCTTGATGCCGAGCGCAATCTGTTCAGTGCCGAACAGCAATTGCTGCAATTGCGTAGCGCCCAGCTGCAGAATGACGTGTCGCTCTACACCGCACTAGGTGGCGGTCTGAAGGAGGTTTCGACCGTCGGCTGAAGGTTAACAAATCGTGTCGGATCGGGACGACGCCGCAAATCTTAACCGGGGACAGATGGTGAGTCGCGCTTTTACATAAATCCCACACCGGCCGAACGGGATCGGACGGGAAAATAGGGAGCATATCATGCGCGATCTTCGCACCGCCGAACTGAACGCCGTTTCGGGCGGCACCTTCGGCTGCTTCTCGTGGCTGTTCGCTTGCAAGCCGAAGGTTTCGTACTGCAAGCCGGAACCGAAGTGCGATCCGGCTCCTAAGTGCGAGCCGAAGCCCAAGAAGGGCTGCCGCTAAGATCTCGACACGGGGCCGTCCCAAGGGCGGCCCCGTTTCATCTACCAGTCCGGCGCCTCTACCGACCGCGGTCTGCCGGGCACCGTCCGCCGCTCGACGACGGCCTTTCCTCCATCGACCCGGATGACGATTTCCGCCCGGTCGATCAGCGCAGGCCGATGCGCGATCACAATGCGCGTGATCGGCAACCCAGAGATCATGTCGGCGATGCGAACCTCGGTATCGGGATCGAGGTTCGCCGTTCCTTCATCCAGGAAGAGGATATCGGGATCGCGGAACAGTGCGCGCGCGAGCATGACGCGCTGGCGCTGCCCTGCCGAGAGCGCCGCGCCCATGTCCCCGATCAGCGTGCGATACCCCATCGGCATCGCGACGATGTCGTCGTGGATCGCTGCCAGCATCGCTGCGCGCACGACGTCCTCGGGCTTTGCCGAGGCATCGAAGAAGGCGATATTGTCCTCGATTGTGCCGGTTAGCAGGCAGTCGTCCTGCATGACCGCGCCGATCCGCGCACGCCACCCCGCCATCGTCGCCGGGCTCAGGCGTACGCCATCGACCGTGATCGTCCCCGCCCCGGGCGTCAGGAGCCCCAGCAGGATGCGCATCAGCGTGGTCTTGCCCGCCCCACTGGGGCCTACGAACGCGACGAAGGCGCCCGACGGAATCTTCAGATCGATGCCGTCGAACACCGGGCGCGACGTCGGATCATAGGTGAAGCTCAGGTCTTCGATCCGCATCTCCGGCCCGGCCAGCAATTCGCGACGCGGGGCGGCGGGGAAGTCCTCCTTCGTTTCGGTCACGATGTCGGACAGCCGGTCGAGGTGCAGCCCGACCAAGCGCCATTCCTGGAACTTGTCGACCAGCGACACCGCGCTGGCGGCAAAGCTGCCGCGATACGACAGAAAGGCGAGCAACGTGCCGACCGTCAGCGTGCCGGAGATCACCTGCAGGCCGCCGATGTAGATGCACGCGACCAGCGCCAGGTTGAACAGAAGACCTTCGCCCAGATCGAGCCCGATGGCGAAGCGGCGCGTCTTGTACGACGCGCGGATGACGTCGGCATAGCGGTTGCGCCACCCACCCTCGCGCTGCGCCTCATGCCCGTGGATCTTGACGGATCGGATCGCGCGGATCGTTTCCATCAGATAGCTCTCCTCGCCCGCGCGGGCGTGGATTTCCTCCTCCGACCGGCGCCGCAGCGCTGGATACATGGCTTGAGACAGCGCGATGTAGAGCAGGGTCGATCCGATCACGATCGCCGACAGGATGGGGCTGATGAACACCATGACGACGATCGTCGTTACGACCAGCGCGGCATCGATGACCACGCTGGCGATGCCGTGCGCGAGGAGTTGCTGGATCGGCTGGATCGACCCGATCCGCGACATCAGATCGCCAATGTGCCGTCGCTCGAAATAGGCGAGCGGCAAGCGGATCAGGTGACGGACCACATTGCCGCCCATGTGGAACGACAGCGACTGGCCGAGCGACAGCATCACCCATTCGCGCAACGCCTGAGTGACGGCTCCCAGAACATAGACCGCCCCGAAACCCAGCATCAGAAGAAGCAGCAGGTTGGTGTCAGCCTGCGGAAACGCCTCGTCGATCGCGATCTGGATATAGAAGGGCGTCAGCAGCGCGGTGAATTGCATGACCGCCGACAGTGTGATGACCTGTGCCAATGCGCCCCGGAAATTGGTCATCCGGCTCCACAGGTCGCTCAGCCGCGTCGTGCGACGCGCCTCGACCGGCTGAAACGAGGCGGTAGGCGCGAGTTCCAATGCGACGCCGGTGAAATGCTTGCTTACCTCTCCCATTGGCAGCACGCGGCGTCCGACCGCGGGATCGAGGATCGTCGCCGACTTGCCGGGCTTCACCGACTCCAGCACGACGAAGTGGTTCAGGTCCCAATGCAGGATCGCCGGTAGCTGGAGCTCGGGCAATTCCTCCAGCTCCAGCCGAACCGGCCGCGGGGCCAGCTCCAGCTGGGCGGCGATCGCCATCAGCTGTTCGAGCGTCGCCCCTTTGATCGACGTCGGAAAATGCAGGCGCAGCCCCGACAGGTTGACGCGGTGGCCGTGATAGCCGGCGACCATCACGATCGCGGCGAGCCCGCATTCCGCGGCCTCGGCCTGTAATACCGGCTCCATCCGCCGCGCGGACAACCATTCGAGGCTCATCGGATCAGGCTTTCACGGATCGGCGCGAACAGCAGTGCCCAGAGCGGCCGGCGTTCGAGCACCAGGTCGCCCGACACGGTCATGCCGGGCCGGACCCCGGCAGCCGTCGCGGGAGCCGAGCCGATCGAGTCGATGCGGACGCGGACCCGGAAACTCGCCTCCTTGATGCCCAGTGCCGGATCGACCGCCGCCGGATCGACCGCCACGCGCGAAACGTCTGTTACGACACCGCGGCCCGAACCGTATTTCTGATAGGGAAAGGCATCGAAGCGCAGCCGCACCGTCTGCCCCGGCTTGGCGAAGCCGACCGCCTGCGATGGCGCATAGAACCACGTCTCCAGCTTCCCGCCATCGGGTACCACCGTCACCAAAGATGCGTCGGGCGTTGCGTGGCGGCCCGGATCGGCGATCAGGTCGGCAATGCGGCCGGCGACCGGCGCGGTCAGCACGATATGATCCGAACGTACCAGATCGACCCGCTGCGTCATCAGTGTCGATCGTTCGTTGCGCAGCTGCGACGCGGCCTTGCCCGACGTCAGCCCCCCCTGCGACAGCTTGATGCCGAGGTCGGCGATCGAACTTCGCGCGGTGATGAGGCGCTCGGTCAGGTTCTCGACCTCGCTCTTGCGCATCAGCAATTCGGCACGTGCTGCATCGACCTGGCGCTGCGTGCCGGCGCCTTCCCTGGCGAGCCGCTGGCTGCGGGTCACCGATTTCTCGGCCAGCCCAACCTGCTCGCTGGCGATGCCACGCTGACGTTCGAGCGAAGTGACGCTTTCGATCAGGCCGCGACGCTGCGCCTCGAGCGCGCCGGTTTCGCTCGATGCCAGCCCCTCTGCAAGGCCGAGCTGGCGGTCGATTTCACCGATCTGCCGGTCGAGTTGCGCGATCTGTTCGGTCAGTCCGCGCTCGCCCTGAGCCAGTCCCAGTTCGACAAGCGGCTGGCCAGCGGCAATCCGATCGCCCTCGCGGACCAGCACTCGGCGAACCTCGGCGGCGCTACGGGGATACACACGTGCGACGCCCGTGTCATAGGCGACGATACCCCGCACCGGGGCGTTGGTCGCGTAGCTGCCGAACACCAGCATCAGGACGATCGCGACCGCGACCACAACAATCACGCCGGTGTAGAGGCGCGCGGACGGCGGCACCGCGGCGACGACCGTGCCGGCCAACCGCTGACGCTGCGCGTCGATCGCTTCCTGTCTGAAGAGCGTGTCTGACAAAAACGCCTGCCGTCCCCGAAAATCCAATGACTACGACCTAAGCCAGATTGTCTAAGGCGCGGTTAATCCTGAACAATCGGGCTTTCGGACGTGGAAACCATTCGTAAGGGGGCGGTCGGCTATGGCGCGACGATGACCCTGCGTTCCTATGTGTCGCTGATCGCCATCGGTACGGCCGCCGGCTGCGCGCCCCCCGCTCGGCTTGCCGTGCCGCCGTCGCTCTACAGCCAGGACTGGACCGACCCTGTGGCGAGGGATACGCCGACCGTCGCCGACCAAAGCCTGGGTGCCTTGCTCGCCTCACCCGAACTCGATGCGCTGATCGCGACCGCACGGCGGGACAATCCAACGCTCCGGGTCAGCGACGCGCGGGTGCAGCAGGCGGCGGCGCTGCTTACGGCCGCGCGCTCGACGGCGCTGCCCGTGGTGACCGCGAGCGTCCAGCCCGGCGGCACGCGCCTGCCCGGGCAGCGCGAGATTTTCTCGTTCGATCGAAGCTTCGCAAGCATCGATGCCAGTTTCGACCCCGATCTGTTCGGCCGCAACCGCGCGCTGCGCCGTGGTGCCGCCGGGCGGTTGCGTGCGGCGGAGCTGGACCGCGTCGCAGCCGGGATCGCCATCGAGGCGCAGGTCGCGCTCGCCTATGTTCAGCGCGCGACGCTGGCGCGGCGGATGACGTTGCTCGACTCCAGCGTCGGGCAGGCCGCCGAACTCGACCGCATCATGCGCATCCGCCAGCGCGAGGGCGATGCGACACGGGTCGATGTCGGGCTTCAAGCGATCCGACTAAAACAGTTGCGCGCGGAAGCGACCCGTCTGTCGGAGGCGTTGCAGGAAACCCGCACATCGCTCGCGGTGCTGACCGGGGCCGAGTCGCCGGGCTTCACGGTGGAAACGGGCGTGCTGGAGGACCTGACCGCCCCCGCCCTCGCCGCTCCACCACCGGCCATCCTGATCGAGCGGCGCCCCGACGTGCGTGCGGCGGAGGCCCGGCTCCGCGCGGCCGGCGGAGACGTGGCTGCGGCACGGCGCGCCTTCTATCCGTCGCTAAATCTGTCGGCGAGCCTGGTCGCGACGACCGCGTCCCTAGGCCCGCTCGTGCCGATCGCGCGCATCGGCAACGACCTGTTGGCGCCGATATTCGCGCGGTCGCGACTGAAGGGAGATCTCGCGCTCAGCCTAGGTCAGCAGCGCGAGGCGGCCGAAGCGTATCGGCAGTCGGTCCTTGATGCGCTGCGCGGTGTCGAGAACGCTTTGTCCTCGATCCGCCACGCCCGCGAGCGCGAGGCGTTGCTGGCCGACGTCGAGGCGGAGGCGCGGACGACCACGGCGCTCGCGCGGCGGCAATATCTGGAAGGCGACGTCGATCTTCAGCGTCTGCTCGATGCGCAGGATCTCTTGATCTCGGCGCAGGACGCCCGCGCCATTGCGATGCAGGAATTGCTCGCGGCGACGATCGCGCTCTACGCGGCGACGGCGGTGTAGCCTAGCGAAGCGGAATTAATCCCTGCCCGCGCGGGAACCCTGGCCCAGCCCGCGGGTATCACCGCCATGCCCTCCACCACCCGACCGCGCCCTTGGTGGGAAAGTGGCACCATCTATCAAATCTACCCCCGCTCCTTCTACGACACGACCGGCGACGGGGTGGGCGATCTGACGGGTGTGATCGAAAAGCTCGACCATGTCTCCTCTCTCGGCGTCGATGCGATCTGGCTCTCGCCGATCTTCCCCTCGCCGATGGCCGACTTCGGCTATGACGTCGCCGACTACACCGACATCGATCCGCTGTTCGGCGACCTGGCGACATTCGATCGTCTGCTGGCCGAGGTTCATGCGCGCGGGCTGAAGCTCATTCTCGACTTCGTGCCGAACCACAGTTCGGACCATCATCCCTGGTTCCGGGAAAGCCGGTCGTCGCGCGATGATCCGAAACGCGACTGGTATATCTGGCACGATCCCGCCCCGGATGGCGGGCCGCCGAACAACTGGATCAGCGATTTCGGCGGATCGGCGTGGGAATGGGACGCCGCCACCGGTCAATATTATCTGCACGCGTTTCTGAAGTCGCAGCCCGACCTAAACTGGCGCAACCCGGACCTGCGCGCGGCGATGTTCGACGCGATGCGCTTCTGGTTAGACCGTGGCGTGGACGGCTTCCGCATCGACGTGTTGTGGCACATCGTGAAGGCGGAAGGCTTTCCCGACAATCCGCCGAACCCCGACTGGACGCCCGACAAGACCGAACGCGACAAGGTCATCCAGCTTTATTCGGCCGACCAGCCCGAAGCGCATGCGATCGCCGCCGAAATGCGCGCGCTGGCCGACAGCTATGGGTCACGCGTCCTGATCGGCGAGATCTTCCTGCCCAACGCCGCCCACGCCCGCTGGTACGGTACGCCGCAGCGGCCCGAGGTGCATCTGCCGTTCAACTTCCAGCTGGTCGAAAATCCTTGGGATGCGGACGTGCTGCGGCGAACGATCGCCGATTATGCGGCGTCGCTCCCGTCGTGGGGCTGGCCGAACTGGGTGTTCGGCAGTCATGACGCCGCCCGGATCGCCGCGCGCATCGGCGAAGCCCAAGCGCGTGTCGCGGCGCTACTTCTGCTGACGCTGCGCGGCACGCCGACGCTATACCAGGGCGACGAAGTCGGCATCGGCCGCGTCCCCATCCCGCCGGAGCGCATCCGCGATCCGCAGCACTTTCGCCAGCCAAGTCTGAACATCGGCCGCGACCGGTCGCGCACGCCGATGCCCTGGGACAAGTCCGCCTTCGCTGGCTTCAGCACGGCCGAGCCGTGGTTGCCGCTCAATCCCGACTGGCCTGAGCGAAATGTCGCTGCGCAAAGCGTCGATCCCTCGTCAATGCTGTCGCTCTACCGGCGCCTGCTGACGATCCGCCGCCAGACACCGGCCTTGGCGATCGGCGACATGAAGCTGCTGGACGCACCATCCGGGATGCTCGCCTATATCCGCATGCAGGCAGGCGAGTTGCGGACAATCCTGCTCAATCTCACGGACTCGCCGATCGCTTTCGACTGGCAGGGCGACGTACTGCTCTCGACACTCGAATCGCCTGCCAATCCCGGCCAGCTGCGTCCGAACGAAGGGTTGATCCTGGCATGAAGATTGCGATGCTTGCCCCGATCGCGTGGCGTACGCCCCCGCGGCATTATGGCCCGTGGGAGCTCGTCACCAGCCTGTTGACCGAAGCGCTGGTCGCGCGCGGGATCGACGTCACCCTGTTCGCGACCCTCGACAGCCAGACCTCCGGCACTTTGGATGGCGTCGTCCCCGCCCCCTATTCCGAAGACCCCAGCATCGATGCGAAGGTCTGGGAGCACCGCCACCTGTCGCATGTCTTCGGTCAGGCCGACCGATTCGACATCATTCACAATCAGGCTGATTTTCCGGCGCACGCCTTCACGCCGTTCGTCGATGCGCCGTTGGTGACGACCATCCACGGCTTCTCGTCCGATCGCATCCTGCCGATGTACGAACCGTTTCAGGACCGAGTGCATTTCGTCGCGATCAGCGACGCCGACCGACATCCATCGCTGCGGTACGCGGCGACGATCCACCATGGCATTCCGATCGAGGATTTCGCGTTCGATCCCGTCGGTAGCGACGACCTACTGTTCTTCGGCCGCATCCACCCCGACAAGGGGCCGAAGGAGGCGATCGCAGCGGCGCGAGCGAACGGCCGGCCGCTGGACATGTACGGCATCGTCCAGGATGCGAGCTATCACGAGAGAGAGGTCGCGCCCGGTATCGACGGCGATCGGATCCGCTATCACGGCGCGGTCGGGGGCGAGGTCCGCATCCGCGCGCTCGGTCACGCCCGCGCCCTGCTGCACCTCATCAACTTCGACGAACCCTTCGGCCTTTCGGTCGTCGAGGCGATGGCGTGCGGCACACCCGTCATTGCCACACGGCGCGGATCGATGCCCGAATTGATCGAAGACGGCGTGACCGGTTTCCTGATCGACAGCCCTGACGAGGCGGTAGCGGCAATCGACCGCGCCGCCGACCTCGACCGCGCGTCGATCCGTCAGGCGGTGATCGATCGGTTCTCGGTCGAGCGGATGGCGGACGATTACATCGCCCTCTACCGCCACATCCTCGGACGGTAGCGAGCAGTTGTCTTAGGCAGGAACCTGCAAGACTACCGGTGTCAGGTACGCAGGATCGAACTCGCCGAACTCGCGCAGCCGCTGTTCGTCGACAATATGATACCGATCCCCGTCACGGCGCAGGCATTCCATCGCCTCCAGGCGACGTAAGACGCGATTGGTGTGAACAGACGTGAGGCCGACACAATCGCTCAGAAACTCCTGCGTCAGACGCGGCAATGCGGCGCCGCCGATGCGGTACGCGACTTCGCACAACAGATGCGCGACGCACGTCGCCGCTTCGCGCCGGCAATTGTTGGTCAGCCAAGCACGGGAGATCGCCAAGTTCACCTGCATTTCCTGCTCGACCGCCGTGCGGATCGACGACTGGGCTGCCACGATTTCCCGCCACACCGTCGGTTCGAACACCGCAACCTTTGTGGGCCCATGCGCGCCGATCGCCGCCGCACCCATGCCCGGACAGTCCACGCCGACAATTTCGCCCGGAAGGTGCAGACACAGTACCTGTCGCGCGCCCGACCGCACGATTGCGTGGTGAAACAACACGCCCGACAGAACAACCATTACACGATCGCGCAAGCCATCGAAGGCACGGGCCGATCGCGACGAGCCAAGATCGACGAGATGCCACGGCATTACGCGCAATGCCGCCTTCGCGCCCGGTGAGAGCGGATTCAATTTATTAAGGCGCGCCGTGAGGACGGCAATACCATCCATCGCCGAGCTATCGGTTCGGAGGGTCTGGAGCGGTTGCAATTGACTCATGTTCAATGTGGTACGATCCCGTACGAAGATGCACATTAACTTAAGGCAAAAATAGCTGTCATGCGAAGCATTTTTTCCTTAGCTCACTTTCCTATACCCTAGTATTTTAAGGCTAATTTTCACCAGCCGCGCATCGAGAAGGGCTAAGACTTTGACGATGCTGCGCAATTTTGTGTGAAGGCGGATGCGCTGGTTAGGCACCGATGGCGACGAGCGTCCGGCAGAGTACGGTCATGAACGGCACCCTGCCTGTAACGATCTGAACAGCAGCGCACCGTCTCCTGCAGGCTCGCCGCTTGTCCTGACGTTAGATGTTCGGGCAGGTCACAGTTTCTCATGCTTTGCATCGGCCCACTTCTTGCCCTCGTCGCCACCCCAGAGCAGCCACGCGATGTACCCCGCCGACGGGTCTTTCGTATCGCCCCAACCCTTGCCGTCCTTGTCGACCGAATGGCGCGCGAAATAGCTGTGCATAGACTTCACGTCTGCGGCGGTGACGGTCTTCCGCTCGCTCAGTTGGTGCGCACGCTTCACCCCGACCTCGGTCCCTCCGCGATCGAACTTTTCGCGCAGCTTCAGGCCACGCTTGGCGTTCGCCGCCATTTTCAGCGTCGGTGTGAACTCGGTATTGGCCATGAAATGCTCCTTCGTCGAAGGTAAAGCGCCCCACCCCCGCGCGGTTCCGCGTTAGAGGATACCGGGGAGGTCCAACCCCTTCTCCCGCGCGCAGTCGCGGGCGACGTCGTAGCCGGCATCGGCATGGCGCATCACGCCGGTCGCGGGATCGTTCCACAACACCCGCTCCAGCCGCTTCGCCGCCTCCGGCGTCCCATCGGCGACGATGACCATGCCCGAGTGCTGCGAATAACCCATCCCCACGCCGCCACCGTGGTGCAGCGACACCCAGGTCGCGCCGCTGGCGGTATTGAGCAGCGCGTTGAGCAACGGCCAGTCGCTCACCGCGTCGGATCCGTCCCGCATCGCCTCCGTCTCGCGATTGGGCGAGGCGACCGACCCGCTGTCGAGGTGATCGCGCCCGATCACGACCGGCGCCTTCAGCTCGCCGCTCGCGACCATGTCGTTGAACGCAAGGCCCAGCCGGTGGCGATCGCCCAGCCCCACCCAGCAGATCCGTGCGGGCAGGCCCTGAAACCTGATCCGCTCTCGCGCCATGTCGAGCCAGCGGTGAAGGTGCGTGTCGTCGGGTAACAACTCCTTCACCTTGGCGTCGGTGCGATAGATGTCCTCGGGGTCGCCCGACAGCGCCGCCCAGCGGAACGGCCCGACACCGCGACAGAACAGCGGGCGGATATAGGCGGGCACGAAGCCGGGGAAGTCGAACGCGTTCGCCACACCCTCGTCCTTTGCGACCTGTCGGATGTTGTTGCCGTAATCGACCGTCGGCACGCCCGCCGCCTGGAACGCCAGCATCGCTTCGACATGGCGCGCCATCGACGCCTTGGCAGCTTCGGCGACGGCCTCCGGATTTTGCTCGCGCGTCGCCAACCAGCGCTCGACCGTCCAACCGGCGGGCAGATAGCCGTTGACCGGATCGTGCGCGCTGGTTTGGTCGGTCAGCAGGTCGGGGTGAACCCCGCGCGCCAGCATCTCGGGCAGCAGTTCCGCCGCGTTGCCGAGCAACCCGACCGACGTCGGCGTGGTCGCCGTCGTCACAATCTCCAGCGCCTCGTCCAGGCTGGTGGTCGCGCGGTCGAGGTATCCGGTGCGCAGCCGCATATCGATGCGGCTCTGCTGACATTCGATCGCAAGGCACGACGCGCCCGCCATAACCGCCGCGAGCGGCTGCGCGCCGCCCATGCCGCCGAGGCCCGCGGTCAGCAGCCACTTGCCCGACAGGTCGCCGCCATAATGCTGTCGGCCCATCTCGACGAACGTTTCGTACGTCCCCTGCACGATGCCTTGCGTGCCGATGTAGATCCACGACCCCGCGGTCATCTGGCCGTACATCGCCAGTCCCTTGCGATCGAGGTCGTCGAAATGCGCCCAATCCGCCCATTTGGGCACCAGGTTCGAATTGGCGAGCAGCACGCGCGGCGCGTCGGCATGGGTTCGGAACACACCGACAGGCTTGCCCGACTGGATCAGCAGCGTCTGGTCGTCGTCGAGCCGGCACAGCGTTTCGACGATCCGATCGTAGCTTTCCCAATCGCGCGCCGCGCGGCCGATGCCGCCGTAGACGACAAGCTCCTCGGGCCGTTCCGCGACGTCGGGGTGCAGGTTGTTCATCAGCATCCGCAAGGGCGCTTCGGTCAGCCAGCTCTTGGCGCTGAGCGTCGTACCGGTCGCAGGCGTGATGACGCGGGTCGGGTCGAGGCGGGTCATGGGCGCAAATCCAGGCAGGCGTTCAGGACGGCGCGCAGTGTCGGCGCGATCGGGGGGTGGTCGAGCATCGGCGGCGGCCAGTTGCTGTCATCGGGCATGTCCGGCTCGATCATGTAGCCACGCATCGCGAGTTCCATCTGGATCGCGTGGACGCCCCGTTCGGGCTGGCCGTAATGCCGCGTCGTCCAGCCGCCCCGGAAGCGACCGTCGACGATGCAATCGGAGCCGCAGGCGGCGGCTACCGCTGCGGTCAGCTTCGGCGAGCAGGTCGTGCCGCCGTTCGTGCCGATGTTGAATTGCGGAAGCTTGCCATCGAACAGACGCGGGATGCGGCTGCGGATCGAATGCGCGTCGAAGAGGATGACGTGGCCATGGATGGCCTTCAGTCGCTCGATCTCCGCAGCGAGGGCGGCGTGATAGGGGTCGAACCACGTTGCCCGTCGTCGAGCGATCTCGTCCGCGTCCGGACCTGCGCCGACATACAGCGGATCTCCGTCGAACGTCGTCGTCGGACAGAGCTCGGTGGTCGCCTGCCACGGATAGAGCGATGCGCCCGATGGATCGCGATTTACGTCGATCACGCTGCGCGAGATAGGTGTCCGAATGGTCGTCGCACCGACGTCGCGGGCGAAGGCGTAGAGGTCGTGGATGTGCCAATCGGCATCCCGCCGCGCGAGCCACGGCGATACGAAGCCGTCAGCGCAGTCGACCAGATCGGTACCGGTGTGCGGAAAGGCGACGATCAGCGGCGCGTGCCCTTGGTGGACCTCGATCCTCCCCGGTACGGGGAGGGAGACCGCCGACCGCAGGTCGGTGGTGGAGGGGGCTATCTTCGAGGGGATCGCTTGCGGCACTCCCCCTTTACCAGCCTGCGGCTGGTCCCCCTCCCCGTGCCTGGGAGGATTGGTCACGCGCATGCCCCCGGCAAGTCCGCTCCGGCGGCCTCGATCAGCGCGCCCGACCGCACCAGCGCCGTCGCCGCTTCCATATCGGGGTGGAAATGCCGATCCTCGCCCAGCGTCGGCACCTGCCCGCGCAAACACGCCCGCGCCCGCTCCAATGCTGGCGAGGACGTCAACGGCGCGTGGAAGTCGCACCCCTGCCCCGCCGCCAGCAGTTCGATGCCGACCACGGCCTGGGCATTCGCCGCCATCTCCAGCAGGCGACGCGCGCCATGCGCCGCCATCGACACATGATCCTCCTGGTTCGCCGAGGTCGGGATCGAATCGACGCTCGCCGGGTAGGCACGCTGCTTGTTTTCGCTGACCAGCGCCGCCGCCGTCACCTGCGGGATCATGAAGCCCGAATTGAGGCCCGGTCGCGGGGTCAGGAATGCCGGCAAGCCCGACAGCGCGGGATCGACCAGCATCGCAATGCGGCGTTCGGAAATGCTGCCGATCTCACAGATCGCCAGCGCGATCATGTCGGCGGCGAAGGCGACGGGCTCGGCGTGGAAATTGCCGCCCGACAGCGCTTCGTCGGTGTCGGCGAAGATCAGCGGATTGTCGGAGACACCATTAGCCTCGATCTCCAGGGTCCGCCCCGCCTGACGCAGCACGTCGAGCGCGGCACCCATCACCTGCGGCTGGCACCGCAGGCAATAGGGATCCTGGACGCGCGGATCATCGTCGCGGTGGCTCGCGCGGATCGCCGAGCCCGTCATGAGCCCGCGCAACGCAGCGCCGACGGCGATCTGCCCGGCATGACCACGCAAGCTGTGGATCCGGTGGTCGAACGGCGCGTCGGAGCCCTTGGCGGCTTCGGTCGACAGCGCGCCCGTCACCAGCGCGGCCTGGAACAGCGCCTCGACCTCGAACAGGCCGGCCAGCGCATTGGCGGTCGAGAATTGCGTGCCGTTGAGCAGCGCCAAGCCTTCCTTCGGTTCGAGTTCGAGGGGCACAAGCCCGACCTGTCGCAGCGCTTCGGCGGCCGGCAGCACGCACCCGGCGATATCGATCTCGCCCACCCCGATCATCGCGGCTGCCATGTGCGACAGCGGGGCGAGATCGCCGCTGGCGCCGACCGAGCCCTGGCAGGGCACCACCGGCAGCGCGTCGGCCGCCAGCATCGCCTCGATCATCGCAACCGTGGCAGGCCGCACGCCGGACGCGCCCATGCCGAAGCTCGCAAGCTTCAGCGCCATCATCAGGCGCACGATCGCGCGAGGGGTTGGCGCGCCGACGCCGGCGGCGTGGCTGAGGACGATGTTGCGCTGGAGCATCGCGAGATCGTCCGCCTCGACGCGGACGCTCGCCAGCTTACCGAAGCCGGTGTTGATGCCATAGACCGGCGCGCCGCGGACAACGATCCGCTCGACCGCAGCGGCGCTCGCGGTGATGGCATCGTGGCAGGCCGGGTCGAGCGACAGGGCATCGCCGTGATAGACGGCGCGCCAGTGGCCGAGCGTAGCGGTGCCGGGGGTTAGCGAAATCATCGGCCGTTTCGTATCCGTTGGTGCAGGGGGTTGAAGCCGATCCGGTAGACCAGCTCCGCAGGACGCTCGATGTCCCAGATCGCGAGGTCGCAGGCCTTGCCCGCCTCCAGCGAGCCGATGCGATCGGCCAACCCGAGCGCGCGAGCGGCGTTGATGGTGACGCCGCGCAAGGCTTCGTCGACCGTCAGGCCAAAACAGGTAGACGCCATGTTCATCGCCAGCAGAATCGACGTCATGGGCGACGTGCCCGGATTGCAATCGGTCGCGACCGCGATCGGCACGCCTGCCGCGCGCAGGGCCTCGACCGGCGGCAGCTTCGTCTCGCGGGTGAAATAATAGGCGCCGGGCAGCAATGTCGCGACGGTTCCGCTCGCCGCCATCGCCCAGACTCCGGCGTCGTCCAGCCATTCGAGATGGTCGGCGGACAGCGCGACATGCTGCGCAGCAATTTGCGCGCCGTGCAGGTTCGACAGTTGTTCGGCATGCAGCTTGATCGGCAGGCCATGCCGCGTCGCTGCGGCGAAGACTCGCGTGACCTGTTCAGGCGAAAAACCAATGCCCTCGCAAAAGGCGTCGACCGCATCGGCCAGCCCCTCCGCCGCGATCGCGGGCAGCATCTCGTCGCATATGTACGTGATGTAGCTATCCGCATCGCCCGCCCATTCCGGCGGCAGGGCATGCGCGCCTAGGAAGGTCGTCGTGACCCCGACGTCGCGTCGGTCTGCCAGTGCCCGCGCCGCGCGCAGAGATTTGGACTCGGTATCCGTCGACAGCCCATAGCCCGATTTCACCTCGACGGTGGTCACGCCCTCGGCGATCAGCGCGTCGAGCCGCGGGAGAGCATTCTTGACCAGCTCTGCCTCGCTCGCGGCGCGCGTCGCAAGCATCGTCGAGACGATGCCGCCGCCCGCGCGCGCAATCTCCTCGTACGTCGCACCCGCCAGGCGCTGCTCGAACTCGGCAGCGCGATCGCCACCGTAGATCAGATGCGTGTGGCAATCTATCAGCCCCGGTGTCACCCACCGTCCGCCGCAATCCACCTCACGTTCCGCGGCGAAATCGGCGGCATCGCAAGCAGACCCGGCGAACACGATCACCCCGTCCCGCGCGGCCAAGACCCCATCCTCGACGATTCCAAGCCCCGCCCCGACCATCGTCGCGAGTCGCGCGTTTCGCCAGAGGTTGTCGCATCGCATCCCCCGCTGTTTGGCACGCTCACGATTTAATGTATAGACATTAACACCATGACGACTGTCTTCTTCGATCGGTGGCTCGGCGATGCCGGCTGGCACAAAGCGACGCGGCTTTTCGTCGAGGGCGGTCGTATCGCCTCGGTCGAATACGACACCGAAGCGCTTCCGACCGATCAGCGCCACGCGATCGGTCTGCCCGGCCTGCCCAACCTGCATAGCCACGCCTTTCAGCGCGGCATGGCCGGTCTCGCCGAGCACGCCACCGGATCGGAAGACAGTTTCTGGACGTGGCGCGACGCGATGTACCGCTTCGTCGACCGGATCACGCCCGACGACATGCACGCGGTAGCGGCGATGGCGCAGATCGAGATGCTGGAGAGCGGCTTCACCCGCGTCGGCGAATTCCACTATCTCCATCATGCGCCCGACGGCACGCGCTATGCCGATCCGGCGGCAATGGCGGTGGCGCTCGCCGCGGCCGCAGCGGACTCAGGGATCGGCCTGACGCTGTTGCCGGTGTTTTACGCACAGTCCGGCTTCGGCGGCGCTGCGCCGACCACCGGGCAACGCCGCTTCATCAATGATCGCGATGGCTTCGCTCGCCTGCTCGCTGCGAGCGCCGACGCCCTGTCGGGCCTTCCTGACGCCGTGCTCGGCATCGCCCCACACAGCCTGCGCGCCGTATCGCCCGACGACCTTGCCGCGCTGCCCGCGATGACGGACGGGCCAATCCACATCCACATCGCCGAGCAGCTCAAGGAAGTCGACGACTGCCTCGCCTGGAGCGGCGCGCGGCCGGTCGAATGGCTGCTCGACCGATCCGATGTCGATGCGCGCTGGTGCCTGGTCCACGCCACGCACATGACGCCGAGCGAAACCGCTCGCGCCGCGCGATCCGGCGCCATCGCGGGCCTCTGCCCCATCACCGAAGCCAACCTCGGCGACGGAATCTTTCCGGCGGTCGAATGGCTGGCGGCGGGTGGCCGGTTCGGGGTGGGATCGGATTCCAACGTGCTGATCGACGCGATCGAAGAACTGCGGCTGCTCGATTACGGTCAGCGCTTGACCCGGCGTGTGCGCAACCCGTTGACACGGCAAGGGTCGAGCGGCGGACGGCTGTATCGCGACGCCCTGTCCGGCGGCATGCAGGCGCTGGGGGCGCTGGGCGATGCCGCCGACTTCGTGACGCTCGATGCCACCCACCCCGCGCTGATCGGCCGGAAGGGCGACGCCCTACTCGATGCGCTGGTCTTCGCCGCCGGGCGTGGCGCGATCGATGGCGTCTGGCGGCGGGGGAAGCGGCTCGTGGCAGGCGGGCGGCACATCGCACGGGACGCCGTCGCTGCACGCTATCGCACCACCCTCACCCGGCTGCTGGCGTGACCCCGCTCCACGACCGAATCCGCCGCGATCTTGAGCGCGAGATCCTGGCCGGCACCCGGGCACCCGGCTCGCGCATCCCGGTCGAGCACGAACTGATGGCCGATTACGGCTGCTCGCGGATGACGGTCAGCAAGGCGCTCGCCGCGCTCGCCGCCGATGGCTTCATCGAACGCCGCAAACGCGCGGGCAGCTTCGTCGCGCGGCCACGGGTGCATTCGATGGTGCTCGACATCCCCGACCTCGCGGTCGAGGTCCGCAATCGCGGCCAGGCCTATGCCTATCGGCTGGAGGCGCGGACGGTTTGCGCAGCCGACCCGGCCGATCCGGTAGCGACCGAAATGGCGCGCGGCGGCGCATTGCTGCAACTCAGCGGCACGCATCTGGCCGATGGCGCGCCGCTCGCGATCGAGGACCGGTTGATCGCGCTCGTCGCAGTGCCCGATGCCGAAGGCGCCGATTTCTCGCAGACGTCACCCGGCGCCTGGCTGCTCGAACATGTCGCCTGGACCGAAGCCGAAAGCCGCATCGCCGCAATGGGCGCAGACGGCGGAACGGCCCGACGCCTTGGGGTCGCGAGCGGAACGGCCTGCCTGGCCATCGATCGCCGAACCTGGCGCAGCGGCGAGCCGATCACCTATGTTCGCCAGCTCTTCGTCGGTGCCTCCTACGCCTTGTCCGCCCGCTTCGGCCCCGCGGCACGTTAGAGTGGACCGGTCACAATGACGCCGTCAGGCGTAACGCGCGCGGCGACGCCATACAGCGAGGCAATCGTTTCGTCGGTCATTGTCGCGGCGACCGATCCGTCAACGACGATCCGCCCCCCACTCATCCACAGCAGTCGGTCCGCATAACGCGCGGCGAGGTCGAGATCGTGGAGTACGACCAGCGCCCCGCCGCCCGCCGCCACGAAATCGGCCAGCAGCCCCAGCACCCTGTGCTGGTGGCGCGGGTCGAGCGAGGCGACCGGTTCGTCGGCGACGATGATCGGTGCTTCGGCAGCGAGAGCCCGGGCGAGGTGCATCCGCGCGCTTTCACCGCCCGACAGAGTGTCGGCAGCGCGATCCGCCAGCGCCTCCAGGTCGCAGGCAACAATGGCGCGATCGACCGCGGCGGCGTCCTCCGCTCTCAACCGACCGCTTACGCCATAAGCGAAGCGACCGAGGGCGACGATGTCCCGTACCCGCGCCGGCCAGGCGACTGGGCGGGTCTGGGGCAGATAGGATATGCGGCGCGCCCGGTCGGCCGGCTTCAACGTCGCTGCCGCCACGCCGTCTATGTCCGCATTCCCGGCGTCGGGCACTGTCAGGCCCAGCAAAAGGCGCAGCAGCGTCGTCTTGCCCGCGCCGTTCGGTCCGAGCAGCACGACCAGTTCACCCGGCGCGACCGTCAGTGCAATATCGGCGATGATCGTGCCGTAGCGCAGTCCCTCCGCCTGGATCATGCCCCTCGCCTCCGCGCCGCGATACCGACGAACAAGGGCGCACCGACCAGGGCGGCGACCACGCCCAGGCGCAGCTCCGACGTCGTCGGGATCAGCCGAACCCCGATGTCGGCGAGCACGAGGAACAGCCCGGCGACCAGGGCGGACGGCATCAAGCTGCGCGCGGGGTCGTGCCCGACCCACGGCCGAATGAGGTGCGGCGCGACGATCCCGACGAAGCCGATCGCCCCGGCGAGCGCCACCGATGCGCCGGTGGCTAGACCTGCGCCCAGCACGACCGCGATCCGCTGGCGCCGCAGGTCGAGCCCGATGCTCGCCGCCGCCTCCTCGCCCAACGTCAGCGCGGACAGGCCGCGACGGGTCAGGATCAGCAGTGCTGCACCGAGGCCCATGAACGGGAGCGTCCCCGCAATCTCGGCAAAGCTGCGGTTGGCGACTGACCCCAGCGTCCAGTTGATCATGTCGGCCAGGCTGAATGGATCGGGCGCCAGGTTGAGCAGCAGCGCCATGATCGCGCCGGCAAAGCTCGACAGGCCGACGCCGATCAGGATCAGCGTGGCGACCGACGTCGTCCGCATCGCGACCCCGGCGATAATCGCGGTCGCGGCAAGCGCGCCGAAGATCGATGCGGCCGGCAGGGCGATCGGCGAGGCCCCGACGAAACCATAATAGAGCGCCACGGTCGCCGCGAGCGTCGCGCAGGCTGATACCCCCAGCACGCCGGGCTCGGCCAGCGGATTGCGCAGCAAGCCCTGCAGCGCCGCGCCGCTGAGACCGAGTGCGGCACCGGCGAGAAACGCCGCCAGCGCGCGTGGGAGGCGAATCATCCACACGACGATGGTGTCGCCGGGCAATCCCTGGCCGGCAAGCGCGGCGAAAAGGCGATCGGCCGGGAGCGACGTGGAGCCGAGGAAACAAGCGGCGATGATCGCGGTCACGCTGGCGAGCGCCAAGGTCAGGATGAGCTTCACGGTCGTGTCGTCACTTTGGCGAGCCGCTCCACAGCGTCCAGCACGAACCACCCTCCACACGCCGTCCAGGCGCCCGGCAGTTCCGCGGTCGGCACACCCTTGAGCGCACGACCGACGACCGGGTGCGCTGCCGCGCTCCACGGGTCGGGCCGGTTCCACCGCGTATCGAAGAAGGCTGCCGCGACGACATCCGGTCGCGCATAGGCCAACCGCTCCAACGGCAACGGCCCCCAGCCCCCGGAGGTCTGGAAGTTCACGAGGCCACCGGCGCGCAGCAGCTCATCGACGATCGATCCGGGACCCGTGGTCACGCCGCCCGGCGTCACATAGAGCGCCGACTTGCCCGTCGAGGCGCGCTTCAGCGCCGCCAATCGTGTATCGAATGCCGCCGCCATCACCTCGCCTTGGCGCCGCTCGCCAAGCCCCCTTGCCGTATCGAGCAGCACCGTGCGGATACCGGCCAGATCCGGTGCATAGCCCAGTTGCAGCACCGGCACCCCGGCGCCTTCGAACAGCGCCGCGGCGTTGGGCCCGCCGCCATAGCTGCGCACGACCAGGTCGGGCTTCAGCAGCAGCACGTCCTCCGCTTGTGGGCGGACCTGGGGCACGCCCCGCGCGGCGGCGCGCATGTAGGAGAATTCGGCTGCCGCATCGGGCGACACCGCAGCGATGCGGTCCCGCCCGACCAGCTTCAGGACATATTGATCGGCACAATAATCCAGGCTGACGATGCGCATCGGGCGCACTGCCCGCACCGGCATGGGGGCCGGGGTGCACCCGGCCACCGTTACCAGCAGCATCGCCAGCCAGCGGATCACAGCTTCAGTCTCACCCCGCCATAGGCCGCACGACGCGGCGTGCCGTAGAGGTAGACCGTCTCATAGACCTCGTCGAACAGGTTCTCGACGCGGCCGAACACTTCGAAGCGATCGCCGATGGGAAGGCTCGCGCGGAGGTCGACAAGCACATAGCCGTCCAGCCGATGCGTATTCGTCGCGTTTTCGAAGCTGTCGCCGACATGGGTGATCGTGGCCCCCGTCGACAGGCCGAACGCCCAGCGATAGTCGGCGACCATGTTCACGCTCTCGCCCGGACGCCGCGCGAGCTTCCGTCCAGTGTCGCGGTTCTGCGCGTCGAGATAGGTGTAGGCGAAGGCCACGCGCAGCGGCTCGACCGGTTGCAGCACCAGCGTCGCCTCCACACCCTCAGCCCGCGTACGGCGGATGTTGTCGTAGGTGCCGAACGGCCGATTTACGCAGATCGCGCTCGTCACGCCAAAGCAGGACACGAAGTCGATCTGGTTGCGCGTATCGCGGTGGAAATAGGTCGCCTGGACCTGCAACGCATCGCCCAGCAGCCGCTGGGTCACGCCCGCATCCCAGCTGTTGGCACGCTCAGGCACCAGGCGGTCGTTCCCGTAATCGCCGAAGAGCTGGTAGAGCGACGGCGCGCCGAAGCCTTCGCCATAGCTCGCCCGGAACGTCGTTCGGCCGCCGTTGGGGCTGAGCACGACATTGCCCGCTGCGGTCGTCTCGCCGCCGAAGCGGCTGTGGTCGTCATGCCGCACGCCGCCAGTCAGCGCGACGCCGGTTACGGGCGTCAGCGTGACTTCGCCGTAGACGCTGTTGATGAGCGCCCGGGCTCGCGACGCGGCGCCGAAGCTGACGGTATCGAATCGCGACCGCTCGCTCTCCGCACCGATCGTCGCCTGGACGATCCCGGTTTCGATCACGCCTTGATATTCGAAGCGGCGGTTCAGGCCGCGCGAGTCGAACGTCGCCGGCCCGGTCGCGCCGAAATTGGCGCGGTCGACGCGACTGTACGCTACACCCAGACGGTTACGGAATGCGCCGTCGAACAGCGCGAGGCGCGCGCCGGCGTAGCCGCTCAGTTCCTTATTCGTCGAATAATCACCGGTATCGGCCAGCGCGAATGCCGGCGCGGGGAAGCCGTCGAGGTCGATCTTCGCGTCCGAATAGCGCCCACGCGCCTCGAGCGAGAAACCGTCGGTCAGGTCGACCGCGAGCTTGCCGTTCGCGCCATACTGCCGATAGCCATCGCGCTCGCGCCCACCGCGCGCTTCGTTGAATGCGGAGAAGCCGTCGGTGCGGAAATACTGGCCGCCAAGGCTCGCCGACACTGGGCCCAGCTTGCCCGACGCGTTCGCGGTCGTATTCACCGTGTCGCGCCAGCCATATTCGCCCTTTGCGACGAATTCGGGATCGTCGCTCGGTGCACGGGTGACGACGTTGACGACGCCGCCGATCGCGCGGCTGCCCCAGATCACACTCTGCGCGCCGCGGACGACTTCGATGCGATCGATGTTGCCGACCAACAGGTTGCCGAAATCATAGCCGCCGCCCGGGCTCGCGGGATCGTCGAGCTTCACGCCATCGACCAGCAGCAGGGTCTGCTGCGGATCGGCACCGCGGATGTTGACCGACGCGACAGTACCGATGCCGCCGGCACGCGTGAAGCTGACGCCGGGTACGGTGCGCAGCAGGTCGACGACGGCCTGGGAATGGCGCGCCTCGATTTCTTCGCTGTCGATAACGGTGACCGACTGGCCGACCTGATCGATCGGGCGTTCTGTGCGGTTGGCGGTGACGACGACGTCGTCGCCATCGACCGCCGTGGTCTGAGCGGCGGCGGGCAGCGCGAACGCCCCAAACGCGATGGTGGACAAAAGCAGGTTACGCAAAATCACTCCCCCCGCTCCCCCGGTGTCGACCCGGCGCGAGCAAGCAACGACATTCACGGCCCGCCACCCAGACGGGCGACGCGACTACGGCCACATGGCTGTCGTTACGAAGGGATCATTCCCCGACGCGCTTGGCTGGACCCGGCCTGACGACGAACGACGCGATGGCAGGTCTCCTGGCTCGCCGATCGTAACCTTCGGATCGTCTTCCCGGAAGCAGGCGCTTCCAGTGACATTCTGACCCCCGGCTCCCGGCTCACAGTTGCGGGCACAGCGCCGGATTTGCGCCGGCTTCCCTCTTCGCCCTTGCGGGCACCATCTGCCGCGCCGCCTAGGCGTGCTGCACTGCGGCGTCAATCCGTCGCATGCGGATGGCGGCTGGGGTGGGCCGCGGTGAAGGCGGGGTGTTCGTTCGCCCGCGCGACGATCGCGGCGAGCTTGGGATAGGGTGCGGTGTCGAGCGCGAACCGCTCGGCATTATACCATTGCGGCACCAGGCAGATGTCGGCAAGGCCCGGCGTGTCGCCGGACAGATAGGCGCCCTCGCCCGCCAATTCCTCGAGCGCGGCGAACCCGTCTGCGATCCAGCGGCGGACCCAGGCGTCGATCGCGTCCTGTTCGGCGGCGAAATCGGCCTTCAACGCCTTCAGGATCCGCAGGTTGTTGACCGGGTGGATGTCCATCGCGATCGCGTAGGCCAGCGCCCTAACCCGCGCGCGTGCGGCCGCGTCCTTTGGCAGCAAGGCGGGCTCGGGATGCGTTTCGTCCAGCCACTCCAGGATCGCCAGACTCTGGGTCAGAACCACCCCGTCCTGCTCGATCGCCGGAACAAGCCCTTGAGGCGCAAGGCTTCGATAGCTAGGCAGCTTTTGGTCGCCCGTCCGCAGATCATGCGAAACGGATTCGAACCCGAGGCCTTTCAGGTTCAGCCCGATACGGACGCGGTAGGCGGCCGACGACCGCCAATAGTCGTGAAGGATCATGGTCATCTCTCTGTACATCTCCGTTACAATTTCGCGCTTTGTCCGCCAGCCGACGCATCGTACCGCACGCGCAACCAATTCTCTGGCTAACGGTTAGACTGACCCGTGCACATCCATCCTTCGCGCGCTTTCGCTGCCGCTCTTATCCTCAGTCTTGGCGCCTGCGGTAGCGGCGACAAGGCGGAAACGTCGAAGTCCGGCGCGACCAAGGGCGGTCGCGGCGGCCCGGTGCAGGTCGGCTATGTCATCGCGCGCCCGACCGCCGTGCCGCTGCCGACCGAACTCGCCGCCCGCACCGCGGCGTTCGAGACGTCGGAGGTTCGCCCGCAGGTCACGGGCTTGGTCCGCCGCCGTCTGTTTACCGAAGGCGCGCTGGTCCGCGCCGGACAGACGCTCTACCAGATCGACCCGCGGCTTTACGTCGCGTCGACCAATCAGGCACGCGCGAATGTCGCTGCGGCCGCCGCTACGGAAGAAGCTGCCCGCGTCCGCGCCAACCGCCTGCGCCCGCTTTCGGAGATCGAGGCGGTGAGCAAGCAGGACTATACCGACGCCGTCGCGACCCAACGCCAGGCCGCCGCCCAGGTCGCGCAGAACCGCGCGGCGCTGGAGACGGCGCAGGTCAACCTCGCCTTCACCCGCGTGCCGGCCCCCATCACCGGGCGGATCGGCCGGAGCCTGGCGACGGTCGGTGCGCTAGTCACCAACAATCAGACCGAGCCGATGGCGGTGATCCAGCGGCTCGACCCGATGTTCGTCGACATTCAGCAATCCGCCGCCGAGATGCTGGCGCTGCGGCGCTCCCTGGCACAGGGCGACGTGCTACCCGCCAGCGCGCAGGTTCGGTTGAAGATGGAGGACGGCAGCGACTATGGTTTAACCGGCACCGTCCAGTTCACCGAAGTGACGGTCGACCAGGCCACCGGCACTGTCACGCTGCGTGCACGATTCCCGAACCCGAACGGCCTGCTGCTCCCGGGCATGTTCGTCCGCGCGCAGTTCAATCAGGCGATCGAGCCCAACGCCTTCCTGGTGCCCCAGCAGGCGGTATCGCGTGACGCCAAGGGCGCGGCCACGATCTACGTCGTCGGGCCGAACAACAAGGCTGTGCAGCGCCAGGTCACCGCACCCAGAACGCAGGGCGCCTATTGGGTCGTCACCCGCGGCGTGAATGCGGGTGACAAGATCATCACGCAGGGCCTCGGCCGCCTCAAGCCCGGTGCCGACATCCGCCCGGTCCCGGCCGGCGCCATCCAGCGCGTCGCCCCGCCCCCGGCGGACGCGCAAACGGGTAACAGCGCGAAGAAAACGTCGTGATCTCGCGGATCTTCATCGATCGACCCATCTTCGCATGGGTGATCTCGATCATCATCATGCTGGCCGGTGTCGGCGCGCTGATGACGCTGCCGATCGAACAATATCCCGACGTCGCCCCGCCCCAGGTCAACGTCCGCGCGACCTTCCCCGGCGCGTCGGCCGAGACGCTGGAAAACAGCGTGACGCAAGTGCTGGAGCAGCAGCTGACCGGCATCGACGGGCTGCTGTACTTCACCTCGTCGTCGTCCTCGCGCGGGTCGGTGACGATTTCGGCGACCTTCGAGAAGGGCACCGATCCCGACATCGCGCAGGTCCAAGTCCAGAACAGCATCCAGCAGGCGATCAGCCGCCTTCCGCAGCAGGTGCAGGAACAGGGCGTGCGCGTCACCAAGTCCAACCCGGATTTTCTGATGATCGTGTCGGTCTATGACCAGACCGACAAGATGACGAATGCCGACGTGTCGGACTATCTCGTCGCGAACCTGCAGGACGCGCTCGGGCGAATTCCGGGCATCGGCGAAACCAATGTTTTCGGGTCGCAATATGCGATGCGCATCTGGCTGGACCCTGCGCGTCTGGCCGCGGTCCAGCTGATGCCCGGCGACGTCATCACCGCGATCCAGAACCAGAATACCGAAGTCGCCGCGGGCGAGGTCGGTGGCGTGCCCAATGCCGACACGCAGATGCTGAATGCGACCGTCACCGCCCAGTCGCGTCTCCAGACGCCCGAACAGTTCGCCAAGATCATCCTGAAGACGCAGCCGAGCGGCGCCACCGTGCGACTGGCCGACGTCGCGCGGATCGAACTGGGTCAGGAAAGCTACGCCTCCGTCAGCCGGACCAACAAACACCCCGGCGCCGGCATCGCGGTCAACCTCGCGCCCGGCGCCGATGCGCTGGCGACCGCGGAGTCCGTACGCGCCTTCATGACCGACGCTGCGCGCAATTTTCCGCCGGGCCTGACCTACGCCTATCCGAACGATTCGACCGCGTTCATCAAATTGTCGATCGAGGAAGTGGTCAAGACGCTGATCGAGGCGGTCATCCTCGTCGTCATTGTCATGTTCGTGTTTCTGCAAAGCTGGCGCGCGACGCTGATCCCGACGATTGCGGTCCCCGTCGTGCTGCTCGGTACCTTCGCCGTGTTCGCGGTCGCGGGCTTTTCGGTCAACACGCTGACCCTGTTCGGTCTCGTCCTCGCGATCGGCCTGCTCGTCGACGACGCGATCGTCGTCGTCGAGAATGTCGAGCGGTTGATGGAGGAGAACCCCGACATGTCGCCGCGCGAGGCGACGATCGAATCGATGAACGAGATCACGGTCGCGCTGATCGCGATTGCGCTGGTCCTGTCGGCGGTTTTCCTGCCGATGGCATTCTTCGGCGGATCGACGGGCGTCATCTATCGTCAGTTTTCGATCACCATCGTCTCGGCGATGATCCTGTCGGTCGTCGTCGCGTTGATCCTCAGCCCCGCGCTGACCGCGAACCTGCTGAAGCAGAAGGGCGAAGGCGATGGCCACCAGAACTGGGCCGACCGCAAATTCCCGCGTGTCGCCGGCTTCTTCCGCAAGGCCGGTGACAAATTCAACCGCTTCTTCGAGCGCATGTCCGAACGCTATGTCGAGACGTCACGCAAGGTCATCGACCGCAAGTGGCTGTTTCTGCTGATCTACGCCGGGGTCGTCGCGATCCTGGCCGTGCTGTTCTTCCGTCTGCCGACCAGTTTCCTGCCGACCGAGGACCAGGGGCGAATCCAGGTTCAGTTCCGCCTGCCAGCCGGCGCGACCCAAGCCCGCACACGTCAGGTGCAGGACCAGATCATCGATTATTTCCTGGGTCCTGAGGGCAAGAACGTTGACGTCATGCTGACCAGCGCCGGTGGCGGTGGCGGCGGTGCATCGGGCCAGAATACCGGTCAGGGCTTTCTCAACCTGAAGGACTGGGCGGAGCGCAAGGGTATCGAAAACGGCGCCGACGCCATTGCCGATCGCGCGAGCGCGGCCTTCAAGGGGCTGCGCGATGCCGAAGTTTTCGCGCTGGTCCCCGGGTCGATCCGTGGCTTGGGCCAGACCGGCGGTTTTACGATGGAGTTGCAGAACACCGGCGGGATGAGCCGCGAGCAGTTCGTCGCCGCGCGCGAGAAACTGCTTGCCGCCGCCACTGCCGATCCGAGCTTGCGCGCCGTCCGCCTGACCGATTTGCCCGACATCCAGACGCTGAAGATCGACATCGACCAGACCAAACTGTCGGCGCTCGGGCTCACGCAGGCGAACGTCAACACGACGCTGTCGACGGCGTGGGGTGGCCGCTACGTCAACGACTTCATCGACCGCGGCCGCGTGAAGCGGGTCTACGTTCAGGGTGACGCGCCCTATCGTGCGGCGCCCGAAGATATCGCCAAATGGTTCGTCCGCGGCGCCGATGGGCAGATGGTGCCGTTCAGTGCCTTTGCCACGATCGGCTGGTCCACCGCACCGACGACGCTGTCGCGTTTCTCGGGCGTGCCGGCCTTCGAATTTTCAGGGCAAGCCGCCCCGGGCGTCAGCTCTGGTGAAGCGATGAACCGTATGATGGAACTGGCCAGCCAGATTCCGGGTACATCGGTCGCCTGGGCCGGCCTGTCCTATCAGGAACGCCTGTCTTCGGGTCAGGCGCCTCTGCTCTACGGCCTGTCGCTGCTCGTCGTCTTCCTGTGCCTCGCCGCATTGTACGAGAGCTGGTCGATTCCGGCGGCCGTACTGCTGATCATTCCGCTCGGGCTGGTCGGCGCGGTTTTCGCGGTGACACTGCGTGGGCTGGAGAATGACGTGTACCTCCAGATCGGGCTGCTGACGACGATGGGCCTTGCCGCCAAGAACGCCATCCTGATGATCGAATTCGCCGAACAGGCAGAGAAGAAGGGCGCCCGCGTCATCGACGCTGCGCTGGAAGCCGCACGCCTGCGTCTGCGACCGATCCTGATGACCAGCCTTGCGTTCATCTTCGGCGTGCTGCCCCTCGCCCTGTCGACGGGTGCCGGTGCCAACAGCCGTATCGCAATCGGCACCGCCGTCATCGGCGGCATGCTGACCGCGACGATCCTCGCGATCTTCTACATCCCTTTGTTCTTCGTCCTCGTCCGCCGCGGTGTTCGCGATGGCCTTGCCAAGCTGCGTGGCAAGCCGACCGGCTATCAGGGGCAGCCAAAGCCGGCGGAGGGAGACGCGTGATGCGTCGCACGATCACGCTGCTCGTTGCGACGGCACTGACCGGTTGCTCGATGACCCCGACTTACGAGCGGCCGGTAGCACCGGTTCCCACATCCTGGCCGGTCGGCGACGCCTACCTTCGTCAGAACGAAGCCGCGCTGCCCGCCGTCACCTATCGCGACATCTTCCGCGACGCGCGGCTGCAGCGCTTGATCGAGACGGCGCTTGCCAACAACCGCGACCTGCGGATCGCGGCGGCGAACATCGCCATCGCGCGCGCGCAGTCCCGCATCCAGCGCGCGGCGCGTTTCCCGACGATCACCGCCAGCGGCGACGCCGCCATCCGCAAGGGCGCGGCGCGGACGCCCGACGGCTCGGTCGCCTCGGGAGGCGGGATCAACGATAGCTATTCGGCCAACGTCGGCATCAATGCGTTCGAAATCGACCTGTTCGGCCGCGTCGCTTCGCTCAGCCGCGCGGCGCTGGAGGACTATTTCTCGACTGAAGCCGCCGCGCGCGCAACGCGCCTAGCGCTGGTCGGCGACATCGCCGACGCCTGGACGACCTATGCCGCCGACCGCAGCCTGCTGCTGATCGCCGAGCGCACAGCCCGCAGCGCCGAAACCAGCGTCAGACTGACCCGTGCGCGGCTGACCGGCGGGATCGCGCCGCGCACGGACCTGCGGCAGGCGGAACTGGTGCTCGCGCAGGCCAATTCCGATCTCGCCCAGCAACGCACCGCGCTCGCGCAGGACGCCAATCTGTTGCGCCTGCTCGTCGGTACCGACGTCGATCCGGCCCTGTTGCCGGAGTCGATCGAAGCGGTCGTTCCGACGCTCGCCGAACTACCCGCCGGGCTCGACTCCGGCGTACTGCTCCGCCGTCCGGATGTGGTGCAGGCCGAATACGATCTGCGCGCCTCCAACGCCCGCATCGGCGCGGCGCGCGCCGCGCTGTTTCCACGGATCAGCCTGACCGGTATCCTCGGCTTGGCCAGTGGCGCGCTCGGCAGCCTGTTCAGCGGCAACGCCTTTACCTGGAGCGCCAGTAGCGGGGTCGATTACGATATCTTCGCCGGCGGCGCGCGCCGGGCCCAGGTCGATCAGGCCAGAGCGACCTTCGACCGCGATCTCGCGACCTATGAGCGCACGATCCAGACCGCCTTCCGCGAAGTCAGCGACGCGCTCGCGCGCCGCGGTACGATCGGCGACCAGTTCCGCGCCCAGACCGCGCTGGTGACGGCATCGCGCGATAATTACGTCCTGTCCGATGCCCGCTATCGCGGCGGCATCGACACGTTTCTGCAAAGCCTGGATGCGCAACGCTCGCTCTATTCCGCCGAGCGATCGCTGGTCAGCACCCGGCTGGCGCAGGCGCAGAACCTGACCGAACTCTACCGAACGCTCGGCGGCGACGCGTTGCTTGAGACGACCGCGCAAGGACCGAAACCGCTGTCGCCCGAACCGGTCGCGACACCGACGCCGCGACCATAGTCTTCGCTCGCCCGCTTCTGCCGAGCGAGCGCGGGCGCCTCAGTCCTCGTCGGGCTCGCGCTCTTCGTCGTCCTCGCCCAGCAGCGAGGGATCGTCTTCGTCGACGATGTCCAGATCCTCGATCGCGATCGCTATGTCGTCGATCTGTTCCAGCGTCGCGCTGTATTCGGTGGTTTCGCCATCCTCGTCCTCGATCTGCAGGACATAGCCGTCGGCTTCCTGAGTGATCGAAAACTGGCTGAGTGCCTTGGGCATCACTGGCCTCCTTCGCTTGGGAGTTGTTCGTCGGATCGCCTCGTCAAACACCGGATGCCGCGACGCGTTCCGCCTTCCGCGGTGGGATGTGACCAGCTAAGACGTCGGCCGCGATGACCCGTTTCACCGTCAACAACCAGCCCGTCCACTATGCGATGGACCCGACGACGCCGCTGCTGTTCGCGCTGCGCGACGCATCGAACCTGACAGGCACGAAATACGGCTGTGGCAGCGGCGATTGCGGCGCGTGTACGGTCGACATCGACGGCCGCGCGGTGCGATCCTGCACCGTAAAGATCGGTGCGCTCGAAGGCAGCTTCGTCACCACGATCGAGGGACTGTCGCGCGACCGCAACCACCCGCTGCAACAGGCCTTGCTGTCGGCCAACGTCGTTCAGTGCGGCTATTGCATTCCCGGCATCGTCATGGCGGCGCAGGCGCTGCTGCGCACGAACCGCAATCCGACCGAGGACGACGTCCGCGTCGGGATCACAAACCTGTGCCGCTGCGGCATCTACCCGCGACTGGTCGATGCCGTGCTGCAGGCCGCAGCCGTGGCGCGCGGCGACGAAACGCTGGAGGCAGCGCCCCCGCCCGACATCGACCCGGCCGACGCCGCCAAGGACGTGCCCGCCCTCTCCCCCATCAAACGGTGACGTGCGGGCCATTCCTGACAAATCGCTTTCAACGCAATTCAGCCACGGCTCACCTCGACTCGCATATTCCGGCACCATCGACGAAGGGCCGGGGGACCGGCGTGTGGAGAGTTGGTCCATGAAGAAGTTCATCTTGTCCGCGCTGGTCGCGGCGACCGCGCTCTCGCCGGTGCTGGCGAGCGCGCAGGAATGGCAGGGCCGCCGCGGTGGCCCCGGTCGCGGAGATGGCGTGCCCCAGGCGGATCGCCCCGCCCCGCCGCCGCGTCCCGAACGCAGCATGGACTCGTTCCAGCGCCCCGAACGCCCCCAGGGCGGCGGCTTCGATCGCGAAGCCTTCCGCGCCCAGCGTGAAGCGGCGCGTGCCCAGGCGCAGGCCGGCGGCCAGACGTTCGATCGCGACGCGTTCCGGGCACAGCGCGAAGCCGCCCGCGTGCAGGCCGGCGTTCAAGTGCAGCGTCAGGACACAGGTCCGCGCCCCGACCGCGACGCATGGCGTGCCCAGCGGGAGGCTCAGCGGGCGCAGGGCAACGGCGGCTTCCGTCCGGAACCCTCGCCCGCGCCCGTCCCCGGCTACCAGAACTTCCGCCAGGACCGCCGCGACGACCGTCGCGACTTCCGTCAGGAGCGGCGCGAGGATCGCCGCGACCTGAACCAGGGCCGCGTGACGCCGGAGCAGTTCCGCCAGGACCGTCGTGACGACCGCCGGGACTTCCGCGACGAACGGCGCGACGATCGTCGCGACTGGAACCGTGACCCGCGGCGGGGCGACTGGAACCGAGGCGGCACCTGGAATCGCGGCTCCGACTGGAATCGCGGCCAGCGCTGGAATCGCGAGTGGCGCAACGACCGTCGGTACGATTGGCAGGGCTGGCGCGGCAGCAACCGCTCCGCCTATCGCTTGCCGCGCTACTATCCGCCGCGGGGTTACAACTACGGCTACCAGCGCTTCGGCATCGGTATCACGCTGGGCTCGATCCTGTTCCAGCAGAATTACTGGATCAACGACCCATGGGATTACCGCCTGCCGCCTGCCTATGGTCCGTATCGCTGGGTACGCTATTATAACGACGCCCTGCTGGTCGACATCGACACCGGCGAGGTCGTGGACGTTATCTACGACATCTTCTGGTAAGCCATTGAGGCAGGGGCCGGCCGACAACGGCCGGCCCCTTGCTTTTGCGCGCGGGCCACGCAATCTGCCGGCCATGGCTCGCAAACCTGTCGACAATCCCGACCTGCCCTCCAAAGCCCGTGCCGCTTTCAGCCAATCGGTCGCCGCACGCCTGGAGGCGAACCCGAACGTGGTACAGGCCAAGGTCCCGAGCGCGCAGGTCTATTATCAGCTCGACTTTCTGAGCGATGCCGAATGCGACGCTCTGATTGCGTTGATCGACCGACACCGCCGTCCGTCGACCCTGTTGTCCGACGCGCCCGATCCCGAATACCGGACCAGCGAAAGCTGCGACATGGATCGCTTCTCGCCGCTCGTCCGCCCGATCGACGAACGGATCGCCGACCTGCTCGGCATCAATCATCCGCATGGCGAAACGATGCAGGGCCAGCGTTACGCGCCGGGCCAGCAATTCCGCGCCCACCACGATTACTTCCAGGGCAGCCAGCCCTATTGGCAGCGCATGACGCAGGAAGGCGGCCAGCGCACCTGGACCGCGATGCTGTACCTGAACGAAGTCGAGGAAGGCGGCGCCACCTGGTTCCCGCAGGCCGGCATCAAGCTCCCCCCGCGCCGCCGAATGCTGCTCGCGTGGAACAACATGAAGCCGGACGGCAGTCCTAATCCAATGACGCTTCACGAAGGAACCGCGGTGACCAAGGGCACGAAGTACGTCGTGACCAAGTGGTTCCGCGAACAGCCCTGGTATCTCTGATCGTCCGCCGCCTGTGACGCCCGTGCTCAATATAGACCGCTCGATCCTCGGCCAACCCTGGCGCTGGCGGGGTCTGGCCGGCGACGTCGGCGGCGGTTTCGTGCCTGACGACTTGGTGACGCAGCTGCTGTTGTCGCGCGGCTGCCCCCGCGACGCGCTGGAAGCGCACCGCACGCCCAGCATCCGCGGCTTCATGCCCGATCCGTCGATCTTCCGCGACATGGACCGCGCCGCCGAACGCCTGGCCGACGCGGTCCAGAGTGGTGAAGCCGTGGCGGTCTTCGGCGACTATGACGTCGATGGCGCGACCTCTGCCGCGCTCGTCATCCGTCTGCTCCGCGACCTCGGCCTCGCCCCTACCGCATATATCCCCGACCGGCTGATCGAAGGCTATGGCCCCTCCGGCGTCGCCATGCGGCGACTGGGTGACCAGGGCGCCAGCCTGATCGTCACCGTCGACTGCGGCGCGCAGGCGTTCGACGCGCTGCAGGAGGCGCGCGACGCAGGAATCGACGTGATCGTCGTCGACCACCACAAATGCGCCTCCGCCCTCCCCGTCGCGCACGCACTGGTGAACCCGAACCGCCTCGACGAAGGGGATGGCGCCGCGCATGGCCACCTCGCTGCGGTGGGCGTCGCCTTCCTGCTGGGCGCGGCCCTGCTGCGCACGCTTCGCGCCCGCGGTTTCTTCGCGAACCGGGCCGAACCCAGACTACTCGACCTGCTCGATCTCGTCGCGCTGGGCACGGTCGCCGACGTCGCGCAGCTGAAGGGCCTCAACCGCGCCTATGTCGCCCAGGGCCTGAAGGTCATGGCCAACCGCCGCAACCCGGGCATCGATGCGCTCATCGCCGCCTCGCGCCTGACCCGCGCCCCGACCGCGACTGACCTGGGCTTTGCGCTCGGGCCCCGGATCAACGCCGGCGGGCGGGTCGGAAGGTCCGATCTCGGCGTCCGGCTGCTCACCACGGACGACCCGAACGAGGCCCGCGCGATCGCCGAGGAGCTCGACCGGTTGAACGAGGAACGGCGCGCGATCGAACTCGGTGTTCAGACCGATGCCGACGCCATGCTCGGCCACGATCGTCAGGTTGCGGTCGTCGCAGGGCAAGGCTGGCATCCCGGCGTCATCGGCATCGTCGCCGGGCGCTTGAAGGAACGTCTCGGGCGTCCGGCGATCGTCATCGCCATCGACGAAGACGGCGTCGGCAAGGGCTCCGGCCGCTCGATCCCCGGCGTCGATCTGGGCGCCGCGGTCATGGCGGCGAAGGAACACGGCCTGCTCGCGGCAGGTGGTGGCCATGCCATGGCCGCAGGGCTCACGATAGACGCCGAAAAGGTCGCCGCTCTCGCCGACTTCCTCGAAGCTCGTCTGGCCGAAACCGTCGTCCGCGCGTCCGAAAACCGGGCACTTCTGCTCGACGCCGTCCTCGCCCCCGCCGGCGTCTGCCCCGACTTGGTCGAGGCGCTGGAGGTCGGCGGTCCCTATGGCATGGGCTGGCCAAGTCCCCGCGTCGCCGCCGGCCCGGTGCGAATCGTGAAGGCCAATGTCGTCGGCAACAGTCATGTCCGCGCCATCGTCGCCGGTAATGACGGTCGCAGCCTTAAAGCCATGGCGTTCCGCGCCGCAGACACTGCGCTCGGCGCCGCCCTGCTCGGCGCCTCGCCAAATCGCCGCCTGTGGCTCGCCGGCCGCGCCAAGATCGACGATTGGTCCAATACCCGTGCCGCCGAACTCCACATCGACGACGCCGCCTGGGCCGATTGAGATTTCCACAGAAAACCTACCAAAACCAGTTGACCCCCGCCCCGTCCCCGCCTAACGGAGCGCAGCCCACGGCGACGTGGCCCCTTCGTCTAGCGGTTAGGACGCGGCCCTTTCACGGCTGAAACACGGGTTCGATTCCCGTAGGGGTCACCATTTCCCGGCATTTTTGGCGGGAGTTGGCGAAATCTGAAATCGGTGAACAGCTTTTGTCTGTCGGGCTTGCGTCGATCGTCGATCGGCTGTGTCGAATATTCCGCGCCCGAATAGTCACCGTATCACGGCCAGCGCTGCCGCCAGGTCTCGCTTCACGAACGGCTTCGTCAGGCGCGGGATTGCGGGGTCGATGTCCCCCTTGTCCAAATAGCCGGAAATCAGCAGAGTCCTCACGCGCGGATAACGGGCCCGGACGTGTCCGAGGAACTCCGCGCCCGTCATGCCCGGCATGACCTGATCGGACACGACCAGCCCCGGCGCCTGCTCGCCTTCGTCATCGATCGCACTCAATGCGTCGGCGGCGGATGCATAGCCGCGGACGCGGAAGCCGAGGTCGGACAACATCTGCGCTGTCGCTTCGCGTACGACATCCTCGTCGTCGACCAGTATCGCGGTGCCGGTGAACACCGGTGTTTCCGATGGCTCGACCGACGTAGCCGACAGTCCACCCGCAGCGCATTCAGGCAGCCACAAGCAGATCCGCGTGCCCCGCCCCAGTGCGCTGTCGATCGTCAGTGCGCCGCCCAGTTGCGCGGCCAGACCATGCGCCATCGACAGGCCAAGACCGGTGCCCCGCCCCACTCCCTTCGTCGAGAAAAACGGTTCTATCGCGCGACGCTGGGTTTCGGCATCCATGCCGGTGCCGGTATCAGCGACGGACAGACGGACGTATCGTCCGGGCGAAACCGGCGCGCTGACGGAGGCACCGGCGACGGTCCTATCGACCGATATGCGCAACTGCCCGCCATCGGGCATCGCATCGCGTGCGTTGACGCTCAGGTTGAGCAAAGCCATTTCGAGCTGATTGGGGTCGGCCAGCGCACTGCCGACGTCCGGCGCCGCCTCGACGGTTACGCGGATTGTCGGGCCGATGGTGCCGGCGATCAGATCGGACATCCCCCGAACCAGGCCGGCGACATCGACAGGCTGAAGCCGAAGCGGCTGCCGCCGTGCAAAGGCCAGCAGTCGTCCGACCAACGTCTTCGCGCGTTCCGCCGATTGCAGTGCGCCGGCGATCAGGCGCGCGTCGCGCGGATCGGGCATCTGCTTATGATTCAGCCGGTCAAGCGCGCCCATGATCGGGGTAAGAAGGTTGTTGAAATCATGCGCGACGCCGCCGGTCAGCTGGCCGATCGCTTCCATCTTCTGAACATGATGCAGCGCTTCCTGGACCTGTTGAAGCTCACGGGTCCGCGCCTCCACCCGTTCCTCCAGGCTGGCGTTCAACGCGCGCAAGTCCTGTTCGGCCGCGACCCACTCAATGACAACGCGGATGCGTTCGGCGACTTCCTCCATGAACGCGATCTCATCTGGACGCCAATGCCTCGGCCGCCGGTCGTTGAGATAGACGATCGTCCGTAGCTGGCCGTGGCGGACGAACGGGACGACCAGGATGGCACGCGTATCGACCTGGCGCGCAGTCCCCTGGGTCGTGTGGTCGTCACTCAGCGCAGAGCCGAACAGATCGTCGATGACGACCGTCTCCCCCCGGTTGAGTGCGGCGACGATCTTCACGCCGAACGCCGCCGCCGGCAACTGTCCGATCAGTGGTTGCACGGTGCCATCGGCCCAGCAGACGCGATAATCGAAGGCACCGGCTTCGGGGTCGAGATCGCCGAAGCCGGCCCTGACGACATCGAAATGCGCGCCGAGCAACGCGGCGACATCATGCAGGGCGGCATCCGCATCCTGCCCGCGCAGGATGTCGGCAATGGTCACGCGCAACGTCGCGCGCGCTTCTCGTCGCGCGGCCCGGCGATAGATGCGCTCGAACTGAACCGCCCCCAGCGACACCGACAGGATCAGGATCGTCAGGCAACTGATACCGACCGCCATATAGGCCTGGCCGAGACTGGTTCGCCCAGCCGCCGCGTCGATCCCGGAGCTCATCGTAAAGATCGCCGCATGCATTCCTGCATAGTGCATGCCGGCGATCGCGATCCCCATCACGATGGCCGCGAGGAGGCGGCGGTCGATGCGTTGTTCGCGGCAGGCCAGCCATGTCGCCGTGGTCGCCGCCAAAAGGGCGATGACGATAGAAATGCCGACCCAGACCGGGTCGTACCGCAGCATGGCGGGCATCCGCATCGCCGTCATGCCGATATAGTGCATCGCAACGGCACCGCTGCCGATCAGCACGCCGGCCCCGACGATCGAGCGCCGGGAAAAATCGTGCCAATTGATCGCCGTAAACCCCGCGCCGGTGAAGGCTATGGCGACGGCCAGTGAAACCAGGGTCGGGCCGACGTCATACGTCATCGGCATGCCCGGCATCACGAAGGCCAGCATCGCGACGAAATGCATCGACCAGATGCCGCCGCCCAGGGCGATCGCGGCGGCCGACCCCCAGATCGTCCGCGCCCGCCCGCGGGATGCGCGGATACGGCTGGCCAGGCTGAGTCCGGTGAAGGAGGCTAGGATCGCGACGACGATCGACAAAGCCACCAGGAAGCTGTCGTGTGTGCCGTTGACGACCACCGCTGGCACCATAGGACCCTTCCCCAATGCTTGCGACGACCTGCTATCCAGCCCCGTGGGGGGCTACCAACGAAACGCCGCCGATGACGTGATCGCTCAGCGCAACGACGCCTCGCGCTTGCCGTCGAGCCGCCGGGCGACGCCCCAGGGGTTGGCGTCGGCCACCGCCGGGGGCAGTAACTCGGCGCTGAGATTCTGGAAACAGACCGGACGCAGATACCGCTCGATCGCCGCGGTGCCGACACTGGTGGTGCGGCCATCGCTGGTGGCCGGGAACGGGCCGCCATGGACCATCGCGGGCGCCACCTCGACCCCGGTCGGCCAGCCGTTGGCGAGCACGCGACCGGCGCGACGGGCGGCGACAGGCACGACCTGCGCTGCGGCCGCCGTGTCGGCGCCGTCCATCTGCAGCGTGATCGTCAGCTGCCCCTCGACCGCGCCCAAAACGTGGACGATCTCCGCCACGTCGCGGCAGCGCACGACGACCGAGGAAGAGCCGAACACTTCATGCCCCAGCGCGGCATCGGCCAGGAACGCCTCTGCGGTCGTATCGAACAGCGCGCCGACCGCCTGGTTGACGCCATCGCCGACACAGCCACGCGCGACCGTGCGAACCGCATCGTGCGACGCCAGCGCCTTCACGCCGGATTCGAAGCTGGCATAAATCCCGGGCGTAAGCATCGTTGCGGGCTGGCTCTTGGTCAGCGCTTCACCCGCCGCGATTACGAACGCGTCGAGATCGAGTCCGTCGACCGCAAGCACCAGGCCGGGGTTGGTGCAGAACTGGCCGGCGCCCATCGTCAGCGACTGGACGAAGCCCTCCGCCAGTGCCGCCCCGCGCGTCGCCAGCGCGGCCGGAAGGATCACCACCGGGTTAATGCTCGACATCTCGGCGTAGACCGGGATCGGCTCGCGGCGGGCGTTGGCGATGGCGACCAGCGCCAGGCCGCCGCCGCGCGATCCAGTGAAGCCGACCGCACGGATGTTCGGATCGGCGACCAGCGCACTGCCGAGCGCGTTGGTTTCGCCTGGCAGATAGGAGAATACACCAGCGGCTAGGCCGCACTTGGCCGCCGCATCGCGGATCGCGCGAGCGACCAGTTCGCCGGTGCCCGGATGCGCGGGGTGTCCCTTAACCACGACGGGGCAACCGGCGGCGAGCGCCGAGGCGGTGTCACCACCGGCGACCGAGAAAGCGAGCGGAAAATTGGACGCACCGAACACTGCGACCGGGCCGATCGGAACGTTCACGCGGCGCAGGTCCGGGCGCGGCAACGGCGCGCGATCGGGCATCGCAGGGTCGATCGTCGCGTCGAGATAGTCGCCGCGGCGGACGACGTCGGCGAACAGGCGGAGCTGGCCGACGGTACGGCCCCGCTCACCCTCGAGACGCACGCGCGGCAGACCGGATTCCTGCATCGCGCGCTCGATCAGCAGGTCGCCGATCGCCAGAATCTCCTCCGCGATCGTTTCAAGGAACGTCGCGCGATCGTCCGGAGCAAGCGCGGCATAGGCCGGAAAGGCCGCTTCGGCGAGCGCACACGCTTCCGCTGCATTTTCGGCGGTCGCCGACGAAAAATCGCCTGGGATCGTCTGGCCGGTGCTCGGGTCGATCGCCTGGAACCGCGCCCGTGCCTGGCGCAGTTCGCCACCGATCAGCATGCTTCCGTCAACCACGCCCGTTCTCCGTCACTTCGATTTGGACGCTCTAGCGACTTCGACGAAGCCCTGTCCAGAAATGTCTGAGTTATAGGGTGACGCCGCGCTTCCAGATGCCGATCGCGCGCTCGTCGTTCGTCTCGTTGCGTGTGGGTTCCCCACTAGCGACGGCGAGGATGTAATCGAGCAACGCCGCCGTCCCCGCCTTCATGTCCGTGTCGAGCACGATGCTGGCGTCGAAGTCGATCCAGTTGGCCTTTTGCGCCGCCAGCGCCGCATTCGACGCAATCTTGACCGTGGGCACCGGACTGCCGAGCGGCGTGCCGCGTCCCGTCGAGAACAGCGTGATCGTCGCCCCCGCCGCGGCCAGCGCGGTCGTCGACACCGCATCGTTGCCCGGCGCCTCAAGGATCGTCAGCCCGGTCTGCCGCACCAGCGCACCGTAATCGATGACATCGCCGACGGTCGCCAGCCCGCCCTTCTGCACCGCGCCTAGCGATTTTTCCTCCAACGTGGTGATGCCGCCGACAATGTTGCCGGGGCTCGGGTTCTCCGACACCGGCTCGCCGTGGTCGAGGAAATAGCGTTTGAAACGGTTCACGACCGTACTCAGGCGATCGAACACGTCTTCGCTCTCCGCGCGCTGGAGCAGCAAGCCCTCCGCCCCGAACATCTCGGGGATTTCGGTCAGGATCGCCGTACCGCCGGCCTGCGTCACCGCATCGGCCATCCACCCGATCAGCGGGTTAGCGGTCAACCCGCTCATCGCATCGGACCCGCCGCACTTCACGCCCAATCGCAGCGCGGACAGCGGAACGTCGCTACGAACATCGGTCGCCATGACGTCAATCAATCGGTCGATCGCCGCCATTCCGGCCGCAAACTCGTCCCTCTCCGCCTGCGCGCGCACCGCGACCAGGCGGTCGCGGCGCTCGGCCGGTATCCGCGCCAGCATGTCGTCCAACTGATTGGATTCACACCCCAGCCCCAGCACCACGACGCCGCCGGCATTGGGGTTCTGCGCCAGCGCAGAAAGGATCGCCGCAGTCCCCTCGAGGTCCGCGCCCAGTTGCGAACAGCCGAACGGGTGATTGAAGGCATGAACGCCGTCGATCCGCCCCGCCGCCTTTGCCGCCGCGGCGTTCGCCAGTCGCTCGCCCAAGCGACCGACGCAGCCGACGGTGGGCAGGATCCAAAGCTCGTTGCGCGTGCCGACGCTGCCGTCGCCGCGGCGGTATCCGCGGAAGGACTTGCCAGCATGAGCGTGCGACAGTCGGCGCTCGGCCGGCGCGGTGAAGCGATAGTCGAGTTCGCCCGACAAGGCCGTCCGGACATTGTGGCTATGGACATGCTCGCCCGCGGCGATGTCGCGGGTGGCGAGCCCGATCGGAAAACGATAGCGATGGACGGGCGTCCCCTTGGCGATAGCATGAAGCGCAAATTTATGTCCTGCCGCCACGTCGTCGCGCAGCACGACCGTGTCGTCGCCAACCACCACTGTGTCGCCCCTTGCCAATGCGTCCAGCGCCACGGCCACGTCATCCTCCGCCGCCACCCGCACGCCGCGCGGCAAATCCTTCACTTCGCTCATGGACGCGGAATTACGCCATTGCCACCGTTGGCACAAGTCGATAGCCGGGCCGAAAGAGGAGAGTGACGTGCGCCCGCTGACCCTGAACCCCGATCGCCTGCTGCCCGCCGATCCGACGACCCGCAGCATCGCGCGCGACCTCTACGCGAGCGTCGCCGACCTGCCGATCATCAGCCCGCACGGCCACACCGACCCGGCCTGGTTCGCGACCGATGCCCCCTGGAGCGATGCGACCGAACTGCTGCTGGCGCCCGACCATTATCTTTACCGGATGCTCTATTCGCAGGGCGTGCCGCTCGATGCGCTGGGCGTACCGCACAAGGGCGGCGTGCCCGCAACCGATCCACGCGCGGCTTGGGCGACCTTTGCCGCGCATTACCATCTGTTCCGCGGCACGCCGTCGCGCATGTGGCTCGATCATGCCTTTTCGACCGTGTTCGGCATCGACGTCGCGCTGGAGCCGGCGAGCGCCGACCATTATTTCGACCGGATCGACGACGCCCTGGCGACACCCGAATTCCGCCCCCGCGCGCTGTTCGACCGGTTCGGCATCGAATTGCTCGCGACGACGGAAGGTGCCGACGACCCGCTGGAGCATCATGCCGCGATCCGCCGCTCGGGCTGGCGAGGCCGGGTCGTCACCACCTACCGCCCGGATTCCGTGATCGATGCCGAGCATGAAGCCTTCCGCCCCGCGCTCGCGCGCTTCGCCGACCTGACCGGCGAGGATGTCGAAAGCTGGTCGGGCTATCTCGCCGCTCACCGCAAGCGCCGCGCCGACTTCCGCGCCGCCGGGGCGACCGCGACCGACCACGGCTTCGCGACCGCGCAGACCGCCAACCTGTCGACGCCTGAGTGCGAAGCGCTGTTCGACCGGATCATCGCCGGCACCGCGGACGCCGCCGATGCCGAACTCTTCCGTGCGCAGATGCTGACCGAGATGGCGAAGATGAGCATCGAGGACGGCATGACGATGCAGATTCACCCCGGATCGTACCGCAACCACAACGCCGGCCTGTTCGCGACGCATGGCCGCGACAAGGGCGCGGATATTCCGACGCGCACCGATTACGTCCGCGCGTTGAAGCCGATGCTCGACGTCGTCGGGACCGAGCGCGACCTGACGATCATCCTCTTCACGCTCGACGAAAGCACCTATGCCCGCGAGCTCGCGCCGCTGGCGGGACATTATCCGTGCCTCAAGCTGGGACCGGCATGGTGGTTCCACGACAGTCCCGAGGGCATGCGCCGCTTTCGCGAGATGACGACGGAGACGGCCGGCTTCTACAATACCGTCGGCTTCAACGACGACACCCGCGCCTTCCTGTCGATCCCGGCGCGCCACGACGTTGCGCGTCGGATCGACTGCGGCTTCCTCGCCCGCCTCGTCGCCGAACATCGGCTGGAGGATTGGGAGGCGGCCGAGCTGGCCTATGACCTGACCAATGGTTTGGTCCGCAAGGCGTACGGCCTGGGCACGCCGGAATGATGCGGCTGTCCGACGCGACGCTCGGGAAGGTCGCCGCCGGTGTCGCCACGCCATCCTATGACCGCGCCAAGGTGAAAGCGGGCGTCGTCCACCTCGGCCCCGGCGCCTTTCACCGCGCGCATCAGGCCGCCGCGTTCGATACGCTGCTGGCGCACGATCCACGCTGGGGGATCACTGGGATCAGCCTGAATTCGACCAGTGTCGCCGATGCGCTGAACCCGCAGGATGCGCTATACACGCTCGCGCTGCTCGATGAAGACGTGTCCTTCCGCGTCATCGGGTCGATCGGACGGATCCTGACCGCGGCCGACAGCGCGGCGGTGCTCGCCGCATTGGCCAGCACCGACACGCGGATCGTCAGCCTGACGGTGACCGAAAAAGGCTATTGCCTCACCGGTGACGGCACGCTCGACATGGCGCATCCGGGGATCGTCCGCGACTTGGCGGGTGACACGCCGACGACCGCCATCGGCTGGATCGTCGCAGGGCTCGCCGAGCGTAAGCGGCAAGGCCTGCCGGGTATCACAATACTGTCCTGCGACAACTTGGCCAGCAACGGGCGCAAGCTCGGCGCCGCCGTCCGCGCCTTCGCCGAAGCGCGAGACATCGATCTCAGGCGCTGGATCGAGGACCATGTCCGCTTTCCCAACGCGATGGTCGATTCGATCACGCCGGCGACCGACGACGCGCTGCGCGCGCGCGTGAGGGCCGCGGTCGGGCTAGACGATGCTTGGCCGATCCAGCGCGAAGGGTTCACGCAATGGGTGATCGAGGACGACTTCGCTGGCGATCGCCCGGAGCTCGATCGGGCGGGCGTGACCTTCACCACTGACGTCCACGGTTATGAAGCCGCCAAACTGCGGCTGCTCAACGGTCCGCATTCGACCCTCGCATATCTCGGGCTCCGCCTCGGCCATGTCAGTGTCGCCGCCGCAATGGCCGATCCGAAGCTCGCGGGCTTCGTCGAGCAGCTGATGCGCGAGGATATCGCGCCGTCCCTGACGCCACCCGCAGGCCTCGACCTTGCGGCCTACAGCGCCGCGATCCTGAAGCGCTTCGCCAACCCCGCGATCGAACACAAGCTGTCGCAGATCGCCTGGGACGGCTCGCAGAAGCTGCCCTACCGCATTCTCGACACGACCCGCGATGCGCTGGCGGCGGGCCGGCCGGTCGATCGGCTGGCGGTCCCGATCGCGGCCTGGCTGCGCTTCGTCGAGCGTGCGGCGGCGTTGGGCGAGCGCATCACCGATCCGCTTGCCGACCGATTGCTGGCGGCCGGGGGCGACTGGCGTGCGATCCTGGCGATGCGAGACATTTTCGGCGACGTGCCAGGCGACCCGCGCTTCCTATCGGCTGTCGAACGCGCGCATACCGCGCTGGCTGATCCAAACGGCTATTGAAGAACGGCTGGCGCCGGCCCCGAGGACTCCCGTTCGACCAAGGTCAATTCGGCGGAGAGCCCGCGCGCGTCCCCCTCCCCTTCGATAATGTCGAGCAACCGCGTGGTCGCCGATCCCGCCATCTGCGCGAGTGGCCGGTGAACCGACGTTAGCGCGGGCGTCAGCATCCGCGCGAGCACGCTGCCGTCGAAGCCGACGACCGACAGATCGCCCGGCACGGCAATCCCCCGCCCTGCGGCGGCCTTCAGAACGCCCGCGGCCATCACGTCGTTGGCCGCGAAGATCGCGGTCGGCTTCGGATCGGCGGAGAGCAAGATTTCGGCGGCGGCATAGCCGGTATCGAAACCATAGTCGCCCGCCGCTTCGGCCACGGCCAAGCCTTCCGCCGCTTCGACAAAGCCCGCCCGCCGCTCCTGCGCCGACTGCGCATCGAGCGGGCCGTTGACCAGCCCGATCCGGCGATGCCCCAGGTCGCGCAGATATCGCGCTACGCTGGCGGCCGCGCCACGTTCGTCGGACACAAGCCTGTCGGCAAAGCCCGCGATGTCGACCGCGGCCAGAGCGACGGCCGGGATACCGGCCCCGGCAAGCTCCTCCGCCAGACCGGGAATGCCCGACACCGGCGCCATCACCACCAGCCCATCGACCCGCGACCGCGCGGCGAAGTCGAGGATGTCCTCGACCACATCTGACCCATCCGCCGGCGCCGGATGCACGACCAGTTCGTAGCCGCGTGCCGATGCCGCCTCGACCACGCCGCGCTGCAGCGTGTCGAGCACCAGCGCATTGCGGTCGTTGTGCAGCAGCGCGATCAGGTACGATCGCCCGGTCGCCAGCCCTCGCGCCCGCGGGCTTCGGCGAAAGCCCAGTCGCGCGATCGTTTCTTCCACCCGCTCGCGCGTCTGCGCATTCACCTTGGGCGAGCGGTTGAGCACGCGGCTGACGGTGCGAATCGAGACGCCCGCGCGGGCCGCGACGTCGCGGATGGTCGAGCCGGGAGCGGGACGGGAAGTCATGGCCGTCCGTGCTACCGCCCCGCGGCCCGCGGTCAACCCGCCGCCTTCGCCTCCGCGCGGTAGCGATGCAGTAGCGGCTCGGTATAGCCGTTGGGCTGCGACAGACCCTCGAAGACCAGAGCCTTTGCCGCACGCATCGCGACGCCATCGCTGCCCACCAACGGCCGGTACGCGGGGTCGCCGGCATTCTGCGTATCGACCTTCGCCGCCATCCGCTCGAACGCCTCCAGCACCTGTTCACGCGTGACGACGCCGTGCAGCAGCCAGTTGGCGATATGCTGCGACGAGATTCGCAGTGTCGCGCGGTCCTCCATCAGCCCGACGTCGTGGATGTCGGGCACCTTCGAACAGCCGACACCCTGGTCTATCCAGCGGACGACATAGCCAAGCAGGCCCTGGACGTTGTTGTCGAGTTCGGCGGCAACCTCCTCGACGCTCCAATTCCGGCCGGCCGCCAGCGGGATCGTCAGCAGCCGGTGGAGCGACGCGATCGGCTCGGCCGTGCGTGCGCGCTGGCGCTCGGCGACATCGACGGCATGGTAATGCGTCGCATGCAGCGTCGCTGCGGTCGGGCTCGGCACCCAGGCGGTCGTCGCGCCGCTCATCGGATGCACGATCTTCTGCGCGAGCATGTCCGTCATCCGGTCGGGTGCGGCCCACATACCCTTGCCGATCTGCCCCTTACCGGCGAGCCCGCAGGCGAGACCGATCTGGACGTTGCGATCCTCGTACGCCGCGATCCAGTCGGCGCCCTTCATATCGGCCTTGCGCAGCATCGCGCCCGCCAGCATCGACGTGTGCAGCTCGTCGCCCGTGCGATCGAGGAAGCCGGTGTTGATGAAGACGATCCGGTTTCTCACCGCATGGATGCAGGCGGCGAGATTGGCCGAGGTCCGCCGCTCCTCGTCCATCACCCCGACCTTGATCGTGTGGCGTGGCAGATCGAGCAGGTCCTCGACCGCGTCGAACAGGCGGTTGGTGAAGGCAGCTTCGTCGGGGCCGTGCATCTTGGGTTTGACGATATAGATCGCGCCCACGCGGCTGTTGGCCTTCGCCCCGCACAGGTCGTGGAGCGCGATCAGGCTTGTCACGATCGCATCGAGGATGCCTTCGGGCGCTTCGCTGCCATCGGCCAGGCGGACGGCGGGGGTGGTCATCAGGTGACCGACGTTGCGGACGAACATCAGGCTGCGGCCGGGCAGCGTGAACGTGGTGCCATCGGGAGTTGTATAGCGCCGGTCCTCGGCCAGTCGCCGCGTCGCCTTGCGACCGCCCTTGTCGAACGTCGCTGTCAGGTCGCCGCGCATCAGGCCCAGCCAGTTGCGATAGGCCGCGACTTTGTCGTCGGCATCGACCGCGGCGACCGAATCCTCCAGATCGGCGATGGTGCTGAGCGCCGACTCCAGCACGACGTCGGCAAGGCCGGCGGGATCGTCGCGACCGATCGGATGCGCACGATCGATGACCAGTTCGATGTGCAAGAAGTGATGGCGCAGCAGAAGGGTCTCGCCCGCGCGGCCGACCAGTTGCGTCGGATCGGCAAGGTCCGGCGTATCACCGGTCCAGTCGGCCCACGATCCAGCCGCGAGCGGCACGCTGCGATCGAGAAACGCCTTCGCCCAGGCGATGACCTTCGCGCCCCGCGCCGGGTCATAGCCGCCGCCCGCCGGCGCGGCGTCGATCGCGTCGGTGCCGTAGAGGGCATCGTACAGGCTGCCCCATCGCGCGTTGGCGGCGTTTAGCAGGAAGCGGGCGTTGAGGATCGGCACGACGAGTTGCGGCCCGGCGAGCGTCGCGACTTCGGCATCGACAGCGCCCGGCGAAACGGTGAAGGGGGCAGGTTCGCCGGCCAGATAGCCGATCTCACGCAGGAAAGCCTGATACGCCTCGGCGTCGATCGGTGCCCCGGCGCGGGCGCGGTGCCAGTCGTCGATCGCCGCCTGCATCCGGTCGCGCGTGGCCAGCAGGTCGCGGTTCTCAGGCGTGAAGCGGGCAAAGATGGCGGCCATGCCGGACCAGAAGCGATCGGCCGTCACGCTTGTGCCCGGTAACGCCTCATCAGCGAGGAACGCCGCCAGTGGCTCGGCGATCCTCAGCCCTGCACAGTCCCGGTAGCCGTCCATCGAACTTCTCCTTCCTTGCCCATATAGACCGTGAACGATTGGTTCGGTAGAGACGAAGATGGCCAAACAGTCTTTCCTCGGGAGAACGAATGGATCCGGACTATGTCCTGTTCGGACGCGTCGTCGAATGCGGCAGCCTGTCCGCCGCGGCTCGCGCGTTGCGAATTTCGCCGGCCATGGTGTCGAAGCGGCTGGCGCGGCTGGAAGCGCGGCTGGGCGTGCGGCTGGTCCATCGCACGACCCGCCGCCTCGCGATGACCGAGGCGGGCGAGCGGTTCCACGCCGACGTCGTCGCGATTCTGGCGGCGATGCGCGAGGCGGAAGCGCGGCTGACCGGCATTCGCGACCGCCCGAGCGGCCCGTTGCGCATCTCCGCCCCGACATCCTTCGGACGCCTGCACATCGCACCCTATCTCCACCGCTTCCTGGCGCAGCATCCGGCGGTGCAGCTTCACCTCGACCTGACCGACGCGGCGGTCGATCTGTTCGCCGAGCGCGTCGACCTGGCGATCCGCATCACCGCGGAGGTGCCGGCCAGCGTCGTCGCGCACCCGCTGGGCGCCAATCGCCGGCTGCTTTGCGCGAGCCCGTCCTATCTCGCCGCGCACGGGACGCCCGATACCGTGAGCGACCTGAGCCGCCATCACCTTCTCGCCGCCGATGGCCAGTCGCCATGGCGGCTCGCCAACGGACGCCACCGTCGCGCGGTCGAGATCGACAGCGTCGTCGGCACCAATTCGAGCGAGCTGGTCCGCGAACTGGCGCTGAGCGGCGTCGGCATTGCGCTTCGCTCGCTCTGGGACGTCGGCGACGCGCTGGCCGACGGTCGTCTGGTCCGCGTGCTGCCCGACTGGTCGGGGCCCGACGATCTGGCGATCTACGCCCTCCATCCGCACGCGCCATCGGTGCCGGCGGCGGTCACCGCCTTCATCGCCTTCCTGCGCGAGACGCTCGACCCGCCGCCCTGGGGCGCCGCCTGAGCTTGCCCGCGCGCCGCACGGGCGGCACATTGCCGGGCGTAGGTAGGGCCGCTGCCAACACGACCGATACACGCCCGATCGCGATCGTGGTGACCTTCACCCCGCCCTATCTCGTCTGGCGGATCGGGCGCACCGACTATCGAGAGTAGCTGGTCGTGGTGCAGATCCTGTGCGGCATCCTGCTGGGCTCCCGTGTGCCGGGCGCCACCATGCCCGCGGTGTAGGACCACATCGCTTCGCCCCCGATCATCGCCGCGCTAAACGGCATCGCGTGGTGGACGGTCATGCTGTTCGTCCGGGCCGCCGGCATCGAACTCGACCTGCACCAGCCCTGTACGAACCGGCTCTAAACCGGGATCACCGGCGGTCTGACGCGGCGAGTACGATGCTGACCACTCCGGTCGTTACGCCGATGCCGAGGCGGCTGGGCCGGCAGAGAAGAATTTCACCCCTTCCCCTGAAGGGGAGCAGCTTCGTGGGCATCCCTTGCCCCCCTGCCCGCCCCTCGCCATAGTCCGTCCCACATCACGGGGGGCATTCGCACATGACGGTCAGGCTTTCGGTTTCGCTCCTGGCGCTCGCCCTCACGACGCCCGCCCCGGCCCAGGACCGAACGCCCGCCACCGCCGCGGCCGAGACTCCGCTGCTGCGCGTCGAGGCTGCCCAGGCGACGGGCAAGATCCTGGTCACCCTGCCCCGCCCGGATGCCGAAGGCATCGCCGGCCGCTATCTCTACACGCCTGTCCTGCGCTCCGGGCTGGGCGCCGCCCCCACTTCGCTTGACCGGGGCAAGATCGGTGAGACGCAGCTGCTTGCCTTCCGCCGCATCGGCGCGAAAATCGCCATCCAGTACGAGAACCCCCGTTTCCGCGTTCCGAACCGGCCGGACGTGCGCTCGCCCGACTTCGCGACGTCGGTCGTGTGGATGGGGGCGATCGATCGCACCAATGCCGACGGAACGATCGTCGTCGATATCGCCCCCTTCCTGGCGAGTGACACGCTCGGCATCGCGGCGGCGCTGGGGCAGGAGGGCGGCAGCCTGGGGGGCGGCGCGGCGCAAGGTGCGGGTCGCGGGTTTCGCCTCGACACCGGTCTGTCCGCCGCCGACCCGACGTCGGTGAAGGTCTTTCCGCGGAACATGGAAGTGGACTCGCTCCAGACCTTCGCGTCCGACACGCCGGGTGCGGAGGTCAGCAACATCGCGCCCGAACCACGTCGGGTGACGCTGAACGTCCACCACAGCTTCATGGCGCTGCCCGAGGCCGGCTACGTGCCCCGCCGCGCCGATCCGCGCGTCGCCGGCTTTGGGACGCAGGCCGTCGATTACGGCATGCCGCTGGGCCAGGACGTCGTATTCGATTTCGCCAACCGCTTTCGCCTCGAGAAGACCGACCCCGGCGCCGCCCGGTCGCGCGTGAAGACGCCGATCCTCTGGTACGTCGACCCCGCCGCACCCGAACCGATCCGCAGCGCGCTGATCGAAGGCGCGAACTGGTGGAAGGCGGGGTTCGAAGCCGCCGGCTATATCGACGCCTTCGACGTCCGCCTGCTGCCCGAAGGTGCCGACCCGCTCGATGCGCGCTATAGCATGATTACATGGGTCGACCGCGCGACGCGCGGCTGGGCCTATGGACAGCAGGTCACCGACCCGCGCACCGGCGAGATCCTGCGCGGCATGGTCGTGCTGGGGTCCGAACGTGCGCGGCAGGACATCCAGATCTTCCAGGGGCTGGTCGACGCCGCGCTGACCGGCACCGGTGGGCCGAACGATCCCGCACAGGTGGCCATCGCGCGCCTGCGCCAGCTCGCCGCGCACGAGGTCGGCCATTCGATCGGCTTCGCGCATAATTTCGCCGCCAGCACGCAGGGGCGCGCGTCGGTGATGGACTATCCGCCGCCGCGCATCGGCCTGGTTGGCGGCAAGCCCGACCTGTCGGACGCCTATGGCACGGGTCTCGGCGGCTGGGACGTCGCCACCGTCGACTGGCTGTACGGCGACGATGCGACTGCGGATGCCAAGGCCGCCGCGATCGCCGCAAAGGGCTGGCGTTACGTCCCCGACGACAACGCGCGCCGGGCGGACACCGCCCAGCCATGGGGCGGTCTGTGGGACGACGGCACCGATCCGGTCGCCGAGCTCGATCGGTTGATGACCGTCCGCCGCGCGGCGATCGCGCAGTTCGGCGAGCGCAATCTGTTGCCGGGCGAGCCCGTCTCGACGCTGCGCCGCCGCTTCGTGCCCATCTATCTGCTCCACCGCTACCAACTGGTCGCCGCGGCCAAGTCGGTCGGCGGAGTCGAATTCGCCTATACCGTGAAGGGCGACTTGCGCGGCGCTCCGAAAGCGGTGCCCGCCGCGACCCAGCGCGCCGCCATCGCCGCGGTCCTGCGCACGATCAGCCCGGAGGCGCTGCGCCTGCCGCCCGCGCTGCCGCTGTTGCTGTCGGCCCCGCGTAACGGCACTGGCAATCGCCAGTTCGACATCGAGCTGTTCGACACCGCCGGCGGGCCGGTGTTCGATCCTCTGGTCGCCGCGGACACGGCGACCCAGCTGACGTTGGCCACGTTGATGGCACCCAACCGGCTCCAGCGGCTGGACGTGCAGCACGCGATCGACCCGACGATGCCCGGCGTCACCGCGCTGCTCGACGCGGTGGAGGGTGCGACGCTCAAGACCTTCGCCGATCCGCTGACCCGTCGCATCGCAACGCGCAGCGTGATCGCGATGGCGCAGGCCGCGCGAAACGCCGCAACGCCACCGGACGCCGCTGCGCTCCTGAGCGACCGCGTGACTCGCATCGCTACCCGTTTGGCCAAGAACGCGGCTGCGGGCGACGAGGGGGCCTGGGCTGCGGGCCTGTCGCGCCAATTGCTCGATCCCCAGGCGCTCGCGACCCTTGTCGCCGAACGCCCCCGCACCCCGGACGTGCCCCCGGGCGATCCGATCGGCGACACGGATTGGATGGGACCGCCGGGACGCTGAAGCCCAGCGCGGCTTTTCCGCGCCGAACAGTTGCGCCCGCGACCCGGCTTCGCTAGGGCGCCCCCGCGTCGGGGAGTGGCGCAGTCTGGTAGCGCGCCTGCTTTGGGAGCAGGATGTCGCAGGTTCGAATCCTGTCTCCCCGACCAACAATCGATCCTGCGGCCGAACTGGCGTTTGATCGCGCTCCGTCCGTGTCGACCCCGCCCTGTCCGCTCGGAACGGGCCGCTCCAAAAAAAATTTCGCTGCTCGATGGCTCACGCGACTAGCGCGATTTTTTGCGCGTCGGATCGTGGCGAAGATCGATCCGCCAAGACAACGGCCGGACCCGCGTCATTAACGAATAATATCCGTAAAAGTGAACGCCCGCCGGGCGCGTGTCATTCTGGAACACGGCTGGAACAGGCCGGCGTCGTAGGTTTCGCGGCCGATCAACATGTTGTAACGGGCCGATAAACGCCGGACGTGCCGAAAAAAGCTTTCTCCGAAAAGGTCGATGAATATGGTAAACACCGCACCGCTGATGGTCGACGGAAATCTGGCCGACTGGACGGCGAAGGACCGCATCGATCGCGAACTGCCGGTCGGCTACGCCATCTATGCCCGCGCCGTCGGCGACAGCTTCGTCTTCGCGCTGAAGGCACCCGATGCGATCGGCGCGAATACGACCGCGTGGCTGAATACCGACCGCAATACCGCGACGGGCTATCAGATCTTCGGATTTGCCGGCGGCGCCGAATACAACGTCAACATTGATTCGAACGGCGTCGTGTCGCTGTTCAAGGGCAATGCCGGGGAAACGCTGGTGCTCTCCGGGCTGACCGCGGCGTGGTCGGCGGACCGTACGGTACTGGAGTTCGCCGTGCCCAAGGCCGCGATCGGCAATCCGACCGCGATCGACACGCTGTATGACGTCAACAACAGCGTGTTTTTGCCGGGCAGCTATTCGTCGCCGGGCTTCACCGTGTTCAACGAAACCGGCATCACGCCGGCCGCCGACCACCGCATCGCGATTCTCTGGTCGGAGACGACAGCCAAAGCCTATTTCAGCGAAACCGCCTATACCCAGCTGTTCATGGCGGCGCAGAGCCAGGCGATGCAGGCGGGCGTTCCGTTCGACATCATCCAGGAAAGCGACCTCACCAACCTGACGACGCTCGCGAAGTACGACACGATCGTCTTCCCGTCGTTCCGCAACGTGAAGGTCGATCAGGTCGCCGCGATCACCGCAACGCTGGAACAGGCGACCAAGCAGTTCGGCATCGGCCTGATCGCGGGCGGCGAGTTCATGACCAATGCCGCCGACGGATCGGCACTGGCGGGCGATTCCTATGCCCGCATGAAGCTGTTGTTCGACGCGACGCGCGTGACCGGCGGGACCGGCGACGTGACGATCAAGGCGAGCGACACCTCGCTGGTGCTCGATGGCTACGACCAGGGCCAGGTGATCCACGAATATAAGGGGATCGGCTGGAACGCCTTCACCAGCGCCAGCGGCACGGGCACGACGATCGCCACCGAGACGGTCGGCGGCCAGACCTATTCGGCGGCTCTCGCGACGCAGACCGGCGGGCGCAACGTGCTGTTTTCGACCGAGGCCGTGATGGCGGACGAAAACCTGCTGCAGAAGGCGATCGACTATTCGGTCAACGGCAGCGGGCTGTCGGTCGGGCTGCAGATGACCCGCAACACCGGCATGGTCGGCGCGCGCGTCGACATGGACCAGAGCCAGCAGAAGATCGAGGTCAATCCCGACGGATCGGCGCCCGGCATCTACGACAAGCTGATGCCGATTCTTGCCGCCTGGAAGGCGCAGTACAACTTCGTCGGCAGCTATTACGTCAATGTCGGCAACGATCCGGCGAACGGCCAGACCACCGACTGGGCGGTGTCGCTGCCCTATTACAAGCAGTTTCTCGACATGGGCAACGAACTGGGCCTGCACAGCTACACGCATCCTGAAAACACCAACCTGCTGACCGCCGCGCAGATCGCGTTCGAATTCGGCGACGAGCGCAAGGTCCTGGAAGCGCAGCTGAAGGCGTATCTGGGCACCGTCGTCAGCGTGGGCGGCGCCGCGGTGCCAGGAGCGCCCGAGACGCTGGCCACCAGCCAGGAAATCCTGAAGCACGTCGACTATCTGTCGGGTGGCTATTCGGGCGTCGGCGCGGGCTACCCCAACGCCTTCGGGTTCATGCCGACTATCGCAAGCAGCAGCAACCTGATCGTCAACGGCAGCTTCGAACAGGCGAGTGTCGCCGCCAACAGCTGGCGCACGAACACTAACGGCCAGGTCGCCGGCTGGACCGGATCGGGTGCTGGGATCGAGGTCTGGAATAACGGCTATAACGGCGTCACGCCGTCGAACGGGGCGAATGTGGTCGAGGTCGATGGCCAGACCGGCGCGCTTTCGCAGTCGGTGAAGACCGCCGCGGGCCAGGCGTACAACCTGTCGTTCGACTTCGCTGGCCGCCCAGGGGCGCTCGCCAGTTCGAAGTTCGAGGTCGTGTGGAACGGAACGGTAATCGCCACGATCGCGCCGACCAATTCGACGATGACGACGCAGAAGCTGACCGTGACGGGCACCGGCGGCACCGACACGTTGTCGTTCCGGGCAGTCGCGGGCGATACCGACGGGCTCGGCGCGCTGCTCGACAACGTGTCGCTGGTCGGCCAGACGAGCGGGACGGCGTTCGAGAAGGTGTATCTGGCGCCCAACACCTTCTTCGATTTCACGCTGATGGAATTCCAGAAGAAGACGGTTGCCGAGGCGGAGGCGTTCTGGGCCAAGGAATTCCAGACGCTGACGGCCAAGGCCGACGCCCCCGTCATCGTGTGGCCGTGGCACGACTATGGTCCCGCCATGTGGAGCACGGGCGGCACGTCGCCCTATGTCACGTCGATGTTCACCAACTGGATCGCGCGCGCGGCCGCAGCGGGCATGGAGTTCGTGACGCTGGCCGATCTGGCCGATCGCATCGCCGCTTTCCAGAAGTCGACGATCACCAGCAGCGTCGTCGGCAACACCATCACCGCGACGGTGTCTGCGTCGGCCGCGACAGGCAACTTCTCGCTCGACGTCGACGGCCAGGGCAGCAGCGTGATCCAGAAGGTCGCGAACTGGTACGCCTATAGCGCGGACAAGGTGTTCCTGCCGCAGTCGGGCGGAACGTTCACCATCACGATCGGCGCGGCGGCCGATGATGTGACTCACATCATCTCGCTGCCGATGCGCGCGGACCTGATCTCGCTGTCGGGAGACGGTCGCAGCCTGAGCTTCTCGGCGACGGGCGAAGGCCAAGTCGTCATCGACGTCCAGGCGCCGGGCAACAACTGGGTGAAGGTGACCGGCGCGACCGTCGTCAGCCTGGCGGGCGAGCTGCTGACGCTCGACATCGGCGGGATCGGGAGCCACGCGGTGGCGGTCGGCTACGAAGCGAACGTCGCTCCCGTCATCACGTCGTTCTCGAGCGGCGCGACCGGCCGGATCTCGATCAGCGAGAATACCGCTGCCGTCACCACGATCACTGCAACCGATGCGAACATCGCGCTGGGTGACAGCGTCCGCTACTCGATCGCCTCGGGCGGCGACGGCGGGGCGTTTGCGATCGATGCGCAGACCGGCGCACTTCGCTTCGTGAGCGCGCCGGATTTCGAAACGCCGACCGATTCGAACCGCGACAATTCGTACGTCGTCACCGTCGTCGCGACCGATGCCCGCGGGCTGGTCGATACGCAGACGCTGACGGTCGACGTCATCGACGTGGCCGGGATCACCCGCACGGGCAGCCTGGGCAACGACACGCTTACCGGTACGGGCGAAGGCGACACGTTGGACGGCAGCTGGGGCAACGACGTGTTGAACGGCCTGGCTGGCAACGACATCCTGATCGGCAGCATGGGTAACGACACGATCAACGGCGGCGACGGCAACGACGTCATCGACGGGGGCAGCGGTCGCGACGTCATGACCGGCGGCGCCGGCGCGGACGTGTTCCGCTTCACCAGCACGAGCGACAGCCCGACCTCGTCTTCGTCGCGTGACATCATCACCGACTTCCAGCGGGGCGTAGACAAGATCGACCTGTCGGCGATCGACGCCAACACGTCGATCTTCGCCGGGGGCGACCAGGCCTTCACGCTGCGGGCGGGCGCCGGCGCATCGTTCACCGGCGCCGCGCAACTGCGCTTCGCCTTCGAGACGATCGGCGGCGTCGAATACACGGTCATCTACGGCAACGTAAATTCGGGGACGGCCGCCGACTTCTCGATCGCGCTGGTCGGCCGTCACGACCTGACCACCGCCGACTTCATCCTGTAAGCCGAGCGGTCCCTCCGTGGCGGGCATCGGCTTTCAGCTGGCGAAGATGGCCCGTGACGGCGGCATCGGCGGGATCGTCGGTGCCGCGCTGCACGGCACCGCGATCAGCGCCGGCCCCTGGCTGGTTACCGCGGCGAGTGTCGTGGTGCTGGCGCAGTGGAGCCGGTTCGGCATGACCGTGGCGGATGCTGCGCTGGTCCGCAGCATCCTGATATACGCCTTCAGCCTCACCGCGGTCATCGCGGCCCCCATCGGCATCCTGACGACCCGGCTGGCGTCGGACGCGTTATTTGCCGGCGAATCGGCGCGCATCCCGGGGATCGTCGGTCCCGCCCTGATGCTCGGCGGGACGATCGCAGCCGTGGTTGCCGCCGTCCTGTTCGGTTGGGTCGCCCCTTTGCCGTTCGACACGGCGCTGCTCACGACCCTGTTGTTTGCCATATTGACGCAAATCTGGATCACGGCGCCGCTGATTACCGCTGCGCAGCGCTACGGCATGGTGCTGACCGCTTATCTGGCCGGCATCGCGGTGATCGCGGCGGCCATCGCCCTGCTGCCGGGCCCCGACGCGTCGCAAGTCCTGGGTGCGATCGTCGCAGGGCTAGCCGTGACGTTGGTGATGCTGGCCATCGTGCTCGTCCGACGCTTTCCAGCACCTGCCCGCCTGCCAAGCCAGTCGCTGATTTCGCGCCGGCAGGGCATGTTGGTCGCGCTCGCCGGCCTGCTGAGCGTCATGGCGATCTGGATCGACAAGTGGATGCTGTGGTTCGGCCCGCAGAGCGTCCAGACGATCGCGACGCTGCGGCTCAACCCGATCAACGACTTCGGCAGCTTCTTGGGACTTTTGACCCTGGTCCCCGGCCTGACGCTGATGCTGATCGTAACTGAAACGCGGTTCGACCGCGCGTTCAGCGACCTGATGGCGCGCTGCACCGGCACCTCCCGCCTCGGCCGGATCGAGGAAGCGCGTGCCGATGTGATTGCCACGATGTTCGACGGGCTTCGCGTGCTGCTGATCTCGCAGTTGATCGTCGCTGCATCCGCCTGGGTGCTGGCTGTGCCGCTGATCGACCTGATCGGCGCGGATATTCGCGTAATTTTCGCATTTCGGCAGACCGCGCTGGGGGCTGTATTCCACCTTATCGCGATCGCAAGCACCGTCGTTCTCGCCTATTTCAATCTGTTCGGACGCATCGTCGCGGTGTGGGGCGCGTTCACTCTGACGAGCGCGATCGCCACCGTGTGGCTGTGGCAAGTGGGGGTCGGCGCGTTCGGCTGGGGCTATCTGGCCGGCGCCGTCATGGCAGCCGCGATCGGCGTAGCGATGGTCGCCAATGCCACCGTAAATCTTATATTTATGCTGTTTGTGGGAAACAACCCGGCGGTGGTCGGCTCCGGTGGTCGACTTTTGTAAGGACCAGGCAGCGACTGCATGAATCGCAGGTGGATGATCGAGATGGGGGCAACCGCCCTCGGGCTTGCGTTCGCCCCGCGTGTCGCCGCTACCGCGACGATGGCTGCGGCCCCGCGCGCCGTGCATTGGGGTGTCGATTATTCCGCCACGACCGATCCGACGGTCGCCCGCCAATTCGACCTGCTGGTCCTAGAACCCCATCACCCCCGCCCCATCGCCCCGCTGCGCGGACCCGGCGCCAGGCTGCTCGGCTACATCAGCCTGGGCGAAGTCGAGCGTGCGCGGCCCTATGCCGATGCGTTGGCCACGGCGGGCGCTCTCGCGGCGGCCAATCCCAATTGGCCCGATGCCCGTCTTGTCGATCTGCGTCGACGCGAATGGAGCGCGATGGTGCTCGACCAGCTGATCCCGGACATAGTGCGGCTGGGCTACGACGGCATCTTCATCGACACGCTGGACAATGCCGAGGCGATGGAGCGAGCCGATCCGGTCGCGAACGCCGGCATGGTTGCCGCCGGCGCCGCGCTGCTCCGCGCTATCCGCGCACGCTTCCCGGCGATCCGCATCATGGTCAACCGTGGCTATGCGGTCGTCCCCGCGGCCGCCGGCGCCTTCGATATTCTACTGGGTGAAGCCATGGCGTCGCGCTGGAACTTCGCCGAGCGCCGGTACGAAATGACGCCCGAAAGCGATTGGACGTGGCAGGCCGATCGCCTCGCCGCCGCGCGTCTGGCCGATCCGCGGCTGACGGTTGCGACGCTCGACTATTGGGACCCCACCGACCGCCGGCAGGTCGCCGCGCTCTACACGCGCGAGCGGACGGCCGGCTTCGCACCCTATGTCGCAACGCTCGCGCTCGATCGCCTGCTGCCGGAACCGCGCGGATGAGCATGCGGGCGTCGCGCCAGAGCCTGATGTTTCTCGCTCCCGTCGTCATCGGGGTCGGAATCCTCGCGCTAGCCTCCGCGCTGCTGCCCAATTCGAGTGAGTTGAAGAGCGTCGACCGGCACGGCCAGGGCGAGACGACGCCGCCCCCCGCCCCGCCGCCGCCAAATCCGCTAACTCCGCAGACACCTGCACAGGCATCCGCCCTACCGGTCGCGCCGGCATCGCCGCCGGCCACCCCGGTCGCTGCGGCGTCGCCCCAGACGCCGACCTGGCGCCAGCGGTTCGACACGGCCCGCGCCGCGGGCGATACCGCTGCGGCAACGATACTTTTGACCGCCGCGGTCGAACGTCGACAGACCGTCCCCCCTGCCGATATCCTGGCAGCCGGATACGCGCTCGATCGCGCCGACCTGATCCTGCGCGCGGTGGCCAGCGGCGCGATTCCGAAGCCCGATGCGGCGTTGACCCTCGACCTCGCGCGACGCCTGGAAAAGACGAACCTTCTGCCCGAGCTGACCCGGGTCGCCGGCGACGGCTGGCGGGCCGCCGATCCCTGGCTGGCGCTGCGCGTGGCCGAACGCACTGGCGACACCGCCGCGGCCCTGCGCGCTGCCGCGCTGTTGCCGGCCAAGGACCGTGCCGCGGCGCAGGAAGCCATTTTGACCCGTAACGGCGATCGTGCGGGCCTGATCGCGCTGCTACGGCAACGGGCAGCGGCACCGGGCGCCGACCGCGCGGCGCTGGCCGAACGGCTGTTGGCCGCCGGCGACCGCTCCGGCGCGATTGCGACATTACAGGCCGCCGCGGCCACGCAACCGTCGACGAGCGCCGCGTCCAAGCGCCTGCTCTACCTGCTCGGCCCCCGTCCGGGCGCAAGCGATGTCGCCTGGCTTTTGCGCCGCGCCGAAAGCGGCGCCGAGCGCGACCGGATCGGCTGGCTGACCGCCTATGCCGCGCGCGCGACGCCATCGGCCGCACTGGTCGAACTGGCGCGCCATCCGCTCGGCAACCGCACCGATGTGCTGCTGACCCGGCTGCAACTCGCCCGCACGGTCCGAAACGATGCGGCCACGCGTGCCATCGCTGCCCAGCTGCTCGACGGCCGTGCCCTGCCGCCGGGCGAACTGAAGCGCATCGCCGCCGCCGCGCCCGTCACGGCCTCGGGCCAAATGCCCGACCCGGTGCTCCGCCCGCTCGCCAAGGCCGGATTGCTCTCGCCCGAGCAAAGGCTGAGCCAGGCCTGGGCGACCTGGAACAAGGGGGATGCCGCCGGCGCCGCCGCGATCCTCGACGTCTATCTGGAAGATCGCCCCGATGACGCTTCCGCCCTGCGCCTGCGCGCCGATGCGCAGGCAAAGCTGGCGGGCGAGCGCTCTGCCCGCCCCTGGCTGAAACGTGCGCTGCGCCGGACTCAGACGCCCAGCAAGACCGCGGTCGAACTGCTCGAGCGGCTCGGGCGGCGGGCGGAGGCCACGCAGATGGTCTCGGCCCTGCGCGCGCGTAGTCCGCAGGACCGCTCGCTCGCCGCTCTTCATGCCCGCCTGCTGATCGCCCAGGGCGAGCCGGGCCGCGCACGGGAAATCTTGGCCCGATGATCCTGGCTTTTCTGCTTCTCGTCGCGGACGAGCCGCCCAGCGTTCCGCCCGCGGCATGGGACGATCGCGACGCCGCGATCAGCCTTGCCTCGCAGCGGTTGCGCTGGCCGACGGGCACGCGTCTGGAAGTCGCCGACCGCGACGGCGAACTGGTCGTGCGCACCGATCGCGCGATCGACGCCGCGGCGATCGATGCGCTGCGACGCTCGGCCGCACCGGCCATCGCCGACCTGCGCTGGAACGACCAGAGCCTCGTGCTTCGGGCCGCCCCGCCCTGGCGAATCGCGTGGCGGCGGGACGGCGCCACGCTGGCGCTGACCTTCCTCTACGCCAGCGATCCCGTCGCGCCGACGTCGTCCCCGTCCGCTGCCGACACAGAGACGATCGACGTCACCCTGGCCGCAATCGAGGCAAGCGCGGCTGCCGGCTATTCGGGCGAGGCACGGCGGACGGCCGAGACGCTGGTCGACCGATTCCCCGAAGATTCCCGCGCCCTTCGCGCGCTGGCCGATGCGCGCAGTGCCAACGGCGACGTGCGCGGCGCGGATGCTCTTTACCACCGACTGGGCGCCGACGATCGTGCGGCGCGCCGTGCGCGGGCGTTCGCTCCGGGGACTGCGAGCGTCACCGCGACGGTACGTGACGGCGGTGACCTGACGCAGGTCGAAGTCGCCGCTCGGGTGGATAGCGCGGTCAACGACACCGTGACGATCGCAGGCGGCTTGCGGTACATCTACAGCCGGGTGGAGACGGTCGCCGGCGACATCCATGCGCGGTCGCAGATCGCGGAGGGCTCCGTCACCGTGCGACTGGACGACGATGTCCGCGCGACCGTCCTTGCGGCATCCGCGCTGGACACCGGAGTGACCGGCGGCGGCGTCCGCTTCGTCGCCGGCGCAAGCGAGTTTCAAGTGCGCGGTGGCGCCTTCTATCGCTTGCCCGATTATTCCACCGGCAAGCAGGCCCTGGCGGCCGGCGCTCTGTCGCGGGTCGGGATCGGCGGCGCCTACCGCGTCGCGCCTGGCCTCTATGCGCAATTGGACGGGGCGTGGAACCAATACGGCCTGGCCGGCGCCTATGACGCGAGCGACACGGTGACGCTTGCCGGCGGGCTCGACTATCTAATCCGTCGTGGGTCGCCCTCGATCACGCTCGCCTACCGATTGGACGCCGAATATGTGCTGACCAATCGCCGGCCTGCGGCGCTGACCCTGATCGATCGGGAAAATCATTCGCTGCTCGGTATCGGCAGCGCGACGTTGGGCGCAACGCAACTCACCGGACAGCTCGGCTATACCGTTGACCGGTTCGGCGGCGACGGCCCCAATGTCGCGATCGGCCTGTCGTCGGCTTTAGGCGACGGCTGGCGGATCGAAGGCAGCGGCGGGTTGACCTCGGTATCGCGCACCGGCTTCGATGGCCGCCAGCTCTTCGGTCGCGCCCAGATCACGCGTGGACTGGGGCCGGGCCGATGACCGCGTCGTCCCCTTGGCGTCGGCGCCTGCGTGTGCTGGCCGAATTCGCCATCCTCTATGGCACGCTGGCGGTGCTCGACCACGCGCTGACCGGGGACACTGCCTTTGCCGGCGTCTCGCCCAACCCTTACGGCGTGCCGGTGCTGGTCCTGGCGCTGGCCTATGGGACCGAGGCCGGCTTTACCGCGGCCATCCTGTCGACCGCGATCTGGCTGGCGTTCGGTCAGCAGGTGGCGTCGAGCGGCGACTATCTCGACCGGCTGCTCCGGCTGTCGCTGACGCCGCTGCTGTGGTTCCTGGTCGCAACCGCGGTCGGCGAAGTCACCAACGCACGGGTGCGCCGCATCCAGCGCCTGCGCCGTGGTCGCCGGGCCGCCGCGAACGACGCCGCGCGCCTCGACACGGCGTATCAGGAGCTGGTCGACGTCAACCGCACGCTGCAGATCCGCACCGCCATCGACCGCGCGTCGCCGGGCCGGGTCATCGCGCTCGCCGCCGCCGCGATCACCGCCCCGATCGACCAGCGGCGGGCGGCACTGCGCGACCTGCTGGCGGTCGCGACGAAGACCGACGATTTCACCTGCTATCGCATCGCTGCCGACCAGAACGCGCGCGTGTGGCTGCGCGGCGCGGCGGCGGCCGCGCGGGCCGACATCCTGCCCCAGCCGCTGGTACAGCATCTCGCTCACGCGACTGATCCGCTGACGGTGGCGACGATCGACGATAGACCGCTGCTCGCCAACATCGGCGTCGCGGCGGTCGCACTGCGTCGTGCCGATGGCGGATTGATGGGATGCCTGGTCGTCCATCATACCAGCTTCGAGGCGATCGGCAGCCAGAGCGCCGCCGAGCTTGGCGAAATCGCGACCTGGCTGCCGAGCGTGCTGGAGCTGGGCGCGCAGACCGGGCCATCGGTGGCCGGCCGCGCCGGGCGCGGCTGATGCTGGCGATCCTGGTCCTCTGCGCGCTCGGCCTGGCCGATCTTGCGCTGGTGTTCGCGACCGCCTTTCCCGACGGCGTCCGTCTGTTCGGGCATCTCGCGTTGTCGCTCGTTGGCTATGCGGCCAGCTGGAAGATCCGCCCGATCGGCCTGCGCGTGGCCGTCGCCGGCGTCATCGGCCCCGTCGGCTTGATCGTGGCGCAGGGCCTCGCCTGGCGGCGCCGGCTGCAATTGCCCGCGCCGGTCGACCGGGACGAAAGCGCGGGGCTGGCGTTACCCGCGACCGCCGCCCGGATGCTCGACGGGCGCATCCACACGCCGCCACCCGAATCGATCGGCCCCTTCTCGACCGTGCTCGCGCATGGCGACGTCGCCGCCCGCCGCCGCGCGCTGGAGGCGGTCGTCCGATCGTTCCGCCCGACGCTGTCGCCGCTGATCGTCCAAGCGCTCGCCGATCCGGATCAGACGATCCGTGCGCTGGCGGCGGCGGCTGCCGCGCGCGTCATCGGCAACCTGACTGAACACCGCGCGGCGTTGACCGCCCGCAGCCAGCAGGGCGATGTTGAGGCCAAGGACGCCCTCGTCGTCCTGCTCGCCGACCATGCCCGCGGCAATGCGCTGTTGTCGGACGCACAGCGTCGCGCGATGCGACAGGAGGCGCTGGTGTTGCTGGCGTCGCAGCCGATGACGGTCGTCCGTAGCCGCCGGTACGAATCGCTACTGGCCGAAAGCGCTTGGGACGCGGGCGACTTCGCCACGCTCGACGCCCTTGCCACCCGCGCGCCGTCGCACGCGCCGCACCCGCTGGGCTGGTGGAACGCGGGGCAGCAGGCATGACGACCGCCCCCGGCCCCGCCCCCGCGGATGTCGACGTCTGCCTGATCGTCGAGGGCGCCTACCCCTATGTCATCGGCGGCGTCTCGGCGTGGCTCGACGACCTCGTCCGCCATCTGCCCGAGCTGCGCTTCGCGATCGTCGCGATCAAGCCGAGCGCGGCGCCGCTTCCCCACCGCATCGCGCTGCCGCCCAACGTCGTCGAGCTGGTCGAAGTCGGCTTGGCACCCGAGGCACAGCGCCCCCGACCGGTCCGGGACGACGCCGCCGCCGCGATCGGCGCCGCGCTGGTCCGCGTCATCGCCGAAGACGGCCCGCAGCCGCTGAACGACCTGATCGACCTGTTCACGCGGCTGGACCTGCGGACCCGGCCGGGGGACGTGCTGGCGCATCCGATCGTATTCGACCTGATCCGCGCGCATTATCGGGCGGTTCTGCCGAGCGCATCGTTTCACCATTTCTTCTGGGCGACGCGGGCGCTGTTCGGCGGGCTGCTCGCGTGTCTCACCACGCCCATCCCGCGGGCGCGCGTCTATCACACGATTTCGACCGGCTTCGCCGGCGTCATCGCCGCCCGCGCGCGGCGTCAGACCGGGCGACCGGCAATGATTACCGAACACGGCATCTATCTGCTGGAACGCGAGATCGAGGTGCTGATGGCCGACTGGATCGGCGACCAGATCGATTCGGGGCTGGCGGTCGACCGCAGCGTTGCCGACCTGCGCGACGTCTGGATGCGCGCCTTTTTGGCCTACAGCAGCGCCTGCTACGACGCATGCGACCCGATTATCGCGCTCTATGGCGACAATTCGCAGGTTCAGCGCCGGCTGGGCGCCGCGCCTGAGCGGCTACGCGTCATTCCCAACGGTATCGACACGCGCCGGTTCAAGGAATTGTCCGACGCTCGCGACCCCACACGGCCGCTCGTCGCGCTGCTCGGCCGGGTGGTCCCGATCAAGGACGTCAAATCCTTCGTCCGCGCCGCCGCGCTGGTGCACGCCCGTCTGCCCCAGGCGCGATTGGTCGTGCTCGGCCCGCTCGACGAAGACCCGGACTATGCCGCAGAATGCCTGGCGCTGGTGCAGGATCTGGGCCTAAGCGACGTCGTCAGCTTTCCCGGCCGGGTCGCGATCGCCGACTGGTTGCCGCAGGTCGACGTGCTCGTGCTGACCAGCCTGTCGGAAGCGCAGCCGCTGATCATCCTGGAGGGCGGCGCGTGCGGCATCCCGGTCGTCGCGCCCGACGTCGGCAGCTGCCGCGAGATGATCGAGGGGCGCAGCCCCGGCGCCCCCCACGGCGGCATCGTCACGCCGTTGGTCAATCCCGAAGCGACTGCGACCGCCATCATCCGCCTGCTGCAGGACCCCGCGCTTCGCGACGCGATGGGCCGGACGATGCAGGCCCGCGTCGCCCGCGATTACGAACATGACACGATCATCGATGCCTACCGGGCCTGCTACCTCCGATTCGCCGGTGATCCGACAGCGGGGTGAAGCCCAGATAGCACTGGACAGCCGCCCCTCGTCCGGTCAGAACGCCGCGCGTCCTGCGGGACCATCGACGCGCTGGGGGCCTGTAGCTCAACGGTTAGAGCTGGCCGCTCATAACGGCTAGGTTGCGGGTTCGAGTCCTGCCGGGCCCACCAGCGCCCCCCAGAATTTGCGAGGCTGTTTCCCGCCCGGCGGCGCTACGGCCCGCGTCGCTCAGGCGACGACCGACGGCGTCGCTTCGCCGCGGCGCGCCTGCGCGGTGACCGCCCTCACCAACCCCGCCTCGCCGACCGACCGTACCCCCAGCGTCGCCAGCAACCCCAACACCGCGTCCCACCACCCCCAGAACGCAGCCACTCCCGCCGTATCCCGCGCGTAGGGCGTATGCCCGGCAACCAGTGTCGGCGAATGAAACGAGAAGTTCAGCACCGGCAGCCCTTCACCCACGACGACCCGGATCGCCTCAAGCGCCTCTGCGACCGGAATCCCCTCCGGCGTCAGCGCGACCCGGTTGAGCATTCCGGCCCGCGCCAGCACGCCCGGGCCCCGCGGCACCCGCGCGGCCCAGCGATAGAGCGCCGGGCCCACCGATCGCAGCGCGCCGGTGTCGACCGTCGTCAGCGGCAGTTCGACCACGTCGCCTTCGCCCGTCACGAACGCATCATTGCCGATGGAAGAAAAATCGGGCCCGCCTTGCTGGGAATAATCGAACCGCGCGCGCATCGAGCTGTCGATCGCATAGCCCCGATCGGCCAGCAGCCGCAGCGTGTTCGGCCCGATGCCATAGCGTCCCGCGCGATAGATGCGGGGTACCGTTCCGAACGCCGCGACGATCGCCGCCCCCAGCGCATCGAGCTTTGCCGCCTCCAGATCGGCCGACAGATTGCCGGGATAGCTGTTGGCGACGTTCACGGCTTCGTCGAAGGGCGGAGTGACCCAGGGATGCAGCTGGCTGCCGACCGCCGACGTCTCGACGCTTAACGCCTCGCCGATCGCATCGATGCTCAGCGGATCGGTCGCGACCGGGTGATCGACCAGAAACGTCAGCCCCGCGCCCAGATCGGCGAAGCGCCGCGTGGCGGCGGGGATCGCCGCGGTCGCGGTTACCGAGCGATGATCGCGCGAGAAGGGCTGCGCCCAGTCGAATTCTTCCTCGGTATCGACGAAGATCGTGAAGCGCTGTCCGAAATCGGCAGGCCAGCGCGCATGGCGGTCGGGCGTCGGCACGGGCGGGCGAAACGTCATCCCGCCCGTGTTAGCGCGGGTTACGACGAAGCGGTATGCCCCATCTCGTCGTCCTCGACCGCCGGCAGGTGGAGCGTCATCGCGCGGTCGCCGATGTCGAACGCGCCGCCGATCGCGCGCGTCAGATTGCGGACGAGGCGCAGCGAGAAGCCGACGCCGAGCAGGCTTGCCGGGCTATCCTCGTCATCGACCGACAGGATGCGGTCCCCCGGATAGGCATCGAACGCATTTGGGCGGGTGACCGAGATAGCGACGCGGCCACCGGCTTCGGCATCGGCATGGACCGCAATTTCCTCCCCCATCGTCGCGGCGCCGATCGCGGTGCCGAGCAGCCGCGACAGGATCCGGTCGAGCGCGCGCACATCGGCCAGCACTGTCAGTTCGTCGGCGATGACCGGCACCGGCGCGCCGCGCGACTCGGCAAGCAGGTGCAGGTCGGCGGCCAGGCGATGGAGCGTCGGCGCGACCGCGATCGGCTCGGGATCGAGCGGCAGCGCGCCGCCGGCGACCCGTGCCGCAACATCGACGTCGTCGATCGCCGAGAGCAGGCGGTGCGCATCGTCGCGCATCGTCGCGGCCTGTTCGCGATACACCGGTTCGACCGGCCCGAGCATCTCGCACTCGATCATCTCGGAGAAACCGGCGATCGCATTGGTCGGGGTGCGCAGTTCGTGGACCAGCTGACGCAGTGAATCCGCGGCCGGCGCCGGCGCGACGGCGGGTACGGGCGTCGGCGACTCATGGCGCTGCGGACGGCGTGCGCTGCCACGATAGCCGGTGAAGCGACCGCTGGCGGCATCGAACAGCGGCATGGCGGTCATCAGCCAGCGCCCCGACGCCTCGCCCGCGCCGCCGACGATCAGATGCGCATCGGCAAAGCGCGCGCGACGGCGGAAGGCGCCGGCGGCGATGCCGTCGACGCCGGGCTGCGCGGGACGCGCAGGCGCGGCGATGGAGGTGCCGAGAATCGCCTCGCGCGACGTACCCTCGACCCAGCGGATCATGCCCGTCGGATCGGTTTCGAAGCGGAACGCCTCGCGCAGCGGCAGGCTTGGCGCGGCACTCGGGCGCGGCTGTTCGTCCTGACGCTTCTGAAAGGCTTCGATGCGGGCGACGACGTCGGCGATGCGGAACACCCCGCCGTCTGAAACCGGCGCCTCGTTATCGTTCTCGCGACGCCGCGCCTCGGCAACGATCGGCAGCGACTTGGCAATGGCGCCGAGCGACAGGAATGCGCCGCTTTCTTCAGTGATCCCAGGCGTCGGCTCCGCGGCAGGCTCAGGCGCAGGTTCGACCTGCGACGGCTGTTCGACGACCGCCGCCGCCACCGGCGCGTTCGCCCGGGTTTCGCCCGACAACACGAAATCGACCGACCCGAAGCTCTCCAGCCCGCGCTGCACGGTCCCGCTCAGGTCACGACGGTGGCGCAGGATGGCGCGCGCGGCGGGCGACAGCGCCGGCAACAGATCGGTCCACTCCTGATCGGTCAGCGTCGCGAACCGCAGGACCGGCGCCGCGACCGCGATATCGTCGGTTGCCAGCAACCGTACCAGCACCGCGGGCACGCTTGCACCGTACAACCCGCGCGCACTTGCCGCCCGCGCCACGAGTGGCACGCGCTTACGAATGCTCGCCAGCGTCGACAGCGCCCAGTCGTCGGCCGGTGCCCGGCCGCGACCGACCAGATCGACGATCTGGCGCCACGCGGCCTGCGCAGCCGATGGGCTCGTCAGGTCGATGGTCCGTACTGTGCCGAGAAGGTCGTCGAAGCGCAAAGAAGCCTATCCCCGTCCCGGCGCGTCGGCGGCGGGAGTAAGGAATCTTTAACTCCCCCGAGTCGCGAAAGGAAACAGCGAATTCAGGCACATTTTGCGGTCGTCCGAATGTGAGACAATTGCGTTCCGGCGTAATAATCTTATCGTAGCGGGAACGAATGATAGAATAAATGGGGCGGCTATGGCGTTCGATCGTATTGATCGGCAGATTTTGGGTCTTCTGCAGGAAGACGGGCGGATGACGAATGTCGATCTGGCGGAGCGCGTCGGGCTGACCGCCCCGCCCTGCCTGCGCCGCGTGCGTGCGCTGGAAGAGGCCGGTGCGATACAGGGCTATCACGCCGCGCTCGACCCTGCGAGCCTGGGCTACACCATCACCGTCTTCGCGATGGTCAGCCTGAAAAGCCAGGCGGAGGCCGACCTGACCGCGTTCGAACAGCATGTCGCGACGATCCCCGAGGTCCGCGAATGTCACATGCTGAATGGCGAGATCGACTTCATCCTGAAAATCGTGGCGACCGATCTGCGCAGTTTCCAGGAACTGCTGACGACGCAGCTGACCCCGGCGCCGAATGTCAGCCATGTGAAGACTTCGCTGACCATCCGCACGTCGAAGTCGCTGCCGGGAATTCCGGTCGGGTAACCCCCGATCCTTCCTTTGCAGGGAAGGATTTTCAACGGCCGTTGTCCTCTCCCTCCAAGCCCCCTAACCTCCCGATAAAATTACCTCGGGGGGACCTATGTCGATCGGACGCACCGGCCTGCTGGCCGCACTTGCACTCACCAGCGCGCTCACCCAGCCCGCGTTCGCGCGGACCGCCCGCCCGGCGGCGCAGAAGGTGCTGCCGACGACCAGCTACACGCTGCCCAACGGGCTGAAGGTCATCTTCCACATCGACCGATCCGACCCGGTCGTCGCGGTGGTGCTCGCCGCGCATGTCGGGTCGTCGCGCGAAGTCACCGGGCGCACCGGCTTTGCGCATATGTTCGAGCATCTGTTCTTCCTGAATTCCGAAAACCTCGGCCCCGGCGGGCTCGACAAATTGTCGGCGCGTGTCGGCGGGACCGGCGCCAACGGCAGCACCAGCCGGGACTGGACCGTGTACAACCAGGAAGTCCCCAATGACGCGCTGGAAAAGATGATCTGGGCGGAGGCGGACAAGCTCGGCTTCTTCATCAAGACGGTGACGCCGGCCGTGCTCGAAAAGGAGAAGCAGGTCGTCAAGAACGAGAAGCGCCAGTCGGTCGACAACCGCCCCTACGGCCATGCCCGCGAGCTGCTGGACGAGGCGATGTACCCGGCAGGGCATCCGTATCGCTGGCAGGTCATCGGATCGATGAAGGATCTGGACGCCGCGCAGCTGGGCGACGTGCAGGATTTCTACCGCCGCTGGTACACGCCGAACAATTCGACGCTGACGATCGCGGGCGATTTCGATCCTGCACAGGCCAAGGCATGGGTCGAGAAATATTTCGGCGAGATCGCCCGCGGCGCCCCCGCTTCGCGCCCGAAGCCACAGCCGGTCGCGCTGACCGCGTCGAAATCGCTCGCCTATGAGGATAGCTATGCCAAGCTGCCGCAGCTCAGCATCGCATGGCCGACGGTCGGCGTCGCCGATCCCGATGCCGTCGCGATAGAAATGCTGGGCGACCTGCTGACCGAGGGCCGTGAGGCGCCGCTGACCAAGCTGCTCGTCGAGGACAAGAAGCTGACCGACCGGGTCGATATCGGCAATTGGGATAGCGAGATCGCGGGTGAATCGGTACTCGCCGTCCGCGCTTTCCCGAACGTCACGCTCGACCAGGTGAAGGCGGCGGTCGACCAGGGTCTGGCACAGTTCCGCGTCGATCCGGCGGCGCTTGCGCGCGTGAAGACGCTGCGCGAGGCGGCGATCTACAGCCAGTTGGGCGACGTCGACGGCAAGGCGACGACGATTGCGCGCTACGAGGCGCAGACGGGCGATCCCGACTTCCTCGACACCTATCTCACCCGCCTGCGCGCGCTGACGCCCGCCGACATCGACCGCGTGTTCCGCCGCTATTTCTATCAGCGCCCGACCGTGTCGGTCAGCGCGGTGCCGAAGGGCAACGCTGCGCTCGCGCTCACCGGAGCTGCGATGGTGACGCCGATCACCGAACCGATCGTCCAGGGGGCGGAGGCCGCGATCGACCAGAACGCGGGGCGCACCGCCTATACGCGCACCCCGTCGAAGATCGACCGAACCCAGGAACCGCCGTTCGGCCCCACGCCGACCGTCACGCCGCCCACCCCGTGGCAGGCGACCGCCGCTAACGGTATCGCGGTGTCGGGGATCGAGGATAGCGAACTGCCCGTCGTACGCTTCACCCTGTCGGTCGACGGCGGCCAGCGCCTCGACGGCGGGGCAAAACCGGGGACGGCGACTCTGCTCGCCCGCATGCTCACCCGCGGCACCGCACGCCGCACGCCCGCCGAGCTCGAAAAGGCATTGCAGGCGCTCGGCGCGCGGATCGACGCGAGTGTCGATCACGAACGGCTGATCGTGTCGGGCACGACGCTGGCGCGTAACTACGACACGACGATGGCGCTGTTCCGCGAGATCCTGCTCGAACCACGCTGGGACGCGAACGAACTCGCGCTGGCGAAGGCTGCGGTGACCGCGCGGATCGCGGACAACAAGTCCGACCCGCAGGCGCTGGCCGCGCGGGTGACGAATGTCGTCAGCTACCCGCAGGGCTCGCTGCTGGCGCAGGACATTCTCGGCACGCCCGAATCGGTCACGGCGCTGACGCTGGCTGACCTGAAGGCCGCCTATGGCCGCCTGTCCCCCCGTACCGCACGCTTCCGGGTCGCCGGGGCGGTGACGCAGGCGCAGACGACCGCCGCCCTCGTCCCGCTCGCGACGGCCTGGACGACCGCGCCGGCCGCGCTCGCGGCGTTGCCGGAGGCGGCCAAGCCCGACGCGGCCCGTCTGTTCTTCTACGACGTGCCCGACGCGAAACAGTCGCTCCTGATGTTCTCGACCCCGACCGTCCGCCGCGGCGATGCCGATTATTATCCGCTCCAGGTCGCCAACTACTTTCTCGGCGGCGGCGGTTTCGCCTCGCGGCTGACGCAGGAAGTGCGCGAGGGCAAGGGCTACACCTACGGCATCCGATCGGGCCAGCAGGGCTGGCGCACCGAAGGCCGCTGGACGCTGTCGAGCCCGGTTCGCGCCAACGTGACGCTCGAGGCAGCCAGCCTCGCCCGCAAGATCGTCGCCGACTATCCGACGACTTTCACCGCCGAGGATCTGGCGCTGACCAAGACATCTCTGTCGAAAGCCCGCGCGTTCCAGTTCGAACAGCTGATCGACAAGCTCGATATGCTCGCCCTGATCGGCGATTATGGCCTGCCCGTCGATTATCCGTTGCGCGAAGCCGCGGTGCTCGACGGCATGACCGTGGAGCGCATCCGCGGGCTGGCGCAACGCTACTGGCCGGTCGACCGCATGACCTACGTGGTGGTGGGGGACGCAGCGACCCAGATGGGCCGCCTGGACGCGCTGGGCGCAGGCAAGCCGGTGGCCGCGAAACCGCTGATCGATTGAGGGGGAATATCACGGAGCCGGTGGTAGCGGAGGAGGGACTTGAACCCCCGACACGCGGATTATGATTCCGCTGCTCTAACCAGCTGAGCTACTCCGCCCAGCTCCGTGAGGCGCGCCCAATAGGTCGCCGCCGCGCGGCGGTCAAGCGAAGTTGTGCAACGAATGTCGTTCCCACGGACCGCCACGATACCACCAGCTCGCCAGACCCTTGATGTGAAGCGGCCGACGTAGGAAATCCGCGGACAGTTGCGTCTGCAACGCCTTAGCCTCGGTCGAGGCGACCTTGTTCTGGATGGTGACGTGCGGGCGCCAGCCGGCCCGATCCTGCGGCGTCAGCAGCGGCGCGAAGGCAGACGCCAGCTCGGCGCGGATCCCTTCCAGTTCGGGTGATTCGACGCGGAAGGCGGTGCCGCGGCCGAGCGACATCACGCCGCCCAACCACGCCTGCGGCGCCGGGGCGCCGCGGGTCAGACCAATCAGGCGGTGTTTCAGTTCATCGGCGACCGAGGGCGGCAAGTGGTGGAACAGCGTCAGATGCGCAGCCAACTGATTGCGCTCCGGCGGGAAGTGCGCGCGACGCAGGCCGTCGAGAACGGCTGCGTCCTCGTGCCCGAACACCGCACTGACGATCAGGGGGTCAGCCAGCGAACACCTCCTTGGGGATATGGGTGATCCGGCACGCCAGATCCGCCTCGCCGCTCGCGACGACGTAATGATCGCCGCCGTCCGCGATGCCGGTCGTGAAGACGACGTTGTCGAGGTACATCAGGTCGCGGATCGGGTCGGTCAGCGCCGGCGCAGGTTCGAGCAGCGGCGTATGTTCGGTGGCAACAGTCTTCGAGGGATCGTCGCGGTCGAGAATCGACCAATAGGTGCGATAGATGCCGACGACACCCGACGGCTCGACGCCATGCCACAATGTGAGCCAGCCGCGATCGGTCAGGATCGGCGGCGTGCCGCCCCCCATCCGCGCGGTCGCCAGCGTGGCGGCATGGGGTCGGATGCCCGGCGCATCATACGGCTTCCAGTGCAGCGCATCGGGCGACGTCGCGAGGTTGATCGACGGCCCGGCTCGCCACTCGCTGCCCGGCGGATAGGCGAAATACAGGTCGCCGAGCGGCCGGGTCTGCGCCCAATATTTACCCTGCGGCTGACCCTCGAAGATAAGCATGTCCTTGTTCTGATGGTCGAGGACGATCCCCTCCAGCGTCCAGTCGAGCGCGTCCTCGGAGGTGTAGAGCGTCGTCGAATGCCGCTCCGGGCTCACCGAGCAGGTCGTCATCAGATAGCGATCGCCGACCCGGCTGATCCGCGCATCCTCGACGCCATAGCATTGGTATGCGGCGCGCGGCTCGATTGCGCGATCGTAATGGATCGCGATCACCTCCAGCCCGTCGGGCGACATTTCGACCGGCAGCAGCCAGCTGAGCGAGGTCAGCGCCATGACCTTCCACCCCGCGGCGCGCATCATGAACTTGCGCGGATCCTTGGTATCGACATGTTCGAGCGGCCAGGCATCGAGCCCATAGCTGCCGTCCGCCCAGCGGATCGCATGGATATGCCCGTCGTGGATGGGGTTGCGCAACGCCTCCGCCACGCGGACCATCAGCAGCAGGTTACCGTTCGCCAAACGCGTCAACCCCGGATTGAAGGCGCCCAGCACATAGGTTTCGGCGTCGAAGTAATTTCGTAGAGGCGAGCGGCTCAGGTCGATGTCGGCAGGGGTGAAGACCAGCCGGTCGGTCGGGAAGTTCATTCGCCCTCCTGATCGCGGGGCACGATCGTCAGTTGCTGGACGACGGTGCGTTGCGGTTGCGTCAGGATATAATGGACGCCGACCGCGATGTCCTCGGCGCGCAGCATCGTCTGATCGCGGATCATCCGCCGCTGCTCCTCGGCCGAGATGTCGGGCAACTGCATGTCAGAACCGGCCTTTCCCGGCTCGAGCAGCGACACGCGGACGCCCTTAGGCCCGACTTCGCGGCGAAGCGCTTCGGCAAAGCCGGCGATTCCTGCCTTGATTCCGGCATAGACGGTCGATCCCGGCCCCAGGACATGTGCCGACATCGATCCGATCAGGATCAGATCGGTCGCGCCCTTCTCGATCGCGGCGTGCGCGCTGGTCAGATAGGCGGTGAAATCGGTGGCGATGGCATAGCGCAAATCGTCCGCGCTCATGTCGGTCAGCCCCTCGGCCCCGATCGCCGCGTTGATGACCGCGACGTCGAGCCCGCCGAGCGCCGCGACCGCGTCGTCGAAGTAGCGCGGCACCGCACCGTCCTCGGCCAGGTCGATGCTTGTCCCCTGCCCGTCGCCGACTTGCGCAATGCGGTCGAGTGCGTCCTGAAGATGCTGGGGGTCACGCCCGCAGATGTGGAGCTTCGCGCCTTCCGACGCCAGCAGCACGGCGATGGCGCGGCCGATGCCGGTGGTGCCGCCGGTGACGACGATCCGCCGTCCTTTCAGTGACGTCATGGCGGTATGCGCGTCGGACGCATCAGTCATTCACGGTCTCCCAAGGTGTCGGGGGACAAAGAATCAGACGGGTGCGGGTTCCAGGACCTTGCCAAGCAAACGCGATATCGCCCTGATCGATGTGGGTTCGTCCAGCGTCGGCGCATGGCCGACCGCGGGCACCGTCACGACCTCCGCCCGGCCGCCTAGGCGCAAAGCCATCGCGTCGGCGGTCTTCTCCGACAGGATGTCCGAACGCTCGCCGCGCAGGACCAGCGCCGGACGCCCGGCGAGCGCATCGAGCGTGCGCCACATGTCCGGCCCCGCCTCGTTCCCCGGTACGCGGAACGGCTCGGCGATGCGCATGTCGTAATCGAGCACGATCCGACCGGCGGAATTCAGCCGGTACAATCGCTTCGCCATCGCGAGCCACGCCTCGATCGTATAGTCGGGGTAGACGTCCGCATTCGCGTCCGCCAACGCGCGGGCGGCGTGCAGCCACGTCGGATGCCATGTATTCTTGCCGACATAGCCGCGAATGCGCGACAATCCGGCGGCCTCGATCTCCGGCCCGACATCGTTCAGCAGCGTGCCCGCGATGCGGGTGCGCTCGACCGAAGCGAGCAGCATCGTCACGATCCCGCCCAGCGACGTGCCGAAGGCGACGAAGCGGTCGATCTTCTGATCTTCCAGCAGCGCCTCGATGTCCTGAAGGTAGGTCAGAGGGACGTAGCTCATCGGATCCTTCGCCGCCTGGCTCTCGCCGCGGCCGCGGAAATCGATCGCCAGCACGCGCCAGTCGGGTGCGAGCCGCTCGGCGACCGTCGCATAGTCGCGGGCGTTGCGGGTGAGGCCGGGCAGGCACAGGATCGGCGGGCGGCCATCGGCACCGCCGGCATAATCGCGATAGTGCAATCTCAGGCCATCGCGCGATTCCCAATAGGCATCGGCATAGGGACGGTTGCGCTCACTGACCATGGCCACCCATATCCACGCATGGCCAGCAGACTGCAACCGTCGCGCGCGATCCTAAACCTGGGCGACGAATTCTACGATTCCGTGACCGCGGCGGAATTTCCGCAGACCATTCTACGGTTCCGCAACGACCGGGCGGCGGCAGAGGTCGGGCTTGAGGGCTTGAGCAACGAAGAGTGGGTGCGCCATTTCGGCCGGTTCGCGCCCCTGCCCGGCAGCCTCGCAGCGCCGCTGGCGCTACGCTACCACGGCCATCAGTTCCGCACTTACAACCCCGATATCGGTGACGGCCGCGGCTTCCTGTTCGCGCAGCTGAAGGACGACCGCAGACGGCTGATGGATCTCGGCACCAAGGGCTCGGGCCAGACGCCGTGGAGCCGGTTCGGCGACGGTCGACTGACGCTGAAGGGCGGTGTGCGCGAAATACTAGCAACCGAGATGTTGCAGGCACTTGGCGTCGAAACCTCACGCAGTTTCTCATTGATCGAAACGGGCGAGGCACTGGAGCGCGGCGACGAGCCTTCCCCGACGCGGTCGGCGGTGCTGGTGCGGCTCAGCCACGGCCATATCCGCATCGGCACCTTCCAGCGGCTCGCCTATCTGCGCGATGCGGAGAACATGGCGCGACTGGTCGACTATGTCCTGGTCAACCTTCACGACGACGCACCGGGCGATCCGGTGCGGCTGCTCCGGAATGTCGTGGCTCGCGCGGCGCGGCTGGCGGCGCGCTACATGGCGGCGGGCTTCGTCCACGGCGTGCTTAACACCGACAACATCAACGTGACCGGCGAAAGCTTCGATTACGGCCCGTGGCGGTTTACCCCGACGTGGGATCCGGGCCATGTCGCCGCCTATTTCGACCACGCCGGTCTCTACGCCTTCGGTCGCCAACCCGAAGCGATCCATTGGGACGTCATGCAGTTGGCGGTGTCCCTGCGCATATTGGTCGATGCCGAACCGCTGATCGAAGCGATCGAGGCGTTTGCCGACCTTTACCAGACCGAGGTGACCCGGGCACTGCTCTGGCGGCTTGGCGTCATGCCGCGCGGCGACGCCGAGGATCGCGCACTGGTTCAGGCGCTGGAACCCGCGCTGCGCGCGACCGACACGCCGATCGACCGCTTCTTCTTCGATGCGTTCGGCGGCCGTTTGCCCGAGCGCTACGACGAGCCCTTTGCCGCTGCGCGCGCGGCGCTGGAGCCGTACCGCCCGCGCAAGGACCGAAGCCACGCCTATTGGTCGGCTGAGCCCTGTTCGATGCTGATTGACGAGGTCGAGACGCTCTGGTCGGCAATCGACACGCGCGACGACTGGGCGCCGTTTCACGCGAAGCTCCGGGAAATCCGCGAGATGGGCGACGCTCTCGCCTGACGCCCCCTTGGCAAGGCGACGCTTTCCCGGCAGGTAACGCGCCATGGCGGGGCAAGAAATCATTTCCACCGAGCCGGCGACCGGCGCGATGCTGTGGCGGCGGATGCCCGATGACGTCGATACCGAGGTCGCCCGCGCGCGCGAAAGCTGGCCGGCCTGGGCGTCGCAGCCGCTCGCCTATCGCATCGAAACGCTGCGCCGTTTCGCCAATGTCGTGCGCCAGCGTGCCGATGCGATGACCGACCTGATCGCGCGCGAAACCGGCAAGCCGTTGTGGGACGCGCGAACCGAAGTCGAGGCGGTTATCGCCAAGGTCGACATTTCCGTCACCGCCTATTCCGAACGCACCGGCCAGCGCCGCAGCGAAACGCCGATGAACGCGCGGATGGCGCTGCGCCACAAGCCGCATGGCGTGCTGGCCGTTTTGGGGCCCTACAACTTCCCCGCGCACCTGCCCAACGGCCACATCGTGCCGGCGCTGCTGGCGGGCAATGCGGTGGTGTTCAAGCCGTCGGAAAAGACCCCTGCGGTCGGCGAATTCCTGATCCAATGCTATCATGCCGCCGGCGTGCCGGAGGGTTGCGTGCGGCTGATCGTCGGCGGCGCGGACGAGGGCAAGGCGCTTGCCGCGCATGACGGGATCGACGGGCTGCTGTTCACCGGGTCGGCGCGGACGGGTCTTGCGCTCAACCGGCTCTACGCCGACCGGCCGGAGAAGATCCTGGCGCTGGAAATGGGCGGCAACAACCCGATCGTCGTCTGGAACCAACCCGACCTCTATTCTGCCGCCGTGCTGGTCGTGCAGTCGGCGTATACGACGTCGGGCCAGCGCTGCACCGCCGGGCGGCGGCTGATCGTTGACGAAAGCATCGCCGACGCGTTGATTGCGGAGGTCGACAAGCTCTGCCGCCGGATGATCGTCGGCGACCCGCATGCCGACCCTGCGCCGTTCATGGGGCCGGTGATCGACAACGACACCGCCGACATGCTGACCGAAAGCTTTCTGGCGCTGATGACGATGGGCGGGCGCCCGCTGAAACACCTCGAACGCCCGATCGCCGACCGGCCGTTCCTCACCCCCTCCATCATCGACATGACCGGCGCACGCGAGCGGCCAGACGTCGAACTGTTCGGTCCGATCCTGCAGGTCGTGCGGGTCAAGACCTTCGAGGAAGCGCTGCACGAGGCCAACGCCACCCGCTATGGCCTGTCCGCCTCGCTGATCAGCCAGGACCCGAAGCTGTACGACGCCTTCTGGGCGAACATCCGCGCCGGCATCATCAACTGGAACCGCCCGACCAACGGCGCTGCATCGAACGCGCCGTTCGGCGGCATAGGCTGGTCGGGCAACCACCGGCCGGCGGCGTACTATGCGGCGGACTATTGCGCCTATCCGGTGGCGAGCAACGAGGCCGGACAGGCGCGCGCCAGCATTGGCATCGGGTTGCGCGATATCGACGGCGATCGCTGATCCATCCGCAGCGGACAAACTTTCCTTCCCCTACCCCAAGCATCGCTGGTTTGCGGGGTCAGCCTGTCCGGCCCATCTCGCCGGACACCATGGCGACCCTTCTCGATCCCACCGCCCGCGGGCGCGTCATCCTGGTCGGTGCCGGCCCGGGTGATCCCGGCCTGCTGACCGTCCGCGCCGTCGAAGCGCTGAAGTCGGCCGATGTCGTCGTTCACGACGGCCTGATCGACCCACGCGTGCTCGACATCTCGCCGCCCGAGGCGCACCGCATCTCGGTCGCCAAGCGGCGCAACCGACACACCCTGCCGCAGGAGGGCATCAACGCCCTGATCGTCGCGCACGTACGTCTCGGCCAGGTCGTCGTCCGGCTGAAGGGCGGTGACCCCTTCATCTTCGGCCGCGGCGGCGAAGAGGTCGAGGCGGTTCGCGAAGCCGGGCTGCCGGTCGAGGTCATTCCCGGTGTCTCCGCGGCACTGGGCTGCGCGGCGGAAGCGATGCTGCCGCTCACCCACCGCGACTGGTCGTCGGTTGTCAGCTTCGTCGCGGGCCAGTGCAGGGGGTTGAAGGACCAGGATTGGTCGGGCCTTGCCGGCAAGGGACGCACGCTCGTCATCTACATGGGCGTCGCGACCTGCACCGATATCGCCGACAAGCTGATGGCCGATGGCGTCGCTCCCGACATGCCGGTCGCGGTGCTCGAAAAGGGCACGCTGAGCGGTCACCGCGCGCTACGGACGCTGCTCGCCGACCTCGGCGACATGGTGGCGCGCGAGAAGGTCGGCAGTCCGGCGATCTTCGTCGTCGGCGAAGTCGTCTTGCTGGCCGACGCCGACGACCGCCTCGGCAAACTTGCCGCCCAGGCGGAGGTTTTCGCGTGAAGCTATTGACCGGAAACGATCTTGCCAGCGGCGACGTTGTCTGGTGGACCGGCCGGGACTGGTCGCGCCACGTGGAGGATGCGACGGATGTCGCGGATGGTGGCGATAGCATCGCGCGGGCCGAGGAAGGTGCGCGCCGCGTGACCGGGCCGTACGTAATCGACGCGACCACCACGCCCGAAGGCCCCCGCCCCGCCCACATCAAGGACCGCATCCGCGCGCTCGGCCCGACCGTACGCCCGGACCTGACGCTCAAGCCCGCCGATCCGTCGGCGGGGGACTGGATCATCTGATGTACCGCTACGATCAATATGACCAGGCCATGGTCGACACTCGCGTCGAGGAATTCCGCGACCAGGTGCAACGCCGCCTGTCGGGCGCGCTGAGCGAGGATCAGTTCAAACCGCTGCGGCTGATGAACGGCCTGTATCTGCAACTCCACGCGTACATGCTGCGCGTGGCGGTGCCCTATGGCACGCTCGACAGCCGCCAGATGCGGATGCTTGGCCATATCGCGCGCAAATACGACCGCGGGTACGGCCACTTCACCACGCGACAGAACATCCAGTTCAACTGGATAAAATTGGAAGACGCGCCCGATATTCTCGCCGAGCTGGCAACGGCGCAGATGCACGCCATCCAGACGAGCGGCAATTGCATCCGCAACATTTCGTCCGACCAGTTCGCCGGCGCCGCCGCGGATGAAGTCACCGACCCGCGTCCCTGGGCCGAGCTGCTGCGCCAGTGGAGCACCTTCCACCCCGAATTTACCTACCTGCCGCGCAAGTTCAAGATCGCGGTCATTGCGTCCGACACCGACCGCGCGGCGATGCGCCTGCACGACATCGGCATCCAGCTGGTGACGCGGAACGGCCAGATCGGCGCACGCGTGTTCGCCGGGGGCGGCATGGGTCGCACGCCGATGATCGCACCGGAAATCAACAGCTTCGTGCCGGCTGCTCAGCTTCTGTCGTATCTGGAAGCATGCCTGCGCGTCTACAATCGCCACGGCCGCCGCGACAACATCTACAAGGCGCGGATCAAGATTCTGATCCACGCGCTGGGCGCCGAGGAATATGCCCGTCAGGTCGCCGAGGAGCATGAAGGGCTGAAGCCGCTCGATCTCGATCCGCCCGCCGCCGAACTGGAGCGGATCACCGAGATGTTCGGAGCGCCGGCGTTCGAACAGGGCCTACCGACGCAGATCGACCGGACCGACCCCGACTTCGCAGTCTGGGTCGATCAGAACGTGTCTGCGCACAAGCAGCCGGGCTACAGCATCGTCACGATCAGCCTGAAGCCGATCGGCGGCATCCCAGGTGACGCGTCTGCCGACCAGATCGACGTCATGGCCGACCTGGCCGAACGCTACAGCTTCGACGAACTCCGCGTCACCCACGCCCAGAACATCGTCCTGCCCCACGTCGCTGCGCGCGACCTGCACGCGATCTGGACCGTGCTGCGCGAGGCCGATCTGGCCGAGGCGAACCTCGACCTGATCAGCGACATCATCGCCTGCCCCGGCCTCGATTATTGCGCGCTCGCCAATGCGCGCTCGATCCCGGTCGCGCAGAAGATAGCGACGCGGTTCGGTCAGGCCGGGCGCCAGCAGCAACTCGGCGAACTGAAGCTGAAGATTTCGGGCTGCATCAACGCCTGCGGCCACCATCACGCCGGCCACATCGGCATTCTGGGCGTCGATAAGAAGGGCATCGAGAACTATCAGCTCCTGCTCGGCGGTTCCGGCGCGGAAGACGTGAGTCTGGCCAAGATCACTGGTCCCGGCTTCGACGAGGACGGCGTGGTCGACGCGATCGAGAAGGTCACCGACGTCTATCTCGCGCAGCGGCAGACCGGCGAACGTTTCCTCGATACCTATCGCCGGCTCGGCATGGAGCCGTTCAAGGAGGCGATCTATGGCTGAGCTGCTGCGCTATCGCGACGATGCTGCGCATGAGGAGCCGGCGGTGACGCTCGACGCCTTCGTCGGCCAGGACGACGCACATGCGGTGCGCGTCGAATCGGGCGACGACGTGCGCGTCCTGTTGCCTTATCTCGCGAAGCTGAAGCTGGTCGAGGTCGCCTTCCCCGGATACCGCGACGGCCGCGGCTATTCGACCGCGCGGATTTTGCGCGAGGCAGGCTACACAGGCGAATTGCGGGCGCAGGGCGACGTGCTGGTCGACCAGATCCCGCTGATGCGCCGCTGCGGCTTCGACAGCTTCGCGCCCGAAGCGCCGATCGATGCCGCTGCGCTGCAACGCGCGCTCGACCGCTATTCGGCAGTCTATCAGCGCGCTGCCGACGACCGCGCGCCCGTGTGGAGGCTGCGCCATGGCTAACGCCGCCCGCACGCTCGACATGATCGACGTGCGCCCCGCCTTCACCGCCGCCGATGCTGCTGCCTACGAAGCGCGCTTTGCCGGCGTCGAGACGCGGGATCTGCTCGGTGAGCTGATCGAAGGCGAGCTGAAGGGGCGCATCGCCGCCGTGTCGTCGTTCGGTACCGAATCGGCGGTGCTGCTGCATATGATCGCGCAGGTCGATCGCAGCGTTCCAGTGATTTTCACCAATACGCAGAAGATGTTCGGGGCCACGCTTCAGTACCGGGATGAACTCGCCGAACAACTCGGCTTCACCGATCTACGCGTCTATCGCCCCGATCCGTACCTGCTCGCGGCCAAGGACGCGACGGGCCTGCGCTGGTCCTACGATCCCGACGGCTGCTGCGACATCCGCAAGGTCGAACCGCTCCGCCGCGCGCTCGCCCCCTTCGATGCGTGGATTTCGGGCCGCAAAGGGTTTCAGTCCGGCACCCGCCGCGCGCTGCCGCGGTTCGAGGAGGACGAAGGCCGGCTGAAGCTCAACCCGCTGGCCGATTGGGACAAGGCGCGGCTCGACGCCTATTTCGCCAAGCACGAGCTAGCCCGCCATCCGCTGGAGGCGGAAGGCTATGCGTCGATCGGCTGCTCGCCCTGCACCAGCAAGGTCAAGCCGGGCGAAGACCCGCGAGCCGGTCGCTGGCGCGGGTGGGACAAGACCGAATGCGGAATCCACCATCCGGTCGGGGACGGCGACGCGGATCAGCCGAGCTTCTGAACGTCCCGGCGGCAGGCACTATATCTGCCCGATGTCAGAGCCTTACGCCCAGTCCGATCTTTTCGCCGCCCCGCCGCTTGTCCCGGGCCTGGCTTATGACCCGGACTTGATCTCGCTCGCGGAAGAAGCCGACCTGATCGCCCGGATCGACGCGGCGCCGCTCACACCGTTCCGCTTCCAGCAATGGACCGGTAAGCGGCTGACCGCGTCCTTCGGCTGGTCCTATGACTTCGCGACCGGCGACTTCGCGCCGACCGAGCCGCTGCCTGAATGGCTCCTGCCGATCCGCCGGCGCGCCGCCGCCTTCGCGGGGCTGGCGGCCGACGACCTCGTTCAGGCCCTGCTCCTTCGCTACGACCCCGGCGCCGGCATCGGCTGGCATCGCGACCGGCCGGTGTTCGAGCATGTCGTGGGCATCTCGCTCGGCGCCTCGACCACGCTGCGACTGCGCAAGCGAAACGTTGGTCGATTTACCCGCGCCAATGCGCCGCTCTTACAGCGGTCGGTCTATCATCTGTCGGGAGAGGCGCGGCATGTGTGGGAGCACAGCATCGCGCCGATGGATGTCCCGCGCTGGTCGATCACCTTCCGTTCGCTCGCAACCAGCGCAGCGCGACGACAGTCCCCGCCGCCAGCGCCAGCCCGCCGCCCGACAGCGCGCGGTGCTGGAGCGGTTTCCGATCGATCTGCATCATCGTGATTGTGTCAGGAAGGCTGCTGGCGAGGAGCGGCGCGCAGCAGGGGCTGGTTGCCCCCTGCAAGCGGCGGGACGACGTCCAGCGGCCTTCCTGACACAACCCCTTCGGGGCGGGCCGATTTTGCCTCGTAACGGCGTCCCTCGTCAGTCACGGGGGCAAAGCCCCGTTCCTTCCCCGCTCCTGGCCACAAGCCAAAATCGGCTCCGTCGCGATGGTGCAGATCGGCCGGAAACCGCTCTAATACAGGCTGACCCGATGCCCGCTCTGGTTCGCCGATCGCTCGGCGCCACTGCGCAACGGCCGGTGAAGATTGTCGCCGAGCGAAGGCACGCGAGATGGATCGCGCAGCCGCGGGATCGCCGCCAGCGCGCCACGGACGACGCCGAAGTAATTGGTACGGAACAGCCGCTCATGCTCGTCCATCGGCGTGTCGAGGAGCTTGGCATATATCGCGACGCCGGCGACGTGCAGCCAGGTACCGATCTGCCCGAACCGATCGACCGCTCCCTGTGCCGCCGCCTCCACCGCGTCCCGATCGTCGATATCGGCGACGGTGAACGCCGCCCGTTCGCCCGGTTCCTCTCGGCCAGTATCGCCGCATCCCACGACGTCTGTATCATCCGGCCCCCGCGCGCCACCCGCCGTCCGCGCCGTGACCTGACCGATTCCCGGACTCGCGGCGGTAACCACCATCCCCGGCTCCGCGATCGGCTGCAGGCTTACGCGAGTCACCGACGTTCTCCCGCTGAGCGGGTAAAATCAGGCATGGCGGCGGCGCTCCGGACGGACGAAACTTCACCACGAGATTCCGTGACTTACACCTGAACCATCGCGCGCGGTCTGCAATTCAAGGGCAGTCGTGGGATACCCGCCCGTCCCCCTGCCGATTGCACCCGCCCCCCGCGTCCGATATAGGCGCCACCATTCCCGCCCCGGCTGCCCCCGCCGCCGGGGCGCACGCATTTGAAGGACTGCCGATGGCCCGTCGCCGCCAGATCTACGAAGGCAAGGCAAAGATCCTCTACGAGGGTCCTGAGCCGGGCACGCTGATCCAGTATTTCAAGGACGACGCGACCGCCTTCAACGCCCAGAAGAAGGGGACGATCAACGGCAAGGGCGTCCTCAACAACCGCATTTCCGAGCATGTCTTCACCCTGCTCGGCGCGATCGGCATTCCGACGCACTTCATACGCCGTCTTAACATGCGCGAACAACTCATTCGCCAGGTTGAGATCGTTCCGATCGAGGTCGTCGTGCGCAACGTCGCCGCCGGTTCGCTCAGCAAGCGCCTTGGGATCGAGGAGGGCACGCCGCTGCCCCGCACGATCGTCGAATATTATTACAAGGACGACGCGCTCGGCGATCCGATGATCTCGGAGGAACACGTCCTGTGCTTCGGCTGGGCAAGCCAGGACGAATTGCACGACATGGCCGACATGGCCATTCGCGTGAACGATTTCCTGACCGGACTGTTCGCCGGCATCGGCATCCGCCTCGTCGACTTCAAGCTCGAATTCGGGCGCATCTGGGACAACGACTACGGTCGGATCATCCTGGCCGACGAAATCAGCCCGGACGGCTGCCGCCTGTGGGACATGGCCTCGGGCGAAAAGCTCGACAAGGACCGCTTCCGTCGCGATCTGGGCGGCGAGGTCGAAGCCTATCAGGAAGTGGCGCGTCGGCTGGGCCTGTTCCCGGAAGGCGAAGGCGATTCGGCCGTTCTCGACATGGAGAGCCATAGAAAGCGGCGTGGTAAGTAGGAAACGGGCGCCGCGCGATTTGCCGACGGCAAATCGCCGACTCGCCACGTCGGCCAGCGTTGCCGGCGCAGCCGGTTCCGTCTGACGTGCGAGGCGCCCCCGCTACCCCTTCACCTTGAACCCGCAAATCACACCGAACACGAACGTCGCGAACAGCGCCAGTTCCACATGGGTCCCCGACCAGTGAAAATAGTCACGCCCGAACCCCACGAGCGCGACGAACATCACCATCGCCAGATACGCCATCGTTTCCACTCCACCCACCGGCGCGGACGACGCGCCGCCACCCTTGAGAGTGTTCCCAAAACGTAAACGCGGGATGAAGCCTTGCCCCATATGCCGCGCGGGGGCATAGGCGCGGCCATCCAATCCAAACCAGCCCTGGGGACCCGGTTCAGATGAAACTTCGCATCGTCGTGACGCTCAAGCCCGGCGTACTCGATCCGCAGGGCAAGGCGATCGAACATGCGCTCGGCAGCCTCGGCTTCGGCAGCGTGGGCGAGGTTCGCGCGGGCAAGATCTTCGAACTCGACGTCGCCGACGACACCAGCGACGCCGCGATCGACGAGATGTGCCGCAAGCTGCTGGCGAACACGGTCATCGAAAACTACCGCATCGAGCGCGCACAATGAGCGCCGCGGTCGTCGTCTTCCCGGGTTCGAACTGCGACCGCGATCTGGCGACCGCGATCCACGAGGTTACCGGCCGCGCCCCGCACATGGTCTGGCACGGTGACAGCGAGCTGCCGGACAGCCTCGACCTGATCGCGATCCCCGGCGGCTTCTCCTACGGCGATTATCTGCGCTGCGGCGCGATCGCGGCGCGGTCGCCGGTGATGGGCGCGGTCACCAAGGCGGCCGAACGTGGCGTGCCGGTGCTGGGCGTGTGCAACGGCTTTCAGGTGCTGACCGAAAGCGGCCTGCTGCCGGGTGCGCTGATGCGCAACGCCGGCCTCGACTTCGTGTGCCGCGACGTCGCGCTGACGGTCGAGAACAGCCAGAGCATCTTCACCAGCCAGTATCGCAGCGACGAGAGGCTGTCGGTGCCGGTCGCGCATCACGACGGCAATTATTTCGCCGACACCGAAACGCTCGATCGACTGGAAGGCGAAGGCCGCGTCGCGTTCCGCTATGGCGAGAGCGTCAACGGATCGGCCCGCAACATCGCCGGCATCCTCAACGCCGCCGGCAACGTGCTCGGCATGATGCCGCACCCGGAACGCAAGATCGAAGCCGCGCACGGTGGCACCGATGGCCGCCGGATGTTCGAGGGTCTGCTGGCGGCGGTTGCGTAAGCGCCGCACCTATACCTTCGCCTTGAACGGCGTGAAATCCGTCGTGTCGTCGAAGACATCGATTCCCTCTTTCCGCTTCAGGAAATTGACCACCGCATAGGTGAAGGGCGTCAGCAGCGCTTCCCACGCCGTCTTCAGGATAAACTGGCTGAGTACCACCTGGATGATCGCATCGGTCGTCCAGCCGGGCGTGCCGGCGAAGGCGAGCGGGTAGAACAGCAGGCTGTCGAGCCCCTGCCCGACGATCGTCGACCCGATCGTGCGCATCCACAGATACCGCCCCTTCGTCAGTAGCTTCATTCGTGCCAGCACGACGCTGTTGGCGAATTCGCCCGCCCAGAACGCGGTCATCGATGCGCCGACGATCCGCCAGGTGTTGCCGAACACACTTTCATAGGCCGCCTGCCCCGGCCAGCTGCGCGCGGGCGGCAGCGAGACGATGACCCAGGCCATGAACGCCATGAAGACGAGCGCGCCGAACCCCATCCAGATCACCCGGCGCGCCCGGGCATAGCCATAGACTTCGGTCAGAACGTCGCCGACGATGTAGCTGACGGGAAAGAAGAACACCCCCGCCCCGAACGACCATAGGCCGATCCCCGGCAGGTCGAGTTCCGCACGCTTCGACGCGCCGATCAGGTTCGACAGCAACAGGATCACGACGAACGCGACCATGACGATGTCGAAATAGCGGAAATCCCCGCGCCCAACCGCACCCGCGCTGACGCGCGTCGGCTGATCTGCCCCCTGATCCATGGCGACCTTATGATCGCCGTTTCGCCGACGATCAATCCGCGCTAACGGAACCTTGTGCGCGCCCGTAGCTCAGCTGGATAGAGCAAGGAGCTTCTACCTCCTCGGTCGGGGGTTCGAATCCCTCCGGGCGCGCCAACCCTGTGTGCAGTTGCATCGGCGAGGCACCGGAGACGCACAAAGCGTCACCTCGTTTCCGTGAGGGCAAACGGGCCGGAAAACGGCCTCTCCAGCGATTTCTAGGCGATCGCCGCCCGACCGCCAAGCGCCATGTTCAGCGCCGGCGTCCCACAACGAATCACATGTCGAAATCGGCGCCCGCGACCTATCGGATCAGATGGCCTTCTCGATCAGCGGAGCGACCTCGTCCCGCCAGTATGGGCGAAGCGGAAGCACGACGAGCCACAGGATGAACCAGCATCCGTATATCGCGTAGGGCGAATGGAATGCGCCCCACCCGAGCTTGCCGTGAGCGAGTTCGTTGCGAAGTGACGGACCGGGCCGGAAGTTGAAGACGATGTCGATCAGGTGGACCGCGTCCTCGCCGAGGATCTCGGTCAGCCGGGGACGGTCGACATCGAGCAGCGCACCGAGCGCCCGGTCGCCCTGAAGCAGGTCCGGTTCGATCTTCGAAGGATCCTCGCCGTGCGTGACGAGGATGTGCCGGAGGATGTTCTCCAGCTGCGGATACAGGAGGTGGCAGGCGGAGAGGTAGTCGCCCTGGATCATGCGGACGATGCCGACGGCCATGATCTCGACCCGGCCCGCGGGGATGAAGGGGCTGTTGACGACGATCGGCGCGACGTGCCGCTCGGCGATCGCGAACCTGGTCAGCAGCGTGCGGCGGGCCGGCTCGATGCGGCCATTGACGTGCTCGACGAGCACGAACTCCATGTGCTTCACGGCCTCCGCACGATACCAGACGTCATCCGGCTCAGCATCGAAGTTCAGCGCATCGACACGGGCGACCTCCCGCCCCTGCCCATCCATGTGGACGCTGGCGAATATGTTGCTGAGCGGGTGCTTCTTCGCCTGCTCCAGGACGATCTTTCGAAGCTCGGCCTCGCTCGGCGGTGCGGCCATCTCAATCAGCAGCGCCAACGCCTTCCCCAAAGGTGCCTGCTGGAACAGCTCGGCGGTGGCTGCCTGCAACTCGCCGAGATCCATCGACCACTTATGTGAGACGACCTCGTCCTGAGCGGCGCCCTGCAGCTGGCGCAACTCGTCACGGAGCACGCGCACACGGTCGACGCTGCCGGTGACCTGACGCATCTCGCCGATCGCGGCCATCGTCCAGTGCGCCTTGGCCGAAGGCTGGGCGCAGTCGTCGCGCATGCGGAGCGTCGCCTCGGCCCGCTCCATCAGGCAGCGCATCTCCTCGGGCTCGTCCCCGGCCATCGCATGGCACCGCGCAGCCAGCGCCCAGAGACGACGGAGCATCTCGGCGTAGGTGCCGACCGGCGCCGCGACGGCCAACTGCTCGGCAACCCGAGCGACTTCCGCCTGATCGATGAGCCGGTAGCCAATGCCGAGTTCGGAAAATTCAACGAAGCCGAACAGATCGAACCGCTCGACCGTGCTCGCGTGGCAGACGTCGAAGGCGCTGCGGACGGTCTCGGCGACCTGTCCCTTCTTCTCGGTCCTGCTCATGAGCGCCAGGGCGCGCGTCATCATCTCGAGCGCCTCGTGCATGGTCCGGTCGAGATCGGGGAACTGCTGTTCGATCTCGCCCGCGACATGGCGCCTGGCCAGATGGCAATATGCCTCCATCGCGGCGCGCGCGGCGCGGCCTTGCCGGCGGTCGTTGTGGAACGCGACGTCGCCCAGACGGGCGCGAAGCATCGGATGCGCGATGTCCACAGCGACGGCACCGATGATCGCGTTCTGCTCGCCGTGCAGATCCGACGGCTTCATCGAACGCGTCTCGCGCATCTCCCACATCGGGTGGAACGGCTCGGCGTCGTTCTCCGGCTGCGCGTGCATCGACATCATCGACGACAGGAGGCGGAACACCGACGACGCCCCCTCGTCCTCCTCGTGGATGCGCTTCGCCTCGTCCCACAGCCGCTGCTGAAGGCCATGGTCGTGGATGTCGGCGCAGGTGGCGAGGAAGGCATCCAGCCTGTCGCGCGCAGCGTCGAAATCCGCCTGGCTCACGACCTTCGGCGGCGCCTCCGCACTCGCTGGATCATCCTGTCGCTCTTCAGCTTCCATCGCACGCTCCTGCGCCGAACGTAGCAAGAACGCTCGTCCACTGCGAGCGACTTGGACGGGAGGCGAGCGGTAGCGGATCAGACACGCATCACATCGGAACCACCCCCTCACCTTTGCCAAAAAAATGGAAAGCCCATGAAGAAGTCTCTTGCCGACACGCTCGCACGTCTCGCCCTTCCCCCGACCATGCGCATCGACGAAATCGAGATCATGCCTCCGTTGGGCGCCGATCCAGCCACCACGCCCGGCACCGTCCCATTCCTCGACCCTGATTGCATCGATGTCCGCGTGATGGGTTCCGGGCTGTCCCCGACGCTCCATCCCATCGCGATATTCCAGGGCATCAGGACGTTCCATGGCACGCCTGACGAGATCGCCGCCGCGCTCGCTCCCGCGGTCAGCATCCAGAAGAGCCGGCATGAGGCCGCGCTGGCCATTGGGCAGCCGGGCGGTGCATCCGTCGACAGGATCGGCCACATCGTGGTGGACCGACTGCTGCTCGAACGCGCACCACATCTGCCCGACAGCGTCCGCCGCGCGGTCGCCGAGATGCCGGCCTCGACCATCAACGCCTCCCACCGGCGGTATTCTACGGACGAAGTTGAATTCGCCGACGGCCTCACGGCTGGAGAGCCGCCCCGGGCGCGATGCGAGGTCTGCGAGCGGTGGGGCAGCTATCTCGGCGACTACATGCGCATCGACGATCTGGTCATCCCGGAAACGATGCTCGCCGCCATGGACGGGCGCAGGGCCGGCGAGGTCGTCGACCGAACCACGATCGACGAAGGATACGCCGCCCTGCTCGATCGCCGCATCGTCCTCGCCCAGATGTCGCAGGCCGCGTCTGCGAGGCTGCTCCTGCATTTTGATGCGGACTGGGTTCCGATCTCGGCGAAGCCAACAGGGACCGGGACGGCCATCGACGGATGACAACTCGCGCTGGCGAATTCCCGGTCCGTCCCCTTTCCAAGGCGACACCCGAGACCTATTTATGTGGAAGGCCCCGGACAGGGGCATGCCGCCCGCCAGCAGCGTAGCCGTCATCGGCACTGTCTTGAACGAACCGACGGTCATCCCTCGGGTCCGACGTGAAGTGGTGGGCGGGCGACGCTTCGCATAGCGGACCGGGAGATCGACATGTCGAAGCACGAAGACCTGCGTCCAACCACCATCGACGGCATCAAGCGCCTCGCCCGACGCATCAAAGCCTCCACGCCCATGAAGCTCGCCGACGCGCTCGACCAAGCGGCGCGCCAGGCCGGGTTCGAGAACTACGCCCACGCAGTGGGCAGGATCGGCACCTCGAGCGAAGTTGCGCCAGAGACGAATCAGCCCCGCCGCCAGCCGATGAGCGAGCGCGAGGCCTATCGCGCACGCACCCGGTCTGACTGGATCGCGACGATCGACGCAGTCCCCGGAGCGACAGGCAGCGCCGCGCTGTCCTGGACGGATGTCGGGGAGATGGTCGAAACACTCAGCCCGTTCATGGGAACCGGCCGCAACCACGGCTTCTTCCCTACGGGCGGAGGACACGACTTCACCGCCGTGAGCGCATCCGTCACAGAGCCCGGCTGCATTGAGTTCAGGGTCGGCCGAAAGCTCGTCTATCTCGGTCGCCCGGCCCGTCTGCGGCTCGAGCGGATCGAGGCGGAGCCGGCCGAATCGTTCCTGTTCGTCGAACTGGAAGAGATTGCGTCCAGCGGCGTCTATGCCGCCGATGATGAATTCGCCGAGAACGAAGCTCCTGCGCGCGTGCGCGTCGACGAGGAACTGGTCGATCTGGGCGGCGGCGACTACGTCGAGCGCGGTGCCTGGGATCGCGGTTTCGTCGACGACGAGGACGAGCCCCTGCCCGACGATGCGCGTCTGGTGCACCGCCTGCTGCGCGGCGGGCTGATGCTCGCGTGCAAGGCGAGCGTCTGGAATGGCATCCCTCAGACCTACAACGCGATCCACGACAAGCTCGGTGCCGACGGCGTGCGTCGCGAGATCGAGCGCGGCCTCGCCCGTCGCGACGAGCGCCAAGACGGTCGGAGCTGAGGAATGAAGGACGCCCCCATCGCGATTCTGCCGCCGGGTGCCACGATCAGGAACGACGCGGGAGAGGTTCTGCTGTTCTCCTGGCCAGACTTCGTCGCGACGATCTGCGAGGGGGCGGCCTGCTTCATTTGCGGCCGCTCGAAGCGCGAGGTCGCCTTCAACGACGAACACATCGTGCCGAACTGGGCGCTCCATGCATTCGGCCTGCATGGAAAGAAGGTCACGCTGCCCAACGGACAGCGCACCGTCTACGGCAACTACACGATCCCCTGCTGCGAACCCTGCAACACCGAGATGGCGCGCCGCTTCGAGGACGACATGAGCGCCTTGGTCCGCGCGGGCCCCGGTGCGATCCACGACCATGTCGCCAAAGGCGGCGGCTTCCAGGTGTTTAACTGGATGGCATTGATCTTCCTCAAGCTGCACTTGAAGGACCGCCGACTGAAGATGCATCTCGACCGCAGGCTCGGCGACGACCCGATCTCGGCGGGATACATCTGGGAGAACATGCACCACCTCCACGCCGTCGCGCGCGCCTTCCACATCGGCGCGACGGTCCAGGGCGAGGCGACCGGCTCGCTTTACGTCTTTCCGATCGACGCCGCGCCGGATGCATTCGACCTGCTCACCTTCACAGAGGCGCAGACGCTCTACATACAGCTCGGCACGACCGGCCTGATCGCGGTGTTCGACGACGCCCATGCTGCGACCAATCGCGTAATGTGGATCATCGAACGCATCACCGGGCCACTCAGCCCATTCCAAGGCAGGAACATGGCCGTCCACTACGCGATGGCGAACCTCGATCTCGAGAACCGCCCTCGCTTCTACACGCTCATTTCCGAGGATCGGACGAGAGTGACGATTGGCGGCAGCGTCGGCGCCGCGCCGATCTTCCGCCCCTATGACCCGGCGCTGTTCGGTGATCTGATGTCGGCCGCGTTCCCGGTTTTGCCGGCCGTGAACGATCTCGACCCAGAGGAGGCTCGTGCCCGGCTTGCCTCCGGCGACATGAACTTCCTGCTCGACGAGCAAAATCGATTCGTCGCCGACCACGCGCGAAGAAGCGGTCTCGTCCTGCCTCCGGACGAATGATGGAACGCGCTCAGACATTGGCCTGACGGTTCCACGGCCGCGCCCACGGCAGCCGCCATTCCAGCGGCGCGGCCGCGAACGCGAGCACCGTCCTCCCGCGCGTCGCGTCCACGGTCGCCGACCGCACGACATATTCGCCCCGCACCGTCGCCAGATGCTCGAACACCCGGTCGAGCGGGCCGCCCACCATCATCTCCCGCTCGTCCTCGGGAAGCAGCCAGGGAAGCGAGAGCATGCCGCCGTCGTCCGTGGTGGCGAGAGAGGCGTCGCCGACGCGCAGGATCATGTGGGCCGCCCGGTCCGAGAGGCAGAGGCAGAGCATGTCGGATACGATGGGCCCCTTCCCATCCGGCCCCGCCACCGCGACCCTGACCGGACTGAACGCCGATCCGCGCATCGACCGGCCACGCACCATAGTCCGCAGGGTCGGACGCTCCGGCCAGTGCCGGGTGGGATGGATGAGCCACGCGGCCGCGTCGAGTTCGCCGGGCCGGCAGGCGTCGACGAGCAATGGCGACGCGAGGCACACGTTCCGACCGGCGTGCATCCGGAAGATGTTCTGGCGCATGCGCGCGGCCTCGCGGTCGACGCGCGCGAGCTTCGACGCCAACTCGGGATCCCTGACGGGCCGATGCGGCGGTCCAGGCAGCGAACCGGCGGTCATGGCGCGACGGGACCGAGATGGTCCTCGTTGAGCAGGTGATTGCCGTCGACGGTGAAAACCGAGTGATGCTCGCGCGACAGATCGAGATAGAAGCCGGACATGCGTTTCCAGCGGATCACCGCAAGCGTGGCGGCGAGGGAGTTCAGATCGGCCACCTGGGCGGCAGAGCCGTAGGGATCGTCGTCCAGGATGGCGGCCACCGGTATGCGCTTCTGCGCACGGTCCCGCTCGCGCATCCCCTCCGCGCTCGTCGTGACGCGCACCGTTCCGACCAGGCCGCCGTCGGCGACGTGCATGCCGAGGCCCACGTCGATGAACGGCATCCCGCGCCGCTCCATCTCCTCGACCAGCACTCGCCTCGACGCTGTGGAATCGACGCAGAGGAAGACGAAGTCGAGGTGGTCGAGCAGATGCAGGTTGCGCAGCCCCAGCCGCGCCTCGTGCGCGACGATGCCGAGGTGCATCCGCGAATAGATGCCCTCGAAGTGCCCCACCTTGCTCGGCCGCGCTCGAAGTTCGTCGAGCGACGCTGCGCCCGGCGCACGGAAGGCGTTGTGCTGCTCGAGCCGGTCGTCGTCGAACAGATGGATCCGGCCGACCGGGCACTTCGCGACCAGATCGAGAACGTAGCCACCGGTGCCGCCGAGACCCACGATGCCGACGCTCGTCCCCGCCAGCCGCGCGTTGAGCGCGCCGATGCCGTGGCGCGAACTGGCCGTGTCGACATAGGTGAAGCAGGACCGGCCCGCCGCCGATACGACGCGCCCCGTCTTCGCCGTGGCCGTCGGATCGATGTAGTGGACATGGCCCGTCACCTGCGCGACGAACGTGGTCATCTTCGCGTGGAAGTCACGGAACTCGCCATCGACCGGCCGGCTGCACAGCAGGTGGTCGGCGACCAGGCCGCTGCCGAGATCGACGCGGTTCCGGCCATGGGCCATCTCCCCGAGCGCGCGTCCCGTAGCGTCGCATGGCGTTCCGCCCCCGAACCACGCGGTGTGGTCCGACGGCGAGATCGTGCGATCGCCAGCCAGGTCGAGGCGCGAGATCAGAAGGCCGCGGCGGATGCGCCGCCCGCCATCGACGAAGGGAACATCCCGCAGAACGAGATGCCCCTCCTCGATGGACACGGCGTATCCCTCGTCCGCCAGCCGGGCGAGATCCGGATTAAGACTTATCAGTTGCCGTGACATTGATCACCGTCCCCCTCGTCGCATGGAGCCTCTGGGTGGGCACCAGACTGCCCTCGGGGCGATCAGCCGGGCCGTCGCGGTAGGTCACCGTGAACATGCGGTTCGCCAGATCCCGGCGATCCGGGAAGGCCCGACCGACCAGATCCTCGTAGGTGACGTCCTCGGCCACCAGCTCGCGGCTGCGTCCGTTGACGACCACCGGCACCGTCGCGCGCTCGGTTGCCACCTGCCGCGTGACGACATGCGGCACCCAGTCCGCCGTCAGGTCGACCATAGACCCGCGCCGCAACGGCTCGCCGCCGCTGTTGGCGAGGAACAGCCCCACATCATCCGCCACGTCCGCGATCTCGCGGATGTCGCTCTCCTGGATGCCGGCCGCACCCCATTCCCACAGGCGTCCGTCCACCTTGAGGTGGCGAAGGCCGCCGTTGCGGTGGACGCGGAACGTCGCGACCGTGTCCTCGTCCGCCTCGACGGGATCGGTCGGCGCCACCAGCCGCGCCGCGCCGCCGTCGTCGCGGATCAGGACGTCGCGCCGCTCGGGATCTCCACCCGCCGCCATGAGAACGTCGCGACCCGTCAGGGCGCCACGAGGGAGGACATGCTCCTTGCCGTCGACGACCACCGTGATGCTTTCGCTGGACATGCTTCTTCTCCTCTTCGCTGTTGAACCTGTCGTTTGGGCGGGGCGTCGCGGGCGCACCGCGCGGAAGCGCGGGCACAATCGAGCCAGGTGCGCGCGATCGCGGCGCACCACTCCCGTCTGTGGATGAAGATCTTGCCGATCCAACCGACCGAGGTCGGCGAGCTGCCGGCGGACCTGCCGGTCAGCCGCTCAGCTGGCGGGCGATCTCGTCGTAGAGGCTGGCCGTCGTGACGGTCCGCCGGTAGCCGCCGCGTCGGACCACGCTGCCGTGCACGATCGCGCGGATCGTCTCGGCGTCGGGTTCGTCGAGGCCGTGATCGGCGATGACCTCGGCGATCAGGTCGATCACCAGAAAGGTCGCGTCCATGTCCTCCGGCTCCTCCAGCCGGACTTCGAGCAGCACGTCGCGCAGGCGGTCGCGCAGGGCGTCCGGCGCGCTCGACTGGACCAGCCACGTCACCTGGCTGAGGTCGAGCGTCGCCCCGAGCCCCGGCTCCACGATCCGGCCGTTATGCCGCACGTCGAGAAGCCGGGCGACGTGCGCCAGCGCCTCCCTGTCCGCATCGTCGACGTTGATCACGGTCACCACCGGGTTCGCGCAGCGCGTCAGCGCCATCCCGATCACCGGCGTGATCGGCATCGGCACGTCGGGCGCGTGGCGCCGATGGGCTGCATCGTGGTCGCGCACGTCCATCACCAGATGCGGCACCCCGGCGGCGTCCGAGATGCGTCGGGCGATGTGCGTCCGCCCCACACCCGCCGGTCCGGAGAGCAGCGTCGGCGGCATCGTGAACCAGGGGCGGCCGCGCACGCGCTGGTCGTCGCAGGCCGCCTCCACCAGCCGCATTAGCGCCGGGTGCCAGTCCATCGCCAGATCGCAGGCGATGCCGTTCGGGCCCAGGCGGTCACCGCCCCGCAGCTCGAACGCGCCGTCGAGGCCGAGCGGCACCGCGCGCGTGGAGAAGCCGGAGGCGATCTCCATCATGGGGACACTGGGCCGGGGCGGCTTCGACGGCCGCGAAGGCATGGCGTGCGGCCCGTCATGCAGGACGATCGGCAGTTCGACGGCCGGCAGGATCGCGCCGTCGCGATCACCGGCGCCGTTGGGTTCGTCACGGTCGCTCATGCCTCGCCCCTCCAGAACCTGAGGGGACGGCGGCCGGAGCTGGTGATGCCCTTCGCCTTCGCGGCGCGCTCGGCGTCGCGCATCCCGGCGAGGACCAGCCGCTCCAGCTCGAGCGAGCCGTGCTCGCCGAGGAACTCCTCGAATTCGGTGAAGCGCGGCTGCTGCCAGCGGAGCCAGTCTACGACGCGGTCGCGCTCCCACTTCTCGGTGAAGGTCATCCGCCAGAACGCCTTGTCCTCGCTGCCGCGCTGCAGGCCGAGCGACGGCCGCTTGTGCTTTGGATCGTAGAGATAGAGCGTGATCTCGCGCGACAGGCGCTCCTGCTCGCGGGCCTCCTTGCGCAGCTCGCGCTCCCGCTCCGCCTCCTCGGCCGCGTGCTCGCGGGCGCGGTCGATGATCATCGGGCCGAGCGTGGCGGACCCGATGCGGAGCGCCACCCTCCCCCACAGCGACCATTCCCCCGGCATCGACCACATCCAGCCGCACAGCGACTTCGCCTCCTTCGGCGAGCATTCGTGCGTCCAGACCGGAACGTGCGTGCCGTCCGGCAGGCGCCGCAGCAGCGAGACCGCCGAGCTACGGCCCTCGCCCTTGGCGACGTGCGGGATGAAGGGGGCCGTGCCGACGTCCACGGGCCCGCGATCGGTGTTCGGCATGTCGGACGCCTCCGCCTGCGCGCGTCCACCGTGGACACGCCAAAAGTTCAAAGATAGTTGAACGGTTTAATCGTTCAATGGGTATTGAACTATTTTTTTACCGGCCTCATTTCGGTCCGCAAATCGGTCAGCCCAACAATTGCGCGTTGCGCTCCGAGGACGGTCGAGGCTACCCAACTGGGATGCGGGGACAGCGACTTCGAGATGGCGACGTGCGCCAGGCGGCTTACGGCCGTCTGCTGTCCCATGCACGCGCCTGCCCCGACACGCTGGTGATAGACGAGCTCGGTCTGGATCACGGCGCAAGCAGGATCGACATCGCGGTGATCAACGGCCACATCCGTGGCCTCGAGATCAAGGCTGAGGCGGACACCCTCGAGCGGCTCCCTCGCCAGGTAGCCGCCTATAGCGAGGTCGTAGATAAGGCTTCGCTCATCGTCGCGCCGAGACACCTCGACGGCGCGATGGCCATCATCCCCGATTGGTGGGGAATCATCGTCGCAGATCGGGGAACGCGTCAGGGCGTCATCTTCAACCGCGTCCGACCGGAACGGGCCAACCGGGCCGTCAACCCGCTTGTCCTTGCCCGCCTGCTTTGGCGGCCGGAGGTCCAACGGATCCTGGAGGGCATCGGCGTGCCCAAGCGCGACCTCAGGGCCCCGCGCGAGGATCTCTACCAGCGGCTGGTTACCGAGCTTCCCGCCAGACAGCTCGCCTACGAGGTCCGGACCGCCCTCAAGACGCGCTCAATCTGGCGAGGTCCTCCACCACCTTTGTGATGTGGTGGTTGGTCGCCACCCACTTCCATGTGGTGGGGTTGCCCTTCTTCTCGATGCCGAGGCGACAGCCGTCGATGTATCTCGACCCCTCGGAGAAAGCAGCACCGGCGAAGCGACCGGAGTTGACGATGCTGCCGCACAGCCCCGGATACGCCGCGTTGTTCTGCGACTTCTGCCGCTTGGCCTTTGCAACGAGCCACGCGTCGTCGATAGCATACCGGACGTTGGGCGAGCCCCGCATGTAGCGCATGTCACCCTGCGGGAAACTCACCGCAGCGATGGTGTAGTCGCCGAAGCCGGGCCGCCGGACATGCGCAGGCAGTGCTGCGACTAGTGCCTTGTAGAGCAGCCACTCGCGCCGCGGCAGCATGGTGGCGCCGTAATCGAGAGCGCTGAGGCTGTCCGGAAACGACGTCGCCAGCATTGTGACGGAATGGGCCTTGGCGATCACCTCGCTCTGCGCGAGTGCTGCCGAAATAATCCCGATCAACCCATCCTGCGGGTCGAATTGCGGGCAACGCAGATCGAGCAGGATATCGATGCGTTCGATGGGCACGCCGAGAGACTGGAAGAGCGACTTCGCATCCCTGTCGAAATCCGGATCGACCGTGTCCTCCAGACTGCATCGAAGCACCACGCCCTTGTTGTCGGTCGCGACGATCCCGCGAACCGCCTGCTGATAGTCTCCATCTCGATCGAGCGCGGTCACTGGAGACAGCGTGACGCCCTGCAGACGGGCGTCGTCGAATATGAAAGTGAGCGGATGGCGACCATCCGACATCCGCGTCGGTGCCGGTATCTGGACGGTGTCGATCATGGCCGGCCGGCCCGGCCAGTTCTTCGCGACCTGCTTCACGAAGGGCTCGAGTTGCTCGTTGATGTGCTTCTTCGGCTTGTGCAGCTCAAAGTCGTAGTCCGGCGGCAGGACCTCGACGAGCGGCACTGTCCTGGCTCGAACACCATCGTTCAGCCTGCGAAGTGCTTGGTATTCACCCATTCGCCACCGGAGAAGCGGGACGTAATAGTTCGGAACCACCATCCATCCTTCCTTCAGAACTCGAATTGACGCCTCACTTCGCCCTGGCCGACCATAGACTTGAGCAACGTATAGTCACCGGCCTCACGACGCACACGTCCGGCAATAATCGCGGACGATACTCCAAACCTCTTCGCGTCCGTCATCACGGACTTCTCCGTCCGCGAGAAGCGCGACACGGCAAGCTGCCAGTCGGCTGACGAGATCAGAGCCTCCTGCGCGAAATAGTCCGCCTCTACCTCCTTCTCGTCGGCCGCCGGCGAATCGGTGTCGTCGAATATGGCCGAATACTCACCGTCGCCGATGTGCAACTTCAGATGCGCGATCTCGTGCAGCAGCGTGAACCAGAAGTTGTCGAGCCGATCGTAACGCAGCGTCATTGCGACAATCGCATGATCGCCGGAAGACGCCAGGGCCGCCCCGTCCAGCAACGTGCCCGGCAGGTGGCGCTCGATGACGAGCGAGATGCCCATGTCGCGAAGATACCCCACGGCCGACTGCGGCCCATCCTCGGTGGTGCTGAGCGACACTAGGCCACGCACCCAATCGTCGGTGATCGCGTCGCGGTCGAACCGGTGCGGTGGCGGCAAACGATCCGCGACGCGCCGGACACGCGCCTCCCAAGCGGCGATCGCCGCCTCGTGCACCTGCCCGCTGGACCGCACCGACTTCTTGTGGAGCGCAGCCATAGCGGGATGAGAATGACTGCCGTGCAGGAACATGGGCATCAGTTCGCCCAGTGACTTCTTCGCCTGCGCAAGCGTGCCCGAAAAATCCTCGAACCATCCACGCTTGAACATCTCTGCGACTGGAAACGCCTGCCACGCATCCGTCGGCAACGCCTGCAACGCCGAGTTGCCCACCAACTGCCCCTGCTCCGAAATCCTAACGCTGAGGGCATCGGCGATCTCGATCAGCCGATCGAGGCTTGCGGCGCGATAGCGCTCGGCCTCATAACGCTGAACCTGCTGCTCCTTCAGGCCCAGGAAATCGGCCAGATCCCTCTGACTCATGCCACGCGCGATGCGTGCCTGGATGAGGATGTCCGGGAGGTCATGCAGGCTCTCCGCTGCGAAGGTTGAAACCTTCCCAGCGCGCAGATCCTCGTAGAACCGGACGTCCTCCTCCAATTCGACGATCTGGTTACTGATCGCGGACACCTGGGCACGGATCAGTTCCGGCGGCAGACCAGCATCCGACGCACCAATCGCATCCAGCGACGACTTGAACTTGTCTATAGAGGCCCTGCTTGCCCGATACTGCTTCTCATTGGTGATCATGGCGTCGCTCCTTTCGGCGGCGCGAGCGAGATGCGGAGTATGCCCTTGGCGGCTCCGCTGAACTTCTCGACTTGGAAGAAATCAAGGAATGGGGCGACGCCACTCGACAGTGCGGCGATGAACATCTCGCCGAGATACTTCGCCTTCTGTGCGGCACGCTTGTTGTCGAAATCGAGCAGCACGGGATCGAGCCTGCTGAAGTCGACGCCGACATGATCCCAGCAACCATCGTAGTCGCCCGGGTGAGGCTTCGCCGTGACGAAGCTGCCGTCCAGATAGACCGTGCGGCATCCCACGTGCCGCAAAGCGTCGGTCACTCGGATGAACCCCTCGAACAGCCACCGGCGATGCGGTGTCGTCGCAAACCGGACCTCGACCTCTGCGAGCGTGGCGTCGTGAATCCCCGGCGGAAGCACCGCCCATGGGCACGAGGGGAGATCGACCAGATCCGGTATCATGAACACAACAATATCGTTGTGTCGCAAAATTGTCTAGCCCCCGCTTTGGAAGATGCGGACGCCACCGGACAAGGGTGTCCAGCCTTCAACGGCGGGGCCAGCTCGACTATGATTGAACTATGGAAAACGACGCCATCCTGAGACGCTACACGAACCTCCCGGTTCTCATCGACATGCTGGTCCGGGAACAGATCACGATCCTTGGCTACAACCATTGGGTCGACGCAAATGACCGGCGTGGCCTAGAACTGTATCAGGACAAGCTGAGGTTCGGTTTCGTCGGAGCCATGTGTCTCACGATGGCTTCCGAGACATTCCACCACTGGCAGATTTTCGCTCAGGGAGAATCAGGCGTCTGCATAGTGTTCGACCGCGGACGGCTCGAGGCCGCGCTTCGCGACCGCGAGCATTTCATCGCCAAGCCGGTTGACTATGTGCAGCTCAATGCGATCGGCGACATCGATCCCACCGACATCCATCGCCTTCCATTTCTGAAACGCTACGGTTTCAGGGATGAGCGAGAGTATCGCCTGCTGGCGTTCGCAGCCGAGCAACATTCCTCCATGGCGGTCCGATTAACACCTGACCTGATCCAGCGCGTGGTGTTCAGCCCCTTCACCCACCCGAATATCGTCGCCAGCCTCAAGATCGCGCTGCGGTCGCTGCCAGTATGGCGCGGATTGAGCGTGGGACGTTCGCATCTCACCGCGAACGAAACTTGGCAGGGCGCCCTTCAGGACATGGTGGTCAGGCACGGCATCGAATACGGCGATTGGGAACCGATCGACCCGAGAGCCTTGCTCGGGCCCGCATAGCAACACCGACCTTGGCCGATTCCTCCAGCGGGACTTGAGATATCTTGGATCCACCCTTTAGTTTGGTGGCATCAACAATCCGGCGCCTTCCCTTGACCAAGCAGACCTACGAACAGCCCCGCCCCACCCTTCCCGCTGACATTCGCCGGTCTATCCTGGTGGAGGCCGGACATGCGTGCGCGGTGAAGAACTGCAATGAACACACCTACCTCGACATTCATCACATCGATCATAACCGCGAGAACAACAGCCTCGACAATCTCATCCTCCTCTGCCGCAAACATCATGGAATGGCGCATGATGAGGTCATCGATCGCAAATCGCTGCGAGCCTATAAGGAGCTGCTGAAGGGCGCAGAGCTATCACAAATTCAGGCTCGTCTGAGCGATCTCGAGACCGCACTGAACGTCGAGAAGCAGAATGTGCCCGAACAGACAGTCAGTGACGACCAACCGGCCAGCGGCCTCGCGGAGAAGTCAACTGCCGGCCGTAACGCCGTGTTGCACTTCGCGCTCTACCATGTAGCGATTTCGAGGTATGAGGCCGACTGCAGACTATACTTTGAACGGAACGTCGAGTTCCGCTCAGGTGAGCAGACGCTGACGGTGGACGGCCTACACGTCGGTGCAAACGGGGAACACGATACGATCGTCGAGGTATTCTACATCCGGAAACCTTATCTCGATTCACCGGCCTATGCATCGTTCGTTCACCAGAAGGCAGTTCTCTACGAACTCCTGACCGGACGGGTGGCAAAGGGCGTTCTACTTGCCGTAGTTGGACGCGAGAGGATGCTCGGAGACGGCTACCTGTCGGCGACGGCTGAGGGTGTGGCCAATTTCGACGACGTCTCGTTGCAGGTCTATTCCTGCGAACAAGTCGGTTTCCATCCCGGACCAATCAGCGCTGCCGTGATCGGACGGAACAGCGCGGTTTAGATCGCTGCCGTTCCCGCCTGATCGCGCGGTTCGCTCCGCGATCAGGCCCACCGCTCCCGGTTCGTGATCTGCACCCACTCCGGCCCCATCGACTTCGGGTTGGCCGAGGCGGCATAGACGTTTGCCGCCAGCCACCACTCCTCCTCGCTGCGGTCGGACACCTCCATCCACCACAATTTGCGGTCGGCGTCCCACCTGTATCCCCTCGCCTTCAGCGTGTCCTTCAGCTCGAACGCCGCGCCGTTCGCGCGCACGATCCAGGTCTCCCGAAACGAACGGTCCACGAGTTCCGCCAGCGCCGTGCGCCCCGGTCTAACCTCGTGCGCCAGCAGCGCGATGGTGCTGTCGACGTCGTCCGACGCCCTGTGCGCCCCGTTGTAGAAGCCGATCTGCGATAGCAGATATCCCAAGCTGCGGCCGTCGAACCCGGCCTCGGCCCAGTCGATCTCCATGCAACTGCACGCCCAGGGTCCGCCCTTGATGTCGAGCCGGGATTCAACCCGGGGCCGGTCGAACGATGCGTTATGGGCGATGGTGACGGTGGCGCTGGCCAGTATCGACTTCGCCGCATGCTCGTCGATCGCCTGCCCCGCCAGCATGCCGTCGTCCAATCCGGTGAGACGAACGATCTTCGGATCGAGCGCGCGGCAAGGATCCTCCAGCCAGCTGTAGCGCTGGCCGACCTCGGTGATCCGGCCGGCACCGTCCCATCGGAACCTACGCATCGCGAGCTCGATGATCACGTCGTCGGTCGCCGAGAGGCCGGTGGTCTCGACGTCGACCACGACGCCGACGTTCCAGCCCCCCGGCTCACCGACGCCGGTATAGCCCTCCGGGATGCGCAGCCGGTGCAGGATGCGGGTCTCCGCCTCCGGCATGCGCATCCATTCAAGTCCGGCCGTGCGGACGGCCGGGGCCTCGCTCACGCATCTAGCTCCACGACGCGCTCGGCGGTGACCGCCACGCCACGTCCGACGCGGCCGAGCTCCGCCGCCACGAGCGTCTCGATCAGGTCTGGCGCGACCAGCCCCTCGACCATGCGGACGCTGGGATTGATGCCCTCGCTGCACACGGCGTCCTGGAGGGCCTCGTATCCGAAGATCGAGGCGACACGGCCACGGAACTCGCCGATCGACCGCGCCATCGAGGCGTGGAAGCCATGCCGGATGCTGCCACCACGGTCGACATCGACGGTGGCCGAAAACAGGCGCGGCTCGTGGCGGTGCAGAGCAGAGAACGCCGGCGCATCGGCATAGCCGCCGCCGACCAGGAAGTCGTCGTCATCGGCGCCTTCCAGATCGGAATCGGCTTCCGCATCGAAATCATCATCGTCCTCCCCGCCGAGAGCGTCGATCGCGTCGGGAGACGCGTCCAGGCCCAAGGACAGGCCGTGAAGGAGGATCGCGCGGGCGAAGTCGGTGCGGGCGACGCAGGCGTCGAGCGCGCTCGCGCCATCGAACAGCTCGCGCGGCGTGAGCATCCACGCCATGGGGTCGACCTCGATCCCCTCGCGCTCGAAGCGCGAGGCGGTCTCGGCGGCGACATAGGCGACGCGGCAGAGCGCGCGGCGCGAGATCATGAGGACGCTGTCCTCGGGGCGGTCGTATTCGAGGGGGTCCTCAACGGTAACGTTGGGATTGGTCTTCCTCAGGTCGGCGGTCATGAGCATGAACGTCTCCAGTTCCGGCGGGTGATTGGTCCTCTCCTGCACTCCGCGGCCCCGTCGGTTCTGCCGCGCCATTCCGGACCATATAGTCCAGAATGGTTCAATGTTCAACGACCGTTGAATAATTGATTTTAGTCCCGCGCTGGGACTTTTCATGCTGGCAATCCGTTCAATGTTCAATTATATGTGACTGATGTCTCAACCAAACCTCCCGATCTTCACCGCACTCGGCCAGCAGACCCGCTGGAGGGCCTTCGAGGTCCTTCTCGAACACGGTGACAAGGGACTGCTCCAACGCGAGATAGCGGCGGCGCTCGGCATCGAGAAGAACCTGATGTCGGTGCACCTGCGGATCCTGAAGGAGGCGGACCTCGTCTCCGCGGAGAAGAACGGCCGCGAAGTCACCTATCGGGTCACACCCGCCGCCGCGCGCGAGGCAGCCGAGATCCTGCTGCGGACCATCGAGGGCGGCAAGTCCGCCTGATAGGTCGCGCATGGCGACCCGCCGTAAACAGACGCCGCGTTCGCGCGCCTGCGACCGGTGCGCCATCACCCGACCATCGGCCAGGCGGCACGAAGTCACTCCCTGACGGGGCCCGGGAAAGGCTGATCCCGCCCGTATCCGCACGGGTTTTGGTATAGCGAGTTCGCTGGCTCTCGCATCTACCTGCGCCAGCATCCCCCATGTCACACATAATGGGCCGGACCGATGCAGACCCCCGGAGAGGCCCGCGACCTCTTCCTGCCCGGATGGCATCCGCGACGGAGTTGCGCGGGCGCATCACTTCGATGGCGTCAGCCCTCCTCCGTCGACCGACCCGATCTCTGACAGGAGGATACAACATGAAGCCCGAGAAGTTCGCACGCCACGCCGATCCCGCCACCGAGGAGATGGTCTCGTCGCGCTACGCGCTGAAGTTCGGCGACAAGGAGGTCCTGATCGTCAGCGACGGCGTGCTGCCGCTGCCGACGACCACGCTGGCACACAACGCCGATCCGACCAGCCGCGCCGGTTGGTTCAAGGAGATGTTCCTGCCGTCCGACGCGCTCGACTGGCCGCTCAACGTCGCCGTCATCCGCACGGGCGACCAGGTGATCCTCGTCGACGCCGGTCTCGGTGGCCAATTCCCTGGCTTCCCGCGCGCTGGCCAGTTCCCGCAGCGCCTCAAGCATGCGGGCATCCCGCTCTCGTCCGTGACCGACATCGTCATCACCCACATGCACATGGACCATATCGGCGGCCTGCTCGTCGATGGCGTGAAGGAGCAGTTCCGCCCCGACGTCCGCATCCATGTCGCGGCATCCGAGGTCGAGTTCTGGAAGGCGCCCGACTTCACCCTCACCGTCATGCCCGAGGCCGTGCCGCCGGTGCTGCGTGCCACCGCCGCGAAGTTCGTCGAGGTCTATGGCAGCATGATCCGCACCTTCGACGAGGAATACGAGGTGGCGCCCGGCGTGCTCGCATGGCGGACCGGCGGCCACACCCCCGGCCACTGCGTCGTCCGCGTCACCTCGGGCGAGGATCGGCTGACGTTCGCGGGCGACGCCATCTTCCCCGTCGGCTTCGACCAATCGGACTGATCGATCTCGGTCCTGCCACCTCAAGCGCTGGTCTGCCACGATATCCACGGAAATCGTGAAATCATCCGGCCGGCAGCATGTTGGAACGCTTGATCCGTTTACGATCTGTTCTAGACTATTACCCATCCGACATGACAGGCCGGCAAGGTGGAATATGAGCGACGCCCCGAACTCGATGATCGCAATCAAGGACGAACTTGAGCGCATCGAGGAAGACTGCATCCATTCGGGCAAGGCCCAGTTCAACGCTGGCGTTCGGTGGAGCCGCTATCATCTCCTGTTGGGCGTCCCTGCCGTAATCCTCAGCGCGCTCGCCGGAACCGCGTTCTTCAAGGATCAGCCTGAGATCGCGGGTGTCATGTCGACGATCGTCGCCATCCTGACCGCCCTGTCCACCTTCCTGAAGCCGTCGGAGCGCGCCTCGTCGCACAAGGGCAGCGGGGACCAGTATCTCACCCTTCGGAACGACGCCCGCGTCCTGCGCACCATCAAGCTGGATTCCGCCTGCGACGAAGCGGCCGCCATCGCGAACCTCGATGAGATCACCAAGCGCCGGAACGAGCTGAACCAGGCGAGCGCGCAGGCTTCGCGTTCCGATTTCGAGAAGGCCCGCAAGGGCATCGACGAGGGTGAGGCCGCTCACCGCGTCGACCGCAAGGAGTCCTAATGTCCGTCCTCAGCTACCTGCAGACCCGTGCCAGCCAAGCCGTTCTTTCAACCACCGAAAACACTTCCATCAATACGTCCATCTCGACGCTGGCGACGCGCCTGAACTATCATTTCGGCGCCAACGTCAGCTCGCATTTCCGGTTCGGCTCATCGACGCGCGGCACGATCCTACCACGTGCGATGGATGACCATTCCGACATCGACTACATGGTTGTGTTCGCGCAGGGTGGCTATTCGCCCCAGACATACATCGACCGACTGCGGGAATTCGCCGAGACCTACTATTCCACCTCGGACATCAAGCAGTCGTCGCCGACGATCGTGCTGCAGCTCAATCACATCAAATTCGATCTGGTGCCTGCCCTCGCCGGCTACTGGCCCGGGGTATACCAGATCCCGAACGGCCCCACCGCGTGGCGGGACACCAACCCGAACGACTTCAACGCCAAACTGACTGCCAAGAACCAGGCCGAGCTCAACCTCATCAAGCCGACCATCCGCCTGGCGAAGTTCTGGAACGCGCGGAACGGTTACGTCTACGATTCCTACGGGTTCGAAAAGTGGATCGTCGAGCAGTCCTATTATTTCGACAACAACCAAAAGGCGTATCTCTTCTCCGTTTTCGACAAGCTCGGCGCCAACGAGGCGGCCGCCTGGCGCAACGAGAAGATCAACCGTGCGAAGCAGATCATCGCCAAGGTCCGCGAATATGAAGCGGACAACATGCCGTTCACCGCGGAGAGCGAGATCAAGAAGCTGATCCCTGAATAGGGCATTTGAGCGCCCCGACATCGCCACCGTTTGGTCCAGCCCGATTTCCCGATCTCGGGTCTGCCCGTAGCCGCGCCGCCCTGTCAGCTTCCAGGCTGGGCAAATCGGGAAGGCAACATGACGGTAATGGACACGGTGGTGGAGGTCAGCAGGGAGAAACTGCTGCATTCGCTCTACGAAGCGGCGGAACTCGAACACAACTTGATGTGCACCTACCTCTACGCCGCCTTCAGCCTGAAGGACGGCGACGACGACGGCGTGACCGCCGAGGAGGGCGAGGCGCTCCGTCGCTGGCGCCATGCCATCGTCGCGGTCGCCGTCGAGGAGATGGGGCACCTCACCGCCGTCTGGAACATCACCTCGTCGATCGGCGGGGCACCCCACTTCGGCCGCACGAACTTCCCGATCGAGCCGGGATTTCTTCCGGCCGGTGTCGTGGTGAAGCTGGCCCCGTTCAGCCACGCCGCTCTCCAGCACTTCGTCTATCTTGAGCGGCCCGAGGGGTCAGACTAACCCGACGGCCCCGGCTTCGAACCGGAATGCCGCTCCATCCGGCCCCCCGCCCCTCCGCGTCTGACCCCCGCCGCATTCGACTATGCGACCGTCGGCGAGTTCTACGCCCGCATCGAGCGCGGCCTCGTCCAGCTCGTCGAACAGGTCGGCGAGGCGGCGGCGTTCTGCGGCGACCCTCGGCTCCAGCTATCCCCCGCCGAAGTCATGCTGACGGGTGCGTCAGTCGTCGACGGCCTGGCATCCGCCCGCGAGGCGCTCCGCCTGATCGTCGAGCAGGGTGAAGGCGCGCCGGTCGATTCCGAGGGCTCGCACTTCCAGAAGTTCGTGCGGATCCGAGACGAGCTGACGGCCATCGAGCGCGCCAATCCGGACTTCCGGCCTGCGCATGCGGCGGCCCACAATCCGGTCCTGCGCAAGCCACCGCGTCCCGAGGGGCGGGTCTGGATCGAGGATCCCGAAGCGATCGAGACCGTCGATCTCGCCAACGCCGTCTACTCCCTCTCCCTGCGCCTGCTCGCCGCATCCTACGCGGTGCACCGGCCTCGGCCTCGCACAGATCGTCACCTTCGCCCGCAGCGTCGGTGGTGGGATCTGCGTGGATTCCGCGGTCGGGATCGGGACGACCTTCCGACTGCTCCTCCCCTGCACGGCCAAGGTGGACCGACCACTCGACGAGCTTCGCGCCGTCGATGCCGTGGCCCGGGTCGCGGCCTGACTCCGCACCCAAGGCGCGGGGGGCGATCAGCCGCCACGCCGCTCGACGATGTGGATGTCGCCCCCCGTCTCCAGCGACCGCCAGTTAGGGCAGCAGTCGCCGATCTCGGCCAGTCGGTCGCGGAGCGCCTCGGGAACGATCCTGCGGACGATCGGGTGGTCGACGTCGATGCCGTCCACGACCTCGACCAGTCCCAGATGCTTCGCGGGAATGCGCTGCGAGACACGTCCCAGAACCTCGCTGCGGCTCGTCGCGTGGCAGGCGTGGAAGATCTCGATCTCGTAATCCTCACCGTCGATGCGGCACGTGGCGGTGAAAAGACGGGTGGGCGCCGATCGTTGAGCTGCACCGATCGGAAGCGCCCGACCCCAGTTCAGCCAGGGAAAGCACGGCGCGGCCATCGCCGGTTCACCCGTCATGGAAAGCGTCATCGCGTTCATCCTCGCCTCCAGGTCAGTCAATGAGGGCGCGGATGTGGGTTGTGAAATCAATTGTTCAATGGTTGTTGAACATTCCAGCGGTTGAATGCGCGACATTCACTGGACCGTGAGACTCGCCGCCTTGAGTTCATCGAATTTGGCGGCGATGTCGCGCCAGCGCTGGACACCGTCTCCGTCCCCCTGCAGCGCGAGCGCCCTGACGCGATCGGCGATGAACGCGGGCGTTCCCTCGCCGTGCGCGCGTTCGACGGCCAGCGCCTCCGCCCATCGCTCCTGCTCGGGCGTCAAGAGAGCGCCAGTCCCTCGGCCGGCGGCGTCTTCCGCCTGACCCACAGTTCGTCGGTCCGCGTCGTCTCGATCAGGTCGGCCGGGAACACTCGCGACTGGAAGGCGATCGCGTCGTCGAACGATCCGTTGAGCCAGCGGTCATACTCGTCGGCGTGCAGCAGCACCGGCATCCGGTCGTGGACCGGCTGTATCGCCTCGTTGGCGTCGGTCATGACGCCCGAATAGACCGGACCCCACTCGTCGCTGATCCGCCAGAGCCCCGCCCATGCGAAGATCGGTTCGCCCGGCACGTTGAACCAAGTGCGGGTCTTCGCGCCTTTCGGTCCCTCGGCCTCGGCGAATTCGGTCAGAGGGATGAGGCAGCGCCAACGCGGCTTGGCGGCCAGCCCCTTCCACATCGGCTTGCCCAGATCCGCGATGTTGTTGACCGGCTTCGGCTTCGCTGTCGGGGACATACCCTTCAGCCGGAGCGGGAAGCCCCAGGTCATGGACTGCATGACGCGCGCGCCGTCCTCCTCGCGCACGAGCATACCCGGTGTGCCGGGATACACCTCCTCCCCCGCGTTCGACTGGACCGGGTTCGCCACGCCGAAGTGCGCGGCGACCTCGGCCGCGCTCAGGCGCTCGGTATAGAGGTTGCACATGGGGCGGATCCTAGCTGCGTGTTAGATGGCGGCAATGCCCGGACGTTGACGCCGTTCATGGCCGCCTGGCCTTGCGTGCCCGCATCTCGGTGAAGAATCGCCTCGACGGCGCGCTGGACGACAACTGGCGATGCATCCGTCCCTCCTCGGTCAGCTCGGCATCACCTGTGACGAAGGCCCCGATCGTCCTTCCGCGCAGCCAGCACTCGGCAGGAAGGGTCGATCCGTTGCGTCGCCTGTCGATCTTCAGGAAGAAGATGAAACTGCCAACCGTGAAGCGGACGACGTTCGCTCCCTCCTTCCGATCAGGCATCGGCGTCCTGTAGAAATAAACGTCGCCGTCCAGCTCCACTATCCGGAGCATCGCCACGTCGACCGAGGACGGGATCGACGTGTTCCGCAGCGCCACGTCGGCCAGCACGTCGACCTAGGGCCCGATGTCTATCCGGCCGGGTTGGGTGGTCACGGCATACTTCCACGCGATCCCCGCCGCGAACCGCACCATGCGGTCCCCATCAATCGGATCCACCGTGAACATGCCGCCCGAAGGCGCCTTGGCCTTCCGCAATTCCCGCAGCAGCTCGAGCGCGTAATCCTCGTGCCCGCCCAGGATGGAGTCGCACGGCCCGCAGAGGATGCCGCGGTCGTATACGCCCGTGTTGCTCACTCTCGGCCGCTCCTCGCCCTTGTGCAGGATGAGATGCTGCTCGCCGCGCTCCGTCTTCACCTCCGCGACGAACGCCTTCGGGATCAGGTGCGCCTCGATCGTCTTCGCTTCACCACAGATGAGACAAGCCATCGGGCGACGATATCCGGAGGAAAAACCTCGTCAAGCGAGGGCTGCACAGACCCAGTCAGTGGCGCCCAGCAACCTCTTGCGAACAGATCACTTAGTCAAGGTGAGGAATATCCATTGCGAAAGGATAGTTGGATGGCAGATGAACCCAGCTCACGAAACTCGGCGGAGGTCCATGAGCACTTCCACTCATATCTAATGAAGTTCAACTATGGCGGAGAGTTCGGTTCCGGCGACAAGCGCGCGGCCGCCGACGTCCACGGATTTCTCGAGGTCAGCGAGCAGGAGCCCCTCGAAGTTGGGGACATCGCCCTGTGGCACGGGACCGGAGAGCGCCGCTGGGAATTGGGTTGGGTCGTCGAGATACGCCGCCGGCACCCTTTCTGGCAGGAATACCTTGTCCAGAGCGTCTTCGACGGTTCCCGCAGCTGGCTGACCGACAATGGCATCGCGTTCCTCGAGCGCGGGCGTCACCAATACTGCTGGCACTGGACCGACCGGCAGCTCGCCCTGAAGGATCGCTGGCTGGCATCCGGCCCGGCGCGCCCGACCGGAGTGGAGCAGCCGGTTTCGGCATCTCACATCTCGTTCGGTGCTGACCGCGAGGTGACGCTGGTGGCGACCGGCGAGACCGGTGCCGTCCGCGAGACATACAAGCGATCGTTTCCCGACTGGCGGAAAGTGACGAAGGCCCAGATGGGCGAATTCCTCGCGGAATGCGCGACCGAACACGCGCGTTCGGTTCTGAGGTCGAGGCGCAAGGAACGACGCGGTAAGCGTGAAGCTGCTGCGGCGAAATCCTGACCGCCCTCGGATCCGCTAGAGCAGCGCCATCTGCGGCTGCGTGCCGGGTGGCCCCTCGCCGCTCCTCCACGCATCCTCGGTTCGAATGACGTCCAGGCGCGAGGCCGCGAACGGCGGTCGGAACATGAAGCGGATCACGTCCTGGATCGAGCCATGCAGCCACCGTTCGTGGTCCTCGGGATCGAGCAGCACCGGCATGCGATCATTCGTCGGCGGGATCGCCTCGTTCGCGTCCATCGTCATTCCGGCGTAGACCGGCCCCTGCTCCGGGATGTTCCGACAGAAGCCGGCCCACGCGACGATCGGTCGATCCCGAACCGCGAACCAGGTCCGCGTCTTCGATCCCGCATCTCCGTCGGGATTGGCGAAATGGGTGATGGGGATAAGGCAGCGGTAGCGCGGGTCGACCACCATCTGCTCCCACATCGGATTGGTGAGATCGGCGACCATGCCGACGCGGCCCGGCGCGTCGCCGTTCGCCCGCATCTCCTTCGTCAGCCGGGGAAAGCCCCACGTCATAGACCGGAGCCGGCGATGGTCATTTGCTTCATGCACGACGAGCCCCGGCAGACCCTCGACCGTCTCGTCAGGCACGACGAGGCCGGGCACCGGATCTGCACCGAATGTCGCGGCGACATCGGCCACACTGGCTCTAAGCGCGTGCAAGCGGGACATGATCCACCTCGCGACTCCATTTCCCCGTCATTACCATAGAACAAAATGGAAACGAAATTACTGAGGAGTCGCCCAGGCGACACAGTCCGCAATGCCCGATCAGTTGCCCACCGCCCCGGCCCATCGCGACGATGGCGTCCTGAATGTGATGGACCAGCGCGGTCGATCCATCTCGACGATGCTGTGTTCCCAGTCGTGCCGCGCCTCCCCCGCCATGTGGTATGCGCCGCGCGGCTCCAGCGGGACGGAGATCCTGTCGAACCCACCGGGAGGCCGTCGGCGTCGGAAGCGCATGTTCGCCGGCGCGCCAAGCGAGAGGCCGAGGACATGCTCGTATATGGGCCGATCACGGTGCCAGCCGATCCCTGCACCCGGGTCGTAGCGGATTAGCAGCGCCTGGATCAGATCGTCGGGATCCAACCCGGCGAACGCCGCCATCCGATCACGGATCGACAGCAACCAGTCGGGCATGGGATCCGCCCTCGCGACCCGGTGCGTATCGAAATCGTAGTTGAACCCGAACGAGGTCGTCAGCCGCTTACCTTCCCACCCCTGGAAGCGGAACGGTGTGAGGGCCGTCGCGTCGATGCGGGACACCAGTTCCCGCTCCTCCTCCCCCGTCACCAGATCGATGGCACGCGCGAGGCCGGGGAGAACCGGGGCGTCGAATAGGTCGAACATGGCAGTCATATCGACATCATGTCGTGTCGTTTCACCTTCGAGGACGGACGCCCATTGACTCAGAACGGACAAACATACGAACAAATAGGGAACAATCAACCCGCTTCCCGCGTCTCGTCTTCACCATGCAGCCGTCTGCCGTCCTCGATGATCTCCGCAGCCGCATCGCGCGCATCGAGGGTTCGGGCACCCGCCATCCGACGCTCCCCTTCGGCGTCGCCGCGATCGACGATCACATCCCGGCGGGCGGCATCGCGACCGGTGCGCTCCACGAGGTGGCCGGCAGTCGGGAGCTGGCCGACGACGCTGCCGCCACTGTCTTCCTGGCCGGCATCCTGGCGAGGACGGAGGGCACCGTCTTCTGGTGCCTGTGCTGGCGCGACCTGTTCGCCCCCGCCCTGCATCTAGCCGGCCTGCATCCCGACCGGGTCGTGTTCGTCGAGGCCGGCAGCGACACCAACGTGCTCGTCGCGATGGAGGAATGCCTACGCCATCCCGGCCTCGGGGGTGTGGTCGGCGAACTGAAGAAGATGACGCTCACCGCGTCGCGGCGCCTGCAGCTGGCCGCCGAGCAATCGGGCGTGCCCGCGTTCGTGTTCCGGCGATTTTCGGCGGTGGAGGCCGAGACCGAGGGCAGCGCCGCCACGACGCGCTGGCGGCTGCAGGCCACTCCGAGCGAGCGGCTGGAGATGCCGAGCCTCGGGCGGCCGCGCTGGCAGCTCGCGCTCGAGCGTGCGCGCGGAGGCGAGCCGAAGGTCTGGACAGTCGAGGCCTGCGATGCAGCTGGACGCATCGCACTGCCCGGTGGCACCGCCACGCCCCCACGGGTGTCCGAGGATCGTCGCGTCGCCTGACGCCGTCAGGCCTCCAGGGACGCCGCGTCGAACGCCGCGATTGCGGGAATCTGCTCCTCGACCAAGTCCCTGAAGGCGTCGAACGCGCGGTAGCAATGGTCGCGCTCGATCGCGAGCAGGTCCGCGACCTGGTCCAGCCCGAGGGGTTCGGTGCCGCCGATGCCGTAGGCCACCGCGCCGTCCTTGCCGACGATCCGGGTTACGGCGCCGGTGATCCCGATCACGAAGCGCGCGGAGAAGCGGTGCTGATACGCATTCCGGAAGTCTTCGGTCGCCTCCTTGAACGCCGTGCCGGCGATCGGCTCCACCCTTCGCTTGAACGCCCCATACTTCCGCCACCCCGAGCAGATCGGATCGACGAGATGCAGGTAGAGTGCCCGGACGTCAGGGAACTCGTCCTTCCAGTCGTTTCCGTCGCGGGTGCGGTTGGCCTGATGGGCGAGCGTCCCCGCCGCGAAGGCGAAGCGCGACTTGATCGCGTAGGGCAGCCCGAGCGAGACGGTGCCCAGGGTGTCGATGAACTCTTGCGTCGCCGCGAGGCGCTCTTCGTCGTCGAGCGTCTCGATTACCCGCGCCCATGCCCGCAGCCGATGGACGTTGTGGGTCAGGTCGTTGACGATGTTCGCCAGCTCGGTCGCGTATTTGCCCAGCATCTGCGAATAGATCATCCAGACGAAGCTGCCGCGCTCGGGCGACGTCCACCAACGGTAGGGCAGGAACCGCCCCTCTATCTCCTTGGCGTCGAGAGCCTCGCGATAGGCGGTGAACAGACGAACCGCCTGCGCGGACTGCTTGCGCGTGAACTCGTCGGCCATCAGGTCCGTGCGCTCCGCACTCGCTCGAACATCACCACATCCACCTAGACTATCCCCTCGCGTCGTTCCGTCCGGAAAATGGGGTGTCGTCTGCGCCGATTGTAGTGGAGGCGCGCCGCCGACCGCCGATGTGATCCTAGTCGAATACCCAAGCTGGGACGGAACCGCGGACAAGCCGCTTGACGACTCGCCCACCGATGATCGAACAAAAAGGGAACGAATCAACCAACATCCGAGTCTCCGGCGATTGAAATGCCTCTGTGTTCTGCCCCGTCGAATGATTGCGCCTCGCCCGCGCGGGGTGGCTGACCGTGCGGCGGATCGTGTCCATCCACCTGCCGACTTGGCCGACCGACAGGATCAGGCGGAAGGGCGGCGGTCGGCCTGAAGGCAGCGCCCTGCCGCTCGCGACCGCGCTACCCGAGCATGGCCGTCGCGTGATCGCGGCGGTGGACGAGGATGCGCGCCGGCTCGGCATCGCACCCGGCATGACCGTCACGCGCGCCCGTTCGCTGGCACCCGACCTCTCGGTGATGGATGCCGATCCCGATGGTGATCTCGACGGACTGCGCCGCCTCGCGCTCTGGGCCGGCAAGCGATACTCGCCCATTGTCGCCCCGGACCCGCCCGACGGAATCTGGCTCGACGTCACCGGCTGCGCGCACCTGTTCGAAGGCGAGAAGCCTCTGCTCAAGGACATCCTGCGCCGCGTCACCGGAGCCGGCATGGCGTGCCAGCTCGCCGTGGCCGATACAGCCGGCTGCGCGCACGCGGTCGCCCGCTGCGTGCCGTCCGGGCGTCCGAGCATCATCGAGCCCGGCGCGACGCGCGCCGCCCTATCCATCCTTCCCGTCTCGGCGCTCCGCATCGAACCCGGCGTCGCCGTCGAGTTGCGGCGGATAGGCTTCGAGCGCGTGGAACAACTGATCGCGGCCCCACGGGCGCCGTTGGCCAAGCGGTTCGGCCGCCAGCTCCACCGGCGGCTGGACCAGGCGCTCGGTCAGATCTCCGAACCCATCGACCCGATCTTCCCTGGCGAGATGCCGCACGTCCGGCGCGGCCTGCTCGAACCGATCGCCACCGCCGACGCCTTCGCGCAAGTCATCGGCGATCTCGCCGCCGACATCGTCGCCGACCTGACGAAGGCGGGCACGGGCGCGCGCCGGCTGGACCTCCACTTCCACCGCGTCGACGGCCACACCCAGGCGGTTCGCGTCAGCACCGCAAAGCCGACACGCGAGGCGCGCCACATCGCCAAGCTGCTGTGCCAGCGCATCGAGGCCGTCGATCCCGGCATGGGAGTGGAGGCCATGACGCTGCTCGCTCCGCTCGTGCAGCCGATGGGCGCGGCGCAGGTCGGCTCGGTGCTGACGGCCGACCGCCGCGGTCCCGACCTCGCCGCCATCGTCGACACCCTCGCCAACCGCTTCGGCGCGCGCAACCTCTACCGGACCCAGCCCCGCGAGAGCACGATGCCCGAACGAGAGGTCCGCGACGTCCCAGCCCTTGCGACGCAGGGCGGCAACGGCTGGGACGACGACCTTCCGCGCCCGTCCCGGATGATAAGCCCACCCGAGGCGGTCGAGGTCATGGCAATGCTGCCGGACCACCCGCCCGCCATGTTCATATGGCGCGGCAGACGTCACCGGGTCGCGCAGGCCGACGGCCCCGAGCGCCTGCATGGCGAATGGTGGCGGGAGGCAGGGCACGAAGCCGACACGCCCTATGCCGTTCGAGACTATTTCCAGGTCGAGACGACGACCGGCGGCCGATACTGGCTGTTCCGGCTGGGAGATGGCGAACGCGCAGCGACGGGACCGATGCGCTGGTTCATCCACGGAGCGTTCGCATGAGCGACGACGATCCGCTCGACGGCGCCCGATACGTCGAACTCCAAGTCACGACGCACTTCTCTTTCCTGCGCGGCGCATCCAGCCCGGAGGAGCTGTTCTCCGCCGCCGCGCTGCTCGGCCTTCCCGCCCTCGGCATCGTCGACCGCAACACCTTCGGGGGTCTGGTCCGCGCGTGGGACGGGCAGAAAGTAACCGGCGTCCGTTCCATACCAGGCTGCCGCGTCGATCTGACCTGCGGCACATCGCTGCTGCTCTACCCGAAGGACCGCTCCGCATACTCGCGGCTGTGTCGCATGCTCACCGTCGGCAAGACCCGCGCCGGCAAGGGAGGCTGCCATCTTGCCTGGTCCGACGTGGAGGAGTGGACCGAGGGCGTGATCGGGATCCTCGTGCCGGACCGGGCGGACGCTACCACCGGCTCCGCTCTCGCCCGGCTCGTCCGCGTGTTCGACGATCGCGCATACATGGCCCTCTCGATCCGACGACGCCCCCGAGATGCGATCAGGCTGCGCGACCTTGCCGCCATGGCCGCTACTGTCGGCGTCGCGACCGTCGCCACGGGCGACGTTCTCTATCATTCGCCCGACCGGCGGCTGCTGCAGGATGTGGTGAGCTGCATAAGGGAGAAGTGCACGGTCGACACGCTCGGTCGGCGGCGCGAGCGGTTCGCCGACCGGCACCTGAAGGACGTCGACGAGATGGAGCGGCTGTTCGCCCGCTATCTCGGCGACACCACGCCGCTCGCTCGGAGCGTCGAGATCGCCCGCGCCTGCTCATTCGACCTAGGCGACCTGACCTACACATATCCGGACGAGATCGGGGACAGCGGTCTGACGCCGCAGCAGGAGCTGGAGCGGCTCACCTGGATCAAGGCGCCGGATCGGTATCCCGACGGCATTCCCGCCGAGGTCCGTCATCAGCTCGAGCACGAACTCGGCCTGATCGCCGAACTGGCCTACGCGCCATACTTCCTCACCGTGCATTCGATCGTCGCCTTCGCGCGCTCGAAGGGGATCCTGTGCCAGGGGCGCGGCAGCGCGGCCAACTCCGCCGTCTGCTTCGTGCTGGGCATCACCTCGATCGACCCGGTGAAGTCGGAGCTGCTGTTCGAACGGTTCGTGTCGCTGGAGCGCCGCGAGCCACCCGACATCGACGTGGACTTCGAGCATGAGCGCCGGGAGGAGGTGATCCAGTGGATCTACCAGACCTACGGGCGCGAGCGCTCGGCGCTGACTGCCGTAGTGACCCGGTTCCGGGCGCGCGGCGCGGTGCGCGAAGTTGGCAAGGCGCTCGGGCTCACCGAGGACGTGGTTGGCGGTCTCGCCAGCCAGGTCTGGGGCTGGAGCCGCGAGGGCGTCGAGGCTCGCCATGCCGAGGAGCTGAACCTCGACACCGCCGACCGGCGGCTGGCGCTCACCCTCGAACTCTCCCGCATCCTAATCAACACGCCGCGCCACACGTCACAGCACCCCGGTGGCTTCGTGCTGACGCTCGGCCGGCTCGACGAACTGGTGCCGATCGAACCGGCCGCCATGCCGGACCGCCAGATCCTTGAATGGGACAAGGACGATATCGACGCGCTCGGCTTCATGAAGGTCGACGTGCTCGGGCTCGGGATGCTCGGCTGCATGCGCCGCGCGTTCGAGCTGCTGGAGCACGACAAGGGCGTCGCGATGGATCTCGCGTCGATCCCGCATGACGATCCCGCGACCTTCGCCATGATCCAGAAGGCCGACACACTCGGCGTTTTCCAGATCGAGAGCCGGGCGCAGATGGCGTCGCTCCCGCTGCACAAACCGAGGGAATTCTACGATCTCGTCATCCAGGTGGCGATCGTGCGCCCCGGCCCGATCCAGGGAGACATGGTGCATCCCTACCGGCGGCGTCGGGCCGGGCTCGAGCCAGTCATCTACCCGACCGAGGAGTTGCGGAGGGTGTTGGAGAAGACGCTCGGGGTTCCGCTGTTCCAAGAGCAGGCGATGCGCGTCGCGATCGAGTGCGCCGGCTTCACGGCGAGCGAGGCCGACCTGCTGCGCCGGGCGATGGCCACCTTCAAGCTGACCGGAGGCGTCTCCCATTTCCGGGACAAGCTGATCGATGGAATGATCGCGCGCGGATACGATCGCGAATTCGCCGAGACCACGTTCAAGCAGATCGAGGGGTTTGGATCCTACGGCTTCCCCGAAAGCCACGCCGCCTCCTTCGCGCTGATCGCCTACGCATCGTCATGGATGAAGTGCCACCATCCCGACGTGTTCGCCTGCGCCCTGCTCAACGCCCAGCCGATGGGCTTCTACGCACCGGCGCAGATCGTGCGCGACGCGCGCCAGCATGGCGTGCCCGTCCTGCCCATCGACGTGAACCACAGCCGGTGGGACTGCACGCTTGAGCCAGGCGGCGGGCGATACCACGCCATCCGCATGGGGCTGCGATACGTGCGCGACCTCAAGAACGAGGATGGTGCGGCCATCGTGCTCGCCCGCGGCGACGCTGCCTACGCCCACGTGGAGGAAATCCAGCGTCGCGCGGGCGTGAGCGGGCGGGTGCTGGACCGGATCGGGCACGCGAACGGCTTCGGCACCCTAGACCTGACCCGCCGGGCCGGTCTGTGGGAGGTGAAGGGGCTCGGCCCAGAGGCCCTGCCGCTGTTCGCCGCCGCCGACGAACGCGCGGGCCAGGCGATGCCGGAGGCGGCGGAGCCGGAGGTCGCGCTACCGCGCATGGGCGACGGCGAAGAGGTGGTGGAGGACTATCGCGCGGTCGGCCTGTCGCTGCGCGCACACCCCCTTGCCTTCCTGCGCGACGAACTGGTGGCCCGGCGGATGATCACCTGCGCGCAGCTGCGGGACACGCGCGACGGTCGCTGGATCGATATCGCCGGCCTCGTCCTGCTCCGGCAGAAGCCCGGATCGGCGAAGGGGGTGATGTTCATCACGCTGGAGGACGAGACCGACGTCGCCAACCTCGTCGTCTGGCCCAACCTGTTCGAGAAGCACCGCCGCATCGTGCTCGGCGCGTCGATGATGGGCGTGCGCGGCCAGGTCCAGCGCGAGGGCGACGTGATCCACGTGATCGCCCAGCGCCTCGACGACCTGTCGCCGTTGCTGGCCAGCGTGGGCCGACGCGACGACGTCGCCAGCGTCTATCAGGTCAGCCGCGCTGACATCGTCCGCAGCCCGATGGCACCCGATCCCCGTGATCCGGCGGAACGGGCGCTCGGGCGGGCGCCGCGCGACATCTACATCCCCGACCTGCGCCTCGGTTCGGGGATCATCCCCGGGCAGCCGACCGAGGGGATCAAGGTGAAGCCGCGCGACTTCAGGTGAGGAAAGACGGATCGGACCATTTCACGATCGAACTCTCGCCCGCTTCGATCATCTCCGCGATCGGATCGCCCGGAAGGTCTGCACCGCGGTTGCGACCCGCGCCGACGATCTCGACGCATTCGAAGTATCGATTGCGAATGCGCCGCGCTTCCTTCGCGGGCCACCATCGTTCGAGTTGCTCGACGAGCGCGGGAAAGTCCTCGGTCGCCTCCGGACCGCAGAACATGGTCGACGCGACGTCGACCAGCGCCCGATCCGCGGACGCGAAGACATACTGCCGGTTCGTATTGTCCCTCAACGTAGAGAGCCTGCCGAACTCGCTCAGATAGGTTACATCCCACGCCGCGTTGCGAACGCCGAGTATCGCCTCCTCCCTGTCGGCGGCTCGAAGGTCCTTCAGCATCTTCGCGCTGGCGACGCGCGGTCCGAAATACCGGGCGGCATACATTGCCGCCGGCCCGGCCAGGATGAAGTCGTCGATCATCCAGTCGAGCAGCGCCAGCATCGATGAGAGCGGGTTGCCACCAACCAGGGCGAGCTGGGCCGCCTTGAGCATGGCGATGTAGTTGCGGTTCCACCGCATGAGCGGCTTCGAAAGCTCGTGCAGTTCGACCGGCCCAACGTCGCCGAGATCGACGGTGGCCGTCCGCCGCATTGCGACGTCGATCCATTTGCGGGCGGCGCCTCGGTCGGCAGCCCGGAACCAGCCCAGCTCGCCGTGCGCGACGAGGTCGCCCTGACGATGAGCCAGTTCGTGAAAGGCGAGCCCAGGTTCGATGTCGAGGTTCATCGTCTGGGCGAAGGCCATGAGGTTGATTGCGACCTCGGTCGGATAATCCCAGACCCGGGGCGCCCCCTCATTGGCGAGCTGTGCCATCCGGGAGGCTAGGTTCCGGTCCACGACCAGCACCGTCTCCAGGCCATCGACATGCTCGGCGTAGGTGAGGGCACGGATGTCGAGCAGTCCAACAGGTGGAGCCACGAACCCCGGCACTAGGCACCCGAGCGACATCAGCCGCGAGCCGATCTCCTCGACCTCCTCGAGCGGAAAATCCGGTTCCAGGAAGATCGCAAAGCTGTCCACGCCGCCGTCGTCCATCCGGTCCATCGCCTCCTTCGCCAGTCAGGGCATGAGGCCCTGATGCGCGATGCAGCTATATGGCCCGATCCGGGTGCAAACGAGGCGGTTCAAGTGGCGGCGACGACAGGGTGCGCCGCAGAGGCGGTGCGCTTGGCGACCTCGCGCAGCATCGGCACCGTGTCCCATTGCTTCGCCGTGATCCATGACTGGGCGACGGACCAGTCCGCCATGAGCGGAACAGCCGCGCCCTCGACCCGATCGATCACGAGGACGAAGCCGCCGTCGTCCTCGTGAAAGCCGAAGGCCCAGCCACCGCGCACCTTCACCCAATTCTCGCCGGACCTCGACCGGTAACCGTAGATCGGCACCACGCAGCGCTGCGTGGCCATCATGCACCAACGCTCGACTTTCTCCAGCTGCTCGACCAACGCGTTCGCAACCAAACCAGCTTCACCGCCACGCACATCAAGGCCGAACCGCAGCCGCTTCCAGCTTGGACCGGAACCGCGGGGTGCCACCATCACATCTGTCATCCCGCCGACGTCGACGAAGGGTTCACTGGGCGAGCGCCCGGGAAGAACGCCATCGAGATCGCCCCTGGGATGAAAGGTCTGGAAGGTTGAACACATGCGCGCGGTCTCGATTCGTGGATCTGACCTTCCCGATTAGGATGCAATTCTGAACGACCGGTCACCGCTCCGCTCCTCGCATCGGGGTTCATCTTGATGTATACGGACGGCCGGGGGGATTTTCGCGATGTTCGAACTCACCGGTCTCGACGGCAGCAAGCTGCTCGTCTCCGCAGGCAGCATTTTCCGCATCCGACCGGCGACGCCCACCGAGGGCGCAGACACCGTGAAGGTCGAATATGGCGGCGGCTACGTCTTCACCAAGGAGTCGGTCGACGATCTGTTCGACCGCCTTGCCGGACAGCTCCGCCTCGTGAAGCTGACGAGCCGCTCGGGCGTGCACGTCCATCTCAACGTCGGTTCGATCACGCGGGTGCGCAAGGCGCTCGCCATCAACGGCCCCGGCACAGAGATTTCCGTTGCCGGTCACTACCAGCACGTCATCGAAACCGTGGAAGAGGTGACAAGGCTCATCGCATGAACACGCCGCCGCCCGGTGACGAGTCGGCGCGACCGGCGGCGTCCCCCACGTCGGAGCCAAAGGCGCTGGCGGCGTCTTCTCGTCTGGCTGGGCCGAAGAGCATCAACGAAGTCGCCGACCTCATCAACAAGATCGTCTTCTCGCTCTGCACGATCGCGATCGCGGCGGCCGGGTTCCTGCTCAACAAGTCGGTCGACGACGGCAACCGCCGGCGCGAACTCTACACCTTCCTCGCGGACACCCCGCTCCAGGCGGTGTCGCCGGACGAGATCAAGCGCGTCGGCTTCCTCAAGAAGGTGTGCAGCAGCTACCTCGGCCGGGTGGAGGACGTCGGCGCCGACGAACTATGCAAGGCCCTGCCCGCGCCCAGCGCCAAGACCGTCGCCGCCGTCGCGAAGAGCAGCGTGGCCGCCGCCGATGCCGCAGCGCAGACCGGCGATCCCGGCGCCTATCTCAAGACGCCGCAGGCCGCAGCCCAGAACGACGTCGTGGCCGCCACCGCGCCCGTCGTCGTCGTTCCCGACCAGCAGTGGTTCGTGGTCCTCGCGACCGTCCCGACCAGTCAGCCCTCCGCGGCCGCCAAGCTCCAGCAGAGCATCGCAAAGCTCGTTCCCCCCGATCTGACCGGGAACCGCACGGTGTCGGTGTATCGCACGCGCATCAGCAACAGCTTCGCGGTGACTCTGGGCGGGGGCATGTCGAAGGCCGACGCGACCCAACTCGCCTCGAACATCCGCCGCGTGCCGCCTTTCGACGACGCCTTCGCCCAGCCCGACCGCGACTGGTCGGCCTGCGACGCCAAATGCCTAGGTGTTGAAGTAGGACGATAGCCGGTGCGACGCCTTCGCCTGCCAGGCGTCGGTCGTGTCGAGGAACCCGTCCCACCGCGTGTCCGCAGCCGCCCTTCCCTTCTTCTTGCTCGCAAGCTCGGCCTCGACCGCCCGGAAGCGATAATGGTCGTATACGTCGAGGCAATGGACGGCATAGGCCTGCGCCAAGGCCTGATGGCCCCGGACGATGACGAGATTCTCGTCGTTCGAATAGGAGGCCTTGTAGCCGAGGTTGTGGCTGCCGAACGCCACCACGCACTTCTCGGGATCGTGCGGATCAAGCACCAACACCTTGTCGTGGATGATGGCGCGGCCGAGCGTCAGAGTCTCGTCGGTGCGGAAGTCGCCGACGGCCCGACCGATCTCCCTGTCGGTCAGCGCAGTCGCTCTTACGACCGACACGCCACCCTGCTGGAAAACGTGCGGAGACCATGCGGGCAGCTTCCTGTCGCCTTCCTCCCGCGATGGCTCGTAGCCCCACATCGCCTGCGTGTCGGATATGGCACCCACGACATTCAGGCCCGTGTCCTTCAGACCTAGTGCGATCGCCTCGGACACCACCGAGTTCACGCCCCCACGGGACGGCATGAAAACCAGGAAGAAGATAGCGCGCTCGGTCTTCCTCAGCAGCGAGAAGAGCCGATCCATGTCCGGCGGCGGCGGCGCCGGCTTGGCGGTCTTCGACGGTGGCTGCTTCTTCCCGGGCATGTTCGGTGAGAACCAGACCTCGACGGAGGCGTCATCCGAACTCACGCGGGCCGGCGTGCGGTTCGCAGCCTTCAGATCGTCCCCCTGATCCGCGCCGGTCGCCTTGGCCGAGAGCGGAACGGGATCGGTCAGCGCATCCTGCTTGAGGCGCGTCCAATACTGGAAGAAGGCGCCCGCGACGCCGTCGTCGTCGATGCGGATGCAGTTGTTGCTTTGTCCCGCAACCCCCGACCAGGTCCAGTTCGTCGAGCCGGTGAGCACCGAACGGGGCGTGCCGTCGTCGTCGGAATACACCACGAACTTGTTGTGCCCGATGTGGCCCGAGCCGTTGAAAAGGCGGTTCTGGAGGGAAAAGGTGCTGCCGGGGGCATCCGCAAGTTCGCGCAGCGCTGCGCGCGCGTGCGCGTTGCGCGTATCGTAAATTGTCGGCCGCTTGCCCTTTTCATTCGGCTCGGCGTCCTCGTCGGTTCCGCTGCCGGCGTCCGACAGGATCAGATCGAGACGTGACGCATGGTCCTTCAGGATGTCGAGAAGCTCCTCATCCTCCAGTTCGTAGAGCGCGGCATGGAATCGTCCGCCGGGCTGGACGAAGAAATCATGGATGATCGGCAGCACGTCGCCGGCCAGATACTCTCTCAGCCAGTCCTTCGGCTTCCGGAGGTGCTTCTCCAGTTCACCTGGCGTGATCTCGCCGTCCTCGCTCAGCACGCGCGACAGGAACTGCGTCGACAGGATGCCGTTCGTGAAGCTACTGGTGAACGCTCCCCGCCTCGTGGTCACATCGACCTCGTTCGTCTTCACGGCCTCGGTTAGATAGCCGAGCGGTATCGGCTTCCCCTCGTAGCCGTGCTCGACGAGCCTTCCCGTTCCGCGCTCTCGGTGGCTTTCCGGCAAGACCTCGACCGGCTCCAGACCGTCACGCATCCGCCCGACCGCTCTGATGCGATAGCGCACCCGCTCGTTCTCGGGACGGCGCTCGGCCTTGTTCCTGCGCTTGCGCAGCGTCAGATCGCGCCAGTTGAATTTCTGGACCGGCCACACCGTCGTGTTCTGCGCCAACCAGTCCGGATTACGCTGCCCCTTGAACGCCACATACGACGCGAGCGGGCTCTCCTCGACGACCTCCCCGCCGTCCCCGATCCGCTCGCGGACGATATGGAAGCCAAGGCAGCCCGGAATGGCCGTGCCGTCGGTCTCCCAGGCAACATAGGCGACCTCATTGTTCGCGATGGCGATCGCGCGCGTGATTGACGGCATGACGACTCCCCCGAGCTTCGACGCATAGTCTTCGCTCACTGCATCCTGATGACAAGCGGGATCGCGACCGATCCCGACGAAGTCTGATCGAAGGTCAGCGAAGTTCCCGCCTTCGGCAGTCCGCTCTGGTGAAAGGAAAATGCGCGTCGCACCCGAATAGGACGCGCCGCAAAGCTGGCGCAGGCATCGACGGATGCCGCGCGCGGTCGACCTCGACCGCCCCCCAATTCCCAACAGTCCCAAGCAAATTCAATAACGAGGTGGAAAATGAAAGAGCTCGACTTCACGGGCATCGACCCCCTGCGCGTGCCCGAGGCCCGCCGCCGGATCACAGCGCTCGAAGAGTATCTGGCGCTGCCGAGCCCCGGCACCGCCGACGCCAAGCGCATCTCGAAGACGATCGACCTGAGCCATCTGCAGTTCCAGCGCCTCGCCCGCGTGTGGCGAGACCACCGCGACCCCCGTCTGATCGTGGTCGGCAAACGCGGACCGAACACCCGCAGCTATGGCATCGCACCCCGCGCGATCGAGATCTCGAACCAGGTCATCGAAGCCTCGCCGGCGGATGCGTCCGTCACCGAGATCGCGATCGAGATCGAGCGCCTCTGCGCGGTCGAGGAGGTCGCACCACCCTCGCGTCCGACGGTATGGAGCTATGTGCGCAAGGCCCGCGCCGCCGGCCGCGTGCCAGCCGCCGGACCCCGCCGCATCGTCATCGGCCGCATGTGGTTCCACATGCCGGTCAAGGACCAGCCGGCCGACGCGATGCCCGCGCTCCTCGCCGCCGTTCTGCTGCCGGAGGGCCACGTCATCGCGCACCGCGTCTCGGTCGATCCGCTCTCGCCGCCATCCGTCGACGGCCTGCTCGCCGAGCTGTCCGACCGCCGCTCCAAGGGCGCCGCGGCACTGCCGCTCGTCATGGATGTCGAGGACCGGCGGGCCGCCGAGGAGGCGCTGGACGCTGCCGGCCTCTCCGCCGTCAGCGGCCAGCGCAGCTCGACGCAGACCGACCTCTCGCGCGCGTTCAACGGCCAGCTCGGGCCGCTGACCGTCATCCATCGCCGCTCGAAGGCCCGCCCAGCGACCCGGAAGCCCGAGACGCGGCTCGAGCAGGCGCTGGACGCCACCGAAGCGGTGTCGGTGATCGAAGCCGCCGTCGCCTCGAACAACGCCGCGACGCTCATGTCGACGCCGGCGTTCGACATCGCCGGCACCGGGTGACGGGAATAGGGCGGCATCTTCTTGGAAAGCCGCTCTTCCCCACCGATAGAGGAGGGATGATAGAACTCGACCCTCTCGATTCCCTCGCGCTCACCCTGCATCATGCGCCCGGCGTCCAGGCGCTCCTCCTGGGCAGCGGCATCTCGCGCGCCGCCGGCATCCCGACCGGCTGGGAGATCACGGTCGATCTGATCAAGCGCCTCGGCCGAGCGCGTGACGCTGGGGACCAGACGGACTGGCCGGCTTGGTATCAGGCGACGTTCGATCGGGCGCCGAGCTATTCGGAGATCCTCGACGCCGTCGCGGTGACGCCCGCAGAGCGCCGCGCCGTCATCCAGGGTTACATCGAGCCTGTCGAGGGCGAGGAAGGTCGCCGGCCGACCAAGGCGCACGAGGCGATCGCCAAGCTGGTCGCCGCCGGCGCGATCCGCGTCATCGTGACGACGAACTTTGACCGCCTGCTCGAGGCGGCGCTCCGCGATGTCGGCGTCGAGCCGGTCGTGATCGCCAGCGACGACGCTATTGTCGGCGCGACGCCCCTCGTCCATTCCCGGTGCACGATCATCAAGCTGCACGGCGACTATATGGACGCCCGCATCAAGAACACCGATGACGAGCTGGAGACATATTCCTCGGAAATGAACGCCCTCCTCGACCGCGTGCTGGACGAGTTCGGGCTGGTGGTGTGCGGCTGGTCGGGCGACTGGGATACTGCCCTCAAGGCCGCGATCATGCGGACGGCGAGCCGGCGCTACCCCTTCTACTGGATGAGCCGGGGCGACCCCACGGCGCTCGGCGCCGACATCATCGCGCACCGCCAGGGCCGGGTCGTCCGTGCCGCCGATGCGGACACCTTCTTCACGCGCACGCTATCGAAGTTCGACGCGATCCGGGCCGACAGCCCCCATCCCCAGTCTGTCGCCATGACCATCGCACAGGGCAAGCAGGTCTGCCGGGAGGACCGGACGGCGCCGGACTGGGCGGATCTGCTGGCAGTCGAGGTTGATAAGGTGCTGAGCTTCCTGTCTGGCTCCGACTATCCGACAGAACGTCCGACCAACGAGTCAATCAACACTCTCGTCGCAACCTTGGTGGCGCGGTCCGAGGCCCTGCGTCGATTAGTGTTGATCGGAACGCGGTGGGGCGGCCCCGAGGCTTTCCGCGCCGTTCTCCGCGCGATCGCGGCCGTCGCGAACCCGGGCGGCAACACTTCCGGCTTCACATACCTGATCTCACTTCGCCTCCTTCCTGCCTCGCTCTGCTTTCACTGGGCGGCGGCGGGAGCAGTGATGCGCGGCGATGACGCGCGCCTCGCTGCGCTGATGCATCTTCCGATGCCTCGAATGAACGGGGAGCGGCATCTGGCGGTGTCGAAGCTCCCCTTGCTCGCACTGGAAACGGTCGAGTGGAAGGTGCTCGACGGTTTTGAGCGGGCTCGAACGCCGCACAGCAATTATTTCCACGCCATCTTCGCAACCGAGGCACGAGACGTGGCCATCGGTTCGCAAGAGGCCGATGAGGCCTGGGATACCGCCGAGTTCTGGGTCGCGATGGAATTCGCCGCGATCCGTCTTCCCGAATATCAGGCCAACAAGGGTTGGTTCTGGACACCGGTCGGCCGATTCATCTGGCGACGCGAGGGCATGTCGCATGTCGAACGGCTCGACTCAGTGCGGGCACTCAGGAGCGACGCGCCCGCGTTGAAGGCTGGTTTGCTTGGGGGAACCCCGGAGAAGGCAAAGGAGATCGCCGATGCTGTCACCGAATTCTTCGGAAAGGTCGGCTCAGGTTTCTTTTGACTTCGGCGTAGCGCCGCCTTGCAGAAGAGACCGGCCCGCCTAGAAACACGAACAGATCAAACCGCTCCATCGAATTTCATCAACAGGTCTTCAGAATGCCCGAAGTCATCCCGGCCAACGTCCCGGTCGACATTTACATCGCGAAGACACTCGCCAACGTGGCCGACCTCCCTGAACCGGTGGTCGCGGTGCTGCCAGTCAATGACAACTGGAACGATTACGGCAGAAATTTCTTTGCCCGCCTTCACATACGAGCGGAAGGGGTGGAGCCGTTCGAGATCCACATGCGCTTGATGTTCGACGGCGTGAATCGAAGCGAGTTTGAGTTCGCACGTCTTTTCAAGGAACACGGCGACGTATTCCCCATAGATTTGTTCGAAAAGCCGTTCGCATCGCTGCTTGTAGAGGTCGAGCACTATCAGCAGGTCATCAGCGCACTCGGATTCGACGTCGGTGTCAGTGCATTGCGCAGACTCCACGATGCGACCGTTGCCAGAACCGAGGGAGTGGATCAGGCACTGCTCGCGCTAGTCGATGGTGAGGAATTCCACTTCGGAGCGCTGCGAAACGGCGGGGCGTATGATTCATTGCGACGCGGAAGCCGCTTCTTCCGCCCGGACGACCCGGCCCCGGTCGAGGACGCGGCCATCGACTTCGTTTTCTCGGCCCACGTGCTTAGCGCCGACAATCTCTACACCCTACCCTTCCGTTTCAACCGTGACGGCATCTTTCGTGACCGGGCGTCCGTCCTCATCGGTAGAAACGGGGTCGGGAAGACCCAACTGCTCAAGGCGATTGTCGATGGTCTTCACTCGGACCATGCAGCAGGCTTTCTCAGACCGCACTTCCTGCCCGCCTTTCGACCCTCGCGGGTTCTCGTCTTCTCCTCCGTGCCCACAGATCCGTTTCCCCGCTGGATCGCACCGTGGCACGGCATCGACTACGAATATTTCGCGGTGAACGCGTCTGGCGACGAAGGTGCAGACCCGCTGCTGGTCGCACTCGTCGCCTGCAAGAAATCGGAGGAGAGGAACGGGTTCGGCGAAAACCGGGACAAATCACGCTTGGATGTGGTCGAAGCCGCCCTCGACGCGATCGGTCTTTGGGACCGACTTCATCTTCCGCTCCGCCCTCGACGTCCGGACGACGAGCTTCCCCACGTCATCCAGCCGAGAGGTCAAAGCTATTTCCCCATCGGAAGACGCCTCAACGAGCAGAACACCATCCGGCTCATCCAGCAGATTGACTGGAACCGTCCGGCAATCGTCCTCGACGGGCAGATGGAGCCCCGCCGGTTGAGCAGCGGCGAATACGCGATGCTGCGCTTCGCGGCACAATCGGCGGCTGCGATCGAACAGGGCAGCCTGCTGCTCCTCGATGAACCCGAGACCCACCTGCATCCGAACTTCGTATCCGATCTGATGGAGATCCTGGACAACTTGCTCCAATCGACGAAATCAATCGCGGTAATCGCCACGCACTCGGCATACGTGGTCCGTGAGACGCCACGCGACCGAGTGAACATCCTGACGCTGAAGGAACGCGAGATCCGGATCGATGCGCCGCGCATGCAGACATTCGGTGCAACGATCGACAGTATTTCACAGTTCGTGTTCGGCGATACGAACATCTCGCACCGCTACCAGAGGACGCTCTCCGATTGGGCCGAGGGCGCCGGCCGCGAACTCGGGATCGACGGCGTAATCGAAGAGTATGGCGCCGAGCTAAATTCGGAGAGCCTATCCTTCATCGCACGTCGGTTGGCTCAGCCTCCGGCCGCCCAGCCCGCCCCCGACGAGCCGGAGGCGTTCTGACCGATGCAACACCTTCCCCTGCCGGCAACCGCCGCCGAGGACGAGGCCGTCGTGAAGAAACTCGCCAAGAAGGCCGAGTGGACCGCGCACGAGGCTGACTGGCTCACCGCATATCAGACGTATCGTGCGAACGGCGGTAGCCCTTTTGCCGTGGCCGCGCATGACTTCGGTCCCGGTGTCGGTCAGCGTCAATACGACCTATACGATACCCGAAAGCGGTCCGGCGACCTGAAGCGAATGCGCCAGAAGGCGGGGTTGAAATCGTGCCCAGTTTGCGGCTCGCCGGTGACAGGCGACCTCGACCACTATCTTCCCCGCGACCTGTATCGCGAGTTCTCGATCATGCGGGCCAACCTCGTTCCAGCATGCCGGCACTGCAATTCGGGCGTGAAGGGAAAAACGGTCCACGGCGGGAATCGCCGCCGCTTCATCCATCCGTATTTCGACACCTGGGCCGCCGACGCTCTCTGGTATGTCGGGATCGTCCCGCCGTTCAAGGCAGCGACGTTCCAGCCACGCGTCCTAGCCGGACTGGCTGCGCCAAGGGACCAGATCGCCGCCTTCCACCTCGAGAACGTGCTCGGCACGCAGTTTCACCTGTCGATGGCGACCGAGTGGTCCACCCTGCCCGGCCAGATAAAGCTGCGCGACCCCGTCCTCAGCCTCCAGAGTGTCACGGATCAAATCGCCCTCGAACTTCGCGTCGCAATTATGTCGAAGGGCATCAATAGCTGGCAAGCCGCACTGATGCGTGGGATCCAGACTGCTCCGGCAGCGATAGCGCATCTCCGTCAGGAGGCGGTTCTTGCGGTGCTGCCGTAGTAGACGCGAGAGTGCGATCGATATCCACAACGCCGCCGTTCGTATCGACACGCCAACGTTCGACATCGCGCGGTGGCAACCTTGCGACGGCCCGCTACAGGCGCCTCCGCGGGTGCCACCGGATCAGTCAGCGAGCGTGCGCAGTGCCTGCAGCAGGTCGTCCGGGATGCGCTTGCCCCCCTCGCCGACCAGGTCAGCGAGCACCGCCTCGTTGTGCTGGTCGACGCCGACGCGGAGCGCGGCCCTCGCCTCCTCGATCGACCACGGGGTCATGTCGCCGTTGTCAGCCGCAGCCAATCCCTCCTCGGTGCGCAGCGGCGTGATCTCCACGCGCGCGATACGCGTGCCCACGATCGCGCGGAAATAGCGCCCGAACCGGCGGGGCACCCGGGCGAGCTGCACGTTCGCGCGAACACCCCCCACCTTCAGACGATCGAGCAGGCTAGTCGACGCGTCCAGATCGGTGCCGGCTGTGATCTCCATGCGCGCGGTGCGCAGCGCCCACGGCAGGCGTGCGCCAATGCGGGCCAGACGCTCTAGCGCGTCGACCGCAGCCAGCCGGTATCCCTCGGCAGCCGTGGCATCCTCGATGATGGCCGCGCCCAGGATCAAACGCGTGCCCTCATCCAGACAGGCGAACATGGCATATGGGCGCCCGCCCGCACGCGGCAGGTTGATCGCCGAGCAGTCGAACTTGACCGCGTGGCCGGCCTCGCCGGTGGCGGCGACACGGCGCTGCTCGTCCTCGACGATCGCGCGCAGCTTCGACGTGCCGGGCAGGTCGTCCGTGGATACGCCCGCCTCCTGCACCATCATCTGCACAAGCTGGCTGACGCTCGCGCCCGCGTTCATCGACACGACCTTCGACACCACGGACTGCAGTGCGTTGACGACCTCGGGGTTCAGACGCGACTTCGTGCCGCCCGTCCCGGCGAAGGCGCCGAGCGCCACCAGCGAGGGCGCGGCACGCCAGTCCGCCGCCATCCGGTAGAATCGGCTGCTGCTCAGGCCAGTTGATTCGAGCGCCGATTCGATGTCGATCGTCCCCGCATTCCACTTCTCGATGGCGTCGAGCCGGTCCGTCGCGCGCCTCCGTTGGGCCGCCGTCATCGCGTTCCAGCGCTCGCGGTCGACCTCTGGGAGCGATGTCGGCATCGCGCCGTCCGACGCGGCATCTGAGCCAACACCTTCAGATTTCATGGGTTTTGTTCAAGTCGCTCGTCATAACCGTGCCTACATAGCACAAGGTTAAATTCCGTTCACGCACTTTTTGGATCGCGACGCATCTTTTTGACTTGAAATGAAGCGGCATCGGTGCCACTTTTGGATCGGAACGCAGCAGCACGGAGCGTCTCGATGCCTACCCCTACCGACCCCACCGTTAACAACTCCCTTACGCCCGAATACGACCCGCTCTTCCTCCTGCTCGACCGCGACCTGGCTCGCCTGGAGCGTGTCCGCTCCTACCGTCGCCGTCCCCGCAGCCGCACCTCCAGCTGGCGCCAGGGTCGCCGCACCGAAGGCCGCGCGTGAAGGTCCCGACGCGATACGCCATGCACGTGGCTAGCCGTGGGGCGACGCGCAAGCGCCTGCTGGCTGCCCTGCGCCGCCCGCTGCCGACCGGCCCGTCGACGCAGTTCGACCGGGATCCCGATCACGAGTGGGGCGGAGCGGCGTGGCCGGCGACCGCCAAGATCACTCCTGCCGCCCGCCTCGCGATGGGCGGTGAGCCGATGATGATCGATGGCGACGTCTATCACGTCGATCAGATCTTGCCAGCAACGCGTGGCAAGTCGATCCAGATCGGTCTCGATCTCACCGACGTCGAGGATGAGGTGCTCACGTCCGGCGGCACGCAGCGCGACGTCCTTATCCTGCGTGGCACGGAATCCATGCGCTGCGACGAACGGTCCGTCTGCCGTGCGATGCAGGTGCGCGATCTCGAGGTCCTGATCGATCAGGACCGGGTCGAGTTCCCCTACCAGGGCTACAGCGGACGGGACCTCAACCTGGCCCGGGGCTGGAACAGAGGCGGCCGCACCTTGGCGTCCCTCGGCATCACCCTGGGGGCCCACGCGTGAGGATCAAGCCCGGCACCAAGGGCGGCAACGAGCCGGCAGCCTCGACGGGGCTGCCGGCCCAGCCGAGGGCCCTGCCCGCGAACATCGCGATGGCCTCGGTCCGCATCCCGCTGTCGCAGAAGGTGGTGCGCGGCGTCGAGCTGCACCGCCAGCTGCGCGATCTCTCCTTCGAACCCGACCGCACCCGCCTCATCCCGATCGAGGACATGCCGTTCGCCGATGAGCGTCTCACCTCGATGGGCGAGATGATCATGGAGGCCGACGGCGGATCGCTGCGCACCTTCAGCGGGAACCGCGCCCACGAGAACGGCTGGTGGCCGAGCCGCAAGCGTCGCCGCCTCCAGCACTGGGAGGGCACGGCGCAGCGCTTCGCCCTCCTGGCTCTGGAGTGCGACTTCACGATCGAATGGGCGCAGACAGAGCCGTGCCTGCTGCGCTTCCCGATCGGGAGCACCTGGTATGAATGGTATGCCGACATGCTCGTCAGCCGGTTCAACGGGCCCGACGAACTCTGGGAGATCAAGCGCGACGAGCGCCAGCTGGAGGATCCGGAATACCGGCTCAAGCTAGCCGGTGCCGAGGAGATCTGCCGCCGGATCGGCATGAAGTTCCGCCTGGTCATGGCCGACGAGATCTTCGTCGACCGCTTCCACCGCGACAATCTGGAGCTGTTCGCCTCGCGCCGCTTCGTCAGCGTGCCCCCGGCCCACATGCGCCGCTTCGAGGCCTTTGCCCTGAAGAACGGCCCGCAGACCACCTACGGCGAGCTCGCCAACGCCATCGACCCGGCCTGCCCGTCCCGCGGCGCGGCGCGGCGATCATCCAGGGCCTCACCGTCCGTCGCCGGGTCGAAGTCGACCTGCGCGACACGCTCACCAACCGCACCCCCATGACCATCCACTGATCGGAGACGACGACATGAAGCAGCACCGCATGCCCCGCTCGATGGCCAAGCGCAAGGCGCCCCCCGGCGCCTTCCAGGGCCGCAGCCTGCCCCGCCTCTCGGGGCGCGAGACCGCCTCCGGCTGGTCGGTCTTCGGTCTCCCCGGAGTGATCGTAACGGACGGAAATCGGGACCTGATCGGCTCGGTCGCCATCGCTCAGCCTGACGGCGGCTGGCTCGTCCTCACCCCGCCCGATGCCTGATCCACCACCGCCCCCAACGCCCAGCCCGCAAGGAACCGCCCGATGAATACCCTCCGCAAGTCCCGCTCCGTCGAGAACCGCAACGCCCGCAAGGACGTGATCGCCTACGGTGGCCGCACGCCCCTCGCAGCGTCGTTCCGCCCCGAACGCTTCCTGTCCGACCGCCGCGTGCGTCGCGTCGCCCGTCGGGCCGGCATCGACACCGCCGCGCTCGACCTCATCGTCCTCAACGAGGACTGCACGTTCGGCCGGCCGACCATCACCGTCGTGATGGACGAGCGCACCCGCCAGATCCTCGGCTGCCACATGAGCTAGTCGATCCGGCTGCCCCCAGGGGCGGCCACGAACCCCGAAATCGGGACGCCTGACCGGCGCCCCCGTCCGGGTTCGCAGGCCCGGTTCACCGAGACCGTGCGCCTGCGGTCGGCGGAATGCCGACGCACGCTCTCCGAACATGGAGAATACGCGTGGAATACCAAGGCCTCCCCAACTTCATCTATCCCGTCGGCACGGTCATCGAGATCGACGGCCGCCCCCACAAGCCGCCGGTCGAGCACGTCCCCGGCCTCCTCAGCATCGTCGACATGCAGACCGGCCAGCCGCTCCTCGTCCCCGACGGCCAGGGGGGCACGCGCTACCCCAAGCAGTCCGACTACGACGCCATGACGATCGACGGCCGCATCGAGGTGATCCTCCCGACCAACGTCATCGCGTCGCGGGCCCTGATGGCCAAGGCCGAATGGGACATGTCGGATCTCGAGGCGATCGATCCCGGTGTCCGCAAGATCACCGCCATCTGCGAAACGCTGGACGAGAACGGCGTCAAGAACGGCCTGAAGGCCGTCGAGACCGGGCTGAAGAAGTATTGGACCGAGGAGCTGCGCGCCAAGTTCGGCGACGCGCCCAAGCCCTCGACCGTAAAGAAGTGGCGCATGACGCGCGGCAAGCCGGGCGCCCGCATCCCGCGCCTCATGGTGCGCCTCAACGGCAAGGTGCCGCGCAAGCCGCACGACAGCGACGTGCCGCTCGAAATCCGCCGCAAGCACGCCCTCGCCGCCTGGACCGGCAAGGGCAAGATCAAGGTCCACCACGGTCTCGCGACCACCGAGCTGATCGAGGTGAACGAGGGGCGCAGCACCCTCTACCCGAAGCCGGACACACCGTATCCGATCTTCAGCTACGACACGTTCCGCCGCGATTACTACAAGATCGTCGGTTCGGAGACCGCCGAGACGCGCGACGGCAAGCGGATGGTGGAATCGGCCATGCGCGGCGGCGGCAAGCCGCTCACGGCCAGCCGCATCAACGAAAAGGTCATCATCGACCACACCCCGCTCGACTGCTTCCTCGTCGTGGATCCGGAGCGTGACATCGTCGCCGGCCGCCCGTGGCTGACCCTCGCCATCGACGTCCACAGCCGCGCGATCCTCGCCTGGGTGATCACCTTCCGTCCGCCCAGCTACTGGACGGTCTGCGAGTGCCTGCGCCGCATGAACCTGCCGAAGCGTCCGCCGCCCATGGACCTCGAGCGCTATCCGATCCTCGCCCGCATCTGCGGCAAGCCGGGTGAGCTGATCCTCGACAACGCCGCCGAGTTCACCGGCCACGGCCTGGAGGACGCGGCGAAGTCCGGCTCCTTCTCGGTGCGCTTCTGCCCGATCAAGCAGCCGCGCTACCGTGCAATCGGCGAGCGCGCCATCGGCACCATCCAGCGCCGCATGCTGGAGAACCTGCCCGGCGGCACCATGCCGATCGAATATACCCGCCGCACGGAATACGACGCTCAGGACCTCGCCGTCGCCACGCCGAACGAGTTGGAGGCGCTCGCGAACAAGGCGATCGCCGAATATCATGTCGAGCCGCATGACGGTCTCGGCGGGCTCCAGCCGGCGCTCGTCTTCCAGAAGAGCGCGAACCGCCACGGCATCGATGTGATGGGCGACACCGCCCGCTGGCGCTTGGAGACCCTGGAGAGCAAGCCGAACGTCCAGGTCACCAAGTCCGGCGTCCGCATCTTCAACGGTCTGCGCTACGAGTGCGCGGTCGGTGTGCCGCGCCTCATCAACAACTGCCTGCGTTTCGAACCGCAGCGCCAGAGTTCGGTCGACGCATCCATCACCACCAAGGTCAAGTATGACCCCGAGAACATCTCGGTCATCCACGCCTGGGACAAGACCACGCTCAGCTACGTCAAGCTGAAGTGCTCGGACGAAACGTATGCGGACGGCATGCCCCTGTGGTTCCACCAGCACCTCGCGGAGCTTGCGGGGAAGGCTGCGACGGGCAAGGCCAAGCCGACGGCCCGCAAGCGTGTAAAGCTGCCCACCGACCCGGCTGCCCGCGCCGACGCCATCGAGAAGATGCGTCAGGAGGAGCAGGAGCAGGACGCGGCCGCGATCAAGGGCTTCAATACCGAGGCCGAGCGCCTCGCCTCCCGCACTCTGCGCATCGAGGCGATCCGCAAGATCGCCCCCGGCGCTCTCCACCGCGAGCGCATCACCGTCGCCCGGCTCTACGAGATCCCGCGCCTCCGCCAGCTGACCGGGAACATCGTTCACCTCAAGACCGACTACGCGGCGTCAGCCACCACCGACGACTTCATCTCGCATGACGTCTCGGCCCTGACCGCCCTCGACGCCGAGATCCTGGCGCTGCGCCCGAATGTCGAGAAGCCCAAGTCGCGGACCGGCAAGGCCGACCGCCGTGACTCCGGCAAGGCCCGCAAGGCCACGCCCGAACAGCAGGCCGACCAGCCTGCCGTCGCCCCCAGCCGCCGCCGCCAGGCTCGCGGCTGACCACCCGCCCCGCCCGCCGCGGTGGCGGGCGGGGTCTTCCACGAAGGAGAAGACCATGACGCTCAACAACCTGAACCAGACCGCCCAAGACGCCGACGAGGACTTCCGCGAGGATCCCGACCACGATGTGAACCAGATTGTGGAGGCGGCCGCCCAGCCCGCCACCGCCAGCGACCGCCTGCGGCGCCTGAAGCTGCTCGCCGAACGCCGCCTCCTCGTCCGCGGCATCATGCTGCCCTACGCCCCCCAGCAGGAGCTGCATGACGCGTGTGACGAGGCGCTCTATGCGGCCGAGGCGCTGCGCGAGGCCAACCTGCCCCAGCCGATGGTCCAGCTGCTCGCCGACAGCTTCTCGGGCAAGACCGCAGGCATCAAGGCCTACATCGCAGATGTCTTCGCCCGCGCCGAGCATACCGAGGGCACCACGCCGGTCGCCTATGCCAAGATCGACACGGACGGCACCGTCGGCTCGCTCGCGGCCGACATCCTTCGCGCCCTCGGCGAAAGGCGCCCCACGTCCCTCTCCCCCGACAAGCGCTGGGAACGCGCCCGTCAGGCGATCCGCGACCACGGCGTGCGGCTGTTCATCTTCGACGAGTGCCAGCGCGCTGGGCGCCGCCCGACGATCAGCCCGGTCATCGGCGGCAAGATCCTCGACATCATGGACGGTGACGGGACCGTCGGCGGCGACTGCGCCTGCGTCTTCCTCGGAAAGACGTCGGCCAGCAACTTCTTCGACGCCTGCCCGGACCTCAAGAACCGTCAGGACACGCCGGTTCTGATGCCCCGCCTGCGCTGGACCACCGATAAGGACGACTTCATGAAGTTCGCCGACGCCTTCGACCAGGCGCTGGTCGACGGCGGCGTGACGAAGTTCAAGTCGGGTCTCGGTGACGAGGAGATTGCCCAGCTCCTGCTCGAGGCCTCCAACGGTCTGATCGGCCAGTTCAGCCGGATCATCGAGACGGCCGTCATCATGATCACCCGTGACGGTAACGACGCCATCACCCGCACCGACCTCCGCGACGCAGTGCAGGACTGGTCGATCGGAAACGGGCGGATCGGCTACAACCCTTTCGACAAGGCGCAGGAGGAGAAACCCGCTAAGAAGAAGACCTCGAAGAAGGCCAAGGCCGAGGCGCAGGCGGAGTCCGATCAGGAGGAGGATGCCGACGAAGGCATGTCGTCCGACCTCGACGATGACGACAGCGTCCACCCCTTCGGCGACGGCGGTTTCGACGAAGGCGACGACGAGGACGGCCAGTGAGTGCCGCGACCTCTCCGAAGGGGCCCTTCGCCTTCCGCGACGGTGAGTCCTTCAATGGCGCGGTGGCCCGCTGGGCGGCCGACAACGGGGTCGAGCGCATGCTCGACCTCACCCGCGTCGCCGGCGTGAGCTGGGGGCACCGCCAGTCGGCCGCATCGGCCGACGAGGATTCCATCACGGCGCTCGCCGAGGAGATGGAGATCGATCCCGCCGGCCTCCTGTCCCGTGCCATGCCCTTCGTGGGCGACCAGCTAGGCTCCTACGGGAAGCGGCGCTTTCAGGGTCTCGAACTGCCCGTCACTTTCATCGAGAACCAGGCGCGTCGCTACGCCCCAGCCGCGCTGGCCCTCCCCGGCGGCGCATATCACCGCGCCCTGTGGGATCTGCGCCTGCTGCCGATCTGCACCGAAACGGGCCAGCTGCTTCTGGACCGTTGCCAGGGGCCGATCTGCGACCATCAGCGCGTGGGCTGGCGGCACACCATGGAGATCGATCGGTGCGAGCACTGCATGGTCGATCTGACCACCAGCGCAGCGGAATTCATTCCCGCCGAGCTGCTGGAGGCCCTTCAGGCACCCGCCGGACTGTTCGACCGGTCACGTCGGCCGGCATCGCTCGCTCGGTTGCCGGCCACGCTCACCGGCGACGGTGGTCAGTTGGCGGTCGACCTGCTGATCCGACTTCTCCCGGTGATAGATCCGGCGCTAAGTGACTTCAGGGCAGCCCCACTGCGTGCGGATCCCCGCCGTCTGTGCGAGGCCATCGCCCAGTCGTGGCACGTCATGGAGGGGTGGCCGCACCGCTTTCTCGACCTCGCACTCATGCGCGTCATCAACCGGACCAAGCGCCACGACGACGGCAATGACGGCGAAACGATGCGCTTCCTCAAGATCGAGGCAAGCTATCGGACGTCATCCGCGCTGGCCGCGATCGCCGCCGGCATCCGCGATGGTCTCGACCTCAACGGGCCGAACGGCCCGGCCATTCTCGCGGCAACCTACACGACCAAACAGGGGGCGAAGGCGCTCGGCCTGCAGACCACCATCATTACCGACATCCGGCGGAAGAAGGCGCTGCGTAACGTGCTCATCCTCGACCAGAACCGGCCCCAGGCGCTGTTCGACCGCGCGGAGATATTTGCGATCCGCGAGATGATGGACGGGAGGATCGGCTTCGACAACATGCGCGCCGAACTCGGCATCTCCCATCACGGCGTCGAGCAGATCGCCGACATGGGTCTTGTCGAGGTGCTGACCCATCCGTTCATCGCCGAACGCTACGACTGCATGCAGGCCACGCGTGCCTCGTTCGACCGTCTGCTCGCCGACCTCCATGCGGCCGCGGCCTCGTCCCTTTGCGGGCCAACCAAGCCGCTCGTCATGGCGATGAAGGCCGTGGGCGGGCGCCTCAAGCCGTGGGGGCCGGCATTCCAGGCGCTCCTGCTTGGCCATATCCCGTTCCACATAGAGCTGGGTGACGATCCCCTCGTCTGGCGGATCCAGGTCCCCACGGCGGCAGTCGCGACGCTCGCCGGGCTCACCTTCCGTCCGTGCGTTCCTCCGACGATCGTGTTCTCGACGATGATGTCGAAGCTCGACGCGATGGAGGCGCTGAACTCGGCGCCGCGCCAGATCACCGAGATCTTCGCCCACGTGCCCACCGGACGGGGAGGCGTCGGCCCATCCCTCTCGGTCGACGACGTCCTCGACATAGCCGAGACTCGCATCACCGCCAGCGAACTCGCCATCCGCCGCGGGGTGTCGCTGTCCACGGCCACGGCCGACGCGCGTCGCCTCGGCGTGCCCAGCCATGGCGCCGCGGGGTTCTGCCGAACGACCGCGGAGGCGGCGTTCGGGCTGTCCCCCACGGTCGACAGGATCGTCAACCCTCCCGCCCAGCCGGACCCGGTGCCGTGACCCTATTCCGCAACGCCAGGCGGTTCGAGGGGCTGCTGCAGGACCAGTGCGACAGGCTGTTCCGAACCGTGCCAGACAAGATCCGTGTGGCCGTCGAGGCGGGGCCGAGGGACACCCGCACGATGCGCTTCACCTACGAAAGCTGGACGCCCGTCCTCGTCCGGGCTCGGGTCGACAACCACTTGGATCTCGACATCGCAGCTGGCGGAATGGGCGTGGCTCACGCGCTCGGCGAGGAGGATCTCGCCCTTGCGCTGGCGGAACACCTCTTCGGTCACTTGGTCGCCATGCAACGGAGCCGGAACGCCGCCGCCCGGCGGTTCGGCCTGGAGCGCGACGGCGGCTGGATCGACCTCCCGTTCGAGCGTATGCTGGTGGACCCGACGATCTACCGTTTGCTGGATGGGACACGCACCGCCATCCTGCTCATGGCTCATGCCGCCCGAGCCAAGCCGACCAATCGATGGTGGCTCAGTGCGTTCGAGGTCGCCGGCCACTCCGAGGGCATGCAGGTGATCGACATAACCCAGAAGGGCCTCGGGCAGCCAGCCATCACGAGCAGCTGCATGATCGGTCCGGCTAGATACGACGGCAGCACGCTCGAACTGCCCGACATCATTCCCGAAGCCGTCGCCTGCCTGGCGGTGGGCCGACCCGTTGGCACCCTGATCGCGACCGGTCACGACGACATTGACCGTCGACCGATCCTGTCGGTCGAGGCGACGGAGGAATGGGAGCCCGATCTCGCCCACGAACGCGGGATGCGGACACGCATCCGCTTCAAGCAGCACCTGACCCCAATCGGCAGCCTCATCGTGCGACGTCCGCGTGGTTCGGGAAAATGGCGCAGGCACGGGTAGCGCTTCCCCTCAACCCATACGCGATCGCATCCGAGAAACGGACGAACCACGTCAAACCGATGCTAAGGCAACCATGGGTCGGGGCTGGATAGCTGCTGGATAAATTTGGCCGGGCTATTTCCTAGAACTTGTAGTCGCGCTTCTCCGACCGGTGCCGAGACACCTCGAACTCGTCGGTGTCGAACGTCACGCCCTTCACATGCCGGACCCGCAACCCGTCCTGCCGCACGCGCAGATAGGGCTCGCGCCCATCCGCGTTCGGATCGAAACGGAGTTCGTGCGGCCGCATCCGCATAAATTCGCCCAGCCCGAGATCGTCAGGCTCCTCGGCCACAGGCTCCGGCTTTGGCGGCACCTCCTCGAACACGGTGTAATCGGGCTTCGGCCCGTCCTCGCTCGTCGAGATCTGCTGCACCGAAAGCTCTGTGCCCTCCGGGATCTCCAGCGCCTCGACACGAGACGCGTGCTGGAACAGAACCACGTTGCGCTGCTCGCCCGGCTGCTGGACCGAGCGGAAGAGGATGCCGTCCAGACCTGGTGCCGGGCGCCGCGCCAGATAGCCCGCGATCATCTGCGTGATCAGATATTCGGTGGGCTCGTCGTCCGGCATCACAGGCATCGTCATCCGGTTGCTCAGCCGCGCCATGAACTTTGCCAGCTCCATCCGCCGCTGATAGTCGGGGTCGAACAGGCTGCCTTCGACATAGAGCGACTGCAGCGCCGTGACATCGAGCAGACGCACGTCCCTTAGCAGCTCGAACTCGCCGACCACCGCGCGGCTACCGACCGGCGGTCGGACCTCGGCAAGCGCCACCTCGGGATCCGACGCCCCGTAGAAGGCCGCGATGCCGTGCGCATTCATCCGTCCCGCGCGTGCCTTCGCCGCCGGCGGCGGACCCAGATGAATATCCGGCCGCAACAGCGCGTCGTCCATTTCGTCATGGTGGTGGAAGACGCGTGCCCGGAAGAAGGACTTGATGTCTTGTTCGGGGCCGGCCGTCACGATGACCGGGGTGTTATCGCGTGTCAGCTGCCCGTCAAGGCCGTCGAACAGGCGCCCCATCAGCGCCTCCGCTGCGGGGTTGAAGTAGCGCGCCTCGACCTTCAGCGATCGTTCCAACTCGTGCCATTCGGCCGCGATCTCGCGGTCATCGACACCCTTGGACTCGTAGTGGCTGTCCTCGCCGAACTCGCATTCGTCACCCATCTGGGCAGCCTCATAGTCGCCGTGCCGCTCCTCCAGGATATCCAGAACGGCCTGCGCCACCTTCTCGTTGATCGAGGCGGCGTCGGCGATGGCGTAGAGCACGGGCTCGCCGTGCCGATACCACTCGTAATTGATCTCGCGGTCGCGGATCATCATCTCCTCGAACATGTCGGGATCGGGCGAGGTCCGCTCGAAGTGGCGGTCGAAGGCGCCCTCGACATGGTCGGCCATCTCCTCGACCGTGATGGTCGCCTCCTCGTCCGCGCCGCAGAAAGTGCACTCCGCGACGACGCCGTCGCGATTGATCAGCGCGCGCAGGTGGTCCTCGCCGACACAGCCCCGGCACACCCGTTCAACATCATCGTCATCGCCAATGTCCGGCATCGCGACCTCCGGGGCGGCATCCCTCCGCCGCCATCATGATGTTGTCAGATTACGCAACATAGCATAGTTACGTCAAATACCGATTCTACGCGAAGGCAGATCATCATGGAGTTCCGCTCGCCCACCGTGGCCGCCCAGCAAAACGCCGCGGCCGTCACCTACCTCACCAAGAACCTGAGCGATCAGGAGGCCGGTCGCGCGCTCGTCGCAGAACTGATCGAGGAACTGGGTAGCTCGGTCGACCGCTACCCCGACTGGCACCCGATCCTGACTGCACCGACGCGCGGAACGCCCGAGCAGTCGTCCAGCCTGACGCAGGTCAAGGCCTATGCCGGGATGGACCACACCCAGGAATTCGTCCGCGGCTTCGTCACCTGCCCCTATTCGCCGGAGCGGGCAGACAGGCTGGTGGAGTCAGTGGGGAAAATCCCGGGCCTATATGCCCGTCGGCTCGATGCCCCGCTCTATGCGGACACCGCCCATCCGGTCGTCGTCGTCGCCATGAACGTGGAGCTTGAGGCGGACGGCACGATACGCAGCCGGGACGCCATCGCCTGGTTCACCCAGAACATGGCAGCCGCGGCCGACGGCGCGCAGGTGGCCGAGACGTGGTGGAACATCCGCCCGAACATTCTCGGCGGGCCTCACGGCTCCCGCTCGTCGCTGTTCGTGAACCAGCACGCCGGCCTCCATATGCGCAAGATCCTGGAGGCGATGAACGCCAGCGGCATGTTCGGCCCCGTCCTAGAATCCTCGCTCGACATGCTGTCCCCGAAGAAGCGGGATGCGATCGCCCGCACCCTCCTACGCACCGCCATCGACGCATGGGACCGTGAGAGCCCGTCGTTCGAGTTCGAGCTGCGCGGCGAGACCTGCAAGGCCGGCATCCGCGACACGTGGGACGACGGCATGGAGCTGTCGATCCGCGTCGAGATCGGCAAGCACGACCTATTCGTGTCCGGCTTCCACTACCCGAAGGACGACAAGATCACGCATTCGGACCCGTCCGGGCGGCGGGACATCGCGGAGAAGTTCCTCTAGCGCGGCCGGTCAAACGGTCAGCTTGGCACCCGTCGCTTCGTCGACCTTGCCCGACAGGCCCGGCACCTCGTCGAGCTGGCGCAGGCTGCCGAACGCCCCCGCTCCTCGCGATAGCGCACGATCTCGAAGCCGTGACCGCGAAGCCCTTCGACGGAGTCGAGTTCATCCGCTCCGGCCACGTTCACGTTCACGTTCACCTACGCCATATCGCCATTCGTTCCCACTGGTGCACGACCCTGCCCGACTAGAGCATCTCCAGCCGGACCCGCCCGCGCGGCGCGGGGAAGGCGTCGTCCAGCATCGCGAGCACCTCCGCCGACAGCTCCACGTCGGCGGCGTGCCGGTTCTCGCGCACGTGCGCGACGGTGCCGGCCTTTGGGATCCCGATCACCTCGCTGCGCCGTAGCGCCCAGGCGAGCGCAAGCTGGGCGGCTGTCAGCCCGATCGTATCCGCGATCTCCGACAGGTCGGCGTCGTCGACAAGACGCCCCTGCTCGACCGGGCTGTAGGCCATGGCCGACATGCCATGCTCCGTCAGCCACGGAAGCAGCTCTCGTTCGGGGCCACGTCGCCCGAGGTTGTATAGGATCTGGTCGGTGACGCAGGCCGCGCCGCTTGCCGCCACCAACTCCTCCATGTCGTCGACGTCGAGATTGCTGACGCCCCAGTGGCGGATCTTCCCCGCCGTCACGAGCGCCTCCATTGCCCCGACCGTCTCGGCAAGCGGGACTCGACCGCGCCAATGCAACAGATAGAGGTCGAGCCGATCGGTCCGCAGCCGTCGCAGACTGACCTCGCACGCGCGTTCCAGCCGGTCGCGCGAGGCATTCTGCGGATACGCCTTGCTGACGAGGAACACGTCGTCACGGATGCCGGACAGCGCCTCGCCGACCAGTTCCTCGGTCGTGCCATCGCCATACATCTCCGCCGTGTCGACGAGCGTCATACCCAGTTCGACGCCCGCGCGCAGCGCCGCGATCTCGTCCGCGCGCCGGTCCGCGCGCTCACCCATGTTCCAGGTTCCCTGCCCCAGGCAGGGAACGGTCTCGCCACCAACGATCACGACTTCGCGCATCCACGTCTCCCGCGGCGATGGCCGCCTTCGTCGACATCGAACGCACTGGCCGCCCGATGGTCCCGGGCGGCCAGCGAAGAAAGTCGAACGCCGATGGCCTGGCGGGCCCGGCGAACAGCCGGAGGCGGTGGCCCCTCAGGGCATACCGCACCGGCCCGCTGCGACCACGCAGCCCTCACCGCCGTGAGGAGGAAGGTGTCCCCATGGTGAGTGGGGAAAATTGAACCCCTACCAGGAAGGGCATTCCATGACCGAAGACCAGAACCAGAAGATCGCGGCCAACTACATGGCCGCCGTCGCCCACCTCCTCGGTGGCCGCCCCGGTCTGCACGACGAATTCATCAGGAAGGTCGAGCTGATCCTCAGCGGCAACGAGCCGCACGCGCTCCAGCTCATGCAGTTCAGCGAGACCGTGCGGAGGACCGGCCGCCCCGTGATCTGGATCCACCATCCGGAGGACTGGAACAACTTCCCCCAGATCGGCCTGGTCGCGCTCGCCGGTGAGCAGGTCTTCATGATCGAGAACTGCGTGCCATGGATGCGGGCCAGCGACGACCGCGCGCACCTCATCCCGGACTGCTACAAGATGGGCGCCTTCAGGTTCGACGACGAACTGCGCCTGCAATACGTCCGCAAGTCGCCCGCCAGCGGCTTCAAGTCGGCCATCAAGTCGATCGCCCGCGCCCACATCCGGCTGCGCGAGATCGAGACCGAGCAGCGCGAGCGCGGCGACGTCTTCACGCTGCCTCAGCTCGCCAAGGCCGCCTGAACCATGCATCTCGTCGGGTTGCCGGTGGCGCCCGACGAGACCCGCCGTCCAGCGCACGCGAATCTCGCTCCGTCTGCGATTTCGCTCCTAGCATAACCAAACTCTCACAAGATCATTGCCAAACGGTTCACGAACTTGGTGAATGGCGACCCTTCACGATGGGACATCGAAAATCGAAAATCCTGAGTGAAGGAAGGGGGAAGCGTGCCGCTGTTCATCGCCAAGCCGATCATGTGGAACACGGATGGCTACCGCCAACCGTCCGGTGTGCGGATCAACTCCGGCTATCCTCTCGAGCACGGCTTCGGCCACGAGGAATGGAACAACGCGCCCGCCCTGGCCTATCGGGAGAACGGCGTCGCGATGCGCGCGTTCCACACCGAGCGCGTGGGCAATGCGCCGGTGGACGATGAGGCCGGGGACGTCTTCGTATTCATGTATGCGTCGCACGACGGCGTGCAGGAACTGGTCGGCATCGCGGGTGGTGCGACGTGCCTCATCGATCACGAGGAGCGGCGGCAGGAGCTGACCACGCGGCTGCGACTGGACCGGCTTCGTTCGCAGGCATGGGCTGTTCCGCGGGTGCGCGAACTGCACAGGCAGGACGATGGTCTGTTCGACAAGGTCTGGGATGGCGACCTGGCCTGGATCCCGAACTGGACGTGCCCTGCCGACACCTACCTCTGGCTCGACGTGCCGGCTCCTCTCGACGCCCACGCGATCCGCGGCACCGGCAAGCTGCTCACCATGTTCGGCCGGCACACGAACCTCGAAGCCGCGGAGGCCGCCACGATGATGGAGGCCGTCCCGGTCCGGCAGCGTGATGCGACCTGGCAGCGGATCCGCGCCCGGATCGACGCCGAAGGGAACGGGACGGTCGACCAGGATCTCGGCGACATCAAGAAGCGAAGAGACCTGAAACCCACGGTGAGGAAGCAGCTGGTCGACGCGCGTCTAGGTCAAGGCCGCTTCCGTCGCGACGTCGAGCGGCTATGGGATCGCGCCTGCTCCGTCTCGGGCTGCTCGCTGCGCGAGACGCTTCGCGCCTCGCACATCAAGCCCTGGAAGCCGAGCAGCAACGAAGAGCGGCTGGACGGCGAGAACGGTCTGCTGCTGACCGCCGACCTGGACGCGCTGTTCGACAAGGGCCTGATCTCCTTCGCCGACGACGGGGAGATGCTCATCGCCGATCGCGTCGGGAAGACCGAGCGCAACCTGTTCCGGCTTCCGCGTCCACTGCGCAGGAAGCCGACGCGTGGCCAGCGCCGATATCTGGCTGACCATCGGCGCAGGTGGGCCTTCACATAGGTCGAACCACCGTCTCAGCCGCTCGCGATGACCAGAGCCCGCGCCGCGTCGCGCGTGCGAACCCACTTCTCCTGCTCGGCGACGGCGTCCGGCAGCGCCCGGTGCGCCGGGGGACCGCCCTCGTCCACCGCCGCCCGCGCCACCAGGTTATGGACCTCGGTTTCGAGCCGCGGCCCCGAGAACACGGCCGACAGGATCTCGAGCGCCGTCTCCCGCAGCGCCTCGTCGGTGTCCTTCAACCGCAACTCGTGACGCGGAATGCCGGCCGACCGGAGGAGCGTGCTCAGCCACTTGCCGTCCCATGATGGCGCGCTCGCGAACAGGTCGTGGCCGGACAGGGCCTCGACCATGCGCCGCGCGACCACGTCATGCGGCTCCCCGTCCGCGGCGAGCATCTCGCGGGTGATGTGGTGGATGTCCTCCGCCTCGTCGTCCCAGTCAGTCCAGTTCGGTGCCGGCGTGATCAGGTGGCTCTCCTGACGACCGTTCTGGAACACCCATGCCACCTCGATGGGGTGGCTGCGGTCGGCAAGCGACGACGCCTCGAAATCCAGGAAGACCTTCATCGTTCGGCTCTGCACGAAGGGCACATGCGAGTCATGCGCGTTCGGCTGGGCCACATCGCCCGCCCCTGACCATCACCACGCCAGCGGCAACGCCAAGCGATGCCTGATCTCGTCCTCCAGGACGATCTCGATCGAGGCGCCGCCGCGGCGCAGTTCCTCGGCCCTGCGATGGTCGGCGTGCGACGTGAAGAAGCGGCCGAACGGCTGGTCTCCGCTCACCACCAGCATGGTCGTCGTCGTTCCGACCGAGGCCATGACGCGGGCACCCTGGGATGCAAGGAAGCAGGCCAGCGCGCCATCGCGCGGTGCGCCGAGGATGGCGATCCGCTCCCCCTTCAGCGGGCCGACCGCGGCAGCCTTCGGGGCCGGCCCACCGCGCGCGTTCACCGGCGCCAGCCAGCCGGCCAGCTCGATACCGGTGTGCTCAATGGCGCGCACGATCACCATGCCGGCGGCCCGCGCGTCGCTGAGCGCGTCGTGGTGCTTGTGCCGGACGCCGAGGAACTTCGTCAGGACGTTGAGCCGATGACTGGAAAGCTCAGGCCACGCACGCTTGGCGACGCGAACGCTGTCGAGCCACGTCGTCTCGATCGCGGGCCGGCGATGTATGCAGCAGGCCGCGCCCAGCGCGCCCTTGTCGAAATAGGAGTGCGCGACCGTGATCCGCCCGCCCAAATGGCCGTCGACCGCGGCATGGATGTCGGCGAACGTCGGCGCGCCGAGGACATGGTCGCCCGTGATGCCGTGGATGCCGATGTTGAACGACGAGAAGCGGTCGAGCGGATCGACCAGCGTCTCATACTCGAAGATCTCGACGCCGTCCTTGAAGCCGACGATGCCGACCTGGCAGATGCTCGACACGTTCGAGCACGACGTCTCGACGTCCATCACGACGAAGTCGGGCAAGGCTGCTGCGTCGATGGTCGGGGGCACGTCTGATGGGCGGGGCGTCATGCGGCGATGCCCTCGGCGAATATCGGCAGCTCGGCAATCTCGGCGGCGGTGGCTTGAGCCTCCACGAAGTTCGACACGGTGACCCCGACCAGACGGATGCCCTTCTCCGCCGGCAGAACCGACCGGATCAGTTCCAGCGCCGCCTGACGAAGACCGTCATGGGTCGCCACCGCCGTTGGCTGGCTCCGACTGCGCGTGATCTGCTGGAAGTCGCCATACTTCACCTTCACGGTCACGGTGCGACCGAACGAGCACCTGCCGTCACACCAGCGCCAGACCTCGTCAGCCATGCGCAGCACGCCCGCCTTGATATCCGCCGCCTCGACCAGATTGCGATCGAACGTGGTTTCCGACCCCGACGACTTGCGCACACGGTTAGGATTCACCGGCCGGTCGTCCACCCCGCGCGCGATGGCGTGATACCAACCGGCGGAACTGCCGAAGTGCTCCTGCAGGAACTCGAACGGCTTCGCGCGCAGGTCCGCGCCCGTCTCGATGCCCAAGCGCTTCATCTTCTCGGCGGTCACCGGCCCCACGCCGTGGAACCGACTGACCGGCAGTGTCTCGACCCAGGCAGCACCCATGTCCGGCGTGACCGCGAACTGCCCGTTGGGCTTGCGGTGGTCGGACGCGAGCTTGGCCAGGAACTTGTTGTAGGAGATGCCGGCCGACGCGGTCAGCCCGGTCTCCTCCAGGATCGCCGCGCGGATGGCCTTCGCCGTCAGCCATGCGGTCTCGATCCCCGCCTTGTTGGCGGTCACGTCGAGATAGGCCTCGTCGAGCGAAAGCGGCTGGATCAAGTCGGTGTAGCGCGCGAAAACCTCGTGGATCTGCCCCGAGACCTGCTTGTAGACGTCGAAGCGCGGCGGCACGAACACCAGGTCCGGGCAGCGGCGCATCGCCGTCACCGAAGGCAGCGCAGACCGGACGCCGAACTTGCGCGCCTCGTAGCTGGCAGCCGCCACGACACCACGCGCGGCGGCGTATCCGACCGCCACCGGCCTACCGCGCAGCGACGGATCGTCGCGCTGCTCCACCGATGCGAAGAAGGCGTCCATGTCGACATGGATGATCTTGCGGATGACAGCATCGACCATAACCCATGCCTAACACTCGCAGAACGAAATGAGAACACCAAATCACCAGTCGCAGCGAACCTCTGGACTGCCCGGTGCCGCTGCGCAGTCCACCGGAGACGACCAGTGAAAGGGATTCTGGGCGCCCGTTCAGGGCTCCAATTTGCTGAGGAAGGCGTGGATCTCGCTGGCGATCTCCGACGTGCGCTCTGTCAAAACGTCATGTCCGGCGTCGAAGATGACGGTCTTGGCGTGTGGCAGCGTTGCGGGCATCTCCCCTTCCTCGGCGCCTCCAATCACGTCGTCCCGTTCACCCTGCAGGACGAGCACATCCAACTCGTAGCTTCTGATGGCGTGCGACCAAACATCCTTGAAATACCAACTCTTTGACCTGAAGAACCCGAGCAGCCGCGACACCGCCCCTGACGTTGGGGCGCCCTCGGCCTTCGCTGCAACCAGTCTTTCAAAAGGATCCAACGACCACGCCGCGCTTTGCATGATCATCGCAGAGATCTCGCTCTTGACCTCGTTGAAGGCGCCAAGAGCGACAGGACCAGACGAACCCTGCGCGTAGACGGCGTAGCTCTCGATCCCGAGATCCTCGGTCATGATGGTGCTAGCGTAGCAACCGAGACGGCCGAAGGTGTAGCCGAACTCAGCCTCCGATGGCCGGCCCGAGCGTCCGAATCCGACCAAATCGGGCGCCACGAGGCGGTAACGGTCTGACAGCAGCTCCATCAGGGGCACGAACACTTCGCTCGTCGTCGAGAAGTCGTGGAGGAGCAGGATCGCCGGAGTGCCAGGTTCGCCGGCTTCGCGAACGAACATCCGCTCCTTGTTCCAGGAAACGAAGCGCTCTCTGATGCCCGTCTTCTCGAAAACCGCCGCTGCCGCCATCTCGTCACCCCTTACCCGTTAAGTCGGAGGTTACGTAGGATGATTCGGTAAACGCATCCCGAACCTGCTGAGCAGGAACGAAATTCTGGCACTTGCTAGGACCGGCGCTGAGCCTCGCCGACTGCGGCTGATGGGCTGCTAGGCGACGGTTCCGACCTGGGAAACATAGGCGCCGTAACCCTGCGCCTCCATCTCCTCACGCGGGACGAAGCGGAGCGAAGCCGAGTTGATGCAGTAGCGCAGGCCACCGCGATCCTGCGGACCATCGTCGAAGACATGGCCGAGATGACTGTCGCCATTGGCGGAACGCACCTCCGTGCGAACCATCCCGTGGGTGACGTCGCGAAGCTCTGCGACGTTGGCCGGCTCGATCGGCTTGGTGAAACTCGGCCAGCCACAGCCGGACTCATACTTGTCCGACGATGCGAACAGCGGCTCGCCGGACACGATGTCCACGTAGATGCCGGGCTTCTTGTTGTTGAGATACTCGCCGGTGCCGGGGCGTTCGGTCCCGCTCTCCTGGGTGACCCAGAACTGCTCGGGCGTCAGCGCGGCGACGGCCTCGTCGGTCTTGCGATAGTCGGTCATGCGGCCTCCTTTCCCCGAATATGGGATGCAGGAGGCCGCGTAGCCAGCCTCGGGTGCTCGCCCCCGGCCCTCAGTCGACAACCTCGCCGTTCTGCGGGCCGGGATAGCGCGCCAGCCAATAGGCATACTGGTCGGGCAGCACAGACGACGACTTCGGGATGCCGAGGTTGCGGGCCAGTCGGAACGGATAGTGCGGATCGGCGAGATGCCCGCGCGCGACCATCACAACGTCCATGCTGCCCTGATCGATCGCTGCCGTCGCGTCCTCGGGCTTGTCCATGCCCCAGGCCGTCGCCACCGGCAGTCCGGTTTCGGTCCGCACGCGGGCCGCGATCGGCGCCATGAACCCGTTGCTCCACGGCACCTTCGCCTCGATCGTCGAGAAGCCTATGCTGACGTTCAGGAAGTCGAGACCCTCGGCTTTGAACTTCCGCACCAGGTCGATTGCGTCGACCATGGTCTCCTCGTCCCGACCGTCGAACTCCAGCACCCCGAAGCGGGCGGTCAGCGGCAGGTTCTCCGGCCACACCTCGCGGACGGCGCGCAGCGTCTCGATCAGGAAGCGGCCGCGGTTCTCGGCGCTCCCGCCATACTGGTCCGTCCGGTGGTTGGCATGGACCGAGAAGAAGCTCTGGGCGAGGTAGCCGTGGGCGAAGTGCAGTTCGAGCCACTCGAACCCGGCTTGGAGCGCACGGACCGCCGCACTGACGAAGTCGGCCTTCACCCGCTCGATGTCGGCGATCGTCATCTCGCGCGGCACCTTGGGCAGGCCGCCGCCGAACGCGATGGCGGACGGCGAGATCGTGTCCCAGCCACCGGGCTCGCCGGTCGGGATGTGGTCGTCGCCCTCCCACGGCTTGTTGGCGCTGGCCTTGCGGCCCGCATGGCCGAGCTGGATGCCCGGCACGGCGCCCGCCGCCTTGATGCCGTGGGCGATGGCGGCCATGCCCTCGATCTGCCCGTCCTCCCACAGGCCGGTGCAGCCGGGCGTGATCCGGCCGTCGGGCGACACGCCGGTCGCCTCGACGATCACCAGGCCGGCATCGCCGCGCGCCAGACCGACATAGTGCGGCTGGTGCCACTCGGTCACGTAGCCGTCCCGCGCGCTGTATTGGCACATGGGCGGCACGCCGATGCGGTTGCGGAGCGTGACGTCCTTGAGGGTGAACGGCGTGAAGAGAGCAGTCATCGGCGAATCCTGGGCGAAGTTGTTCGACCCGACAGATGCGACGCCTCACGCGACTTGATAACCGCACGCCCACGATCAAGACTTAGGAACTCAATTCCGCAACGGAGCGATTCGATGGACAACCGAGCCAGCGAGATGCGCGTGTTCTCGCGCGTCGTCGAGACCGGCAGCTTCTCCGAGGCGGGACGCCGCCTTCACATGACGGCGTCGGCGGTAGGGAAGATGGTCGGGCGGATCGAGACGCGGCTCGGCGTCAGGCTGATCGAACGCTCGACGCGGAGGCTCGCGCTGACCGACGACGGACAGGTCTACTATGACCGCTGCCTCCAGATCCTGCAGGACATGGACGATCTCGACAACAACCTCTCCAAGGGAGGCTCGAAGATCTGCGGCACGATCCGCATCAGCGCCTCGGTCGGCTTCGGCATGTATGAGCTGGAGCCGCTACTCCCCGAGTTCTGGGCTATGCACCCGAACGTCACAATCGACCTGTCGCTGTCCGATGAAGTGGTCGACCTCTATCTGGAGCGAACCGACCTCGCCTTCCGGGTCGGCTCCCTCCCCGCCTCGAACCTCGTCGCCACCCGGATCGGCAGCTCTCCGCGCGTAATAGTCGCCTCGCCGCAGTATCTCGCAAAGCACGGCAGCCCTAGCACCATTGCGGAACTGGAGGGGCATAATTGCCTTGGATTCAACTTCCGCCGGTCGGTGTCGAGCTGGCCCATGCGGGACGGCGGCCGCGTGACCGAGCAGCCCGTGACGGGCAACTTCCTCGGTAACAGCGGCGAGGCTGTGAGGCGCATGGCCGTGCGAGGTGCCGGCCTCGCGCGGATCGGCCTTTTCCACGCCATCGAGGACATTCGAGCGGGCCGGCTGGTGCGGATCCTGGAGGACGTGTCGCCGCCGGAGACCGAGGAGGTGTTCGCCGTCCATACCGGCGGGCAGACGATGGCGCCGCGCCTGCGCGCCCTCCTTGACTTCGCGCTGCCGAGAATGCGGGCGAGCCTAGCTGCGCAGTGACGCATCGGTTGCGAACACGTCCGAGATATTCGATCGATCGCGCTTTGCGGACACCCGCCCCCATCATATCTTCTGCTCATGGCAAAAGCGGCGAAACGACGTATCGGGGATGAAATTGGCGGTTGGCGCCTTCAGGAGAAGATCGGCGGCGGAGGCAATGGCATCGTCTGGCGCGTCAGCAAGGCAGGTGAACCAGAGAGGGCGCTGAAGGAGCTTCGAAATCTCAGCGCCATAGCGAGAGACCGACTTGCTGCCGAAATCGAGGCGCTCGGGCTAGCAGCGGGAATCGAGGGGATAATTCCCCTGCTCGAGCATGATCTTCCCTTTGACCCGGCAAAGGCGCCGCGGTGGTTCGTCATGCCGATCGCGCGAGACATATCGACGCTTCTCGGGAAACGTGACGCACTTGCCGTTGTGAAGCACTTCGTCCCGCTGGCGAAGACCTTGGCGGAACTCCATGCGCTTGGAATCCACCATCGCGATATCAAACCTGCCAACCTCCTCGTGCTGAACGGGCGCCTGTGCTTTTCCGATTTCGGGCTCGTGAAGTATCCCTCCCGGAAGGACATCACCCCGGACCGTTCCGATGTCGGGCCGAGATACACAATGGCACCGGAGATGCGGCGCGAGGCGGCAAAGGCGGATGGGTCGGCTGCCGACGTCTACTCGTTCGCCAAAACCCTGTGGATCGCACTCGTCGGAGAGCTTCGCGGCTTCGATGGGCAATACTCTCCCGTCGGGGTCCTGTCGCTTGGAGATAGACATCCTCGCATATTCAGCACTCCGCTTGACGAGCTGCTGTCCGAATGCACGGACAACGATCCCACCAAACGCCCGTCGATGGTCGTTGTGCAACGGCGCCTGGCGGACTGGATCGTGACCGAAGAGGACTTCCACAAACGCAATCTCAGCGAATGGTTCGCCATCCAAAAGCAGTTGTTCCCGCATGGCGCGCCCTCGCAAGCGACTTGGACCGGGATCGACGAAATATGCTCCGTCCTTCGGCTTGCATCCAGCACCGAAGGCCTCAACCACATGTTCTTCGCGGAAGGCGGCGGAAACACCTTGCGAGCGGTTACGCTCGCAGCGGAACCCGGGTTCATCCGCCTCGATGCTGGGCTGCTCTCGGTCGCGAAGCCGCGGAAGCTAACATACGAGGCTTTCGGAATGGGCGCCCGCATGAACTATTTCCGGCTCGAGCTTGAAGACGTTGATCCGACTGGCATCCCCGGCGCCTACATCAGCCGGAATGGCCACTACGAGGCAGTATGCGAAATTCGTCCCGGAGAGTATGTTACGCCAGAAGCCTGGGAAAACGATGAATACAAGGGCTCGCCTCTTCCAGCCGGCGCCGCTTCGGTCTCCCGCCTACTGAAAGGTTCGCTCGTAATCTTCAGCACGAGATCTCCATACAACCTGACAACGGGGACCTATGACGGTCGCCACGACAAGGTGAGCGAGGCCGATTTCCGGGCATACATCGCAAGGAACGTCGCCCGTATGGAAGCCGATCGGAAAGCGGCCGCGGACGCGGGAGCAGGTGCCGATATGGACGAGGAATGAGCGGGTGAACGAGACACCTGAATTTGCCGTGCCACCGATCGACTCTCAACTAATCGAACTAAAGGTTTCGCATGTCACTTGATGGACCCCGTCTCATCCCGCTGTCAGGCAATAAACCGAACGCGCTCGTCATCCTCATCCACGGCTACGGCTCGAACGGCGACGACCTCATCTCGCTCGCCGCCATGATCCAGCCGGCGCTGCCTGACGCCACCTTCGTCGCGCCGAACGCCCCGTCGATGATCCCGCGCATGGCCGCCGCCCACCAGTGGTGGCCGATCGAGACCTTCTCCATGGCGGAGCGCGCCGCCGGTGCCGCCGCCGCGGCGCCCGGACTGGACGCCTTCATCACGGCCGAACTGGAGGCCACCGGGCTGAAGAGCGACCGCCTGCTGCTCGTCGGCTTCAGCCAGGGCACGATGATGGCGCTCCACGTCGGCCTGCGGCGCGAGCAACCGGTCGCCGGCATCGTCGGCATCTCCGGGATGCTCGTCGCGCCGGACCGGCTGGAGGCAGACATCCGCAGCCGGCCGCCCGTGCTGCTGATCCACGGGACCGAGGACGATGTCGTCCCGTTCCGGTCGATGGATCTAGCGGCGACGGCGCTGGCGGCTGCCGGCGTGACCGTGGAAACGCACGTGTCGCCCGGTCTCGGGCACAGCGTCGGCCAGGACGGTCTGGCGGCGGCGACGGCGTTCGCGAGGCGCGTGATCGGCTGAGGTGACCGGAAGGGCTGCGGGGGCGTCCGGCTCAACCGCGAAAACGCTCTGTCGCGACGTTTTCGCCAAGCCCTGCCGCCTCCTAGGATTTGCGTCATGTCGTTGAGCCCTCAAGGCTCATCGGCATAGAACCAACGAAAGAGCGCCCACTGCCTCAAGGGCAATGGGCGCTCCGGCCATCATCATCGGAGCAGCCGATTAGCTATCCTTGATGGTGGTGTTGGGGCTGCGCTTCCCATGCGCGGTCGTCACGAATCGCCCGGAGATCGCGCTGCGATAGGTGCCACCGGTGCTGCCACCGCCAGCGGCCTCGCGGACGGTCGTGCGTGGAGACGCCTTCCCGTGCTTTGCCGTGACGAACCGCCCGGAGATCGCACTGCGGTAGGAACCGCCACTCCTTCCCTTAGCCATGCCTGTTCTCCAATCATCGGGTCATCGAGGTTGGGGCCGCGCCGAAACGCGACCCCGGTCATGCGTCAGCCGCGCGGGGGGAACGGGTCCCCACCGAAGCTGTCGCGTTCGCGGATCTGGCCATTGCGACCATGGATCAGCAGTTCGCTCTGCTGGTTGCGCGCGATGTCACGCGCCGCGCCGATCGCTTCGGACTGGGTGGTGTGGACCGAGGTCGCCCGCTCATTGCCGGCGCCGCGAACCGCCCAGCCGCCTTCGTGCGGCACCACATGCTGGTTCTTGCCCATGTCGATATTCCTCCTTCCTCGCGCTGTCGGGTAAGCCGGCTTGCGACACCGCTCCCGAACCCCGTGATTGGCATTCACGGACCTAGGCCGGATCCGGGGAGATCCGCGGACAGAAAAAATATTTCGCGCGCCTTGTCCGCGCGTCCCTTCCCGACCAGCCTATGCATCAGGCAGCCCATGGGAGTGACGTGCACCACGACGTTCTTGGCCTTGAAGAAATCGGGATCGCGATCGACGGCCTGACCGAGATCGACCTGATCCGCATGCGGCGGGCCGGAAGGTCATTCGCGTGGGGTTCCGCACATGAGGTCGATGACCTCATTCAGGAAGCTATCCTGGCGGCATCGACCGGCCGCCGTCAGTGCCCGCGCGAAGTGGCGTTCGTGAAGTTCCTGATCAACGCCATGCGAAGCATCTCATCGGCAGCCCGGGAAAGAGAGCGCGTAGCTGGCATCGACTACACGCTTGACGCCACCGGGACGGATGGAAATCCGATCGTCGTTCCCATCGGTGTCGAGCCGGATGCTGAGACTGCTCGATTGCGGGCCGAAGACGTCGAACTCCGGATCGCTGAATTGCACGAGATCTTCGACGACGACGATGAGGCGATGCTCGTCATCCTCGCGCTGCTGGAACCACAATCCAAGGAGGAAATCATGTCGACCTACGATTTCACGGAGACGGGCTACGACACGATCCGACGTCGGATCCGTCGCAAGATAAACGGGAGGTCTCCAAATCGGTGGACTTCGTGAGCCGGGACAAGAAACCCGACCCCACGCTGGACCGACTTCTCGACGAACTGACCGAAGACGTCATGAGCATGACCGACGCTGAACTCCTCGCCGAACTGGCTGAGGAAGGCACCGATCCGGTCGCCGAGGCACAGGCTGCGCGTGATGCGATCGCTGCCGGTCTGAACCGCGCCGGTCGGGCGAAACTCGAGGAGGCACGCGCGGCGGTCACTCGCGACCGGACGGCGCATGTCGTGCATCTGGCAGTCAGCAGTGACCGCCGGGCAGACGTGCTCGCGCGCTTTGCGAATGATGACGTGAAGCTCAAGTCCAGACTGACGATGGCCGCCCGCAACGGTGAGGGGATCACGGCCAACGAAGCTGATGCGATTCTAAGGAATCTGCGTGAGCTTGGAGCCATCGACGATGACGGAAACCCGAGTGACGGATGACAGCCCGGCCGAGGCGCTGCTCCGATCACTCGGTATCGACGCCCCCGGCGACATTGACCTCGATGCCATCGCCTGGACCGTTGGCGCAAAAGTGCGCGAGGAGGAGTTAGAGAGTTGCGAGGCGCGCATCATCGGTTTCCGCGACCGGGCCATTATCACCGTCAGTAAGGACGGGGACCCTCGTCGCCGCCGATTTTCCATCGGCCACGAACTGGGGCACTGGATGCACCATCGCGGTCGATCATCCATTTGTCGAACGAGCGAGATCGGCAACCCAGGAGCGGCCAGCCAGCTTGAGAAGCAGGCCGACAGGTTCGCAGCCGATCTGCTCATGCCGCGATATCTTTTCGCCTCCTCGCTCGCAGAAATGAAGAAACCCGACTTCGAAGGCGTCGATGCACTCGCAGGTCTCTACTCGACCAGTAGGATCGCAACCTCTCTTCGAATGGTCGACCTCGGCAATTGGCCGATCGTCCTGATCTGCCACTCCCGATCGGGAAGGCGCTATTTCAAGCGCAGCCATCTGATACCCGACCACTGGTTTCCCAGGGAGGACGTCGACGCTTCATCGCCATCCTTTCAGGTGCTGTTCGGAACTGTTGATCGCACTCGCCCCCAGAACGTATCCGCCAGCCTGTGGTTTGACCGGCGAGATGCTAATCGCTTCAACATCCTGGAGCAGTCGGTGAAGGCGCATGGCAACGAGATGCTGACGATCTTGACGCTTGCCGATCGGAAGATGCTCGCCGCCACCTCAGCCTGATCGACTGAGTGGACTTCGGGGCGCGGAAAGCCCCGCGCACCAATCCGTGAAGCCCCCCAAAATGGCCCCTCGTAACCCCTTGTTTTCAGGGGATAGGTGACGAGTGTGCAAAAAACGGCCGAGTTAGGTGACGCGTTGTGCAATCACCTTTTTGCAACTACCCCCAAAACCCGCCTTTCCGGTGACATCGCTGATGCAACCGGACACCCTGTTTCGCCGTGACGCTGCCCAACGTCAGGATCGACGTGACGTGGCGATCGGCGACCTCCATCATGTCGGTGCCGTACCCGCCGCCCAGTGCACTTGCGAGCGGCAGGCCGCGATCGCGGGCCAGCGTTGCGATCCAACGATCGCGAGTCACCAGCCCCTCGCGGCTGAGCGCCAGCCGGCCCAGCCGGTCGCCGGACCAGGGATCGACGCCCGCTTGATAGAGGATCAGGTCGGGGGCGAAGTCGTCGAGCAGCGGAAGGAGCGTCGTCTCGAGCGCCGCCATGTAGCCATCGTCGTCCACGCCGTCCGGCAGGCCCACATCCAGCGTAGACCGAGCCTTTCGCGCCGGGAAGTTTTTCTCGGCGTGGATCGAGTAGGTCGCGATGTCGATGCGACCCGCGGTCAGGCTGGCGGTGCCGTCGCCCTGGTGGACGTCGCAATCGACGATCAGCACGCGCCGCCCTTCCTCGGCCAGCCGCACGGCGGCGATGGCCAGGTCGTTGAACACGCAATAGCCGGCACCCGTATCGGCGAGCGCATGGTGGCTGCCGCCTGCGGTGTTGGCGGCGAACCCGCGCTCCATCGCCAACGTCGCCGCCAGATAGGTACCGCCGGGAACGACGAAGGCGCGCCGCCCGACCTGCGGGGTGATGGGGAAACCGATCCGCCGTTCCTTGACCGCCGGCACGCGCGCCTCTGCGACCTCCGCGACGTAATCGGCGTCGTGCACCGCCTCCACCCAAGCGCGCGGCATCGGGTCGGGCGTGTGCCAGTCGAGCGCGGCGCCGCTCGCCAGCAGCAGGTCGCGCACCGCGGCGTTCTTGGTCGGGCCGGTGCCGCGCACGGTCGGCGCGACATATTCGGGATGATGGACGACGGCGATCACGCTGCCTAGGTAGGCGCCCGCCCACCCGCTCGCCAGCCGGAGACCGACACGATGACCGACCTGCCCTATCGCCCCTGCGCCGGCGTGATGATCCTGAACCGCGACGGCCGTGTCTTCGTCGGCCAGCGGCTCGATTCGACGCTGGAGGCCTGGCAGATGCCGCAGGGCGGGGTCGATCCGGGCGAGGACGCGCTGCAGGCGGCGATCCGCGAAGTGGGCGAGGAAACCGGCATCGCGCCCGAGCATCTGCAGCTGATCGCCGAGGCGCCCGAGGAACTGCGTTACGACTTGCCCGAGGAACTGGTCGGCAAGCTGTGGCAGGGCAAATGGCGCGGGCAGCGTCAGCGCTGGTTCCTCTTCGCCTTTACCGGCACCGACGCCGACGTGAACATCCAGACCGCGCATCCCGAATTTCGGGCGTGGAAATGGGCCGACCCGGCCGAGCTGCCGGCGATGATCGTGCCGTTCAAGCGAGCGCTCTACGAAGCGGTGCTGGCCGCGTTCGACGAGCCGCTCCGCCACCGCGGCCAGTCGAGGCCGTAAATCGTCGCCTTTTTGCTAGAGGGGTCGCCCATGCGCGCCGCCCTGCTTCTCCTGTCGCCCCTGCTGCTCGCCAACGCCGACACACCGACCGCATCGACCGCCACGCCGGACCAGACGCCCCCGGCGACGATTCCCGACCCGATCAAGGCGATGCTCGATGCCGCGATGACGTCGGGCAGCGAGGCGGAGGTGCAGACCATCGCGAAATACGCCGCGTCCGTCGCACCCGAGAGTGCAGAGGCGATCCGCCGCATCGCCGGCGCGTGGAAGGATGCCCGCAGTGCGCAGGCGACGCGGACGCTGCAGGATTCGGGCTTCTTCGACCTGGTGCGCGGGCGGGTCGAGCTGGGTGGTTTCTACACCACCGGCAACACCAGCAACGTCGGCCTGACACTGGCCGCCGACGTCAGGCGCGACGGGTTCCAGTGGCGTCACAAGCTGCGTCTGCTCGCCGAATATCAGGAGAGCCTGGGCATCACCACGCGCGAACATTATCTCGCGGCCTATGAGCCCAACTACAAGATCAATGACCGGCTCTATGCCTATGGCGCCGCGCAATATGAGGCGGACAGGTTCCTCGGCTATTTCTCGCGCTATTCGGCGTCGGCCGGTGCCGGTTACACCGCGATCCGGTCGCCGCGAATGACGCTGGACGTCGAACTTGGCCCGTCGTTTCGGCGCACCGCCTTTACCGATCTGACGACCGAGAACGAACTCGGCGCGCGCGGAAACCTCGACTTCGACTGGCGCTTGGCGAGTGGCGTGACGCTTAGCCAGGATGCCTCGGCCTATTTCCAGAACCTGAACTCGACGCTGGTCAGCCGCACCGCCCTCGCGGCCAAGCTGTTCGGCCCGTTGTCCGCGTCGATGTCCTATTCGATCAACTACGAAAGCCGGCCGCCGGTGCGACGGTTGAACACCGACACCACCAGCCGTGCGTCGCTGGTTTACTCGTTCTGACGTTAGAGCCGATTTGGTAACATTTGTTACCAGGGGTTGCGGTCCCCTCCCCGATCTGGGCTAGACTGCGGCCATGCCATTGACCGCCACCGAAGCCGCCGCCGTCGCGCGGGCCGGCGCCTCGCCGATGCTGGAGCGCACGCTGGCGTGGAGCGCGGTGAACAGCGGCACCGGCAACTTGGCCGGCCTCGCCACCGTGGCCGACATGCTGGCGGACGCCTTCTCCGCATTGCCCGGCGCGATCACGCTTGTCGATCCGGCGCCCGCCGAGCGCGTCACTGTCGACGGCCGCGTCGAGCCGATCGCGCACGGCCGCCACTTGGTCCTGCGCGTCCGCCCGGACGCGGCGGTGCGGATGCTCTTCACCGGGCACATGGACACGGTCTATCCGCTCGACCACCCGTTTCAGACGATCACCGAGCTGCCCGATGGCCGGCTCAACGGCCCCGGCGTAGCGGACATGAAGGGCGGGCTCGCCACCATGCTCGCCGCCCTCGAAGCGGTCGAGGCAAGCCCCGTGGCTGCGGACTTCGGTTACGACGTGCTGATCAATTCGGATGAGGAAACCGGCAGTTTTTCGTCCTCCGCGCTGATCGCCGAGATGGCGCGCAGTAAGGTCGCCGCACTCACCTACGAACCCGCCCTGGCCGACGGTGGCCTGGCCGGCGCGCGCGCGGGCACCGGCAATTTCTCGCTCGTCGTCCGCGGCAAGAGCGCGCACGCCGGGCGCAACCCCGACGACGGCCGCAACGCGATCGTCGCCGCGGCCGCGCTCGCGCTGCGGCTGAAGGCGGTCCACGGCCCCGGCCTGTCGGTCAATCCGGCACGGATCGACGGCGGCGGGCCGAACAACGTCGTTCCCGATCTCGCCATCCTGCGCGTCAACTTCCGCCCCGCCTTTGCCGCCGACGTGGCGCGCGCCCACACACTTCTCGACGAAGCGGTCGCCGCGGTCGCCGCCGAGCACGACGTCGCAATCGCGGTCCACGGCAGCTTCAACCGCCCGCCCAAGCCGATCGACCCGGGCGCCCAAAAACTGTTCAGCCTCGTCCGCACTACCGGCGCCGACCTAGGCATCCCGATCGTCTGGAATACGACCGGCGGTGTGTGCGACGGCAACAATATCGCTGCGTGCGGCGTGCCGGTCGTCGACACGATGGGCCCGCGCGGGGGCGCGATCCATTCGCCGCAAGAATTTCTGATCCCCGACAGCCTGGCCGAACGCGCCGGCCTGTCGGCGGTCACCATCCTGCGAATCCTTGAGGGGGGCCTTTCGTGAGCTTCGTCATCCGCGCCGCGCGCGATTCCGACCTGCAGCCGCTGTACGAAATGGCGAAGCTGACCGGCGGCGGCTTTACCAATCTGCCGCCCGAAAAGCCCGCGCTGCGTGCCAAGCTGGAACGGAGCCACGCCGCCTTCGAGCGCGACGGCGACACGATCGAGGACGAATTGTTCGTCCTGGTCCTCGAAAATCTCGAAACCGGGGAGGTCCGGGGCACCTGCCAGATCTTTCCTCAGGTCGGCCAGCGCTGGCCCTTCTACAGCTATCGTATCGGCACGATCACCAAACGCAGCGAGGAACTGGGCCGTACGTTCAGCGCCGAAATCCTGAACCTGGTCAACGACCTGGGCGGCGCGAGCGAGGTCGGCGGCCTGTTCCTCCATCCCGGCGAGCGTGCCGGGGGCCTGGGCCTGCTGCTTGCGCGCAGCCGGTACCTGTTCATCCGCAACCACCGCCGCCGCTTCGGCGAACGCGTGCTGGCGGAGCTGCGCGGGATCATCGACGAAGCGGGTGGCTCCCCCTTCTGGGACGGCGTCGCCGGGCGATTCTTCGGGATGAATTTCCAGGAGGCGGACCAATTCAACGCCGTCCACGGCAACCAGTTCATCGCCGATCTGATGCCCAAACATCCGGTCTATGTCGCCATGCTGTCGGAAAGCGCGCGCAGCGTGATCGGCCTGCCCCACCCATCGGGTCGCGCGGCGATGCGGATGCTGGAGAACGAAGGCTTTGCGTACGAGAAATACGTCGACATCTTCGACGGCGGCCCGACCATGACCGCACGGATCGATCAGGTGCGCACGGTGCGCGAGGCGCGCGATTTCGAACTGACCGGCATTGCCGCGGGTGGCGAACCCTCGCTGATCGCCACCGGTCGCCTGCGCGATTTCCGCGTGACTCTGGGCGAGGTCGGCGACGGCACGATCGATCCGGCAAGTGCTGCGGCGCTCGGCGTATCGGTGGGCGACGTGCTCACGCGGGTGGAACGCTGATGCCGTTGGTCGAAATCAACTTCGACGGCATCGTCGGGCCGAGCCATAACTACGCCGGGCTCAGCCACGGCAACCTCGCCGCCACGAAGAATGCCGGCGCGACGTCGCATCCGCGCGCCGCGGCGTTACAGGGTATCGAAAAGATGCGTGCGAACATCGCGCTGGGGCTGACCCAGGGCATCCTGCTGCCGCACCCGCGCCCCGATCATCGCTGGCTGGCGAGTCTCGCGACCGACTATGCCGGCGCGCCCGCGCACCTCCAGGCGCAGGCGCTGTCGGCGTCGGCGATGTGGGCGGCGAATGCGGCGACCGTTTCGCCCGCACCCGACACAGCGGACGGCCGCTGCCACCTGAGCGTCGCGAATCTCGGCACCATGCCGCACCGCAGCCACGAATGGCCGGCGACCCTGGCGCAGCTTCGCACGGCGTTTGCCGACCCGGCATTCGCCGTCCACGCCCCCGTCCCCCCGCCGTTCGGCGACGAGGGCGCGGCCAACCACATGCGGCTGTGCGTGGAGCATGGCAGCCCCGGCGTCGAGGTCTTCGTCTACGGCATCGCCGGCGGCCCCTTCCCCGCCCGCCAGCACCGCGATGCAAGCGTGGCCATCGCCCGCCGCCACGGGGTCGCCAATGCGATCTTCGCCCGCCAGTCCGACGCGGCGATCGCGGCCGGTGCCTTTCACAACGACGTCGTCGCCGTCGCCAACGAACGCGTCCTCTTCGCGCATGAGCAAGCGTTCGAGGATCGTGAGAGGCTCTACGCCGACCTGCGCACGCGCCTGCCCGAGGTCGAAATCGTCGAAGTTCCCGCCGCTGCGGTCAGCCTGGCCGACGCGATTTCCTCCTACCTGTTCAACGCGCAGCTGGTGACGCTGCCCGATGGCAGCATGACGCTGATCGTCCCCGGCGAAGCGCGCGATACCCCGTCGGTGTGGGCGTGGCTCCAGGCGCATCTGGCGGGGAACGGCCCGATCCGCCGGGTCGAGGTGGTCGATGTCCGCGAATCGATGGCGAACGGTGGTGGCCCCGCCTGCCTGCGCCTGCGCGTCGTCGCCGACCCGACGACCGTCGACCCCCGTTTCCTGGTCGACGACGCCAGGCTCGACCGCATCGCCGAGGTGATCCGCACGATGTGGCCCGAAGCGATTCCGCACGACGCGATCGGCAACCCGACGCTGATCCGCCAGATCGAGGACGCGCGTCGCGCGTTGTTCGAAACGCTCGACATTGTCGGGTTACTTGACAGTTAACCAAGGCTCTTCACGCGGGATTAACGGTTTTCCGCCGCTGGCCCGGCCCTTGCTTATGGTCTGGCCATGTGGTCCCGCGTCACTCGCCTGTTTACGATCAAGACCAAGTTCGAGGCGTTCCTCGTCATCTACGGCCTGGGCGTGGGCGCGGTCGAGCGTGGCGTGCGCTACCTCGATGCCTATCCCGGCGTCGGCGGCTGGATGCTGTTCGCGGTCTGCCCGATCGCGGTGTTCATGGCCGGCGGGCGAATTCTCGATTCGCTGGAGCGCGACTGAGGTTCCGTTCTGCCGCCATCCGCGCTATGCTTGATGCATGGCAAAGGACGGCACCCTCCACCGCTGGTTTCGCGCGCATCCCGAGAGCGTCGGCGAAACCTATGTCGAGCATTTCGGCGTGGCCTCGAGCTTCGGCACGAAGATGATCGCCGGGGGCCTCGCCTGCATGGTTCATGCGGTCCTACCCAATTTCTTCGAGCGCACCGGCAGCAACACGGTGAAGGCGCTCTATTCGAAGATGGTCTCCCGCCAACCCGGCGCCCGCCGCCCGGCCTACGAAGAACCGCAGTGGCGGCCGGAATACGAGATTTGATGGAATTTCGGGTGGCGACGTTGGACGAAGCCATCGGTCGGTCCCGACCGGAAGCGTTCGGCCCGACGGCCTCGCTTCGCGCTTAAGTCGCCACGGCGGGGCGCACGCAGTCGCCGTCCCGCACCCCGCTGACACTCCCCACGCCCAGAACGATCTTCGCGCGGCGGGAGAAGGTCAGCGCCTGCCACCGCCCGCTGTTGCCGGTTGCGGTGCGGCTGCGCAGGAAGGTCAGGTGGAGCAGATCGACCTGTTCGGGGTCGACGCGGCCTGTGTCGATCAGGCAGCCCCAGCGATCGACGTTCCACGCCCAGTCCTTCGCCACACCGTCCTGATCCGCCGACTGCGACAGCCCGCGATACCAGTCGAGCATCGCGTGCAGACGCGCGCGGCGTTCCTCCTCGCCCATGACGCTCAGCTTTGCACGGACGCGGGCAACGTCCTCGTCCTTGGGGAAGCTCTTCTGCTGCACCCGCGTGTCGATCGCCCAGCGGACCTTGCGCGGGGTTATCGGCATGGCCGGAAACAGGCGCAGCACCTCGGCTCGGACCTCGCCCAGCAGCGCGACATAGGCGTCGGTCTGGACCTGGAGCATCGCGTCGCTCTCGAACAGCGCGGTCAGTTCGGTGGCAAGCGTCGCGTTGATACGGCCAGTTTCCTGCGCGGCCAGGATGCCGTCGCGGCAACGGTCTTCGACCGAAACCTTCTGGCAACCCTTCGAGAAAAGCAGTTTGCCGTACGTCGGGGCGAGCGATTGCAGGGCTCGTTTGAACCGCCGCCGCGACTGGAAACTCTCGCGCCATGCGACCAGCAGGGGCTGCAGGCTGCCGGTGCCGTAGTTCCACTGCGACATGCCAACCGAGATCAGCTGGCCATCGAAATTTCCGACCGGCATCGCCCAGCAACCCATCGTCTCGGGAATCGACGTGCCGCGCATCCGTTCGAAGATTTCCGCGCGGTCTAAGCCGATCTGCGCCAGGTCGGCGGCCCTTGCCGGGTCGATGCGGATGAAGTTTGGCTCACCGGTCGCGCTGACGACGTCGCCGACCTCGCGGCACGGCGGGCGGCTGGGGGCCTGGCCGAACGCGGGCGTGGCGGCGACGACGCTCGCCCCCATCAGCAGATTCACAACCCACGGCCATCCCGGCGAAGGCCAGGGTCCAGGTGCCACGTCCTCCCGACTGGACCCCGGCCTTCGCCGGGGAACAGCAAGAGGCCGCAAACCGATCAGCGGAAAATCCCCAGCGGCACGGCTTCGCCCATCGCCATCTCGCCTGCGCCGTTGGGATGCAGATTATCTCCGCCCTGCATCGCATCGGCCAGCCGCAGCGGGTCCTTCGGATCGGCGACCGGCCGCTCCAGATCGATCACCCCGTCGAACGCGCCCGAGGCGCGGATCCAGCGATTGACCTCGCTGCGCACCGCTTCGCCGTCCGCGGTATAATATTTCGCCCCCTTGTACGGCAGGATCGGAGAGGCGTAGATCCTGATGCCCCGTTCGTGCGCCCGCGCGATCAGCTGGCGAAACGCGCCGATCAGGTCGGACGCGGTAACCGGCGCCTGTGCGTTCGCATTACCGATGTCGTTGACGCCTTCGAGCAGCAGGACGTGGCTGACCCCCGGCACTGCCAGCACGTCGCGATCGAACCGGGCAAGCGCGCTCGGCCCCACGCCCGGCGTCAGAACCCGGTTGCCGGAGATCGCCTGCGTGACGACGACGTGCGGCTTCCCCGCCGCCGCCAGCCGCCGCCCGAGCACATCGCCCCAACGACAGATGACGGGCGCATCGTTGCGGCAGCCGGTGTTGTCCGTGATCGAATCGCCATAGGCCACCACCACCGGCCGCGCCCGAGCGGTGAGCACGTCGACCCCCGCGATGAACGGCCGCAGCACCAGCGTGCTCGCCGCGGCGAAGCTCGCCGCCCCGGTCATGTCCCCCGGCGCCGACACCGACGTCCGCGCGCCGCCGGCACCATGGACACTGGTCAGCGCGGTGCGATCGGGCAGGAACAGCGACACCTCGACCAGTTCGAACGGCTTCACCGCCAGTTTGACCGCGTCGCTGACCAGTGGCGCCCCGGCGCGCATCGTCGCGGTCGCGGCGCCATTGTCGAAGGTCACGCGGACGATCCGCCCATCGGCCGCCTTGATGCTCGCCGCGCCGATCCGCACGGGCACGTCGCCATGCTCGTTCGACAGCCGCAGCCGCAGCGCTTCGCCGCCCGCCCCGACCCGGACCTGCGCACGCAGCGTGATGTTCTCGACCGTCTGCACATTGCCGCCGGTCGCCTGCCACGGGCTGGCCGTCCACGCCCGCGTCCAGCTGCCCCGTTGCTGCGCGGTGGCCGGGGTCGCGGCGAGCGCCAGCGCGAGGGGAAGGAACAGCGTGCGCATCACCACACCTTCACCCGCTGTTCGGGGGCAAGGTAGAGCTTGTCGCCCGGCTTGATCCCGAACGCGTCATACCACGCATCGATGTTGCGGACGGTCAGCGCGCGATACTGGCCCGGTGCATGGCCATCGGTCGCGATCCGCGCGCGCAGCGTCGCATCGCGCATCTTCGTGGCCCAGGTCTGCGCGAACGCCAGGAAGAAGCGCTGGTCGCCGGTCATGCCGTCGATCACCGGCGCCGGCTTGCCGCCCAGCGACGCGTGATAGGCATCATAGGCGGCCTGCAGCCCCGCCACGTCGGCGATGTTCTCACCCAGCGTCAGCTTGCCGTTGACCGCCAGGTCGGGGAACGGGCGATAGGTGTCGTACTGATCGGCCAGCGCCTTGCCCGCGGCGTTGAACCGCTGGAGGTCGGCCGGCGTCCACCAGTTGCGGAGCGTCCCCGACGCGTCGAACGCCGCGCCATTGTTGTCGAAGCTGTGGCTGATCTCGTGGCCGATCACCGCGCCGATCGCGCCGTAGTTGTACGCCGGGTCGGCGGCGGGGTCGAAGAACGGCGGCTGCAGGATCGCGGCGGGGAAGTTCAGCGCATTCTGCACCGGCAGGTTGACCGCGTTGATCGTCTGCGGCGTCATCCACCATTCTGCCCGGTCGAGCGGCTTGCCGATCTTCGCGAGCTGGTGGCGATATTCCGCCCGCTCGCCGTTCACCGCGTTGGCATAGGCATCGGTCGGGCTGACGGCGTAGCCGCCGTAGCTGCGCCACGTCTCCGGGTATCCCACCCCGACGACGATGCCACGGACCTTCTTCAGCGCCTCCGCCTTGGTTTCCGGCGCCATCCAGTCGAGCCGCTGCACGCGGTTGGCGAATGCGGTCTTGATAGTATCGACCATCGCCTGGACTTCGGACTTGGCGCTCGCCGGGAAATATTGCGCCGCGTAGAGCTTGCCCACATCGTCGCCGAGTTCCCGGTTCAGCGCCGCCAGCGCACGCTTGGCGCGGGGTTGCTGCTGCGGCGTACCCGACAGCGTCGTGCCGTAGAAGGCGAAATGCGCGGCATCGATCGCGGTCGGCAGCACGTCGGCATGGCTGTTGATCTGGTGGAACGCCAGCCAGTCCTTCCACGCCTCCAGCGGCTCGGATGCGACCAGCGCCGACAGCCCGGTGATCGCCCGCGCATGATACGCCCCGAAGCTGTTATGCCTGGCGAGGTCGGCCCCGGCGAGGAACGCCGGCCAGTCGATCCCCGGCGCCTTCGATTGCAGATCGGCACGCGACCACACCGCCGCCGACTTGGTGAAGTCCTCGCTCTCCTCGCGCGTCACATGGGCTCGCGCGATCTTCATCTCCAGGTCGAAGATCCGCTGCGCCTTCGCATCCGCGTCCGCGATACCGGCGGTCTTCAGCAGCTTGGCGATATACGCGCGATAGGCCGTGCGAATCTCCGCCATCTTGGGATCGGCCGACAGATAATATTCGCGCTCCGGCAGCCCCAGCCCGCCCTGCAGGATATACGGGATGACCTTGCCCGGTGTGGCGAGGCCCTGCGTCACGAAGATGCCGAACAGATTCTCCGTCTGGAAATTCGTTGCGTTCAGCGGATCGACGTCGGCGCGGATCGTCGTCCCGATCGCGCGCGAAAGGGCGCCCTTGTCGCGGATCGCGGCAAAGCGCGCGAGGTCGGCCGCGATCGGCTGCATCCCCGCCGCATCGATCGCGCGGGTGTTGGTGTACGCCTTGTGATAGTTCGCGATCCGGGCCTCGGGCGATCCCGGCTTGGGCGTGCCCCGGACGATCTGGTCGACCATGCCGGTCGTGCGCTGCTCGGTCGTCGCAAAGGCTTCGTAGAACGAACCCGTGCTCGACCGGTCGGCCGGGATCTGCGTCGCCTTCTGCCAGCCGCCGTTGGCGTAGAGGTAGAAATCGTCGCCCGGTTTGACGCTCCCGTCCATCGACGATCGCTCGACGCCGGCCTGCGGCGCGGTCTGCGGGGCAGTCTGCGGGCTGGTGGCGGCGGTGGTGGCGAGCAGGGCGAGGACGATCAGGGAACGACGCAGCATTCTTCGACTCCGGAAAGGCAATGGCGCGCACGCTACGCCCGTCCCCGTGCGTCCGCCAGACCCGCTTCCCAAGCATGCAACGGAACGCTACCCACAGCCCATGAGTGCACCGGTTCTCGACACAAAAGCCTCGCCCGACAGCGAAATCTTCCGCGCCAACGCCGCGCACAACCGCGCCCTGGTCGACCACCTGCGCGCCGATGTCGCCGCCGCGGCGCGCGGGGGCAGCGACGCGTCGCGCGACCGCCACACCGCCCGCGGCAAGCTCCTCCCCCGCGACCGCGTCGAACGCCTGCTCGATCCCGGCTCGCCGTTCCTGGAGATCGGCCAGCTGACGGCGAACGGCCTGTACGGCGACGAGGTGCCCGGCGCCGGCATCATCGCCGGAATCGGCCGCGTGTCGGGCCGGCAGGTGATGATCGCCTGCAACGATGCGACGGTGAAGGGCGGCACCTATTACCCGCTGACGGTCAAGAAACACCTGCGCGCGCAGGAAATCGCGCTCGAGAACCACCTGCCCTGCGTCTATCTGGTCGACAGCGGCGGCGCCAACCTGCCGCACCAGGCAGAGGTCTTTCCCGACCGCGAACATTTCGGCCGCATCTTCTTCAACCAGGCGCAGATGAGCGCGAAGGGCATCCCGCAGATCGCCTGCGTCATGGGCAGCTGCACCGCCGGCGGCGCGTACGTGCCCGCCATGTCCGACGAAACGGTGATCGTCCGCAATCAGGGCACCATCTTCCTAGCCGGCCCGCCGCTGGTGAAGGCGGCGACGGGCGAAGTCATTTCGGCCGAGGAACTGGGCGGCGCGGACACCCATGGCCGCAAGTCGGGCGTGGTCGATCACGTTGCGGAAAACGACGACCACGCACTGACCATCGTCCGCGACATCGTCTCCACCCTTGCCCCGCAGGCGAGTGCCGGCGTCAATCTGCGCGACCCGCGCCCGCCGAAATACGATCCGGGCGAGCTGTACGGCATCATCCCGCAGGACGTTCGCGCGCCCTATGACGTGCACGAAGTCATCGCCCGCATCGTCGACGGCAGCGAATTCCACGAATTCAAGGCCCTTTACGGCAGCAGCCTGGTCTGCGGCTTCGCCCACATCTGGGGCATGCCCGTCGCGATCCTCGCCAACAACGGCGTATTGTTCTCGGAAAGCGCGCAGAAGGGCGCACACTTCATCGAACTCGCCTGCCAGCGCAAGATTCCGCTGCTGTTTCTCCAGAACATCTCGGGCTTCATGGTCGGCGGCAAGTATGAAGCGGAGGGCATCGCCAAGCACGGCGCGAAGCTGGTCACCGCCGTCGCCACCGCCAGCGTGCCCAAGGTGACCGTCCTCATCGGCGGCAGCTTCGGCGCCGGCAACTACGGCATGTGCGGCCGGGCATATTCGCCGCGGTTCCTGTTCACCTGGCCGAACAGCCGGATCAGCGTGATGGGCGGCGAACAGGCCGCAAGCGTGCTGGCGACCGTCCACCGCGATGCGGAATCGTGGAGCGAGGCGGACGCGGAAGCCTTCAAGGCCCCCATCCGCCAGAAATACGAAGACGAAGGCAACCCCTGGCACGCGACCGCCCGCCTGTGGGACGACGGCATCATCGACCCTGCACAAACCCGCGACGTCCTGGGTCTGGCCTTCGCGGCCACGCTGAACGCGCCGATCCCGGAGAAGCCAAGCTTCGGCGTGTTCCGGATGTGATCGAAGGGGAGGATCCACAAAATCCTCCCCAGAATGGGGAGGGGGACCGCGCGAAGCGCGGTGGAGGGGCTGGTCATAGGCTAACCGGTCCACGCAGCACCGTACTGCGCAGCCGCCGCCTCCGCAGAGAACTTAGCCTCCCCGAAGTCATCCTCTGGCGCGCCTTGAGGACCCGCCCGAACGGTCTGAAGTTCCGCAAGCAGCACCCGGCCGGTGTCTATATTCTCGACTTCTACTGCCCCGCGGCCAAACTTGCGATCGAAGTCGATGGCGCACATCACGGGCTCGAACGGCAGGCCGTAAAAGACAGCGCCCGCGATCAATGGCTCGCGAGCTGGAACGTCCGTACACTCCGCATCCCTGCCACTGCCATCCTTGACGACGTAGCCGCCGTGGTCGCACACATCGTGGCACACGCTTCGCCCGACCAGCCCCTCCACCAGCCTGCGGCTGGTCCCCCTCCCCGTGCCGGGGAGGATTGAAGGAAAGATAATGCTCCTCCTCGCCCTCGCCCTCCAGGTCACGCCGGCCCAGCCCCTGCCCAAGGCGGTCCCCCTGCCCCCACCCGACGCCGACACCGCCGCCGTCCTCGCCCCCATCGACCGCCTCTTCGCCGCCGTCACCGCGAAGGATCCGGCCGGCATTCTGGCGCAGGTCCGCAGCGACGGCCGCAACAGTGCGATCGTCGCGATGCCCGACGGGTCGAGCGAGATCCGCACGCGCAGCTGGGCCGATTTCGCCGGCGGCTTGAGCGACGGCCCCAGCCTGCTCCAGGAACGGCTGGTCAACCCGGTCGTCGATATCGACGGCAATCTCGCCATGGTATGGTCCAGCTACATCTTCCGCGCCGACGGCCGCGTCACCCATTGTGGCACCGACCAGTTCACGATGGTCCGCGATGCTGCGGGCTGGAAGGTGCAGCATCTGACCTACACCCAGCGCCAGACCGACTGCCCGGCCGGCTGATTCCATTTTCCTACTTGGCGGCGACACGCTAGTCGTCGGCCATGCAAAGCTCACACGACGTTTCGAAAAATTTTAGCGCCATACGGGCAAACTTCGTGAAGTTTGAGGGCGCGCGATGATCGGCTCGCTGCTGATCGCCAACCGCGGCGAGATCGCCTGCCGGATCATCCGCACAGCCCGCGCGCTGGGCGTGCGAACGGTCGCGGTCTATTCGGATGCCGATGCCGAGGCGCTCCACGTTCGCGAGGCGGATGACGCTGTGCACATCGGCCCGTCCCCGGCGCGCGAAAGCTATCTCGTCGGCGACACAATCATCGCCGCGGCGAAGCAGAGCGGGGCGGAGGCGATCCACCCCGGCTATGGTTTCCTGAGCGAAAACGCCGACTTCGCGCAGGCGGTGATCGACGCCGGCCTGATCTGGGTCGGCCCCAAGCCCGACAGCATCCGCGCGATGGGACTGAAGGACGCGGCCAAGGCGCGGATGATCGCGGCCGGCGTGCCGGTGACACCGGGCTATCTGGGTGAAGACCAGAGCCCGGCAAGGCTTCAGACGGAGGCCGATGCGATCGGCTATCCCGTGCTCATCAAGGCGGTCGCCGGCGGCGGCGGCAAAGGCATGCGCCGCGTCGAAAGCGCCGCCGACTTCGCAGACATGCTCGCCAGCTGCCAGCGCGAAGCCGCCTCGTCCTTCGGCGACGATCGGGTGCTTCTGGAGAAATACATCCTCTCTCCGCGCCATATCGAGGTGCAAGTCTTCGGCGACTCGCACGGAAACGTCGTCCACCTGTTCGAACGCGACTGCTCGCTCCAGCGTCGCCACCAGAAAGTGATCGAGGAGGCCCCCGCGCCGGGCATGTCGGCCGAAACCCGCGACGCGATCTGCGCCGCCGCCGTGCGTGCTGCGCAGGCGGTCGACTACATCGGCGCCGGCACGATCGAATTCATCGCCGACGCCTCCGAGGGGCTCCGCGCCGACCGCATCTGGTTCATGGAAATGAACACCCGCCTGCAGGTCGAACATCCGGTGACGGAGGAGATCACCGGCATCGACCTGGTCGAATGGCAGCTGCGCGTCGCCAGCGGCGAGCCGCTGCCCAAGCGCCAGGACGAGCTTTCCATTGACGGTTGGGCGATCGAAGCGCGGCTCTACGCCGAAGATCCGGCCAAGGGCTTCCTGCCGAGCGTCGGACGGCTCGAGGCCTTCGACCTGGGCGACGCCGCTCGGATCGAGACGGGCGTCGAGGAAGGCGCCGACGTGTCGCCCTTCTACGATCCGATGATCGCCAAGGTCATCACATGGGGCGAAACCCGCAACGATGCCCGCGAGCAACTGATCGACGCGCTCGACACAGCCGTCGTCTGGCCGATCCGCTCGAACGCAGGCTTCCTGGTCAAGGCGCTGGAGCACCCCGCCTTCGTCGCCGCCGAGCTCGACACCGGCCTGCTCGCGCGAGAAGGCGACGCACTGTTGCCCAACGCGATGCCGAGCGAGGACGCGCTTGCCGAGGCCGCCGGCCGCATCGTCGGCGATGTGGCCCTGTCAGGCTTTCGGCTGAATGCGAACACGAACCGCATCGTCCGCCTGCTCGTTGATGGCGAAGCGGTCGAGGTCGAAGCGGGTGCGCCGGGCGACGACGTGGAGGACGATGGCCTGCTCCTGACCGAAGCCGGCCAGACTTGGTCCGTCACGCCGTTCCGTGCCGGCGGTGTGTCCGCGGGCGGCGCGGCGGACGGAGCGATCCTGTCGCCGATGCCGGGCCGCATCACCGCGGTCGAGGTCGCGGCGGGCCAGTCGGTCGTGAAGGGGCAGAAGCTCGTCACGCTGGAAGCGATGAAGATGGAACACGGCCTGGTCGCGCCGTTCGACGGGACGGTTGCGGAACTGGATGCCAAGGCGGGCGCGCAAGTCGCGGAAGGCCGGATGCTGGTCCGGATCGAGCGAACCGAGGCGACGTGACCCTCACTATCCGCCCGGCCACCCTCGCCGACGTCCCCGCGATCGTCGCGTTGATGGCCGACGACCACAACGGCGCTCTCCGCGAAGACCCGTCGCTGCCGATCGATCCGGCCTATGAAGCCGCCTTCCACCAGATCGCTGCCGATCCGCACCAGCATCTGGTAATCGCGGAACTGCACGGTCGCGTCATCGGCACGCTTCAGGTCACGCTGATCCCCGGCCTCGCGTTCAAGGGCGCGCTGCGCGGCCAGATCGAATCCGTCCGCGTCGCGTCCGACCTTCGCGGTCAGGGCCTCGGCAAGAAGCTGATCGACTGGGCGGTCGAGCATTGCCGCGCCTCAGGCTGCCGTTTCGTCCAACTGACGTCGCAGCGGAACCGACCCGACGCGCATCGCTTCTACGACCGGCTCGGCTGGGAGCAGAGCCACCTGGGGTTCAAACTGCATTTCGAGGGACAGCACTGATGGCCGGACGCCACTTCGACGAATGGCAGGTCGGCGATCGCATCGCTCACGACCTGCGCCGTACCGTCACCGAAACGGACAATCTTCTGTTCTCGACGATGACGCACAATCCACAGCCGCTGCACCTGGATGCGGAGGCGGCGAAGGCGTCGGAGTTCGGCCGCATCCTCGTCAACGGCACCTTCACCTTCGCACTGATGGTCGGCGTGTCCGTCGGCGACACGACGCTCGGCACGCTCGTTGCGAACCTCGGCTACGACAAGGTCGTGATGCCGAACCCGGTCTTCATCGGCGACACGCTGCGCGGCGAAACCGAAGTCGTCGAGCTGCGCCCGTCCAGGTCGCGTCCCGGGCAGGGAATTGTCACTTTCCGCCACCGCATGCTCAACCAGCGCGACGAGGTTGTGTGCGAATGCCTGCGCAGCGCGCTGCTGAAATCGCGTGGCTGACTACGACGTCGTCATTATCGGCGCCGGCGCGGCCGGTGTCGGCGCGGCGCGTCGGTTGGCGGGTAGCGGCCTGTCGATCGCTGTCGTCGAGGCGAGCGCCCGCGTCGGCGGGCGGGCATGGACGCTGGGCCTCGCGGACATGCCTCTCGATCTGGGCTGCGGCTGGCTCCATTCGGCCGAGCGCAATCCGTGGGTCGGCATCGCCGAAAGCGCGGGCTTCTCAATCGATCGCAGCCCGACGAGTTGGGGCGAACAGTATCGCAACCTCGGTTTCCCGGAAGCGGACCAGAAGGCGGCGGGCGAAGCCTATGACGCGTTCGAACGAGCCTTGCGCGAAAGCCCACCGCCAAGCGACCGCGCCGCCGATGCATTGCCCGCGGACGGCGAATGGAACGGCTTCATCGAAGCGCTGTCGGGCTACATCAACGGCGCCGGACTCGGCATGCTCTCGGTCGAGGATTATCTCGCCTATGACGACGCCGCGAGCGAAGTGAACTGGCGAGTCCCCGCCGGCTACGGCACGCTCGTCTCCGCCAGCCTGCCGCCCGTCCCGCTCCACCTGTCGACGCCGGTCGAGCGGATCGACGACGGCGGTGCTACGCTCAAGCTCGTCACGCCGCGCGGCGATATCCGCGCGCGGTCGGTCATCGTGACCGTCGCGACCAATGTACTGGCGACGGGCGGCCTCCGCCTGCCCGCCGCGCTCGACGATCATGCCCATGCCGCAACGCGTCTGCCGCTCGGGCTCGCCGACAAGCTGTTCCTCGCCTTCGACGCTGAGGTCGTTCCGCCCGACAGCCATCTGCTCGGCAATCCAAAGAGCGCCTGCACCGGCAGCTATTATCTGCGCCCGTTCGGTCGCCCGGTAATCGAGGTATTTCTGGGCGGCGCGGGCGCTTTGGCGCTGGAGGACGTTGGGCTCGACGGTGCCGCCGCCTTCGCGATTGACGAACTTGCAGGCCTGCTCGGCAACGACGTGCGCCGCAAGCTGCGTCTTATCGCCGGCTCGGCATGGGCGCGGACGGACGGCTTCGGCGGCTCGTACAGCCACGCGCGGCCCGGGCACCATGCCGCGCGCACTACGCTGGCCGCTCCTTGGCAGGACCGGCTGTTCTTTGCCGGGGAGGCCTGTTCGCCGACCGACTTCTCCACCTCCCACGGCGCCCTCGCTACCGGCATCGCCGCAGCCGACGCCGTGCTGGCTCAGCGGAATTCCATCTCGTCGTTGACCGGGCCGTAGCGCAGCCTGCGCACGTCCTTCAGATAATTCTGATCGAGCCGCCACGGCGCCCGCGTTCCCTGCTGCGGCAGTATGTCCTTGGCCCGCTGAACATAGCCCGAGGTGAAGTCGAGGAATGCCTCCCGCTCCACCGGAACCGACCCCACCCGTGGCGTCGCCCGGCGCGTGCCAGTCGCGGTCATGTGCTTCAGCAACCGGCAGACATAAGCGCTCGTCAGGTCCGCCTTCAGCGTCCAGGACGCATTGGTGTAGCCGAACGCGATGGCCAGATTGGGCACCTCCGAGAACATCATGCCCTTGTAGGTGAGCGACTGTGCGGGATCGACGGCACGCCCATCGACCGTCAGCGTGACGCCGCCCAGCATCTTCAGCTTCAGCCCCGTCGCGGTGACGACGACATCGGCGGCCAACGTCTCGCCCGACGCTAGGCGGATACCGTCCTCGGTGAAGGTCTCGATCGTATCGGTGACGACGCTCGCCCGCCCCCCCTTGATCGCATCGAACAGGTCGCCATCGGGCACCAGACACAGCCGCTGGTCCCATGGGTCATACCGCGGCGTGAAGTGGCGATCGACGTCCACCTCGTCGCCCAGCCGATCGCGCACCCAGCCGATCAGCCGGGTCTTCGCCGCGTCCGGATGCTTGCGCATCTGGCGATAGAAGAACTGGCCGAGCAGCACATTCTTCCATCGCGTCAGCCGGTACGCGGTCCGCTCTGGCAGCACGCGTCGCAGGGCGTTGGCGACGGCATCCTTGCCCGGCCGCGCGACGATGTAGGTCGGCGAGCGCTGGAGCATAGTGACATGCGCCGCGGTCTTCGCCAGCTCCGGCACCAGCGTCACCGAAGTCGCCCCGCTGCCGATGACGACGACGTGCTGGCCTGTGCAATCGAGGTCATCGGGCCAGAATTGCGGATGGACGATCCGGCCACCGAACCGCTCCACGCCCGGAAATACCGGCGCGTGGCCCTGTTCGTAATCATAGTAGCCGGCGCAGACGTAGAGGAAGTTGGCCCGAAACAACGCCCGCTCGCCGTCGCGATCGACCGTCAGGGTCCACGCGGCGTCGGCGCTCGACCATTCGGCGGCGACGACGCGGTGGCGATAGCGGATGCGCCCCGCGATGCCGTTTTCGGCCGCGGTCTCGCGCAGATAGTCGAGGATCGAACCGCCGTCCGCGATCGCCTTCGCCTGCCGCCAGGGTTTGAAACGGAAGCCGAGCGTGTGCATGTCCGAATCCGACCGGATGCCGGGATAGCGAAACAGGTCCCACGTGCCACCCAGGTCACCCCGCGCCTCCAGGATGACGTGGCTCAGGTCGGGGCAATCGACCGCCAGATGCCAGCTCGCGCCGATGCCGGACAGGCCGGCACCGATCACGATCACGTCGAACTGCTCCACCGCGCCCTCCATCATCACTGACAAAGGTGTAAGCGTGGATCGCCGGCGTCAATAGTCCTTCGAATAGCGCAGGTTCACGTTCGATCCCCCGAACGACCCCGTCGACGACAGCAGGCTGAGGGCGCGAGTCAGCGCGATTTCCAGCTGTGTCGCCGTAAAGCCGCGGGCGTCGGTGATGATCTCGATATAGATATCATCGGTCAGATACTGCCCCGCCGCCAGCGCGGTGCCGCGCCCGGTCGCCTGATCGGCGCCGAGAATACGCAGTCGGTCGATGCCGGTAACGCTGCGCAGCTTGCCGAGCGGATTGAGCCCGCCGCCACTCGATCCGCGCAGCGAATTTAACGCGGCCGCCAGCTGGATCGCCTCCGTCGCCGACAGATTGGTGACCGAGCTGCCGAACAACAGGCGTGACAACACTTCGTCCTGCGGCAGGTTGGGCGTCGACGTGAAGGTCAGTCGCGGCTGCTGCGCCGATCCACCGATCGCGATCGTCGCGGTGATGCCCTGCGTCGTCGTGGTCGCGGCGATGTCGAGTTCCGGATCGCCGATCGGCCCACCGCGGAAGCGGACGATGCCGCGGGTCAGGTCGAACCGCTTGCCGGCGAAGCTGTACGTGCCGCGTACGACGCGCGCCTCGCCGGTCACGTTGGGCGCGGCCGACGTACCACCGACACGGATGTCGGCCTCCCATTCGGACTCCAGCCCCATGCCCGAGACGTAGAGGCGGTTGTCCGCCCGCACTCGAAGCGCGAGCTTGAACAGCCCCGGCGACGAGGCGGCCGGCTGGTCGCGACGCGCAGAGGCGGCGCGCGCGATGTCGCTCTTGCGACGCACACCGGTCAGTTCGGGCACTTCGGCCGCGCCTTGGCGGACGATCTCGTAGCGCGCCTCCGGAATGGTCAGCTCACCCTGGATCAGCCCGCCGTTCTGCGCCGAGTTGGTCACGCGGATGGTGCCCGTCGCGGTCGCACCCAGCGCATTGCTGCGAGCGAGCCGCGCGTTGTTCAGCGTCGCACGCACGTCGATCGGGAAGCCGCTGTCCGCCGCCAGACCGACCGTGCCTTGCGCGGTGATCGTGCCTTCACCCGCCTGCGCCGCCATGTCGGTCAGCTCGAACCGGTCGTTAGTGAAGCGGCCGTTTATGCGCATGTTGGTCAGGCGCGTGCCGTAGGTTTCGTTATCGTACGTCAGGTTGCTCGCGCGCACGACGCCGGTCAACTGCGGCGACGATACCCGCCCGCCGAAGTCGGCCGCGACGCCGATGGGCCCGCTCAACTGCTGCCCCGCGAAGCCCGCGAAGGAGAACAGCACGCCAGCGGGGCCATTGTAGCGGATGCCGCCCGACAGCGGCGCCGCCATCAGCCGTGTCGTCCAGCTGCCGCTACCCGGCGGCAACGGCCGCAGTGTCGCGACAAGCCGACCGACGGTCGTCGTGCCCCGCTGGATGATCGCACGGGCGTCGCCGCCGTCGGGCAGCAGGCGCCCGGCGAAGACGATGTTCACCGGCGTCGACACCGACGCTAGGCTGGAGCGGGTGAAGTTGGTGATGCGCAGCTTCGCATCCGCCTGCGGGAAGCTGGCGCCGGTCGGCTGGCGGAAGTCGAGGCTGCCGCTCGCCTGTCCGCCAAGACCGATGCCGGGCACGAAGGCATTCGCGATCGACAGATCCATCCGGTCGAGCCGCGACTGCAGCTCGATGCCGTTGCCGTAGCGGCCGGCCAGCCGCAGCGAGCCTTGGTCGAAATCGATCCGCGTCGGTTGCAGGCGATAGCTGCCGCGCTCCGGAATGATGCGTGCGGGCTGAGCGGTGCGGAAGTTGATCCCGTTCGCCTGCCCCTGCAGCGCAGCCAGCCAAAGCTGCGGCGAGAAGCGCGCGTTGAGGCCGACCCGGAATGGTACGCCGGACGACCCTTCGGCGAATGCCTGCGCGGTGCCGCTGCCGCCGCGATAGTAGAGCTTCACACGGCTGGTGCGCAGCAGGAACTCACCCATCTTCAGGTTCGCGATCTGCGCATCGCCCGTTATGGCCGGCTGGCTCGGATAGAGGATTGCGGTCCCGACGACGATCGCACGGCCGATCGTCAGTCCGGCACTGCCCGGAATGACCGCGTTCAACGCACGGGCGTTCACGTCGGCGCGCTGCACATTGCCCTGCGCCGCAAGCCGCAGCGTGCCGTTGACGCCCGATCCGTTGAACGCAAGTTGCCCGGCGAACGGTCCGGCTGGGGTCTGTTCGACCCGCCCGCGGAAATCGATGCCGGCAAAGCGCGCGTTGCGGATGTCTGCGGTCAGCCGGGGTCCGGTCGACAGCAGCAGATCTGCGGTGAACGGCCCGTAATCGGACCCGCCCCGCGCGACGATGGCATAGCGACTGCCCTGTCCACGGATCGTGGCCGTCACGCCGGTCAGACCAACGCCGAGACCCGGGCGCGCGGCGCGAATAGTCGCGACAGGCGCGTAGAGCGTCCCCGTGACCCGCGCGCTGACGGGGCCATAGACAGTCGAATATGCATCCGCATCGATCAGCAGAGGCCCGGCTGGGTCGTAGCGGCCCGAGCCGCGCGTAACGCGGAACTGCGGCGCATTCACTCGCAGATTGTTGAAGACGATGATCCCCTGCGGCGTATAGTCCAGGTCCACTCGCGCGATGGCGTTGCCGCCAAGAAAGTCTCGCGCGCCGTCGTTGAATATCCGCGACGTCCGCGCGACCACCCGCCCACGGATGCCGAAGCCGCCGCTCGCCGGCGTGTAGAGCTGCGCATCGGTCGTCAAATTGACGATGCCAAAGCCCTCGACACGATAGTCGTTCACCCGCCCCTTCAGCGCCCCGGCATAGCGACCGGTCGCCAAATTCGCCGCCACGATCGCGGTCGCATCGATCCGGTCGGATCGGATGCGCAGATTGTCGGACAGAATTTCGGTGCCGTTGTTGATCGCGAGATCGCCGTTGATCACAACGTTGGTCAGCAACCCGCCGGCCGCAGCGTTCAGCCCGGTCACCCGTGCTGCCCGTGCCGCGACCGGGATCATGATGCGGTCGGCGTTCACGCGCGCGCGCCCTTCGGCGTACAGGCCCTGCACCACCGTCTCACCGAAACCGACCGCTGCGGCGCGCAGCTTATAGTCGACGACAGGCGTCGCGAACGGTCCGTCAAGCGCGACGGCCAGTTGCACCTCACGCCCGTTCAGATTCGGCGCGATCGCCCCCGGCGTCAGCAGCATCGCCGTCGCCTTGAAGTTGGAGAAACGGCTGTCGGCCAGGTTGAGCTTGCCGTCACCCGTCACCTGCAACGCGCTGGAACGGAGCAGCAGCTTGGTGTCAGCAACGCGATCGGCGAAGGCCGCATCGATCGCGACATCGAGCCGCGGCGAGGTAAGCCGTTCGACCGGGCCTTTCAAATACAGTCCCGGCTGCGTCGTCCCGCGCACAATGAATTTGCCGTCGCGCCCCTCGACGCGCAGGTCGGCGAGACTGCTGCCACCGAGCGTCGACACCGCCCGCCCCGTCCACCGCCGCCAGTCGCCCCGTCCATCGACAGCCAGCGTCAGCGGCGCCTCCAGCTTGGCCATGCTGGCGATCAGGCCGTTGGCCGGCGCCTGCGCATTCAGCTTCAGGTCGAAGCGATTGGCGTCCGGTACGGCGTCGAGACGCAGTGCGACGTGGTCGCCCCCGGCGATGCCCGGCCCGGTCAGCGTGCGCCCGTCCAGCTGCACCTGCGCCCGCCGATCGGCGATGTGGACGCTGCCGGCTACCTGCGCCAGCCGCCGCGCCCCGCTGACCGCCGGCGCCAGGTCGATCCGGCCGATCGCCAACCGGTTCACGTCGATGTCGATATCGGGCAGCAGCGGCGCGTTGGGATCGCTCGGGACGGGCTTCAGCACCGGCATACGGCTCATGCTGATTAGTGGGCTGGTCAGCTGGCGGACGTCGACATGGTTGCGCGCGAAGGCGAACGGCCGCCAGTCGACCCGCAGCTCCGGCGAGGTCAGGAACACGCCGCGCTGGTCTCGCACCCGCACGTCGCGCAGGCGCATGTCGCCATAGATGGACCCGTCGATCCGCCCAACCCGCACATTGATGCCGTTGGCCATCGTGTACCCGCCGATGCGATCCGCGACGAAGCGGCGTCCCGGCTGGGTATTCAGGCCGAACATCACCAGCACCAGCAACAGCGCCGAGCCTGCGATGACGATGCCGACCCACTTGGCGATGGTCTGCCACATCGGGCGGCGCTCTTTGACCACGACAGTCGTTTCCTGCGACGCGGCCATCAGAATGCCTGCCCGATCGATAGATAGAGCGCGATCTTTGATTCTCCCGGCTTGCGCGCGATCGGGGTTGCGACGTCGATGCGCATCGGCCCGAAATTGGTGTAGAACCGCCCGCCTATGCCGGCACCGAAGCGCAGGTCGGAGCCCTTGGGCAGCGTACTGTCATAGACTTGGCCCGCATCCAGGAACGGGACGATCCCGAAGTTGCCGAAGCGATAGCGCGCCTCGATCGCGAATTCGTTGAAGCTGCGCCCCCCGACCGGGCGAAAGATTGTGGGCGGCTCCTTGCTGTCCGGATCGTTCGGATCGAATTTCGGATTCGGCTCTTCGGTCTTGGGTCCAAGTTCCTGGAAACCGAAGCCGCGCACCGATCCACCGCCACCGGCGTAATAGCGCCGCGAGGGGGCCAGATCATCGCGCGAAATGCCGGCGATCGCACCGATGCGCGCACGACCGGCGATGACGATGCTGCTGGTCACCGGATAATAGGCCGTCCCCTCCAGCATACCGCGAACATAGGGCCGCGTGCCCCGGTTCATCGACGCCTCGGGGCTGAGGTTCAGCTTCACCCGGAAACCACGCGTCGGATTCAACAGATCGTCCGAGGAATCATAACCGAGATACCCCGGCAGCGCGCCAATCAAATAGGTACGCCGCACGCGATCCTGGAGCGTGAAATCGTAGACGTCCTCATTCGTGCCGACGAGTTCGACACCATAGAAATAGGTCCATTTCTTCTGCCAGATCGGCGTCGAATCATAGCTGATGCGGCCCGACAGCGTACCGGTGAACGCTTCGAAAGCGTCGTAATCCTGCCGGTTGGCCGACGCGACCAACGTCACCGTCCGGTCGCGTTTCCCGGCGTTCGAGCGCCGGAAAGTCACGCCCAGCCCCTGCTGCTGCGTGCCGGCGATGCCACTGACGATCAGCGCGCCTTCGGGCGGGAACAGATTGCGGTGGGTCCAGCTGCCCTGTAGCGTAAAGCCCTCGCCGGTGCCGTACCCGACCTGTCCGGCCAGCGTGCGCGCCGGCCCCTTGTTCTGGGTGACGAGCAGGTCGACCTCCTCAGTCCCGTCCGGACCGGCGCGACCGGTGCGCTGCGGTTCGACGGCGACCGAAGAGAACAGACTGGTCGCGACAAGCGCTTGGCGCAGGTCATCGACCCTGCGCGCATCGTACAACTCACCCGGCTTGTAGCGGCGCAGGATTTCGATGTGATCGGTCTCGAAGACCGGGTCGCCCTTGGACACGATTCTACCGAAGCTGCCGCGCGGACCGAGGGCGACGGGCAGCGTATAGTCGCCCAGATGCGTCGCATCGTCGAGCAGGATATCGCGCTGCCCGACCTGGGCAAAGGCATAGCCCTGCTGCGGCAGGCGCAGCGACACGTTCGCTTCGGCACCCTGAATACGCTCGGCGTCCACGGCCTCGCCCACTTTCAGCGGCAGTTCGCGTTCGATCATCCCCGGCGGGACCGTCGGGTCGGCGCGCACGGTGATCGACCCCAGCTTGTATTGCACCCCCGGAATGGCGGTGAGGACGGCACGGACGCGGCCCTGTTGGCCCGGCAGTGGCTCGATCGACGACGTCGCGGTGCCGTCGTAATAGCCGATTGCGCGCATCAGTCGCTTGGCGAGCTCCTCGTCCTCGCGCGCCCGCGCGGCGACGATGACGGCATTGGGCGCGTCCTTGTCGTTCTTCAGCGCCGACAGCGCGTTGAAGCGATCCGTCAGGCCGATCTCCTCCAGCCCCTCGACCCGCGTTTCGTAGCGAATTTCGCTGGCCGGCGCGTCCTCGACCCCGGCGATCTGGACGGGTTCGACGTTGAAGCTCGACAGCGGGGGTAGCGGCTGGTTGAGCTCGCTGTCCTGCACCACCTGCGCGGCGGCGGCATCGGCGGCGGTAGTGCCGGCCCCAGGCTGCTGTCCCGGCGTCGTTGGCTGCGCGACGACTGGAGCCGGCGCGGTGAATTCCTCGATCGGTTCGAGCGGTGCGGTGGGATCGCTACTCAGTTGCGGCACTTCCTTCTCGAAGGTCGCATCGGGTACGATCGGGGCATCGTTCGCAGGATCGGCGGGCGTGGTCGGCGTCGTCTGCGCTGACGCCGGAGGCTGCTTCGTTGGGTCCGGCAGAGGCGACGACGGCACCCCCTGCCCCGGCTTGGGCTGATTGATCTGGCCATGCGCCATCGCCGGCAGCGACACCGCACCCGCCAGCATCCATAAAGTCAAAACGCCCCGACGCACGTCCCGCGAACTCCCGCCCTGATCACCGGGGTCGCGTGCCCCGTTGAACAAGCGTAACGATCAATCGCAGTTTTGGGTCCGCAACTTTAAAATTATGTGTCCGCCCAATAACATAGGCTAGATTCGATCGACGGCATCCTCGATCCGCGCGAGCATCGAACGGAGCTGGGCGAGCTCGGTCGCGTCGAACGCACCGAACAGCCGTCGCTCGATCTCCAGCGCCTTGGGGGCAACCTCAGCATAAAGCGCACGCCCGGCCGGGGTCAGCGCCAAGATGTGCGACCGCTGGTCACCAGGATTGGGCGTCCGCGTGACCAGCCCGCGATCGACCAGTGCGATCGCCGCACGGCTGACCGTCACCTTGTCCATCTGCGTCCGCGTTCCCAGCGCCTGCTGGCTCAGCCCCTCGCTCTCCGCCAGTACCGCCACCAGGCGCCATTCGGAAATGCGCAGGCCGAACAGCGCGCGGTACGTGCCGGCGACCGCGTCCGACACCCGGTTCGACGCGATCGACAGGCGATAGGGCAGGAATTCGTCGAGCTTCAGCGTTTTCGTCACATCTGTAACTGTGCGCCGATCCCCCGCTCCCCGCAAGCTCAGCCTTTACGAATCGGATGCCTTGAGATAGTAACAACTGAAACCATCTACGAGGATGTTATGACCAACACGCGCGACAATCCGATGGGCCTCGACGGCTTCGCTTTCGTCGAATTCACCTCGCCCGACCCGCAGGCGATGGCGGATTGGTTCGGCAAGCTGGGGTTCACCCATGTCGGCACGCACAAGTCGAAGAACGTCCATCATTATGCGCAGGGCGAGATCAATTTCCTGCTGAACATGGATGCCGAGGGTCAGGTCGCCGACTTCCGCGAGGCGCACGGCGCCAGCGCCAACGCGATGGCGTTTACCGTCGAGGACGACGATGCGGCGCTGAAGCTGGCGCTGGAGCGCGGCGCGGTCGAGGTGAAGGGCAAGAACGGCCCCGGCGAACTCGACATCCCGGCGATCGAAGGGATCGGCGGCGCGAACCTGTATCTGGTCGACAAGACGGACGACATCTGGTCGACCGACTTCGTCCCCACCGGCAAAGGCCGCAACGACAATACGGTCGGCCTGAACGTGCTCGATCATCTGACCCATAATCTGAAGCGCGGTCGGATGGATTATTGGGCCGATTATTACGAGCGCATCTTCAACTTCCGCCAGATCCGCTATTTCGACATCGAAGGTCAGGCGACCGGGCTGTTCAGCAAGGCGATGACGGCGCCCGACGACAAGATCCGCATCCCGCTGAACGAAAGCCAGGACGAGCATTCGCAGATCGAAGAGTTCATCAAGGACTATAAGGGCGAAGGTATCCAGCATATCGCGCTGACGACCGACGACATCTTCACGACCGTCGATCAGCTGCGCGCGAATGGCATCATTTTCCAGGATTCGCCCGATACCTATTTCGACATGATCGACCAGCGCCTGCCTGGCCATGGCCATGACGTGGCGGAAATGCGCAAGCGCAAGATCCTGATCGATGGCGCCCCGGAAACGGGAGGCGGTCTGCTGCTACAGATCTTCACCGCCAACATGGTCGGCCCGATCTTCTTCGAGATCATCCAGCGCAAGGGCAACGACGGTTTCGGCGAGGGGAATTTCAAGGCTCTGTTCGAAAGCATCGAGCTCGACCAAATTCGTCGCGGCGTCGTACCGGCTAAGCAGGAAGTTTAGCCGGTACGCGGGCGCGAAAACGCCCGAGCGCGACCGGCCGGCACGGCAAGCCGGTCCATAGGATCCGGCTTTGCCGGGTCCGACGGGCCGGCGGTTGGAGAGGATGATGACAGACTCGCAGTACATGACCGGCTTCGGCAATCACTTCGCCACCGAAGCGGTCGCCGGCGCGCTGCCCCAAGGCCGCAACTCTCCGCAGAAGCCCCCGTTTGGCCTCTACGCCGAGCAGCTCTCAGGCACCGCCTTCACCGCCCCGCGACACGAAAACCGCCGCTCCTGGCTCTACCGCCTGCGCCCCTCGGCCAGCCACCCCGCCTTCACGCGCTACACCGGCGCCGAGCGGTTCGCGCCTGGCGTCAGCGACGCACCGCTCGCGCCGAACCGCCTGCGCTGGCGCCCGCTTGAGCAGGCCCACGGCGGCGACTGGCTCGACAGCCTGACGACGATGCTGGTCGCCGGCGACGGCCCGCAGACGCAGACCGGCGTTGCAATGCACCTCTATCACGCCGCGCAGGACATGGTCCGCCGCGCCTTCGTGTCGGCCGATGGCGAACTGCTGATTCTGCCGGAGATGGGTGCGCTCCGCTTGCTGACGGAAATGGGCCGCATCGACGTGGCGCCCGGGCAGGTCGCGATCATTCCACGCGGCGTCCGCTTCCGCGTCGAGCTGCCAGACGGCCCGGCGCGCGGTTATGTCGCGGAGAACCATGGATCGCCATTCCGCCTGCCCGATCTTGGGCCGATCGGCGCCAACGGCTTGGCCAACCCGCGCGATTTCGAAACGCCGGTCGCCTGGTATGAGGATGTCGAGGGCGACTATGAACTCGTCCAGAAATTCCTGGGCAGCCTCTGGACGACCGAGCTCGGTCGTTCGCCGCTCGACGTCGTCGCGTGGCACGGCAACCTCGCGCCGTGCCGTTACGATCTGTCGCGGTTCAACACGATCGGCACGGTCAGCTTCGACCATCCCGACCCGTCGATCTTCACCGTTCTGACCTCGCCCAGCGACGTGGCCGGTACCGCCAACGTCGATTTCGTGATCTTCCCGCCGCGCTGGATGGTGGCGGAGGACACGTTTCGCCCACCCTGGTTCCACCGCAATGTCATGAGCGAATGCATGGGGCTCATCACCGGTGCCTATGATGCCAAGGCGGACGGCTTCCGCCCCGGCGCGCTGTCGCTGCACAACCAGATGAGCGGCCACGGACCCGACGTCGCCAGCTGGAAGGGCGCGAGCGAGGCCGAGCTCAAACCGCACAAGATCGATGGCACGATGGCGTTCATGATCGAAAGCCGCTGGGTGTTCACACCGACCGCCTACGCGCTGGAAACGAGCGCGCTCGACGAGGATTACGACGAGGTGTGGGCGGACTTTCCCAAAGCGACCCTGCCCTAACCCTTGACCTCCTGCGCGATGGTCCGCCGGGTCGCCTTGCCATAGGGCGGCTTGAGCCCGGCGAGCTTCGCCACGTCGAGCCGGGACTGTTTGAACACCGCCTTCGCATGGCTGAACGTGCGAAACCCGTCGCGGCCGTGGTACGCGCCCATGCCCGAAGGCCCGATCCCGCCGAAGGGCAGGTCCTCCATCGACACATGCATCACGACGTCGTTGACGGTGACTCCGCCCGATATGGTCCGCTCCAGCACCCGCGCCTGTTCGGCCGCATCCTCGCCGAAATAATAGAGCCCGAGCGGCCGGTCGCGACGGTTTACTTCCCCGACGGCATCGTCGATCGCGTCATAGCGGCGAACCGGCAGGATGGGTCCGAAGATCTCCTCCTGCATCACCGTCATGTCGTCGGTCGCATCGCGGATGATGTGCAGCGGCATCTTGCGGCTGCTGCTCGCGGCAAAGTCTTCGCCGCCGGGGTTCACTACCTCGACCGTCGCGCCCTTCGCGCGGGCATCCTCGATCCACGCGGTCAGACGGGCGTGATGCCGGTCGTTGATGATTGCGGTATAGTCGGGGTTCGCGAGCAGCGTCGGATACATCGCCGATGCTGCGGTTTTCAGTCCGTCGATAACCGCCTGCTCGCGCTCGGCGGGCACGAGCACATAGTCGGGCGCCAGGCAGATCTGGCCGGCGTTGAGCATCTTGCCGAGCGCAATCCGCTCGGTCGTTCGTGCGATGTCGGCCGATCGCCCGACGATCACCGGCGACTTGCCGCCGAGTTCCAGCGTCACCGGCACCAGATTATCCGCGGCGGCATGCAGGATATGCCGGCCGATCCCCGTCGCGCCGGTGAACAGCAGATGGTCGAACGGCAAGCTTGCGAACGCGTGCCCGACGTCCGCCCCGCCGGACACAAACGCAAGTTCGTCAGCCGCAAAATAGCGGCCCGCCAGTTCCTCGAACAGCGCCGCCGTCCGCGGCGTGTACTCCGACGTCTTGACCATCGCCCGGTTGCCCGCCGCCAGGATGCCGGCGAGCGGCGCCATCACCAGGTTTACCGGGAAATTCCATGGTGCGATCACGCCGACGACACCCTTGGGCTGATAGTCCACCCACGCCCGTGCGCCGAGCAGCCCGAGCGGGAAGCGAACGCTGCGCTTCTCCCGCGCCATCCAGCGATCGACATGCTTCAATGCATGACGCAGCGGGCCGATCGACGCGCCGATGTCGGTGATCATCGACTGTTCGCGGCTGCGATGCCCGAAATCCTCGCTCAGCGCGTCGCACCAGGCATCGGCATGGTCGGCGACCATCGCGATTACGCGCTTCAGGCGGTCCTTGCGAGTCGCGGCCGATATCGGAAGGTCCTGGAAGAAGGCGGCGCACTGGCGATCGAGCAACGATTTCAGGTCGGTCATGCGGCGCACCCTATCTGAGATTCGCGGCGATCCCCATCCCGAACGCGGCAACCGCAAGCAATGTCCCGAGCGGCAAGCGCTCGTCCGCCCGCATCCGTCGAGCCAGCGCCCAGCCCAGCCCCAACAGGCATGCGATCAGCAGCACGCCGGGCAGCGTCTGCCAGCCAAGCCAGAGCCCGATCGCCCCGAACAGCTTGGCATCCCCACCGCCCAGACCCATTCGCCCGCGCACGGTGCGATAGGCATGAGCGACGGCGTACAGGCTCGCGAAGCCCGAGACGCCGCCAATAACGCGATCCGCCAGCGGCGGGGCGACCCCCGCCAGTCCACCCGCAAGACCGAGCAGCGCTAGCGTCAGACTCAACGGGTTCGGGATCCGAAAGGCGACAAAATCGATCGCTCCGATCAGCAGCAGCAGCCAGCCGAACACCGCTATCGCAATCGCCGCTGGTCCGACGGCACTCAGCCCCGCGGCAACACCGATCACGGCGCCGAATATCTCGATCGCCGGATGCAACGGGCCGATCCCCGCCCTGCAGGTTTGGCACCGTCCGCGCAGCGCGACCCAGCTGAGCACCGGCACCAACTCGACTGCGCGCAACGTCCGCGCGCACCCGTCACAGCGCGATCGTCCGATGTATGCAGGCGCGGGCCAACGCACCGCGACGGTCGCGATGAAGCTGCCGAAGATCGCTCCCAGCCCCCCGAGGCCGACCGCCCAGATGATGTGTGCTACTCGCCCTTCTTGCGGATCAGATAGCGATACACGCCGAACAGATTGATGCCCAGCAGCACGCCGTTCTGCGACGTCAGCGCCCAGTCCCGGGTCAGCACGGCGCCCGTGATCCAGGCAATGGCGGACGCGACGAAAATCACGAACCCCCATCCCGTCACCCGCCGCCCGCTGTCGAGCGATACCATGAAGGCGGCGGTGACCCCGGTCAGCGTGGCGAACCACTTCAGACCGGTGACGATGGGCGTGTCTTCCATCCCCGCCCAACGTCCCGCGAGGACGTCAGGACACGGAAAAAATCGCGCTGATTCAAATCGTAAGCGCCCGCTCAGCCCTTCTTCAAGTGCCGCCGCCCCAGCAACTCCGCGATCTGGACCGCATTGAGCGCGGCACCTTTGCGCAGATTGTCGCTGACGCACCACAGCGCCAGGCCGTTTTCGACCGTCGGGTCCTCGCGCACGCGGCTGACGAAGGTCGCATAGTCGCCGACGCATTCGACCGGCGTGACGTAACCACCGTCCTCGCGCTTATCGACCAGCATGATGCCCGGCGCCTCGCGGAGCAGGTTCTGCGCGGCTTCCGCCGACAGTTCGTTCTCCATCTCGATGTTCAGCGCTTCGGAATGGCCGACGAAGACGGGCACGCGCACGCAGGTCGCGACGACCTTGATCTTGGGGTCGAGGATCTTCTTGGTTTCGACGACCATCTTCCATTCTTCCTTGGTCGATCCGTCGTCCAGGAAGCTGTCGATGTGCGGGATCACGTTGAACGCGATCTGCTTGGTGAACTTCTTGGGCTCGGCGGAATCGCCGACGAAGATGTTGCGGCTCTGCTCGAACAGCTCGTCCATGCCCGCCTTCCCCGCGCCCGACACCGACTGGTAGGTCGCGACAACCACGCGGGTAATCTTCGCGGCATCGTGGATCGGCTTCAGCGCGACGACCATCTGCGCGGTCGAGCAGTTCGGGTTCGCGATGATGTTTTTGGCGGTATAGCCGTCGATCGCTTCCGGGTTCACTTCCGGCACGACCAGCGGCACGTCCGGGTCCATGCGGAACAGCGACGAATTGTCGATGACCGTGCAGCCTGCCGCGGCGAAGCGGGGCGCATGAACCTTAGTCGCGTCAGAGCCGATGGCGAAGATCGCCATGTCCCAACCCTTGGGGTCGAAATGCTCGATATTCTGAATCTTGAGCTTCTTGCCCGTGTCTCCGAAATCGACCTCGTCGCCCTGGCTGCGCGCCGACGCCAGCACCGCGATCTCGTCGGCCGGAAACTCGCGTTCGGCCAGAATGGCGAGCACTTCGCGCCCGACATTGCCCGTCGCGCCTGCGACAACGATCCGATACCCCATGAAACCCTCCACTTGCTCGCGCGCGGCCCTAGCTTCTGGCTCGCGCGCGGGCAAGCAAAGGTCTACTTGGGGCCGGCTCCAACCGTTCTATCCAGGAAGTTCAGGATCGTCGTCCAGACATGGATGTCGCGGCTCGCGCTGTGGGTCTTGCCGGGATAGAACATCATTTCGAACGGCGTGTTCGTCGCCTGCATTTTGGCGGCGAAGGCAGTGGAATTGTCGAGCACGACATTGTCGTCGGCCATGCCGTGGATCAGCAACAGCGGATCGCTGATCTTCGGCCCGTCCTCGACCGCTGCGGACTTCGCATAGGCCGCCTTGTCACGGCCCTTCGGATCGGTGCCCATGTAGCGTTCGGTATAGTGGGTGTCGTACAGTTCCCACCTGGTCACCGGCGCGCCGGAGATGCCAGCCGCATAGACGCCCGGGTTAGCCTCCAGCATCTTCAGCGTCATGTAGCCGCCATAGGACCAGCCGTAGGTCGCAATACGTTTCGGATCGACGAAGTCCAGCGTCTTCAGATAGTCGACGCCGGCGAGCTGATCGCGAACCTCAACCCCGCCCATCGCGTGCCAGATCGCATCCTCGAACGCCTTGCCGCGGTTCGCCGAGCCGCGGTTGTCGATCATGAAGACGATGTAGCCCTTGTCGACCAGCAGCTGATGCAGCGGCGGGCCCCAGTTGCGCGTCACCGTCTGGCTGTGCGGGCCGCCGTAATGTTCGAAGAAGACCGGGTATGTCTTGCCCGGCTCCAGCTTCGGGGTCAGCATTTCCCAATAGAGCGTTTCGCCGTCCGCGGTCTTCAGGCTGCCGAACTTCGTCTCGGCGTGGCCCGACAGATAGGGGTGATAGGGATGCCCCGGCCGGACGGCATTTTCGTTGATCCACGACAGCCGCTTGCCGCTGCCGTCGGCCAGATAGACCTGCGTCGGCTGGGTCGGGTTGGAGCGCTCGACGATGAAGCGGGTCGCGCTGCTGTCGGCGGTGGCGTTATTCCACCAGCCCGCCTCGGTCAGTCGCGTCGTCGCCAGCGATTTCAGGTCGAGCGCGTAGATGTGGCGTTCAAGCGCGCCATCCTTATTGCCGTTGAAATAGAGCTTTCCGCCCTGTTCATCGACGCCGTTCAGCCCCGCGACTTCCCAAGCCCCCTTGGTCAGCTGCGTCCACTTACCCGTGGCGAAGCGATAGAGGTGACCATGGCCGTCGCGTTCCGACCACCAGATGATGCTGCCGTCCTGCATCGGCACGAAAACGTTCGACAGGTTGACCCAGCTCTTCGGCCCCGACTTTTCGGTGAAGAGCACGCTGGAGGCGCCGGTCGCCGGATCGACCTTCAGCACGTCGAGCACGGTCTGCTCGCGGTTCTGGCGCTGGACGTACAGCGTATTGCCGTCGGGCGCCCACTTCACGCGGGCGAGATAGATGTCACGATCCTTGCCCAGATCGACCTTGACCGATCCCGTTCCGTCCGGGCGCATGACATACAGGTCGACCAGCACGTTAGACGTGCCGGCGGCGGGATAGCGTTGTTCGAACACCTTGGTGTCCTCCGCCCCGATCGCGGCGCGGACGACGGTGCCGACCGGTGCTTCGTCGAAGCGTTCGACCGCGACGTAGCGCTCGTCGGGCGACCACCAATAGCCGGTCGTGCGGTCCATTTCCTCCTGCGCGACGAATTCGGCCTCACCCCAGTGCACCGTTCCGGCGCCGTCGGGGGTGATCTTGCGCGCGTCGCCACCGTTCAGGTCGGAGACGTAGAGGTTCTGGTCGCGCACGAAGCTGAGATACTGGCCGCGCGGGCTGACCAGCGGATTGAGCTCGCCGCCCGGAGTGTTCGTCAGCCGCGTGACCTTGCCGTCGAGCGTCGCGAGATACAGGTCGCCGTCGAGCGGCACCAGGATCGACGTGCCGTCCGACGACCATTGATAGGCGACGATGCCGCGCTGGCCGCCGATGCGCGCGCGTTCGCGCTGCATCTTTTCGGCCTCGCTGAGTTCAGCGCCGCTACCGACCTTCTTGCTGTCGACCAGCATCCGCCACTGGCCCGTGCTGGTGTCCATCGCCCAGAGGTCAAACCGATCCTTCTCCTCCGCCCGCGGGCGCAGCGAGGTGAGCAGGCGGCCGTCCGGCGACAGTTTCAGCGCGCGCGGTTGTTCGCCGGCCAGATTTGGGCTGGCGAAGACGCGTTGCAGCGTCAGGTCTTCGGCTTGGGCTGGCATGGTCATCAGGGCGACGGAAGCGGCGAGCGCCGCGAGAGAGGTGCGAAGCATGGGGCGGAGCCTATCGAAGCCTCCGCCCCGCGCCAAGCGTTCAGGCGGCGACCGGCACGCCTCCCGCTACAAGCGGCGGGCGCTTGCGGATCGGCAGCGACTTGCGCGCGACGATTGACCGCCAGGCCCACTCGACCGGCGCGATGCGATAGTTCCGCACGTACCAGTTGGCCGCGACCAGCAGCACCGCATTCACTGCAACCGCGGTCAGCATCAGCGCCATCCATCCCTGCGTGCCGTACAGGCCCAGGGCGAACGGCGGATAGAGGATCCACAGGCAGATGATCGTCTGCGCGATGTAGATCGTCAGAGCAGTCCGCCCCGCCGCCTCGAACGGTCGCAGCAGCTTCATGCCGAATGGGGTCGTCAAAAGCAGATAGACGAGCCCAACATGACCCAGCGTGGTCGTCAGGCGGGCGACTTCAGACAGCGACCACATGATCGACGGCGCATCGTCGAAGCGCATCATGTCCAACGCACCGACCGTGCGGCTGCCCAGACCGATCGCATAGCTGGCCACCGTCATCCGTACGTAGAACGCCCGCGACCGCAGGCCCTGGATTATGCCCCATTTGTACAACGCCGCACCGATCAGCATAGTCGCGGCGGATTCCCAGATGCTGAAGACCTCCAGCCCTTCCTTCTCTATATAGAGGAAGAAACCCCAGGCCGCGGAGGCCCAGGTCCCGAATGTGCCCGTCGCGTCGCTGCGCGCGACATCCTCGGCAGCGATTTTCGCGCGCTCCTCCGCCTTTGCCTTTTCGCGCTCGGCGCGGCGATCGAGTTCCTTCTTTAGGGTCTCGGCCTGCGCCTTGGTCAGCACCTGCCCGTTCGCCTTGGCCGTTTCCAGCCGCGCGACTTCGGCACGCTGTCCCGGCACGATCAGATATCCGACGCCACCGCCGACCAGCTGAAGCAGCGCCATGCTGAGGCCGATCCCGAGCAAGGTCTTGGGCCCCAATCGACGGAACAGCACGGCAACCAACGCGGCGATGCCGTAGGTATGCAGAATATCGCCCGGCCACAGCAGGATGAACACGTGGATCAGGCCGAACAGGAACAGCACGATGTTGCGCCATGCATAGCTGCGCAGGACCGGCCACGGACCGAACAGTCGGCGTACGATACGGCCCATCCGGCTTTCCGGCGGCACAACCGCGATGGCACCTGCCGCACGGTCGGTCAGTATGACCATCCCGACACCGAACAGCATCTCCAGCAGGCAACGTGCGGTACCATCGGCAAGCACTTCGCGCAGGAACCACGCGAGCCGATCGGCCTGCGACCAGCCGACGTGGCGGATATCCTGCGCCCAGAACGCCCAGATCGACGCGCCCATGTCGTTGATGTTCATGAACAGGATGCCGAGGATCGCCAGCCCGCGCAGGATGTCTATCCCGGCTAGGCGCGGCGCACCGTCCGGTTCCGCCGCAGTGGTCATCGTAGTCGCATCGGTCATAAAATGTCTCCCCCCGGAGTGTATGGGGAGCGTAGCACACTTCGCCGATCACGCAAGTGCACGCGTCTTCCGCTTTCGCCGATTGAGCCACGCGATTAGGCCGGTGGCATAGAACATCGGCAGACTGAGCCCCAGCAGCAGCACCATCGTCCGTCCGACGACGCCCAACGCCTCGCCAGAATGGACCGCGAAGGCAGCATCAGCCAGGCGATTGGCAATCGGTGCCGTCAGCGGATCGTAGCGTCCGATCACGCGGCCGGTGGCAGCATCGATGGTGACGCTGCTGGTGCCCGACAGGTGTCGAAGCTCGCCGCGTTGGCGCAGGCGGACGGTATAGGCATTCCCCTTCGTCGACGGCAACATCACGCGGAACAGGCGCGCCTTCGGGAACTGTCCTTGCGCAATCTCATATGCGCGCTGTGGCCCGACGATGTCGCCCGTCCCCGGCGCGACGTGAGCGGGCATCTCGAAGCGCACCCAGCGCGCGACGAGCGGACGCAGGTCGGATGCGAAGATCAGCCAGGCGCCGGTCAGGGTCATAAAAACGAAGCCGGCCGACGCCAGCAGGCCCGCGCCGCGATGCCAGCCGTACAGACGCTGCGCCGGGCTTTTCCACCGTCGCGGGTCGAACACGATCCGCCACCCGCCGCCCCGAGGCCAAGCGAGCCACAGACCCATCAGGGCGGCGCCAAGCAGAAACAGCCCCGATATACCGATCAACGTCTCTCCAGCGTCGTGCAACAACAGCGCTTCGTGCAGTTGATACAACCAGCGCCACGCCGCGCAGTCCGCACCCGGCAGCGTCGGGTCCGTATCCCGCACCGCCAGCACCCGTGCGGTGGCGGCATCGATCAGCACCGTGCGTTTGTCGCTACGGTCGACTGCCAGCACGGTACCAGCGGTGTCGCGGACGCCGATGCGGATCAGATCATCCGCCCCGCCGGCGGACTGCGCGACGCGGTCGAGCGACACCATCGGTCCTGGGGTCCCCCGCAAACCTATCGTCCGGTCAATGTCGCGGTGATAGACCAGCAGCGCCCCCGTCGCACCCTGCACCGCCCAAACCGCGCCGATCGTCAGCCCCAGCCACAAATGGGCCTTGACGAGGCACCGGCGCAGGCGGGCGCGTGGTTTCACAGCGCGATCCGGGTCGTGACCTTCACCTGCCGAGGCAGGCCGACGCCGAGCAGGGTGTTGCCCGCCGCGCTCCAATAGCGTTCGTCGGTCAGGTTATCGGCATTGATCTGGAAGGTGAGCGGCTTGCCGCCGACCGGGGCGGTGTAGCGCAGCGACGCCGAATAGGTGGTATAGCCATCGACGAACGCCTGATTCAGCGCATTCGCTGCCCGATCCCCGACGTAATAGCCGCCGCCGCCGATCGCCAAGCCGGGAAGTGCCGGCACGCGATATTCGGCATACAGACTGCCGGTCCATTCCGGCGTATTCTCCGGCCGCTTCCCGATCAGCGCCACCGGCGTCGCGTTGCGCACCCGCGCATCGAGATATTGGCCCGACGCGTAGATCGACAGGTGCCGAGTGACTTCGCCGGTCAACGATCCCTCGATCCCTTGATACCGCGACCGGCCGGCGAGCTTGAAGACGTTGTCCGACGGGTCGAGGAACGCGAACGGCCGGATGATCCTAAACCCCGCCACTTGCAGCGTCACGCCGGCCAGTGCTTCGGCCTTCACCCCCGCCTCATATTGCCGCGACACGGCGGGCTCGAGCACCTGCACGCTATTGGCCGCCGCGATCGGTGCCGTGCCGCCCTCTTCCAATCCTTCGAGATAGGTTGCGTAAAGGCTTATGTTGCGCACCGGCTTCACAACGGCGGCAATCGAAGGCGTCCAGCGATCGCGTTCGAACCCGCTGGCGATGCCCACGGTCGACACCGCACGACTGCGATAATCGCTGTAGCGGGCGCCCACCATCAGTTCGACCGGCCCCAGGACAGCACGGTCGGTCACATATGCTCCGCGGTCGCGGACGGTGATGGGCGCGGTCGTGAAAACCGTTGGCGCGGCGACCTGCACGTCGCGCGGATCGAAGTAATTCTGCGCGACGGTCAGCGCGGTGCCGTTGCGCCCGTTCTGGAACCGCCAAGTGCTGTTGATACCGGCGATGATGTTGTGGATGATCGGGCCCGTCGCAAAGGCACCGGCGACCTCGGCGCGAAGGATGCGATTGCGATACTTCTGGTCACGCGTACGGAACACACGCAGCGTGCCGTTGCCGTAATTGGCGCCGGGACGGAAATCGGCGCTTTCCAGCTGACTGAAGTCACGATCGCGCATCGTTACCGCCTGCCCTGCCTCGACCGTCAGCGCGACCTGACGCGACAGGCGGACATCGACCCGGCCCAGCACATCGGTCGCGCTTGCAGCATAGCGCAGGTTCTTGCCGCCCAGGTTCGCCCGCGGATCGGCGATCGGGGGCAACACGATCCGCCCACCGGACGCAGAGGGCAACTGGATCGCCGCGGTTTCGGTGATGTCCTTGTTTACGTGCTCGACATCGACCCGCGCGGTTATCGCGTCGCTGATCTGCCAGTCGGCCGCCGCCGCTGCCATAAAGCGCTGCCCATCGACCCGCGCGACCCCCGTCTCCAGCAGCCCCGCCGCGCCGTTCACCCGCAGCCCGAAACGGTCGGTGATCCGCCTGGAGACATCTGCCGCGGCATAGGCCGCACCATGTTCGCTGACGCTGGCGGTGACTTCGGTCAGATCGCGCGTCGGGCGCTTGGTGACCATGTTGACGATCCCCGACGGCGGGGCATAGCCGTAATAGAGCGCGCCGACGCCTTTCAGCACTTCGACACGGTCCTTGTTCTCGATCGGCAAGTCGATCAGGTTCACGGTCGGAAGCACGCCGTTCAGGCGATAGCTGGTGCGGTTCTCGACCAGGATGCCGCGGATCGCGACATTGTCGTACGCCGATCCGTTCAGCTGAGCGCGGCTGACGCCTGCGGTGTTGCGCAGCGCATCGAACAGGCCGCTCGCCGCCTGCGCGCGCAGCAGTTCATTCGGCACGACGTTGATCGTCAGCGGAACATCGACCACGCGCGCATTCCGGAAGGTACCGACCTGGACCAAGTCCGCGCCGAAGCTGCCCATGCGGTCGGCGGTGACGACGACGTCCTCCAGCACCACCGCATCTTCACCCGCCGACCGATCCTGCGCCAGAGCGGGTGGCGCCATCGTCATGACGAACGCCGTCGAAATCAAAAATCGCATTTGAGCCCCTTTGTGGAGAGGCGCTAATGCGACTTGCTCTCATTTGCAAGCTGAGTGAGGTAAATCTGTAAACGAAAAGAGCCGCCTCCCTCGCGGAAGACGGCTCTTCGCAAAACCCAGATGGGCAGCGCGGCTTATTCGGCCGCAGCAGCCTCGGTCGGGCGGGTGTCGCGACGCTCGGCGATACGCGCCGACTTGCCGGTACGACCACGCAGATAGTACAGCTTGGCACGACGCACGACACCGCGACGAACGACGGTGATGCTGTCGATGTTCGGCGAATACAGCGGGAAGACACGCTCCACGCCTTCGCCGAAGCTGATCTTGCGGACGGTGAAGCTCGAACCCATGCCCTTGTTGGCGCGCGCGATGCACACACCTTCATAAGCCTGAACGCGGGTACGCTCGCCTTCGACGACGCGCACGCCGACACGCAGCGTATCGCCCGGGCGGAATTCCGGAACCGACTTGCTGTCGTTGAACTTGGCGATCTGCTCGGCTTCGAGCTGCTGAATGATGTTCATACCAAATCGTCCTCTGACGGTTGCCGCGCGCCAGAGGGAGGGTGGACCCGAACGCCGGTATGGCGCTCCCACAGGTCTGGCCTCCGTAGCCGTGTATCGGTCTCGGCCTGCGCTTTCCGCCAGGCCGCGATCTTCGCATGATCCCCCGATCGCAGCACTTGCGGGATCGTGCGGCCCTCCCACTCGACGGGTCGGGTGTAGTGTGGATATTCGAGAAGGCCGCTTTCGAAGCTTTCGTCATCCCCACTGAGGGCCGCGCCCATTACGCCGGGAAGCAGCCGAATGCAAGCATCGAGCAGGACGAGCGCCCCCATCTCGCCGCCCGAGAGGATATAGTCGCCGATCGATACCGGTTCGACCTCGCGCCCCTCGAAGATTCGTTCGTCGAACCCTTCGAACCGACCGCACAGGATGGCTACCCCCGGCCCCGCCGCCAGCGCGCGTACCCGCGCCTGGGTCAGTGGCGCCCCACGTGGGCTCATCGCCAGCACCGGCACGACGTCGGTCACGCTGTCGATCGCCGCGGCCAGCACGTCGGCGCGCAGCACCATCCCCGCCCCGCCCCCGGCCGGCGTGTCGTCGACCGTCCGGTGCCGGTCGATCGCGAAGTCGCGAATCTGCGTGGTCTTGAGCGACCATTTCCCCTCCTTCAGCGCCCGCCCGGCAAGCGACGTGCCGAGCGGACCGGGGAACATCTCCGGGTAGAGCGTCAGGATGGTGGCGGCGAAGGTCATGCAGTCCAATTCTCGACGCGCAGGCCGGGGATATCCGCGAAATGCGCTATGTTGTCGGTTACCAGTGTCAGCTGAAGGGCCAGCGCGTGTGCGGCAATCAGCCGGTCGTAACTCGCGCGGCGAAAGGGAAGCCCGGCATAAGCGATTGCGGCTGTGGCGTCGAAATCGACGATCGGCACCTCTTCGACGAAGGCGTGCAGGACCGCTATCGCGGGGGGCTTTGCCTGAATGCAGCCGAAGGCGACTTCGGCGTAAACGATCGACGACATCACCATGTCGCCGGCGTTGCAGTCAGCCATTCGCCGGCGCAGCGGCTCGCCGATCGCCAGCGCCGCGCCGATGACGATATTGGAATCGAGCAGATACTTCACGCACTGCCATCCTCGTCTCCAAGCAGGCGCCGCGGCTCGAACACGCGGTCTTCGTCCGGGATAAGTGCCAGGCCCAAACCGATCGCGGATCCCCAGATTTTATCGACGTTGAATTTCCGTTTCGGCGCGTCGGTGGGCTCCAGAATGAACTTACCCGCCTCTTCCCGCACCCGCATCTGCGCGCCTTCCGTCACCCCAAGCGCCTTCGGCAGCCGCAGGGCTACCGAATTGCCCGACTTGAACGTCTTCGCCAGATATTCCTTCGTCATCCCGTAAATGTATATACGCTCCGTATATACGTCAATCCGGCCGTACGCGGAAGTCGATGACCTGGAGGCTCAGTTCCGGCGTCGGTGCGCGCTGGACGCGGCCGGCGATGTGGCCGCGTTCGCAGTGCCAGTCGAAAATGCCTTCCATCGCCGAGATCGGGCGGATCGCCTCCGACATTGTGCAGGTGCCGACCTGCGCCTTGGCATCGGCAATTTCGCGCGCCCGGCGCGCAGCATCGCGGTCGAGCAAAACGTTGTTGGCCAGCGGCGCGCGGGTCGCGTCGCCCGCCGTCCATGCCGTTTTCGCGACCGCATAGGCCGCCGCCAACCCATCGGACACCGGCACCGTCCGCGGCTTGGCCATTCCCGCCTCGCGCAGCGCCATCAACGCCCGCATCATCGGCAATGCGCCGCCCGTGTAGGTCCGGCTGGAAAAGACGAACACGCCCACGCCCGCGTCCGGCAACAGCGCGACGTTGGACCCATAGCCCGGATAGCCGCCACTATGCGTCACGATGCGCCCGAGATCGCAGTCGTCGAGCACGCGCCAGCCCATCCCGTACGCGCCGGCCTGCCGGCACGGCGCGCCGAGCGCCGCGTTGCGCATCTGTCCGCTCGCGAAGTTCGCGCCCTCGACGATCTCGCGCACGGTCGATCGCTTCGCCGGACCGACCTCGGCGCCGTCGCGTGCCGGCCAACCGGCCAGCAGGAACGCCATCCAGCGCCAATAATCGTTGGCGGTCGTCTCTACGCCGCCCATCGCCCCGAAGGCACCATCGGCCATGTCGGGCTCGCGCACATAGCCGCCGTCCTGCCAGCGATAGCCGATCGCGCGCTTATCCTTTGGGGAGGCGAAGATGTCATAGCCGGTCGACGTCATCCCGAGCGGGACCATGATCTCGCGCCGGATATAGTCCTGGTACCGTACGCCCGACACGTTCGACACGATCCGCCCCAGCGTCGCATAGCCCAGATTCGAATATTCGAACGCGGTGCCCGGCACCGTCGCAAAGGGCACGCCGTCCTTCAGCATCCTGGTGAATTCGGGCTCGGTCAGCACCTGCTGGCGGTCGCCCCAGGGATTGTCCTCGACGTAGCCGGCAATGTGGTGGAGCAGGTCGCGCACGGTGATCTCAGGGCTGTCGCTGGTCGGGTAACGCCATCCGCGCATCTCCGGCACATAGCGTTCGGCCGGGGCGTCGAGCGACAGCTTGCCCGCATCCCGCAGCTTCAGGATGGCGAGTGCGGTGAACGCCTTGGACATCGACGCGATGCGGAAGCGGCTGTCTGCGGTCACGGGACGCCGGCTGTCCTGATCCTGCGTGCCGATCGTACCGACATGGACCAGGCGGCCGTCCTTGACCATGCCGTACACGGCGCCCGGCACATGCGCCTCGCGCGCCCATTCGGCAAAGATCGCGTCGATCTTCGGCGCGATGCTGGCGACATCTGCCGCAGGCGCGGTCTGCGCGATTACGGGGCTTGCGACGCCCGCCAGAGCCAATGCAATCGCCAGACGCTTCATGAGCACTCCCCTATCATCCCGATCAAGCGATTAGCCCGCACACGGCGGAACCGCCAGCCGAGTCATCGCTTAGGGAGCCCGTGGACGATTGTATCATCATCGGCGCCGGGCCGGCGGGACTGACCGCGGCGATCTATCTGGCGCGTTTTCACCTCTCGATCCGGCTATTCGACTGCGGGTCGAGCCGCGCCGCGCTGATCCCGCGCACGCACAATCACGCCGGCTACCCGGAGGGGATCGAAGGGCCCGACCTGCTCCGGCGCATGCTCCGCCAGGCCGAACGCTACGGTGCGGTGCGCGAAGGCGTCGAGGTGACGCGGATCGAGCCGGTCGGCCGCGATTTCCGTGTCCAAGCCGGCGACCGGACGTATGACACGCGCACGGTGCTGCTCGCGACCGGCGTCGTCAACAATCGTCCCGACATGCCGCGCGAGGCGCATGACGCGGCGCTCGCGGCGGGCCTCATCCGCTACTGCCCGATCTGCGACGGTTATGAAGTCACCGACAAGCGCGTCGGCGTGATCGGCACTGGCGACCACGGCATGCGCGAGGCCTTGTTCCTGCGTGGCTATACCACGGACGTCACGCTGATCGCGCACGACGGCGCACATGACCTGTCCGACGCCTGTCGTAACCAGCTCGCCGACGCCGGGATCGCGTGGGTAGACGGCCCGTGCACGCCACTGGCGGCCGATGGAGCGGAATTGGTCGTCCAGACGGCAGCGGGCGAGAGACGCTTCGACAGCGTCTATCCCGCACTCGGGTCGGTCATCCGGTCGAAGCTCGCGATCGCAGCCGGCGCGAAGGCCAGCGAAGACGGGTGCCTCGAAGTCGATGACCACCAGCGCACCTCGCTCCCCGGCCTGTTCGCGGCGGGCGATGTCGTGAAGGGCCTCGACCAGATCAGCAACGCGATGGGGCAGGCCGGCGTTGCCGCGACGACGATCCGCAACGAGCTGGCCGAGCGCGTGCCGTTGCGACGATAAGGCTTGTTGACCACGGTCGATGTGATACCGTCACATCATGCTCGACTGGCGCGGTCTTATTGGAACATCTCTGATCCATGCTGCTGCGATATTCGGTTGGCCCGCGCTCGATCTGAACGTGACCCAATGCCTGTGCTTGACATGGTCGAGCGAGCCGTCGGAAATCTATGACGTCCCCAAGGTGCGGCAAATACAGTTGTTCACGAATGTCGATCCCCCATCGGGCATGGTCGAAACGATTTACACCGAACGAACGCGCTGCAGTTCCCCACCCGATCGCGCGCCGATCCTGCTATCGCGCCCAGATGTCCCGCAGCACCTGCGCACCGCGGCATCAGTCGCCTTCTGCGCGTCGGTCGCCACAGACGGGACGATTTCAAGCCTGAAATTGCTACGATCGGGCAGCAGGTCGGCACGCGAGATCGCCGAAATCCGTCGCCTCATACGACAGGCACGCTTCCTCCCCGGTGCCGGGCCTTCACGCATAGAAATCGCGGTGACCAGCTAAGCCGTCAGTTGCTCGATGCTCGATGCTTTGCCTGTCTCCAGCCAGGTCGCCCATGCATCGAACCCGCCTTCCCGCGCCCGGCGTGCCGCGACGCGATGGTCGTAATCGACACGGCGAAACGTCAGGTGCCCGTCCTTCAGAATCGCATAGCGGGCCTGGGGAGTGTCGTTGGCGACAGCGTAAGGGTGCGGCCGATCGTCGGTATAGGCCTGTAACCCGACGCTGCCCGGATTAGCGACCCGCCGCCCGTCCGGCAGCACACGCTCACCCGCGACGTGGGAATGCCCGCATAGGGTCATTGCCGGCGCTGAGCCCAAACGTTCGTTGATTTCCTCGTCCGTCGCCGCCCGGAAACCCGTCGCGTTCACGCAGAAGAGCAGATGCTCTATGTCGCTCGACAGGGTGCCATGGCACAATAGGGTGTCGCCGAGTGCCAGCCTTGGAGGAAGGCTTTCGATCCACCGCCAGTGACGGTCGGTCAGGCGCGCCGCGGCAAAGGCGTCACTTGGACCGGGCGCCCTACCGAACAGCTGCCGTTCGTGATTGCCGGTGATCGTCGGCCAATCGCGCGCGATCAGCAGATCCGCTGTCTCCGTCGGCCAGAGCGGGCCGGACAGGCTATCACCGAGATTGAGGAAGCTGTCGCAACCCATTGCGACCGCATCGGCGATGACGGCCTCCAGCGCCGGCAAGTTGCCGTGGATGTCGGAAAGGACCGCGGTGCGGGTCAATCCGCCCAGCCGTCGGCGACGGTCAGCGTGTCAGCGTCCCAACGGGGCACCGCGACTTCGGTCATCGGGATCATGAAGCGTTTGCCGTCGCCGCGCTCGATTTCGATCACGTCGCCAGCGCCGAAATTGTCGATCGCTACGACGGTGCCGATAGCCGCACCGTCTTCGCCGACGGCGGCAAGGCCGAGCAGGTCGGCGTGGTAATATTCGCCCTCGCCCAGCGGCGGCAGACTGTCGCGCGAGACTGTCAGTTCGGTGCCGCGCATCTTTTCGGCCGCGGTGCGATCGGCGACCTCTGCAAAGCGCGCAATGGCGCCTTGCGGAGTGATCCGCAGCGCCTTCAACGTCAGTGCGCCGCCGTTGAAACTCTTGTGGACGCCCAGGTCGTCGGCGAAGACCTTCAGCCGAACCTCGCCGCCGATGCCGTGCGCGCCGATCACGGCCGCCAGCGTAACGGTCCGGTCAGCGCGCGCGATCGGCGCTGCGGTCGTCGCCGGGAGGGACGTCGTCGGCCCCTTCGGCGGGGTCGGTGCTCGACCGGCCTTCGTCGGTGGCGTCGTCTTGGTCATCGGTGTCCGGCTCGGTCGGCGGAGGCGTGGCGGTCATGATTGTCGTCCCGGCTGCGATAGAAGCCCGGAAAACGCATCACGACCGCGGTTGGATCACGCAAAAAATTGCGTCGTCTCCACCTGCGCGGGGACGACGCGATTAGGATTACGCTTCGGTCGTCTCGCCTTCGGCAGCCGGCGCTTCCGCGGCAGGCTCTTCGGCGGCCGGAGCCGCGGCGGCCGCAGCAGCGGCTTCCTCGGCGGCCTTCTGCTTCTCGGCACGCTCTTCGGCGCGCTCGGTGGCCTTTTCGCCCGGCTTGCCCTTGTTCGGGTTGTTGCGCGCAGCGCGCTCCTTCACGCCGGCGGCATCCAGGAAGCGGGCGACGCGGTCGGTCGGCTGTGCACCGACGCTCAGCCAGTGCTTGGCACGCTCGCCGTCCAGTACGACGCGCTTCTCGTCGTCCTTCGCCAGCAGCGGGTTGTAGGTGCCGATCTTCTCGATGAACTTGCCGTCACGCGATGCGCGAGCGTCAGCAACGACGATGCGGTAATAGGGACGCTTCTTGCTGCCGCCACGCGACAGGCGAATGCTAACTGCCATTATATTTTTCCTTCTCTAAACAATTGTGTTTGTTATTTTTTCTTGATCAGATTTTCGAACCCCGGCGGCAGCTTCATGCCATCAGGTCCGCCTAAGCCCGGCAGGCCCGGAAGCCCCCCGCCCTGCTGGTCGAGCTTGCCCATCATGTCGCCCATCTGGGCGCCGCCGATGGCGTTGCCGATACCGCCCAGGCCACCCTTGCCGAACATCGACATCATGCCCTTTAGCCCGCCCATTTTCTTGATGCGCTTCATGGCCGTCGACATTTCCAGGTGCATCTTCAGCAGCTTGTTTACGTCCTGCACCGTGGTGCCGGAACCCTTGGCGACGCGGATCTTGCGCTTGGCGTTGATCAACTCGGGCTTGGCGCGCTCCTTCGGCGTCATCGACCCGATCATCGCGTCCATGCGCAGCAGAATCTTTTCGTCGACCGCGCCCGCGGCCATCGCGGCCTGCGCCTTCTTCATACCCGGGATCATGCCGGCAAGCGCACCCAGGCCGCCCATACGGCGCATCTGTGCCAACTGCGCGCGCAGGTCGTTCATATCGAACTGGCCCTTGGCGAGCTTCGCGGCCATCCGCTCGGCATCTTCGGCCTCGATCGACTGCGCGGCCTTTTCGACCAGGCTGACGACGTCGCCCATGCCCAGGATGCGACCCGCGACGCGGCCCGGATGGAACGGCTCGATCGCATCGAGCTTCTCGCCCATGCCGGCGAATTTGATCGGCTTGCCGGTGACGGCACGCATCGACAGCGCCGCACCACCGCGCGCGTCGCCGTCCATGCGGGTCAGGATGACGCCGGTCAGCGGCACCTGCTCGCTGAAGTTCTTGGCGACGTTGACCGCATCCTGACCGGTCAGGCTGTCGACGACGAGCAGGATTTCGTTCGGCGTCGCGATGTCGGCGACCGCCTTCATCTCGTCCATCAGCGCCTGGTCGACGTGCAGGCGGCCCGCGGTGTCTAGCATCAGCACGTCGAAGCCCTGCAGCTTCGCCGCCTGCAGCGCGCGCCGCGCGATGTCGACCGGCTGCTGGCCGGCGACGATCGGTAGAGTCGCGACTTCCGTTTGCGTGCCGAGCACCGCCAGCTGTTCCTGCGCGGCCGGACGATTGACGTCCAAGGACGCCATCATGACCTTCTTGCGCTCGCGGCCCTTCAGAAGCTTGGCGAGCTTGGCGGTCGTCGTCGTCTTGCCAGAGCCCTGCAAGCCGACGAGCATGACGACCGCCGGCGGCGTCACATCGATGTCGAGCCCGACATTGTCGCTGCCGAGCATTTCGACCAGCGCATCGTTGACGATCTTGACGACCTGCTGCCCCGGCGTGACCGAGCGCAGGACGTTCTGGCCGACCGCCTGTTCGGTTACCTTGTCGACGAATTCGCGCGCAACCGGCAGCGCCACGTCGGCCTCGAGCAGCGCGACGCGGACTTCGCGCATCGCACCGCGCACGTCGGCCTCGGTCAGCGCACCGCGGCCACGCAGGCGGTCGAACACTCCGCCAAGGCGGTCGCTCAGACTGTCGAACATCGCGCGCACTCCAAAAACTGCCCCTTGCGCGCAGAACCACGAAACGCGAAAAACGCCGGCGGACGAAACCTCGTCGGCCGGCGTCGCCGTCCTGACAGGCAGGATCGGCGGCAGATGCGTCACGTAGCCCTGAACAGGGGAACGATCGCTGCGCCCTTAGCCCCCCCCGTGCCGAAAGACAAGCCATCACCGCCTTAACCCGATCTACACTGCCGCGGGTGCAGGCAGGCCGATGACCTTCGTCGTGGGGCAGGAATGGACAGCGAGCAGACGAATTTGGGTGGCCGCAGGCTCCGCGCCTCGCAGGCGGAATTGATGACCGGCGCCGTATGCGTTGCCGCGATCCTGCTGTTCGTCGGTATCGGCAGCTCCGTCCTGTCCTCCGCGCTCGACCGGCTGGTCAACAATTCGTCCGGCCCCGTCGACCATCCGCTGACGCTGGCGCTGATCCTGAACGTCGCACTGATTCTGCTCGGCTGGCGCCGCCACCGCGCGCTTCGCGAAGAAGTCGAGGAGCGCGCCGCCGCCGAGGAGCGCGCGCACATGCTGGCCGCGCGCGACCCGTTGACCGGCTTCCTCAACCGTCGCAGCGTCATGGAGCAAGGCGCGGCGCTGGTGTCGCGCGCCCTCCAGCGAGGCAAGGCGGTCGCCGTGCTGGCGATCGACCTCGATCATTTCAAGACGGTCAACGACATGCACGGCCATGCCGTCGGCGACGCCCTGCTTCGCGTCGTCGCACAGGAGATGGAAGGCGGCCTGCCGCCCAACGCGCTCACCGCACGGCTGGGCGGTGACGAGTTCGCCTGCGGCTTCCTGTTCGACAGCGGCAATCCCGATGTGGTCGTTCGAATCGCCGAGCGACTGGTCAGCCGCATGGCCCAGCCGTTCGATGCGGACGGCATCCGCTGTCACATCTCGGCATCGATCGGCATCGCCCGCTCCGACATCGACGGCGCGTCGATCGAAACGCTGCTGCGCGCGTCCGACATCGCGATGTATGCCGCCAAGAAGTCGGGTAAGAATCGCTTCGCTTGGTTCGACGCCGCGATGGAGCGGGAGCTTCAGGCCCGTAACGAGATGGAAAGCGGACTGCGTCTGGCCATCCCGCGCCAGGAGATCGTACCCTACTTCGAACAGCAGATCGATCTGGCAACCGGCCGCCTGACCGGCTTCGAGGTGCTCGCCCGCTGGGAGCATCCGACCCGCGGCCTGATCAGCCCCGAAGCGTTCATCCCCATCGCCGAGGAAACCGGCATGATCGCCGATCTGTCGCTGTCAATCATGCGCCAGGCGTTCACCGCGGCGCGCGACTGGGACCCGGATCTGGTCATCTCGGTCAATATCTCGCCATGGCAGCTACGCGATGCGTGGCTGGCGCAGAAGATCATCAAGGTCCTGACCGAAACCGGCTTTCCGGCGCAGCGCTGCGAAATCGAGATCACCGAAACCGCATTGTTCGACAATCTGCCCCTCGCGCAGTCGACGGTCGGCAGCCTAAAGAACCAGGGGGTTCGCTTGGCGCTCGACGATTTCGGAACCGGCTATTCCTCGCTCGCCCATCTGCGCGCGCTGCCGTTCGACCGCATCAAGATCGACAAGAGCTTTGTCACATCGATGACCGAAAGCGTAGATTCGGCCGCGATTGTCGGCGCCATCGCACGACTGGGCGAAAGCCTGAACCTGCCGGTCACGGCCGAAGGCGTCGAGGACGGCGACATCCAGGACCGCCTCGTCGTGCTCGGCATTGCCAAGGCGCAAGGCTGGTTTTTCGGCAAGCCGCTGTCGATCGCCGGCGTCCGTCGGCTGCTGTCGGAGCGGCGAATGCTCGCCGCCCCGGCCCCGGCCGAGGACGTTACCAGCCGGCGCCTGGCTGGCTGAGATAGTCGAGCTCTTCTTCGGTCGATCCGCGACCCAGCGCTTCGTTGCGCCCCGGAAAACGCCCGAAACGTTCGAACACTTGCGCGTGCTCGCGCGCGAACTTCGCGTTCGTCTCCAGCCCCAGCGCTTCGAATTTCGCGACGCTCAGCGCCTGTGCGTCGGCCTGTTCGGCATGCATTAGCGGCATCAGCAGGAACACCGCCTGATTGGGCGGCAGCACCGCATCCCAACCCTTGTCGATCGCATCATGCGTCAGCGACAGCGCCAGCGGATCGGCCTCGAACGCCCTGGCCTGCCCGCGATAGATGTTACGGCTGAACTGATCGAGCAGGATGATCGCGGCTAGGATGGTCTCGGGCTCGCCCCGCCAGCCCAGCGCATCGCTGTCGAGGACGCCCTGGCGCATCTGTCCGAAATGCTCGGCGATGGCACGATCGAGCGCAGGATCCTTGCCGAACTGCTGTTCCTCGCTCAACGCGAACCAGAAGTCGTTGACCTTCTGCGCCGCGTCATAGACTTCCCCGGTTCCTGACCCTAAGTGCTCTGACATGCTCGCTCCTCTGGCGCCCGAGGTGATAACGCTCGGCTGCAGACTCAACATCGCCGAAAGCGAAACGATCCGCGGGTACCTTGGGAACCGCGACGTCGTGGTGGTGAACAGCTGTGCGGTGACGAACGAAGCCGTGAAGGCGACCCGAGCCGCGATCCGCCGCGCGCGCCGTCGGCGGCCTGGCGCAGAAATCGTCGTGACCGGTTGCGCCGCGACGATCGACCCGGCGGGGTTTGGCGCCATGGCAGAAGTCGACCGGGTGGTCGGCAATCTCGACAAGCTGGCGCCGACGAACTGGGGCGCCCCCGCGGCGCCGGCCGCCGTCCGTTTCGACGGCCACGCTCGCGCGCTGGTCGAGGTGCAGAACGGCTGCGACCACCGCTGTACCTTTTGCGCGATCCCGTTCGGCCGGGGGCCCAGCCGGTCCGTTCCCGCCGGCGCCGTGGTCCAGCGCATCGCCGGACTGGTCGCGGCTGGGCATAACGAGGTCGTGCTGACCGGCGTCGACCTGACGAGCTACGGCCACGATCTGCCCGGCAGCCCGACGCTTGGGCTTCTGGTCGAGCGTATCCTAAAGCTCGTTCCCGCCTTGCCCCGGCTGCGCCTGTCGTCGCTCGACGGAATTGAGATAGACGACCGCCTGTTCGACCTGCTGACCGGCGAACCGCGGGTCATGCCGCACGTCCATTTGTCGCTTCAGGCCGGTGACGACCTGATCCTGAAGCGGATGAAGCGCCGCCACGATCGCGCGCAGTCGGTTGCGCTGGTCGAGCGGCTGAAGGCCAGGCGACCGGAGATCGCAATCGGTGCCGACGTCATCGCGGGCTTTCCGACCGAAGACGAGACGATGTTCGCCAACAGCATGGCGCTGATCACCGATTGCGACATCGTTCACACGCATGTTTTCCCCTATTCTCCTCGATCCGGCACGCCGGCTGCGCGGATGCCGCAGGTCGCGCCGATCGTGGTCAGGGAACGCGCGGCGCGTTTGCGTGCGGCGGCGGAGGCGCATCGCACGGCGTGGCTTGCCTCGCTGGTAGGGACCGAGCAGCGCGTGCTGGTCGAGGCCCCCGGCGACCGCGGCCATGCCGAGAATTTTGCGGAAGTAGAGATCGACCGACAGCACCCGATCGGTTCGATCGTCACCACCATATATCGTCGTCCCCGTGCAGGCGGGGACCCATCCCCGATCCGCGCCGACCAGCCCGGCGCGCAGGAGATGGGCTCCCGACTCCGCGGGGGGGACGAAAACAGGATTACAGTATGAGCACCACCCCTTCCTGGTCCCAGCGCCTGCTCGGCGGCTTCAAGCGTACGTCCGACCGCCTGACCGGCAATCTCGCCGGCCTGGGCGCCGCGCGGCTCGACGATGCGACGCTCGATGATATCGAGGAAGCGCTGATCGCCTCCGACCTCGGCCCCGCCACCGCGGGGCGCGTCCGCCAGCGGCTCGCCGACGGGCAATTTGAGCGCAACATGGAGGAGCTCGGCATCCGCGTCGTCGTGGCGG
>CAJYOI010000042.1 GCA_913776045.1 uncultured Sphingomonas sp.
CCGTTGCCCTAACCCATGTTTGTCGCATGCGACAATCCGCCTTTCGAATGAACGCAGAAACGGGGCACTCCTTGCGGAGCACCCCGTCCCTGTTTCCACCGATCGGCGGCGTAAGGCTTACTTCTGCTCGCCGCGCGCCTTCAGCGCCTCGCCCAGAATGTCGCCCAGCGACGCGCCGGAGTCGGACGAACCATACTGCGCAACCGCCTGCTTCTCTTCGGCGATCTGCATCGCCTTGATCGAGAAGGTCGGCTTCTTCGAACGATCGAAGCCGGTGACCATCGCGTCGAACTTCTGGCCGACCTGGAAACGCTCCGGACGCTGCTCGTCACGGTCGCGGCCAAGGTCGGTGCGCTTGATGAAGCCGGTCGCGCCATCGTCGCCCTGCTGCACTTCGAGGCCCGCATCGCGGACTTCGAGCACGGTCACGGTCACGATCGCGTTCTTGTTCAGGCGATCACCCGCCTGCGCAGCGACCGGGCCACCACGCTCCAGCTGCTTCATGCCGAGCGAGATGCGCTCCTTGTCCGGCTCGACCGCCAGCACGACGGCCTGAACCGTCTCGCCCTTGCGGTGCAGGTTGAGCGCGTCTTCGCCCGAAATGCCCCAGGCGATGTCCGACATGTGGACCATGCCGTCGACGTCGCCGTCCAGGCCGATGAACAGGCCGAATTCGGTCGCGTTCTTGACTTCGCCCTCGACGGTCGAACCGACGGGGTGATCTTCCGCGAACTTCTCCCACGGATTGGCCTGTGCCTGCTTGAGACCCAGCGAGATGCGGCGCTTGTCCTGATCGACCTCGAGGACGATCACGTCGACTTCCTGCGAAGTGCTGACGATCTTGCCCGGATGGACGTTCTTCTTGGTCCAGCTCATTTCCGAAACGTGGACCAGGCCTTCGATGCCCGGCTCCAGTTCGACGAACGCACCATATTCGGTGATGTTCGTGACGCGGCCCGACAGCTTCGCGCCGACCGGATACTTGGCACCCGCGCCATCCCACGGATCGCTCTCAAGCTGCTTCATGCCGAGCGAGATGCGCTGCGTGTCGCGGTTGATGCGGATGATCTGAACGCGGACGGTGTCGCCGATGTTCAGCACTTCCGACGGATGCCCGACGCGCTTGTACGACAGGTCGGTGACGTGCAGCAGGCCGTCGATGCCGCCCAGGTCGACGAACGCACCGTAATCGGTGATGTTCTTGACGACGCCGTCGATGATCTGACCCTCGGCCAGGCTCTGGATCAGGCCCGAACGCTGCTCGGCGCGGGTTTACTCGAGCACGGCGCGGCGCGACACGACAATGTTGCCGCGCTTGCGATCCATCTTGAGGATCTGGAACGGCTGCGGAATGTCCATCAGCGGGGTGACGTCGCGGACCGGACGGATGTCGACTTGGCTACCCGGCAGGAACGCCACGGCGCCGGCGAGGTCGACGGTGAAGCCGCCCTTCACGCGGCCGAAGATCACGCCTTCGACGCGGTTGCCCTGCGCGAATTCGCCTTCCAGCTTGTCCCAAGCGGCTTCGCGGCGCGCGCGGTCGCGCGACAGCATCGCTTCGCCGTTCGCGTTCTCGACGCGGTCGACATAGACGTGGACTTCGTCACCGACCTTCAGTTCGGCCTTCTGGCCCGGCGCTGCGAATTCGCGCAGCGGCACGCGGCCTTCGCTCTTCAGGCCGACGTCGATGACGGCCAGGTCGTTTTCGATCGCGGTGACGGTACCGACGACGACACGGCCTTCGAAGCTGTCGGCGGCGCCGAACGTCTCGTCGAGCAGCGCGGCGAAATCGTCGCGGGTGGGATTGGCGGCAGTTGCCATATGTGGGTTGGTCCTCAGTCGTTTTTCCGGCCGGCCGGTTGTCTCCGGCGGTCTTCTAGCCGATCCGCCGCGGCGACCGTGCGTCGGACGCGGCATCCGTGCGGGCGGCATGGATTACGGCAGGGACAGCTCAACGCGGAAAAGCGAAAAGGGCGCATCGGCCGTGGCCGGCGCCGTCCTACCGCGAGTCATGACGCTCGTCGGACGGGGCGGCCCTTAGCGGGGAAGAGGGGAATTGGCAAGGTCGCCGCTGCAACCTTCGCCGCCGAGTAGTGCGTTACAACCGATGGCGCACCACCGCCGCATCAACGATCGCCACCGCCCGCTGGATCGACGCCTCGATCGACAGGAAGCTTGTGTCTAACACCACCGCATCCTCCGCCGCCTTGAGCGGGGCCTGGCTGCGCGAGCTGTCGCGTTCGTCGCGTGCGCGGATGTCGGCAAGTACGCGGTCGAGGCTGGCGTTCGAACCGCGGCTGCGCAGTTCGGCGTGGCGGCGCTGGGCGCGGATCATCGGGGTCGCCTTGACGAACAGCTTGGCTACAGCGTTCGGCGCGATGACCGTGCCGATGTCGCGGCCGTCGAGAACGGCGCCGCCGGGCTGGGCGGCGAAGCGCTTCTGGCGTTGCAGGAGCGCGGCGCGGACGAGCGGGTGGGCGGAGACGACGGAGGCGGTCTTGCCGATCAGATCGTCCTTCAGCCGGTCGTCGCCGAGCAGCGCATCGTCGAAGTCGCAGCTGGCGACGGCATCGGCCTCGACCTCGGGATCGAGCGCGTTGTCGAGCACGGTCGCCGCCACCGCGCGGTAGAGCAGGCCGGTGTCGAGGTGCGGCAAATTGTAGTGCCGCGCCAGTGCCTTTGAGATTGTGCCCTTGCCCGATGCGGCCGGCCCGTCGACCGCGATGATCATGCCGTCTGCCCGGTCGGTGCCAGCGCGTCGAGCGTGGCGAAGAAGGTCGGGTAGCTGGTAGCGACGGGGCTCGCGTCGTCGAGCGTGATCGCAGCCCGCGCAGCGAGCGAGGCCACGGTCATGCTCATCGCAATACGGTGGTCGAGATGGGTTTCGACCCGCCCGCCGCCGGGGATCGGGTCGCCACCGGTACCAGTGACGGCCAGTCCGTCGTCATATTCGCTGCACGTCACGCCGCAAGCAGTCAGTGCGGTCGCCATCGCGGTAATGCGGTCCGATTCCTTGACGCGCAACTCCTCCGCGCCACGGGCGATCGTCGTGCCCTGTGCAAAGGCGGCCGCGACGAACAGCGCGGGATATTCGTCGATCATGCTCGGCGCGAGTTCGGCGGGAACGTCGATCGCCGACAGCGCGGCGTGGCGGACGCGGAGATCGGCGACGGGCTCGCCGCCGACGATGCGCGCGTCCTGTTCGACGATGTCGGCGCCCATCAGGCGCAGCGCGGTGACCAGGCCGGCGCGGGTCGGGTTAAGGCCGACGTTCTCGATCACCACATCGGATCCCGGCACGATCGACGCGGCGACCATCCAGAAAGCGGCGGAAGAGGGGTCGCCGGGGACGGTGATCGCCTGCGGCTTCAACTCCGCCTCGCCGTGGATCGAGATGACGCGACCTTCGCCTGTCTCCTCGACGGTCAGCTGCGCGCCGAAGCCGGCCAGCATCCGTTCGCTATGGTCGCGGGTCGGAACGGGCTCGATCACCCGCGTAATGCCCGGCGTGTTCAGCCCGGCGAGCAGGATCGCCGACTTCACCTGCGCGGAGGCGACAGGCAGCGTGTAGGTGATCGGCACTGCCGGTACGATCCCGCGCAGCATTAGCGGCAACCGCCCGCCCGGAGTCGCCGTGATGTCCGCGCCCATCGTCGACAGCGGGTCGATGACACGCCCCATCGGCCGTTTGCTGAGCGAGGCATCGCCCACGAAGGTCACGGTGATCGCATGGCTCGCGACCAAGCCCATCAGCAGCCGCGTCGAGGTGCCCGAATTGCCCATGTCGAGCGCCGCTGCCGGCTGGAGCAGTCCGCCGACGCCGACGCCGTGGATGCGCCACACGCCGTCCGCGCCACGCTCGATCTCGGCGCCCATCGCGCGCATCGCGGCGGCGGTGGCGAGGACGTCCTCACCCTCCAGCAACCCTTCGACCCGACTTTCGCCGACCGCGAGCGCCGACAGCATCAGCGAACGGTGGCTGATCGACTTGTCGCCGGGTACGCGCACGCGACCGGTCAGGGGACCGCGCGGCGCCAGCGTCATCGGAGAGGGGGGGGCATGGCTCATTGCCGCGGGTCTTTGACAGTGCGCTTGCGCTATGGCAAGGCGCGCCCCACTTTGCGGCTCCCGGTCGCCAAGACCCCTTTCCTTTACAGGATGCGAGAGCAGCCATGATCAAGCCCGAATGGGGCACGAAGCGTACGTGCCCGAAGTGCGGTACGCGTTTCTACGACCTCGGCAACGAAGAGCCCGTCACCTGCATCGCCTGCGGTGTGAACTGGGAACCGGAGCCGATCCTGAAGTCGAAGCAGCCGCTGCCGTTCGAACAGGTGAAGGCCGAGAAGAAGGAAGACGCCGACAGCGATCTGGGCGGCGACGATCTGGAACTGGACGTCGACGAAGAGGAAGAACCCTCGGCCGACGACGACGTCGATCTCGGCGGCGACGACGATCTGGGCGTCAAGACCGCGGACGAAGACGACGAGAATTGATGTCTTTCGCGACCGGGTTTGCGGCTTTCGACAAAAATCGCCAAGAACCCGGTTGCAATCGGCGCGCCACCCCTTTAGAGGCGCGCTTCCCAACGAGATGGGGCCGTAGCTCAGCTGGGAGAGCGCTGCAATGGCATTGCAGAGGTCAGGGGTTCGATCCCCCTCGGCTCCACCATTCGTCTTGAAAAGCCCGCGGCGACGCGGGCTTTTTCATGTCTGTCGCGCGGGATCGCGTGGCTCCGCCTTACCTTGACCGCACCCGAAGCCGCCTCTAGCGCGCGCCGACTTTTCGGGGGCGTCGCTACGCCCGGGTAACTTGGGGCGTGATACATGCAGGGTTGGGGTATCGCTGGCGTCATGGCGATGACGCCATTGGCGGCGCAGGCGCAGGACGCGACGACGGTCGAGGATGTGGTCGTCACCGCCCAGCGCCGAGAAGAAAGAGCGCAGTCCGTGCCGATCGCGATCACCGCCTTTTCTGCCGAACGAATCGCTGACGAAGCGATCGCCAACCTCGACCGGATCGGGGCGGACATCCCCAACCTCTACCTCGCGCGAAATTTCGGGACGTCGTCCGGTGCGCTGGTGTTCCTGCGCGGGGTGGGGGAGGGGGATTCGATCTTCACCAACGACCCGCCGGTCGGCATCTACATCGACGACGTCATCCTGCCGCGCTCGACCGGGGCATTGATCGATCTGATCGATATCGAGCGGATCGAGGTGCTGCGCGGGCCGCAGGGAACGCTCTATGGCCGCAATACCAGCGGCGGCGCGATCAAGCTGGTCACGCAGCGGCCGACCTTCGACCGTATCGGCGGCGCGGCGGACGTGACGGTCGGCAACTATCGCCGGATCGATGCGCGTGGGACACTCAATCTGCCGCTGTCACGCACGCTGGCGCTGCGCGTCTCGGGCCTGTCGCGCAACCAGCGCGGGTGGGGCAGCAATCTGTCCGATGGCGCGTTCGTCAACGGGCAGGATGTGCAGGCGGGGCGTGTTGCGCTGCTGTGGGAGCCAGATGCGCGGTTGAGCGTGTTCGCGACCGCCGATCTGACGCTCGATCGTTCCGGCCCCCGTTTTCCGCAGCGGTTCCAGTCGGACCCGGATCGTCCGGGGCGATACCTCAATCGCTTCGTCGCGCCGCAGGGAAGTATCGATCGGTTCGAATCGGCCGACACCGCGCCGCTGGGCACGACAGATACGGGCGGGGGGGCGCTGCGGGTCGACTATCGGCTGGGCGGCGCGACTCTGTCGTCGATCACCGGATATCGTGCACTGCGCTCGCGAATCGGGTTCGACCAGACCGCGAATGCGCCGGGGGTGGGCGCGAATATCATCCTGCTTCAGGACCAGCGTCAGCACAGCATCAGCCAGGAAGTGCAGGCGGCCGGCACCGCCCTGTCCGGCAGGATCGAATGGCTGGCCGGTGGCTATGCGTTCTTCGAACATAACGATCAGCTGACCGCGGTCAGCTTCGCTACGCCTACGGGCACCAGCGCGGCGCGGTTCCGCACGATAGATTTTTTCAACGCCCCCTCGCGCGCCGCAAGCGTCGGCGGCAACTGGTCGCCGTATGAGCCGGCACTCGACACGACGAGCTACTCTGCGTTCGGATCGGCGACGGCCGCGCTGGGACCAAGGGCGCGGCTGACCGCGGGGCTGCGCTACACCGACGAGCGCAAGACTTACGATGTCCGCTTCCTGACCGCACCCGACACCGTGCTGGTCCTGACCGATGGCCGAGTCGCCCAGCGGCGCATTCGCGGGCACTGGACCGACGTCTCGCCGCGCGTCGCGCTCGACTTCCGAATCGGCGGGGACGTGATGCTCTACGCCTCGCACGCCAAAGGCTTTCGCAGCGGCAGCTTTGACGGGCGCGCGCGAAACATCGGCTTTGTGCTCGCGCGCCAGGGGGCCATCGCGCCGGAGACGGTTTGGAGCAGCGAAGCCGGTATCAAGTCCGAGTGGTTCGGCCGCCGCCTGCGCGTGAACGTCGATTACTTCATCAATCGCTACACCGACATCGCCTTTTCCGCCGCGCGCGCCAATTCGACGCCGCCGGAAATCTTTCGCCAGAATGTCGGCGACGCGCGCATTCAGGGGCTGGAGGTCGAGTGGACGGCGCGGCCGTTGGCGGGCGTCGAGGTCGGCGGCTGGCTGTCGACGCTGGCGGACCGCTTCACCCGGCTGGCGTCGAGCCCGGGATGCACCATCGTGCCCGAAAGCCAGCTCGACCTGCGCTTCACGCCGACGCTGCGCTACCAGCTGCGCGGCAGCTATACGCGGTCGGTCGGGGGCGGCCGATTGCGTGTCGGCGGCGATTACAGTGCGGCGTCGCCGTACAATATCGCGCTGTGCAACGAACCGCAGCATCGCGTGACCGACAACGCCGCCATCAACCTGCAACTGGGGTGGGATCGCGGCAACTGGGGCGTGACGCTGGCCGCGACCAACCTCGCCGACCGGCGCTACAACAGCGGCAGCGTTGGCAGCATCGGCTACCCGGTCGCGCCGCGCGAGATGACGCTGCGGCTGCGGCGGACGTTCTGATTTGGGGGGATGGTGCCGGTTGCAGGAATCGAACCCGCGACCTTCGGTTTACAAAATCGCTGCTCTACCAGCTGAGCTAAACCGGCATCCGTCGCACCCCATGCGTCAGACGACGCCGAAGGTCCAGCCTTCGGTGCGGGCAATTTCGTCCGTAAGGCCATCGGGGTGCCAGAAATCGTATCGATCGGCGGCCAGGCGCATCCAGGCCGCGGTCAGGATGGCGTCGCTGGCGTGGTCGCTGATCGGGCCGTCGCCGCCGCCGGGCAGGGTGCCAAGCGCGATCAGCGCGGCGGCGAGATCGGCGTGGGTGCGCATCTTGCTGCGCGAGCGGGTGCGGCCGGCGGCGATGGCGGCGAGAGTCGTATAGAGCTCGATCACCACCGGCCCCGATTCGGGCACCGGGTCGAACGGCCAGATCGTGACGTGGCCGTCCAGCTGATGAAGCAGGCGCATGCCGGTCAGGCTCGACTTTCCTACCTGCGCCGCACCGACGAGGTTGAGGTTGCTGTACGGGCTTAGCCCCATGCGGTGCTGCGACCGCTCGGTTTCGCGTAAGCGGCCGCGGCCGGGTTCGAACAGGTCGCCCGTGCGGCCGCCGTGGCGGCGGAAGTGACGCGCGGCTTGCGCGTGATCGACGAAGCTGGACGCGGCGAAATGCGGGTCCCCGGTGCAGATGCGGTCGACCAGTGCCCACAGACCACGCGCATCGGCGGGGCTCTCGTCCCAGCCGGGGAAGAAAGCGCCGCGATCGACGAAAGGCAGCGACGGGCCGAGATCGAGGCCGATCAGCGTGTCCGGGCCGGCGGCTCGGATCAGGTCGAGCACTTCGGCGCGGGACCAGATGTGACCGGGGCGTACGAGCGCCGGGGCGGTGTTGCCGGTTCGGCATTCGGCGACGGCGATGCCCTTTTGCCGTGCGCCGACCGCTCCGGACCAGTCGATCGCTATGAAGGTGGTGAAGCGTCCGCCCGTGCCACGGGTCACGGCCGATCACCAAAGACTGCCCGCTGCGCCTTTGCTGCACGATCCCACCACGCGCGCTCGATCAACACCGCGATCCGCTCAGTAGCGGGGCTGCCGTATCGGACCAGCACGACCGGCCATTCTTCGTAATGTGGTGTCTGCCAGAAGGTGTCTGGGTCGGTTTCCAGCAGCACCGCCTTCTCGTCCGCGGTGGTGTGCAGCACGAAACTGTCCGGATCGGGCGACGTCGTGCCGGCGATCGTCTTGCCCCGGACCTTGATCGCGGGCCGGCCATAGGCGGTGCCGACCTCTGCTCCGGGCAAGGTCAGCGCATGTGCGACGACGGCGGCCCAATTTTTCACTCGCGGCCCTTCCGCCGATCGTCCCACCACGCCAGCCGCTCGGCGAGTCGCTTTTCGAACCCGCGATCGGTCGGCTGGTAGAAGGCCTGCGGCTCCATCTCGTCGGGCCAATAATGTGCGCCCGAAAACCCGTCCTCCGCATCATGGTCGTAGGCGTAGTTCGCGCCATAGCCGATCTGCTTCATCAGCTTCGTCGGCGCGTTCAGGATGTTGGCCGGCGGCATCAGGCTGCCCGTCTCCTTCGCCGACCGCCACGCGGCCTTCTGCGCCTTATAGGCTGCGTTCGATTTGGGCGCGGTCGCGAGGTAGAGGCACGCCTGGACGATGGCCAGTTCGCCCTCGGGCGAGCCGAGGAAGTCGTAGGTGTCTTTGGCCGCGACGCACTGGACCATCGCATTCGGATCGGCGAGGCCGATGTCCTCCACCGCCGCGCGGATCAGGCGGCGCAGCACGAACAACGGGTCTTCGCCCGCAGTCAGCATCCGCGCGAGATAATAGAGTGCCGCCTGCGGGTCGCTGCCGCGGATCGACTTATGCAGCGCGCTGATGAGATTGTAATGCCCCTCGCGGTCCTTGTCGTAGACCGCGACGCGGCGCTGGAGAAAGTCGCCGAGCCCCCCGGGGTCGAGCGGCTCGGGCAGGTCGACCGCGAACAACGTCTCGGCCTGGTTGAGCAGGAAGCGCCCGTCGCCATCGGCCTGCGCGATCATCGCGGCGCGGGCATCGGGGGTGAGGGGGAGGGTGCGGCCCTCCAGCGTCTCGGCGCGGTCGAGCAGTTTACCGAGCGCCTCGGCGCCGAGCCGATGGAGGATCAGCACTTGCGCGCGGCTGAGCACGGCCGCGTTGAGTTCGAATGACGGATTCTCGGTCGTGGCGCCGACCAGCGTGACGGTGCCGTCCTCCACGTAAGGAAGGAAGCCGTCCTGCTGCGCGCGGTTGAAGCGGTGAATCTCGTCCACGAACAACAGAGTTCGCTGGCCTATACGCGCATACTCACGCGCTTCGGCAAACGCCTTTTTGAGGTCGGCGACGCCCGAGAAGACCGCTGAGATGGCAAGGAAGCGCAGGCCCACCGCATCGGCGAGCAGGCGCGCAATCGTCGTCTTGCCCGTGCCCGGCGGCCCCCAGAGAATCATCGACGAAAGGCGTCCGGCCGCCACCATACGCCCGATGGCGCCATCGGGCCCGGTGAGGTGCTCCTGCCCGACGACGTCCGCCAGCGTCTGCGGTCGCAGTCGATCGGCAAGCGGCGCGTCGGCGGCCGGCGCGGTGGGGAGGGGCTCCGGCTCTAGGCCGGTGAGCAGATCTGCCATGGTGTGCAGATAGGGAGCACGGGCTGGGGCGTCACCCCTTGTGCGAAGGCTGGCCCCGTCTTCGAAAAATATTCTCAAGATATATCTTGCGTGTTTTGGCTTAAGATATATCTTGTGCCTATCGTGATACAAAGGAATCGATAATGTTTGGACAGGAACATCAACGGCGCGGCGCCGCGTCGCGCGGCGGTTGGGAGCAATGGAGCCAGCGTCTAGAGCGTCGCTTTGCCGAAAAGTTCGGCGACGGACGCGGCTGTGCGCCGCGGGGCGGATGGGACCGCTGGAACGAGCGTATGGAGGAGCGGCTCGCCGAAAAATTCGGGGGCCGTGGCGGCGGCGGACGGCGTCGGATGTTCGACGGCAGCGAACTGCGGCTGGTGCTGCTGAAGCTGATCTCGGAAACCCCGCGGCACGGCTATGACCTGATCCGCGAGATCGAAGCGCGCACCAGTGGCGCTTATATGCCAAGCGCGGGCGTGGTCTATCCCACGATCACCCTGCTGGCCGACATGGACCTGATCGCCGAACAGCCGGGCGAAGGTGCGAAGAAGGTCTTCGCGATCACTCCGGCAGGCGAAGCGCATCTGTCCGAGCGGAGCGAAGACGTGGCGGAACTGATGAATCGCCTTACGGCGCTAGGCCAACGAACCGAGCGGTCGAACCGTGGCCCGGTCCAGCGCGCGATCGGCAATCTGCGACAGGTGATCCACCAGAAGCTGCATGACGACGGCGTCGATCAGGATAAGCTGCACGCGATCGCCGACATCCTCGACGATGCCGCACGCCGGATCGAACGGCTGTGAGCGTCTCCGCGACGGCGCGCACGCCGACAGACCATGCGAGCAAATATCTCCAGCAGCTGTGCAAGCATTGGCGGCACAATCTGGCGGTCGAGTTCGACGCGCAGCAGGGGCGGGTGATCTTCCCCAAGGATGCGCGCGGCGCCGACTGGCCGGGCGATGCGGTCGTGACCTTTACTGCCGAGCCGGACGTCTTGGCCACGACGATCGAGGCGAGCGTCGAGGAGCAGCTGGAAGGGTTGAAGGGCGCGGTCGCCCGCCACCTCGACCGCTTTGCGTTTCGAGAGGCGCCGCTGGCGTTCGATTGGCGCTAACTTCGCCCTCACCCGCAGGGGAAGGTGGCAGGCCGAAGGCCTGACGGAGGGGGTGCTATCCGGAGGGGGTCACACCCCTCCGCCGCGCGTACCGCGCGCCACCTCCCCTTGCAGGAAGGGATCGGTTTGATCGATCAGACCCAGATACGTCTCCAGGACCGCCTGGTTCGCCGTCCCCCATCGATAACCGAGTGCGCGTGCATGCCCGGCATCGCCCATCGACCGCCGCAGTGCAGGATCGGTCACGATCCGCGCGATCGCATCGGCATAGGCACCGACATCGCGCGGCGGGACCAGGAAGCCGGTGCGGCCTTCCTCGACCAGATCGACAGCCCCCGTGGCGCGGGCGGCGACGACCGGGACGGCGCTCGCCATCGCTTCGGTCGTCACGTTGCCGAATGTCTCGGTCACGCTCGGGTTGAAGAACACGTCCATCGAGGCGACCGCTCGGCCGAGGGCGTCCCCCGACTGGAAGCCGGTGAAGATCGCCCCCGGCACGCGTTCCGCGAACCAGTCTCGCGCCGGTCCATCGCCGACGACCAGGATCTTGTGCGCCACCCCGCGCCGCGTCAATTCGCGCGCGACGTCGGCGAAGATGTCGAGACCCTTTTCCTTCACCAACCGCCCGAGGAAGCCGATAGCCATGTCGCTGTCGGCGACGCCGAGTTCGCGCCGCCACGCTAGGTCGCGGCGATCGGGGCGGAAGCGGTCGTGGTCGATCCCGCGCGACCAGATGCCGATCGGCGTCTCGACACCCCAGTCCCTCAGGATCTCGGCGATGCTCGGGCTGGGTACCACGACGCGGTCAGCGCGGTCGTAGAAGCGCGTGAGCATCCGCACCAGCAAAGGCTCGATGACGCCCAGCCCATAATAGCGCGGATAGGTTTCGAACCGGGTATGGAGCGAAGCGACCGTGCGGATATCCCGCTTGCGCGCCCAGGTCAGCGCAGCGTGGCCGAGCAGGTCGGGGGCGGAGACATGGACGATGTTGGGCGCGAACGCCTCCAGATCGGCGCGCGGTGCGGCGGGCAGGCTGCGCGCGATCTTGTACTCGCCGCGGCCGCCGAAGGGGACGGGAATCGCGGGCACGCTGATCAGGTCGCCGGTCGGCGGAAAGGCCGGCTCCGGAACTGTCGGCGAATAGACGCGCACTGCGACACCGGCCGCGAGCAGATGCCCGACGAGTCGATTGAGCGCCTGGTTCGCACCATCGCGGACGTAATTATAGTTGCCGCTGAACAGGGCGACGCGAAGGTCGCGGGGGGACTTGGGCGGCTGCATGGGGCAGAGCCCTTAGCGGGAACGGACGGATTTGCCTATTCTCTGCAACCGGCCTGTTGTTCCACCTTCGTTCTCATGATAGGCGATGCGTCTATATGGCTAAACCCCAGAAACGCTACGTCTGCCAGTCCTGCGGATCGGTGTCGCACCGCTGGGCGGGGCAATGCGGTGATTGCCAGGAATGGAACACGCTGGTCGAGGATGCGCCGACCAACGTCACGCCTTTTTCGGCCAAGCACAACCTTCAGTCGGGCGGGCGGGCGATCCTCATGTCGGGCCTCGATACCGACATCGCGCTGCCCGACCGGATGGCGACCGGCATCGCGGAGCTCGACCGTGCCTTGGGCGGCGGGTTCGTCGAGGGGTCGGCGACGCTGATCGGCGGCGATCCGGGGATCGGCAAGTCCACCCTGCTTCTCCAGGCGGCGGCGAAGCTGGCGCTGGCGGGCAAGTCGGTCGCCTATGTGTCGGGCGAAGAAGCGGCGGACCAGGTGCGGTTGCGCGCACGGCGGCTGGGGCTGGGCAATGCGCCGGTGCAGCTGGCCGCGGCGACGTCGGTCCGCGATATTCTGACTACGGTCGGGCAGGGCACCGTGCCTGACCTGCTCATCATCGATTCGATCCAGACGATGCATTCCGACCTGATCGAAGGCGCGCCGGGCACGGTCAGCCAGGTGCGTGCGGCGTCGGGCGAACTGATCCGATTCGCCAAGGAACGCGGCACTGCGGTGGTTCTGGTCGGCCACGTCACCAAGGACGGCGCGATCGCCGGCCCGCGCGTGCTCGAACACATGGTCGACACCGTGCTGGCGTTCGAAGGCGAACGCAGCCACCTGTATCGCATCCTGCGCGCGACGAAGAACCGCTTCGGCGGAACCGACGAGATCGGCGTGTTCTCAATGGACACGGCCGGTTTGAGCGAAGTCAGCAACCCGTCGTCGCTATTCCTGACCAGCCGCGACGAGAATGTCACCGGCACCGTCGTCTTCCCCGCATTGGAGGGGACGCGGCCGGTGCTGGTCGAGGTGCAGGCGCTGACCGTGCGGCTGGCGTCCGGCGCGACGCCGCGGCGGGCGGTGGTCGGCTGGGATTCGGGCCGTTTGGCGATGATTCTGGCGGTGCTGGAGGCGCGGTGTGGATTGAGCTTTTCCTCGGCCGAAGTCTATCTCAATATCGCCGGCGGCTACCGGGTGCAGGACCCGGCGGCTGATCTGGCGGTGGCGGCGGCACTGGTGTCGGCGCTGAGCGAACGACCGGTGCCGGCGGACGCGGTCGCCTTTGGCGAGATCGCGCTGTCGGGCGAAGTGCGGCCTGTCGCCCACGGCCCGCTGCGATTGAAGGAGGCGGCGAAGCTCGGCTTCGGGCGCGCGCTGGTCCCGGCCAAACAGGGCGGCGAAGGGAGCGCGATGACGCTGTCGAGCTTCGCCAACCTGACGCGGTTCGTTGACCATATGCTGGGGCGCGGGTAGCCAACGCGAAACCCTTGGCGTGAGTGGACAATGGGCCTGACGGCGCTCGATATCCTGGTACTGATTACGGTCGGCGGCGCGGCGATCCTCGGGCTGATGCGCGGGTTCGTGACGGAAGTACTGAGCCTGATGGCGTGGATTTTCGTCGTCTTCGCGCTGAAGCTGTTCCATACGCCGCTGACCGCGCTGCTGACCGATACGGTCGGCACGGCGGCCGGCGCAGCGACGCTGGCGTTCGCGGTGATCGGCGGGATCACGTGGTTCGGCGGCCGGCTGGTCGCGAACGCGATCGGCGCGCGGACGCGGACGTCGATCTTGGGGCCGGTCGATCGCGGACTGGGGTTCGGATTCGGGGCGCTGAAGGGATTAATCCTTGCGAGCCTGGCGTTCCTGATGATCGTGCTGGTGATCGACACACTGGGCGGCGGGCCGCGCCAGCGGCCGATGTGGATCAAATCGTCGCGCACCTACCCACTGCTGAATGCGACGTCGGCGTCGATCGCGGATTTCGTCGATCGGCGGCGCAAGGGGCAGCCGGTGTTCGAATCGGACAATCAATCGGTGCCGTCGCCTAGGGCCGAAGCGGAGAAGTGATAGGGCGCACGGCATCTTCCTGATGCGTCGCCCGCGCATCTGCCCTACATGGGGGCGGTGACTGCGCCTCTCTACAACGCCACCATCCTGCGCCTCGCCGCATCGATTCCGCATCACGAACGCCTGTCCGAGCCGATGGCGACGGTCGAGAAGCGCTCGCCGATCTGCGGCAGCCGGGTGACCGTCGACGTCACCGTCGATGGCGACGGGCGGATCGAGACGCTGGGTATGCTCGTCCGCGCGTGCGCACTCGGCCAGGCGTCAGCGTCGCTGTTCGGTGCCGAAGCGATCGGCAAATCCCCCGCAGACCTTGCCGCCGTGCGCGATGCCCTGACGTCGTGGCTGGCGGGTGAGCGGGATGCGCCGCCCGATTGGCCCGGCCTCGACATCTTCACCCCCGCCCTGCGGCATAGCGCCCGGCATCCCTCGATCCGGCTGGCCTTCGAGGCCGCGGCCGAAGCGGCCGATCAGGCGGCCAAGGCGACCGCGCGATGACGGAGACCGCCCACGCCTCCGGCAGCCTGCTGCACGACGCCGTGCCGTTGCTCGGCTTCGCGCTCGTTTTCGTCCTGCTGTTCCGCCGCTTAGGCCTCGGTGCCACCCTTGGCTACCTCGTCGCCGGCGCAGTCGTTGGGCCGCAACTGCTCGGCCTCGTCGGGGGCGCCGAATCGAAGATGCACATCGCCGAACTCGGCATCGTGCTGCTGCTGTTCCTCGTCGGCCTCGAACTCAATCCGTCCCGACTGTGGCGGATGCGGCAGGACATTTTCGCGGTCGGTGGCCTGCAGGTCGTGCTCTGCGGCCTGGCGATAGGCGCGATCCTGCTGGTGGTCGCCCGGTTCAGCCCGGAAGCGGCACTCGCGCTCGGCCTGCCGCTGGCTCTGTCTTCGACTGCGCAGGTGCTGCCGATGCTCCAGTCCGCGGGGCGGTTGCGGACGCCGTTCGGCGAGCGGGCCTTTGCTATCCTGCTGTTCCAGGATCTGTCGATCGTGCCGATGATCACGATCGTCGCCGCGATGAGCCGCAATCCGGCTGATGCAGCGGGGCCGCCGGGGTGGCTGCTGGGCGTCTACACCATTGTCGCGATCGTGGGCCTGATCGCGGCGGGCCGGTATCTGCTCCGTCCGTTGTTCCGCCTGATCGGCAATCTGGGCGAGCGCGAGATGTTCGTGTTCGCCGGGCTGTTCACCGTCATCGCGAGCGCGGCGGTGATGGAGGCGCTGGGGCTGTCCGCGGCACTCGGTGCGTTCATCGCCGGCATGATGCTGGCCGATTCGCCCTATCGGCACGAACTCGAGGCGGACGTGGAACCGTTCCGATCGATCCTGCTCGGCCTGTTCTTCCTCGCGGTCGGCATGATGCTCGACCTGAACGCGATTCTCCAGCGCCCGCTGTTCGTGCTTTCGATGGCGGTGACTTTGGTCGCGGTGAAGGCCGCGCTGATCATGGGCATCGGCCTCGCCTTCAAGATGAAGTGGCGCCAGGCGCTCGCACTCGGGCTGCTCCTTAGCCAAGGCGGCGAATTCGGCTTCGTGCTGTTCGCGCAGGCGCAGAACGCGTTCCTGATCGCGCCCGAAGCCGCCAGCCTGTTTGGTGCGATCGTCACGCTCAGCATGGCGACGACGCCGTTCCTGATGATGGCGACGCGCAACTTTCGGTCCGAACCGGTGGTCGAAGGCGAGCGCGACGGGCCGCATGCCGATGGCTCGAACGCGATCATCGTCGGCTATGGCCGGTTTGGCCAGACGGTCGGCCAGATGCTGAACGCGCAAGGGATCGCGGTGACGCTGATCGACACCGATATCGAGATGATCGACATCGCGGGCCAGTTCGGCGCAAAGGTCTATTATGGTGACGGCCTGCGACTCGACATGCTCCGGCAGGCAGGCGCGGCGGATGCTGAACTGATCCTGTTCTGCAACGACGGCGACGGGATCGAGGCGGGGTTCGTCGAATCAGTTCATAAGGCGTTCCCCGCCGCCGCGATATTCGTCCGTGCCTATGATCGCCGGGCACTCCTGAAGCTGAAGGACGCGCCGGTGGCGGGTGTGGTGCGCGAGTTGCTCGATTCGGCCGTCCACATGGCGCGGGAAGCGATGGCGGCGGTCGGCGTCGATGCGGCCGAGATCGACCGCACCGAAGACTTTTACCGTGGTCGCGACCGCGAGCGGCTCAAGATCCAGTTCGAAGCCGGCGACCTGCGCGCCGCGCGCGAAGCGGTCATCGCCGATGGGGGCTGGGCCCCCGAACGCCGCGAGGACCGCGAACGGCCGGAACCGCTGCCAGGACCGCAGACGCCGAAGCCGGTCGGAGAGTGCGGATGAACTGGCTGGCGATCCTTGCCGCGCTGTCGGGTGCGGTGGCCGTGGCGGCGGGTGCGTTCGGGGCGCACGGTGCGGCGGATGCGAAGGCGGCAGAGTGGTTGCGGACGGGTGGGCAGTATCAGCTGATCCACGCGGTGGCCGCGTTGGTTGCGCTCAGGCTGGAGGCAAAGGGGCCGGCGGCGCTGTTCGTGGCCGGCGGGGCGATCTTCGCGCTGACGCTCTACGCAATGGCGTTCGGCGCGCCGCGTTGGCTGGGAGCGGTGACGCCGATCGGGGGGACGCTACTGATCGTCGGGTGGCTGTGGCTGGCGTGGCAGGTGCGCAACTAGGGAAATACGCTTTCGAGGTGTCATTCCCGCGAAGGTGGGAATAAAATTCTGGCTGAACGGGGTGAGGTTCAGGACGCTCAGCGACTATTGATTCCCGCCGTCGCGGGAATGACGGGGGAGGGGACGGTAATCTACCGCTTCTTCCGACACGCGTCCGAACAATAGACGACGTTCTCCCAATCCCGCGCCCATTTCTTGCGCCAGGTGAATGGCCGATCGCAGGCCGGGCAGACCTTGGTCGGCAGGTCGGCTTTCTTAACCCCGTTGGGCATCGAGGAACCGGCGGACGGTGGCGAGGTCGACGGTCTTGTCGAGGTACGTCTGACCGATCCCGCGGGCGAGCAGGAAGGGCAGGGTGCCGGCGTCCATCTTCTTGTCGTGCAGCATGTGCGCGACCAACGTCTCGCCGTCCGCGGCGATCCCGGCGCTGGCCAGATCGTGCGGCAGGCCCACGGCTTTTAAGTGTGCGACCACGCGCTCGGCGTCGGCGGCGGGGGCCAGCCCTTGCGCGGCGGAATAGCCGTAGGCCAGCGCCATGCCGGCCGCGACACCTTCGCCATGCAAGAGTCTTTCGGAGAAGCCTGCTTCCGCCTCCAGCGCATGGCCGAAGGTGTGGCCGAGGTTGAGCAGCGCGCGGCGACCGGTCGTTTCGCGCTCGTCCTCGCCGACGATGCGCGCCTTGGCCGCGACCGAGGTGGCGATGGCATGTTCGCGTGCGGCCGCATCGCCGGCGAGCAACTTATCCGCATTCGCTTCGCACCAGGCGAAGAAGTCGGGATCGTCGATCAGGCCGTATTTCACGACTTCGGCATAGCCCGCGCGCAGGTCGCGCAGCGGCAGCGTGTCGAGCACCTCCGGATCGATCAGTACCAATGCCGGCTGGTGGAAGGCGCCGACCAGATTCTTGCCCGCCGGTGTGTTGATCGCGGTCTTGCCGCCGACCGACGAATCGACCTGGGCGAGCAAGGTCGTCGGGATCTGCACGAAACCGCACCCGCGCTTCACGATCGAACATGCAAAGCCGACCAGGTCACCGATCACGCCACCGCCCAGCGCAATCACATGGTCGCCGCGCTCTACGCCCAGTTCGATCAGCCGGTCGGTCAATGACGCCAACTGCGCCCAGCTCTTGGTGCCTTCGCCCGACGGCAGGACGATCGCTTCGCTTGCTATGCCCTCAGCCGACAGTGCGGCCTGAAGCGTCGCGAGGTGCGGCGCGACGTTTTCGTCCGCGACGATGACCATCGTCCGCCCGCGCGACAGCGGCTTCAGCAGCGCGCCGGCTCGCCCGAGCAGGCCATGTTCGATCACCACGTCGTAGCTGCGGTCGCCGAGTGCGACGCGGACGGTCGTCATTTCCTCAATTCCTTCAGGATCGCCGACACGGTGACGTCGTGGGGCGCGTTGGCGCTGGGCACGCGGATATGGGCGAGCGCGTAGAGCGGGTTGCGGACGGCCGCGAGGTCGCGGAGTACCGGCAGAGGATCGCGACCGCTGAGCAAGGGGCGCGTGTCGCGGCGCTTCACGCGTTCGGCCAGCACGCGCGGATCGGCATCAAGCCAGATTGCGGTCGCCTGGGTAAGTATCAGCGCGCGCGTCTCGTCGTTGACGAAGGCGCCGCCGCCGGTCGCGATCACCTTGGGCCGACCGTCGATCAGTCGAGCGATGACGCGGCGTTCGCCGTCGCGGAAATAGGGTTCGCCGAACTTGGCGAAGATTTCCGACACGGTCATTCCGGCCGCGGTCTCGATTTCCGAATCGGCATCGACGAAGGGCAGCGACAGCCGCCCGGCCAGCCGGCGACCGACGGTCGACTTGCCCGCACCCATCAGCCCGACCAGCACGATCGGGCGACGTGTTCCTGCTGTAAGTGGGGGATTGGCGGCGGGCATGGCGCGGGGGCTATACATGGCACCATGGCCTCGGGCAAAAGGGCCGCGGTTTCAGGGTTGATACCCTAAGTTTCTTCGGTGTTTGAAAGGCGCGTGATGTCCCGTCCGCTCGTGATTCTGGTCGTTCTGCTGGTCGTCGTGGTCGGGGGGCTGTTCTACCTCTCCGGACGCGACACCGCGAAGGCCCCGACCCGCGTCGAGAAGGCGGTCGCCCTTGAAAATCTTTCGTGACGGCGTCGCGGTCGGTGCGCTCGCGCTGCTGATCGCAGCCGCGGCGACGGCGCAGGACCGGCCCGAATCGATCCTACCCCCCGGCTTCGGCGACCCTGCGCCGACGCCCGCGCCTAGCCCTGCGCCCTCGGCCAGGCCGGCCCCGGGCACACCGCTGCCGCCCGCAACGGTGCAGCCGCTGCCGCCGGGCTATGCCGCAACATCGCCCACGCCCAGCCCGACGCCGAGCGCGACCCCGGCGCCGATCGACCTGACGGCGTATGAGCTGCCCGATTTCGCGCGGCGGTCTCTGGCGCAGGTCGGCACGGTCGGTCCCGACACCGGCGGTCTGACGCCGCGCGCCTTTGCCCGAAGCGACGGGCAAATGGTCGAAAAGCTGATGCGCAGGCTGGATGCACCGGTGCCGTCACGCTGGCTGTCGATCGCGCTGCGCCGCGCGCTGGTATCCCGAGTCGATACGCCGGCCCGCGTGAACGGTGCCGACTTCGCCGCCGAACGCGCGTGGCTGCTGCTGCGCATGGGCGAGGCCGATGCGGCACGCGCCGTCGTGCATGCAGTCGATGTCGCCGACTATACGCCGAAGCTGTTCCAGGTCGCGATGCAGGCGATGCTCGCGACCGGCGATCCCGCCGGGCTGTGCCCGCTCGTCGAACCCGCGCTGACCGTCGCCAACGACACCGGCTGGTTGTTCGCGCGCGCGATGTGCGCAGCTTTTGCCGGCAAGGGGCCGCAGGCGAATGCGCTGTTGAAGGCCGCCAGTCGCCGGACCGGCCGCAGCATCGACGCTTTCCTCGCCGAAAAGGTCGTGGGGGCGGCGGCACAGGGTCGCGCGGTTACGATCGAATGGGATGCGGTCGATCGTCTGTCGGCGTGGCGGCTGGGTCTGGCCATCGCGACCGGCGTGACGGTGCCGGACGAACTGCTGGCTCAGGGCAAGCCGCAAGTCGCGCTGTGGCGCGCCACCGCGCCGATGATCGCGCCGGACGTCCGCGCCAATCTGGCCGATCGCGCCGCGGCGCAGGGCGTCTTGTCTAACCTGGCGCTGGTCGATCTCTATTCGGAGGTCGAAGCGGGCGACACCGGCAACGGCCCGGTTGCCAACGCGGCACGCGACCTGCGCGGTGCCTTCACCGAGCGTACCGTCGACGGGCGGCTGAAGCTGCTGCGTCAATTGTGGGGCGGAAACGCCGATCGCTGGACGCGATACGGCCGACTGGTGCTGACCGCGCGTGCGGCGGCGCAGGTGCCGGCGTCGGCCGACCATGTCGACGACGCCCCGCTGCTGATCGCGTCGATGCTGACCGCGGGGCTCGACCGGCCGGCGATCCGCTGGGACTCGGTCGCGAAGACCGGCGATGGCTGGGCGATGCTGGCACTGGCCGATCCGCGCGGACGCGACGTGACGGTCGATGCGATCGAGAGCTATCGTGGCAGCGACGCCAGCGACGGCCAGTTGAAGGCACGGATGCTGCTTGCTGGCTTGACAGGGCTCGGGCGATTATCGGCAGAGGGCGCGCAAGGCTTGGCCAAGCCGTTCGACGTGAAGTTCGGGGCCGAAAACGCCTGGACTCGGGCGATCGACGCTGCGGCGGAGCGTGGGGACGCCGGCACCGTCATCCTGCTCTATGCGATCGGCATGCAGACCAGCGATTGGCGCGGGGTGCCGCCTGAGGTGCTCTACCACGGCACCGCGGCGCTGCGCCGGGTCGGTATGGGCGGCGAGGCACGAATGATCGCGGCCGAGGCGATCGCCCGGTTGTGAGCGGTCCTCACGAGGATGCGGTCCTGATCGATCGCTTCCTCGAAATGATGATGGCGGAGGCGGGGGCGGCGAAGAACACCATCGTGGCCTATCGCACCGACCTGACACTGGCGTCGGAGGTTCTCGGCGGCCAATTATTGGCGGCGCAGGCTGACGACCTGACGGCGCTGGCCGAGAGTTGGGCGACACTGGCCGGCACCACGGTCGCGCGCAAGGCGGCGGCGCTGCGGCGCTTCTACGGTTTTCTGGTCGACGAAGGATTTCGCTCCGACGATCCGTCGCCCGCGCTGCCGCGGCCGGGGCGGGGGCGGCCGCTTCCAAAGACATTGTCGGTGGCGGAGGTCGATGCGATCTTTGCGGTCATCGCCGAGCGGCAGGCGCGGGTGCCGGCCGATCCGCTCGACCTGCGGCTCTCGGCGCTGATCGAGTTGCTCTACGGCTCGGGCCTGCGCGCGAGCGAACTCGTGTCGCTGCCGCGTGCGGCGGTGTCGACCGACCGGCCGTATCTGATCCTGAAGGGCAAGGGCGGGCGTGAACGGTTGGTGCCGATTTCCGATCGCGCCCGCGCGGCGGTCAGCGCGTGGCGGCTCAACGTGCCGAAGGACTCGGCCTGGCTGTTCCCGTCGGGCAAGTCGCACCTGTCGCGGATCCGCCTGTATCAGCTGGTGAAGGCGCTGGCGGCGATGGCCGGGATCGCGCCCGAGCGGGTCAGCCCGCACGTCCTGCGCCATGCCTTTGCCACGCACCTGTTGGCGGGCGGCGCGGACCTGCGTGCGCTGCAATCGATGCTGGGTCATGCCGACATCGCGACGACCGAAATCTATACCCATGTCGACGCCAGCCGTCTGGTCGAACTGGTCAACACCCGCCATCCGCTCGTTGACGTAGGCAAACCGCGCGCTTAGCGCGTGCAACATGGCAAGCTTCCTCGACTTCGAGAAACCGATCGCCGAGCTGCAGGGGCGGATCGACGAACTGCGCGAGACCGCGTCCTCGCCCGAACTGGACATCGATGCGGAGGTGTCGCGGCTGCAAGCCAAGTCCGACAAGATGCTGCGCGACACCTATGCGCGGCTGACCCCGTGGCAGAAGACGCAGGTCGCCCGGCACCCCGAACGCCCGCACCTGAAGGATTACATCGCGGGCCTCATCGACGATTTCATGCCGCTGGGCGGCGACCGCGCGTTCGCTGACGATCAGGCGATCATCGGCGGCCTGGGCACTTTCCGCGGGCGCAAGGTCATGGTCATCGGCCATGAAAAGGGCGACGATACCGCCAGCCGGCTTCGTCACAATTTCGGCATGGGCAAGCCCGAGGGCTATCGCAAGGCGATCCGCCTGATGAAGCTCGCCGACCGGTTCGGCCTGCCGGTGCTGACTTTGGTCGACACGTCGGGCGCATTCCCTGGGGTGCAGGCCGAGGAGCGCGGTCAGGCGGAGGCCATTGCGCGCTCGACCGAGGCGTGCCTGGAAATCGGCGTCCCGCTGATCGCCGCGATCGTCGGCGAAGGCGGCTCGGGCGGCGCGGTGGCGCTGGCGACCGGCAACGTCGTGCTGATGTTCGAGCACGCCGTCTATTCGGTGATTTCGCCTGAGGGCTGCGCGTCAATCCTGTGGCGCACCGCGGACAAGGCCCCCGAGGCGGCCGAAGCGATGAAGGTGACCGCGCAGCACCTGAAGGATCTGGGCGTGATCGACGGCATCGTGCCCGAACCGCTGGGCGGTGCGCATCGCGATCCGGCGGCAGCGATCGCCGCACTGGGTACGGCGCTGGAGACGGCGCTGACGGACTTCGACGGCCGCGAACCCAGTGCCGTGCGCGCAGCGCGTCGTCAGAAGTTCTTGGCAATCGGGCGAGTTTAATCCTTCCGATCTCTTTCCCAACATGACAGACAAAAAGGGCGGCGAACCGGGATGGTTAGCCGCCCTTTCTGCTATTCGGTCTGAAGCGACTTACTGCTTCATGTTCGACGAAACGTTCTCGAACGTCTTCTTCAGGTTGTTGCCCAGGCCCTGCATCGCGGCGATCGCGGCAACGGCGATCAGAGCGGCGATCAGGCCGTACTCGATGGCGGTCGCGCCCTTCGAGTTCTTCAGGAAATTGCGAATCTTCTGCATGTCGATCTCCACTGTTCGAAACTTCAGTCACCCGGCTGGACGGGTCTTCCCCCCGAACAGCAACACCGGTTCTACGGCCCCGACAGTTTAGAAAGGTTTAAAGCCGCAACCGCTCAATACCCCGTTGCGGTGGAAATTCGGTTGTACAGCCCGTTCCACGTCGAGGTGGTCTGCGAACCCAGGCTGCTGACCCCACCGATGAGCGCAATGACGATCAGCGCGATAATCAGGCCATATTCGACGGCGGTTGCGGCCTTGCGGTCTCGCGCCAGTCCGGCAAGGACGCGCTGGGCACGGCGGGTCGAAAAGGACATCATGCCCGCAACAATAGGGTGGAGACGGTTAATCAAATGCTATCTGGGCCGAACCGGTGACGGCGCTTCTTCATGTGGTGGCGGTGGCGATGGTCGATCCCGACGGCCGCGTGCTGGTTCAGCAACGCCCGGCGGGAAAGCCTATGGCTGGACTGTGGGAGTTCCCCGGCGGCAAGATCGATCCCGGCGAGACACCCGAAGCGGCGCTTATCCGCGAACTGCATGAGGAATTGGGGATCGAGGTCGCGCAGGCGTGCCTGGCCCCGGCCGCCTTCGCCAGCGAACCGCTGGGCGATCGCCATCTGCTGTTGCTGCTCTACGCCTGCCGCAAATGGGACGGCATTCCCGAAGCGCGCCATGCAACGGCGCTGCGCTGGGTCTATCCCGCGCAACTCCATGCGCTCGACATGCCGCCCGCCGATCGACCGCTAATCGGGCTGCTCGAGGCCCTTTTGTAACGCCGCGGTCAGGCTGGCGGTCGCGCTGCCGCGCTTGGCCGGCTGCGGCTGGCCGGGGGCGGGGGCCCAACCGGTCAGAAAGACGATGTCGAACCGCTCGCCGACGCGCCCATCGGAATCGGCGCGCGCGGCAAAGGCATCGGCCAACCGCGCTAGCGTATCGCGGCGCAACGGCCGGCGATCGACCAGCAAATTGCTCGCCGCCATGCCGCGCAGATCGCCGATCAGGCCGAACAGGCTGCCGTAGCGCACGGTCACCGTCTCGACATCGGCGACCGGCAGCGCGAAGCCGGCGCGGACCAGCAGGTCGCCGGCCGACCGCACGTCGATCATCGGATGTGCACGCGCCGTTCCCGGATCGGCATCGCGCAAGGCGGCGCGCAGCGTCGACAGGCTATTGCCGCCGAGGAAGGCGCCGAGGAACACGCCATCCGGCCGCAGCGCCCGACGAGCCAGCGACAGCGCGCCGGGCACGTCGTTCACGGTATCGAGCACACCCGCCGAGACGACAAGGTCGAAGCTTGCGGCCAGCACGTCGAAGCGGTCCTCGTCGGCCTGCAGCCCCGCTTCGGCAAATCGCGTGCCCGCATCGATCCGCGTGATGCGCGCGCCCGGCCGCGTAAATGCTCCGTCCGCCGCGCCCAGGTCCAGAACGTCGCCGAATTCCCGCTTCACCGTTCCCAGCCGGTCGGCAATCCCCTCCAGCATCATCTCGCGCAGGAAGGCATGGTCGGCCCAGCCGGCGGCGGCGCGGTCGCGGCGCAGTCGGCGCGCGGCGCGGTCGAAGATTTCGGACGTCGTGTTCACAGCCGCGGCTTGTGCGCCGCGCTGACGCCCGCGACAAGGGGGCGTGCGCGCCGTCCTCTCCACGCTCGTCTCGCTCGCGCTGCCGCCGCGCTGTCCGGCCTGCGCGGCGGTCGTGGCGGTGGATCATCGGTTCTGCGCGGCGTGCTGGTCGGACCTGACCTTTCTCGGGCCGCCATGGTGCGCCGGCTGCGCACGACCGTTCGAGCTTGATCGCGGGGCAGTGGCGCTGTGCGGACCATGCCTCGCCGATCCGCCGAAGCACGATGGTGCGCGCGCCGCGGTCGCCTATGGCCCGGTTGCGAAAGCGCTGGCGCTGCGGCTGAAGTACGGCCGGCGCACCGCCTTTGCCGAAACCGCCGCGCGCCTGATGCACCGGGTAATGCCGGAAGGTGCCGACCTGCTCGTCTCGGTCCCGCTGCATCGCTGGCGGCTGTGGGGGCGAGGCTACAACCAGGCGGCGCTGATCGCCGATGGCCTGGAGCGGCTGTCGGGGACGCCGGTACGACACGACCTGCTGCGCCGGGTGAAGGCGACGCCGTCGTTGCGCGGGCTCGGCCGACGCGCACGGGCGAAGGCCGTCCGCGGCGCGTTCGCCATCAACCCGACCGGCCGGAGGGCGCTGCTGGGTAAGTCCGTGGTCCTGGTCGACGACGTCTTCACCAGCGGGGCGACCGCCAGCGCGTGCGCTGCCGTGCTGAAGCGGGCCGGTGCAGCGCGGGTCGTGATCCTGTGCTGGGCGCGCGTGATCGAGGAGGGCAACGATCTGTAGGAATTGACATTCCGCTGCGGCAACCACACTTCGCACCGCATGGCACGGGTCGAGATCTACACCAAGGCGTTCTGCCCCTATTGCACCCGCGCGATGCGCCTGCTGGATAGCAAGGGCGTCGTGCCGGAGGAATACGACATCACGATGGGCGGGGCGAAGCGCGCCGAAATGATCGATCGCGCGAACGGTCGCACGACCGTGCCGCAGGTGTTCATCGACGGCCGCCACATCGGCGGATCGGACGATCTTGCCGCGTTGGAGCGTGAAGGGAAGCTCGACCCGCTGCTGGAGGCATGAGGGCCGCTGTCCTCCAGATGACGAGCGGGATCGATCCCCGCGCCAATGCCGCCATCCTGACCGATGCCGTCGCCCGGGCGAAGGGAGACGGCGCCGCGATGCTCTTCACACCCGAAATGTCGAACATCCTCGACCGCGATCGGATGCGGGCGGCGCAGTCGATCGTCGCCGAAGACGAGGATTTGGTTCTGGCCGACGTACGCAACGCCGCGGCGAAGGCGGGGCTTTGGGTGCATCTCGGCTCGCTGGCGGTGCGGGCTGGCGATGGACGCTATGCTAACCGCGGGTTCGTAATCGATGCGGGCGGCGCGATCCGGGCACGCTACGACAAGCTGCATCTGTTCGACGTCGATCTGCCGACCGGGGAAAGCTGGCGCGAGTCTGCCAGCTATGCGCCGGGCGACCGCGCGGTGGTGGTCGACACGCCGCTCGGCCGGCTGGGTCTGTCGATCTGCTACGACCTGCGCTTCCCCGACCTGTTCCGCGCGCTGAGCGATGCCGGCGCGACGATCTTCGCCGTTCCGGCGGCCTTCACCGTACCGACCGGCGCGGCGCACTGGCACATATTGATGCGCGCGCGGGCGATCGAGGCCGGGGGCTATGTGATCGCCGCGGCGCAGGCGGGCACGCATTCCGACGGCCGCGTCACCTATGGCCATTCGCTCGCGGTCGATCCGTGGGGCGAAGTGCTGTGCGACTTGGGCCCGGAACCCACGCTGGGCTTCGCCGAGATCGATCCGGCGCGCGTGGCGGACGTCCGCGCCCGAATTCCCGCACTCAGGCATCGTCGTCCGATTCCCCCGGTTGAGGTGATCGCGTGATCCTGTTCGACCTGAAATGCGGCGGCGGCCATGTGTTCGAGGCGTGGTTCAAATCGAGCGCCAGTTACGAAGACCAGCGCATCGGCGGGCTGATCGCCTGTCCGGTGTGCGGCGACAGCGAGGTCGGCAAGGCGCTGATGGCGCCCAACGTCGCCGTCAAGAGCAACCGCAGCGCGACGCCGAGCCCGGCCGCGCTGAAGGCGGCGCTCGCTGTCATCGCGAGCGCGCAGGCGGAGGCGATTAAGGAGTCGACCTGGGTCGGCACCGCCTTCGCCGACACGGCACGGGCGATGCATACGGGCGACAAGCCCGTCGCAGCGATCCATGGACAGGCGACGCGGGAAGAGGCGAAGGCTTTGGTAGAGGACGGCGTGCCGGTCGCGCCGCTGCTGGTGCCGGTAGTGCCGCCCGAGGCGCTGAACTGAGGGGGCAACGCGCGCTTGCGTGAGGCTCTTGCTAAGACCGAAGAGTTACAAACGAACAGCGCCGCGGGCGAAGCCCGCGTCGTCGGTCGGCGCTTTGGCGCCGCCGGCCGTACCACCGCTGAGGCCTCGCGGCTGCGCCGCACCGGAGCGGTGGTAGTGGTGCCCTCGGCGGGATTCGAACCCACGACCTGCGGTTTAGGAAACCGTCGCTCTATCCTGCTGAGCTACGAAGGCATGGCCCGCCTGTTACGCAGCGGGGCGCCAAATGAAAAGGGGCGCCGACACCTGTGTGCCGACACCCCCGTTCAAATCGGTCGAATCGATCAGCCGTTTGCCGGCATCTCGATCGCGCTCGGCTGCTGCGGCGCGCGGCCCGATGCCATCTGCTTGGCGAACACGTCGCGCATCAGTGCGAGCGAGAACAGGTGCGCGTAGACCAGCGGCAGCATGCCCGACTGCGCCATCTTGCGCAGCTGATCGCCGCGCAGCTCGCTCAGCTTCTTTTCGTCGACCATCTGAAAGCCACGGTAGACGAACGGCTGCGCCGCGCCTTCCGGCTGGATCGAGACTTCGCCGTCAATCAGCAGGTCATATTCCTTCAGCTCGCGAACGAACTGCGCGGTCTTCTGACCGGCCTGCTCGAACTGCTCGGCAAAGGCGAGGATCGCCTTGGTCAGCTCGGTCGGCTGGCCGTTTTCAAACAACTTTTCACCGTCTTCGAACGCACCGATGGTCTCCGACGACGGGTCGAAGCACAGGCTGAGTTCGTTCGCGTCCGGGGTCAGGCGAGCGAGCAGATACGGATAGCGGCGGATGTAGGCGGGGACATAGATGTCCTCGTTCGTCAGCTTGCCTTCGGCATCGATGAAGACGTTGACGCCTTCGTTCAGGCCCATCAGCGCCAGCGGCACGGGGTCGTCACCGACCGCGAACACGACCGGCATGTGACGCGACACCAGCGGGAATTCCTCGACCGTAACCGGCACGGCATGCTGGTTGGCGAGGAACGGGGCGGCCTGTGCCGGCTTCACGCGCCAATCGGCGTGCGTCTCGCTCGAAAGCGGAACCAGGTCGTTGTAGAACAGCGGAAGGGCTGCGGCTTCAGGCGCAGAGGCCATGGTCAATCTCCGAAAGAATCAACAAGCGTAAGGGATCGGAATCTGTTGTCGGACGTACGCGCGCGCCCGGCGGTGGGGGGGCTCTGTAAGCGAGGGCGCGGATCGGCGCAACCGCTCACGCCGCGACGACCGGACGGCGGCGATGGTTATTGCGCCACTTTACAGTGTATCGGGGCTCGACTAATGCCAGCCGGCCGTACGCAAGGGCGGGGAGTGGCTCCGGATACGGCTGAGCGCGCAGAAACGGTCGAAGATGGTTTCGGTTCCGGGAGGAAGCTCGATGCCAGCTGTTGGCCGGGGGGTTCTGCGAATGACAAGTACAGGAGCGCCGCCGTCTTGAAATTGCGGTTCCGGTGCCTTTCGGGCGCCTCCATTTCCACATGCCTCGCCGTTGTCCTGCCCGCGGTCGCCGCGGCGCAGACGGCTGCGCCATCGAATTCGCTGATCGTCGATCCGCAGCAGGGGGCGACGCCGCGCCCGATCGCGCCCGTTCCGGCGCCGGCAACACCGTCGACGACGCCGACGCCGGCTATCCCATCGACCTCGTCGCCGACGATCGCCCCCGTTCAGAGTCCGCCTGCGCTGCAGATGCAGCCGGTACGCGGCAATCTGCCTGATACGGCGAGCGATGGCCAACCGGTTCTGCGCGGCCGTGAAGGCGGCCTTCCGGCGCCGTCGGGCAATCCGCTGGCGCTCGACCCCAAGACCGATCCGATCCTGCGTCTGGCGATTGCCTCGGCCGATCCCAACGCCTTCCGCGACGCGATTCGCGGGGTCGTTGCACGTAACCCCAGCGCCAAGGAGGCCGAAGCCCGCACCGATGAGGCTGAGGCCGTGCGGAACGAGGCGCGGGCGAGCCAGTATCCGGTTATCGACATGTCGCTGTCGCACTTCCGCGTGCTCGACCGCGCGTTTTCGAACGATCCGCAGAACGTGCTCGAACGCTCCCGCCCTGCCTATCGTACCGACGCCATTGCGCGCGCACAGCAGTCGATCATCGACTTCGGCACGGCGCGCAACCGTATCGCGGCCGGCAACAGCCGGATCGAAGCGTCGGTCGCCGCGGTCGACGATGCATCGACCCAGATCGCGCTGCGTGGAATCGCATCGTGGTATCAGGTCTTCGGCTATCGCGCGCTCGTGTCGCTCAGCACCGCATTCGTCGAGAGTCAGACGCAGCTGCGCGGCGCTATCGAGCAACGGGTGAAGCAGGGCTATGCCGCGCCCGGCGACGTCGCGCAGGTCGAGAGCTATATCGCGGCTGCCGAGGCGCAGCTCGCCAATTATCGCCGCCAGTTGGCGAGCGCGGAGGCCTCGTATCAGGCGCTGACCGGCGCGCTCGCCCCGGTCGGCTTCGGCCGCGCCCCGACCGCCGATGTGGCGGCCGTCACCAAGGAACGTGCGCAACTCGATGCGGAGACGATCCCCGTCGTCCGCTATGCCAAACTGACCGCCGAGGCCGCGCGCTATGACGTCAAGACGGCGAAGTCGAACGCGCTGCCCGGCGTGACAGTCGGCATCGATGCCGGCCGTTACGGCGTGCTCGAAACCGACAAGGACTTCGACATTCGTGGCACCGTGACTTTCGCCCAGCGTCTGGGGGGCGGTGCCGTGCAGCGGATCAGCGCCAGCGAGGCGCGCGCGCGCGGGGCGCAGGCCGCGTACGACCGTATCCGCCAGGACGCGGTTCGCGATGCCGCCATCGCCTGGGCGGACGTCCAGGCGCTTGAGCAGAGCGAAGCGGCGATCCGTGACAATTATCTCGCCACGCGCCAGTCGCGCGATGTGCTGGCCGAACGCTTCCGCGTTTCGCGGGGAACGCTGTTCGACCTGCTGGGGGCCGAGGCCAATTACTTCAACGTTGCCGCCCGCTATGTCGAGACGGTGACCGAACTGGATATCGCGCGCTATTCGCTGCTGGCGCGTCGGGGGAAATTGCTTGATGCCTTTGGTATCGAGCCTGCGCGATTGGATCGTTGAATCGATGGCTAACCACTTGAAACCGCATGGCGGCGATCACGCGCTCGCCGAAATTCGTCCGCCGCGTTTCGCCGCCTGGCTGGCCGAACCCATGCTGCGCAACAAGAGCGTGTACATCAAGGTCGCGCTGGCCGCGGCGATGATCAACCTGTTCGGGTTGGTCGTGTCGCTATTCACCATGACGGTGTACGACCGCGTCGTGCCGAACATGGCGCTCGACTCGCTGACCGCGCTGACGATCGGCATCGCCATCGTGCTGGTGTTCGACTTCGCGCTGCGCATCCTGCGCGCCTATTTCGTCGACATCGCCGGGGCCGACATCGACCGCGAAGTGGGTGGCAACGTGTTCGACCGGCTGATGCGCATCCGCCTCGACATGAAGCGCGGCTCGACCGGCGCGCTGGCCGGCATGATGCGCGAGCTGGAGACGCTGCGCGACTTCTTCGCCTCAGCCTCGATGACCGCCCTGGTCGACGTGCCGTTCATCGTCGTCACTTTGGTGTTCATCGCCGTCATCGGCGGCTGGCTGGTCATGGTGCCACTGCTGGTCGTGCCGCTCATCATCGGCGCGGGCTATTTCACGCGGCCGGCGCTCGACCGGCTGTCGGCGCGATCGATGAATGAAGGGCTGCTGAAGCAGTCGGTGCTTGTCGAATCGATCGGCAGCCTGGAAATGGTCAAGACGTCGAACGCCGCGCCCCTGCTGCGTCGCCGCTGGCTGAAGGCGATCGACGAGCATGCCGACAGCTCGCTGCGCGCGCGCCTCGTCTCCAACATCGCGATCACCATCGCATCGTCGGGCAATTCGATCGCCTATATCGGCGTGGTCGTCGCCGGCGTGTTCATGATCGCCGATCGCGACCTGACGACCGGTGGTCTGGTCGCCTGTTCGATCCTGTCGGGCCGCGCGGTGCAGCCGCTGGCGACGATCGCGCAGCTGCTGTCGCGCCTGTCGGCGACGCGCACCGCTTATGCCCAACTGAACGGCATGATGCAGATGCCGCCCGAAGGCCCGATCGGGACGACCGGCCTGCAGCCGGCGCGATTGACGGGTAGAATCGAGTTCCGCAACGTCGCGTTCAAATATCCGGGCGCGCCGGAGCGCACGCTGGACGGCATCAGCTTCACGGTCGAGCCGGGCCAGAAGGTCGCGCTGCTTGGCCGGGTCGGGTCGGGCAAGTCGACCCTGTTGCGTCTGCTGGTCGGCCTGTACGAGCCCGAAGAGGGCGTCATCCTGCTCGACGGCACCGACACGCGCCAGTTCGATCCGATCGCGCTGCGCAACCAGATCGGCATGGCCATTCAGGAACCGGTGCTGCTGTCGGGATCGGTGCGCGAGAACATCCTGCTCGACCGCCCGGGCTTCGGCGACGAAGAGATGCTGCGCGTCTCCAAGCTGTCGGGCAGCCACGCCTTCATGGGCCAGATCACCAACGGTTACGACTTGAAGCTGGCCGACCGGGGCGAAGGCCTTTCGGGCGGCCAGCGCCAGTCGATCACCATCGCGCGCTCGCTGGTCGGTAATCCTCCGATCATGCTGTTCGACGAACCGACCAGTTCGATGGACGCCCAGACCGAAAACGCCCTGATCGACCGGTTGGCCGAGGAGATGAAAGATCGGACGATGATTCTTGTCTCGCACCGCAACGCCCTCCTGCGTCTGGTCGACCGCATCATCATCGTCGAGGCCGGCAAGATCGCGCACGATGGCCCGCGCGACCAGGTGCTCGCTGCCCTGCAGCGCCCACGCGCCGCCGCCTGACCCAATTCGTTCGAGTATCGCTGTCATGAGCACCGACATCATCGCCGCGCCCGAGCATCACATCGAGGACATGGCGACGCGCATCAAGCCGCGCACCGCGTCCAACATGCTGTTGTGGGGCATCGTCGGCTTCTTCGTCATCGCCGTCCTGTGGGCGACGCTGTTCACCGTCGACCGCACTGTTCATGCGCCGGGCCGCGTCGTGCCGGGTTCACGGATGCAGGTGGTCGGTAATCTCGAAGGCGGCATCGTCAGCGAAATTCTGGTCAAGACCGGCGACATGGTGAAGAAGGGACAGCCTCTGATCCGGCTCGACCGCACGCTGCTCGGTTCCCAGCTTGGCGCGGGAGAGGCCGAGGCGAATGCGCTCGCAGCAAAGATCGCGCGGCTTGAGGGCCAGATCGAGGGGCGGGCGCCGCAATATCCCTCGGCCGCCGGAAGTCCGACGCTCGCCCGCCAGATCGAAGTCGAACGGGCGCTCTACGCGTCGTCGATGGCTGATCTGTCCAGCGCAAGTGCGGCCGCAAACGCGCGGATCATGCAGAGCCAGCGGGCGGTTGCCGAGGCGGAGTCGAACCTTCAGGCGCGCCGCTCGGCCCGCGACGCGTACCAGCAGCAGCTGACGATGATACGCCCGCTGGTCGAACGTGGCATCGAGCCGCGCATGACGATGGTGCAGCTGGAAAACAACCTGAACGTCTCGACGGCCGAAGTCGCCACCGCGCAGGCGGCCATCGCGCGCGCCCAGGCCGGCGTAGCCGAGGCGCAGTCGATGCTGTCACAGATTCGTCAAGACTGGCGTACCAAGGCGGCGACCGAGCTGACCACGGCACAATCGGAATTTGCCGCGCGCCGGACGGCTCTTCCGGGCCTCGCCGATCGTGCGCGTCGCACCACGATCCTCGCGCCGATGGACGGCCGGATCAACCGCGTTGCCGTGTCGACGGTCGGCGGCGTGATCGCGCCCGGTGCGCCGGTGGTCGAGCTGGTGCCGAGCAACGACATGCTTGTCGTCGAAGCGATGGTCAATCCAAAGGACATCGCCAGCATCCGCATCGGCCAGCCGGCGCGTCTGAACATCTCGGCCTATGAATCGGCGATCTACGGCGCGATGGACGGATCGGTCATCACGATTTCGCCGGATGCGACGGTCGACGAGCGGACGGGCGAGAGTCATTACAATGTGAAGGTCGAGGCAAGGGCGGGGACGCTGAAGGACAAGGACGGCCGCCCGCTGCCGATCGGTCCGGGTATGACGGTCGACGTCAACCTGCTCGGCGACAAGCGTTCGATCATCAGTTACCTGTTCACGCCGATCACGCGCCTGTCCGAGCGGGCGCTTCGCGAGTGACGATGGTTCGCGTGACCGGTGCGCTGGCACTGGCGGCGCTGCTGGGAAGTGCCGCCGGCGCCCAGACGGGCGTGCAGGGGCCGCCGGACACGGCCGCCCCTCGGGCGCCGGAGGCGGTGCGCCCTTCGGCAGTTCCGCCCGCGCTGTTCGAGGCGGTCGAGGACGCAACCGAGAATTATCCGTCGATTCGCGCGACGCGCAGCCTGGTGACCGCGGCGCGCAACGACGTCCGCGCGGCCAAGAACCTGCGGTTGCCCAGCGTGGGCGTCCAGGGTGTGACCGTCGGGACCGGCGGTGGGCTCGGCAGCCAGCTGGTCGTCGACCAACCGATCTATACCTTCGGCCGCCTGGGCGCGCAGATCGACCGTGCCAAGGCCTTGGAAATGGTGCGCGCGGCGCAGGTCGACGAAACGGTGATGAACGTCGCACTCGATACGGTGAACGCCTATTTCGACATTGCCCGCATGGCGAAGCGCGAAGCGATCCTGACCGCGAGCCTGGAGGAGCATCGCCTGCTGCTGGATTCGATCAGCCGCCGCGTGGAGCAGGAGGTCAGTGCCCGCTCCGACCTGGAGCTCGCCCGCTCGCGCGTGGCCCAGCTCGAACAGGATCTGGCGCTGACCGTGGCACAGCGTCAGGCGACCACCGCGCGGCTGTACCAGCTCGTCGGCGATTCCGCGTACAACGCCGGCAACGTGCCGATCTATGATCCGGCGATCCATCATCCCGACCCGACCGGGGCGGCAGAGCAGGCGGTGGCATGTTCGCCGGCCCGCGACCGGCTGAGCGCGCAGACCCTGGTCGCCAAGGCCGAGACGAAGCAGGCGCGGCGGTCGTTCTGGCCGCAGCTGTCGGCGCAGTACAGCTACAACAACATCATCGGTTCGCGGGCGGGTCTGGCGGTCACGGCGCAGACGACCGGCGGCCTGTCGAACCTGGCAGCGGCGGACGCGGCCAAGGCGCGCGAGACGTCGACCGAGCTCGATGTGCAGACCGCCGAGCGCGAATTGCGCGAGCGCGTGGCCAACGACCTAGTCGAAAATGGCGCGGCCCGCGGGCGCATCGCGTCGAGCACCAGCGCCGCCGGATCGGCCGAGAACGTGACCGAGAGCTTCAAACGGCAGTTTATTGCCGGACGCCGCACCTGGCTCGACGTGATGAACGCGACGCGCGAGGCGACAAGCGCCGAGCTCGGTTCATCGGACGCCCAATTTTCCGCGATGGCATCGGCTGCGCGGATCCTGCTGCGGACGTGCCGGTGGCAGCCGCAGCCGCGATTGGGCCGTGCGCCCGCAGACGTAAAGGCGATGATCGCGCAATGAGTGAACGTTTGACCGACATCGTTGCCGATCTTGCACGAGCGACTGCGACCGATCTTGCGCCGCACTGGCGTGATCGGGTGAGCGACAGCGCCGACGATCGTGATGCCCTGGCGCGACTATGCGCCGATCTCGGCTGGCAGGCACCACAGCAGCTGCCGCGCCGCCCGCGCGCGCATCAACTTCCGGCGCTGGTCTACAGCGAGGACACTGGCTGGGCGATTGCCGAGGAATGGGAAGGCCCAGACCGGCTACGCGTCCGCATCGGTCACGCATCCGAAGTGCGGCCGCATGACGGAGCGATGCGCTTCTTCCGCGTATTGTTCCCCGACGCCGCACGATCGGGTGAACGACTGTCGGCGTCGAAGATCTTCCGCGACGCGCTGTTGCGCCGCCGCGGCGCGATCGCGACCGCGCTGGTGGCGACGATCGTCGTCAACATTATCGCGCTGGTCACTTCGCTATACTCGATGCAGGTCTACGACCGTGTCATTCCTCGGGCTGGCTTCTCGACCCTGTGGGTGCTGACCATCGGCGTCCTCATCGCACTGGCGCTCGATTTCCTGCTGCGCACCGTCCGCACGTTGCTGATGGACCGCGAGGCGGCGGACATCGACATGGAAGTGTCGGAATATTTCTTCGCCCGCGCACAGGCGGTGCGGCTGGATGCGCGGTCGGGCGGTGTCGGCACGATGGCGGCGCAGCTGCGCGGCATGGACCAGGTGCGATCGCTCTATTCGTCGGCTTCGCTGTTCCTGCTGGCGGATTTCCCGTTCGCGATCTTCTTCCTGTTCGTCATCTGGGCGCTCGGCGGGATCATCGTACTCGTGCCGCTCATCGCCTTTCCGCTGTCGCTCGGGCTCGCTGCGTTGCTAGCGCGCCTGATCCGCGATGGCACCGACCGAGCGCAGGTCACCGGCAACCGCAAAAACGGCCTGCTCGTCGAAATGCTCGACAGTGCGGAAACCGTGAAGGCCAATCGCGGCGGCTGGTTCATGCTCAGCCGGTGGAACGCCCTGATCGAAGCGGTGATCGGCGACGAGGAGCCTGTGCGCAAATGGTCGTCGATTGCCGGATCGGTGTTCGGTACCGTCCAGCAGATCGCCTATATTGCGCTGGTCGCGTTCGGCGCGATCGAGGTTGCGCGCGGGCGGATGACGATGGGTGCGTTGATCGCGGCGACGATCGTCGCGGGTCGCGTCAACGGCCCGCTGATGGCGCAATTGCCGTCGATGATCGTGCAATGGGGCTATGCCCGTGCGTCGCTGCGCGCGCTCGATACCGTCCTGGCGATGCCGGCCGACGGTCAGCTTGGTGCCGCAGCGCTACGCCCGGATTCGCTGAAGGGTGCGCTGCGTATCGAGCGGGTCGAATTCGCCTATCCGGGAACCAAGGATGGGTTGCAGGTTCCGATGCTCGATATCCGGCCCGGCGAGCGCGTCGGACTGATCGGCGGCATCGGGTCGGGCAAGACGACGCTGCTCAGGATCATGGCCGGGCTCTATGCCCCGATGCGCGGCATCGTGACGCTCGATGGTCTCGACATGGGGCGTATCGCGGAGAGTGTGCTGCGGCGCGACGTCGGCTATCTGCCGCAGGAATTCCGCCTCGTGAACGGTACGCTGCGAGAAAACCTGTTGATGGGCTTGAGCGATCCGGGTGACCAGGTGGTCCTCCAGACGGCTGTAACAACAGGATTGATCCACCTGATCTCGGCGCATCCGCTCGGGCTCGATTTACCGATTTCGGAAGGGGGCAGGGGGCTGTCGGGCGGGCAGCGTACGCTGACCGGGTTGACCCGTCTGCTGCTCGCCAACCCGAAGCTGTGGCTGCTCGACGAGCCGACGTCGAACCTCGACATGGGCACCGAAGCGGCGGTGATGAGCGCGCTGACCCGGCGCCTCGATGCCGAAAGCACGATGGTTCTGGTAACGCACAAGGTCGCGCTGTTGCAGATGTGTACGCGGACGATCGTGATGGCGAACGGCCGGATCACCCACGACGGGCCGACACAGGCCGTTCTCAACAACCTGCAGCGGCAGGGCGTGGCGCAGATGAAGACCGCAGCCCAGGCGGCGGCGGAAGAAGCCGCAGCGGCAAATGCGGCGGCGGCAAACATGAGCGGAGCGGCGTAAGCGATGTCCCTGTCCAAGCCCCGCCCCGCGGCGATCATCGTCGTTCTGACCAGCCTGTTCGTCGTCGGCTTCATCGCATGGTCGCTTTGGGCCAAATTGGACCAGATTACCCGCGCGCCCGGCACCGTCATTCCATCGGGCCGCGTACAGCTCATTCAGTCGACCAATGGCGGCGAGATCGCGAAGATCCTCGTGCGCGAGGGCGACAAGGTAAAGCGCGGGCAATTGCTGATGACGCTGAATCCGACCCAGGTCACGGCTGGCGTCGATGAGGTTCGCGCCCGTGTCGCAGCGCTGAAGAGCACGCGCGCGAGGGTCGAAGCCGAACTCTTCGGCCGTTCACTGAATTTTCCGGCGGATGCCGCTGCTTTTCCAGCCTTTATCGCGAACGAACGTGCGCTGTATGCGAAGCGTCGTAATGCGCTTGCCGAACAGATGGCCGCGCTCAGCCGCATGGAAAGCCTGTCGAAGCAGGAGCTCGCGCTGAACTATCCGCTGGTGAAATCGGGCGACGTCAGCCGTTCGGAAGTGCTGCGGATGGAGCGTGCGGTGAGCGACATCGGCGGCCAGCGGGTCAATATACAGAACAAGTATATCTCGGACTTGCAGGCCGAATATGCCAAAGTGAATGAAGAGCTGGTCACCGCCGAACAGCAGTTGATCCAGCGCGGCGAAGTGCTGAACGCGACCGAGTTGCGCTCGCCGGTCGACGGGATCGTCAAGAACGTTCGATTGACGACGGTCGGCGGCGTGCTGCGGCCCGGAGACGAGGCGATGCAGATCGTCCCGACCGGGGACGCCTTGCTAGTCGAAGCAAAGGTGCCGCCGCAAGATATTGCTTTCATTCGCAACAACCAGTCCGCCGCCGTGCGTTTCGACGCCTATGACAGCTCGATCTACGGCGTGGCCGAGGGGCGGGTGACCTATATCAGTCCCGACACGTTGAGCGAGCCGGCGACCACGCCCGGCGGCCAGGGTCAGGTCTATTACCGTGTCCACGTCTCGGTTGATACGCGCGGTATGCGGGTCCCGAATCCGGGGGATCGCATCGAGCTTCAGCCGGGCATGACCGCAACCGCGGAGATCAAGACCGGCGAACATACCGTCTTCCGGTATCTGACGAAGCCGCTGTTGAAGACGGTTTCGGAATCGATGGGCGAGCGATAGCAGGCCGACACATCTGTAATCGGCGTGACGACGAGCTCCGCGCGTCACGCCGCCTCCTCTCGCTTCTCTGTCTGCCGAAGCGGTGCCTGTTCATCCGCAGGGTCACCCCGAACGTTCGGAAAACGCGGCAAACAATGCGTTGCGCAACGCAACTGAAGACTACGCCGCCTGCGGATCCCTTACAGGCGAAGTCTTGGCTCATCGCAGGCAGCTGCAGGTCGGTAGCGATGCTGACGCTGTTCGGATGAGCCTTGGCCGCTGTCCAACACAAGCTCCAGCGATACCATGATACTGTGGTCGCGAATGCGACCAATGGTAGATCGTAACCACCAGAATCGGCTGTTTTCCTGCCGATTTGGGGAACATTCGCCGCTTGCAATCACTTTGCATTTCGGCCAATCATGCGAGCCACATAGGGTTAGGACGCGCTACGCGTCCGTTTCTTTGCGTCCATAAGGGGGTGTCAATGACGAAGCGTATCTCTCCGGCGAACACCGTCGTGGTGCCTGCCGCAGCCAAGGCTGCCGGCGGTGCCGCCGCTGCAAGCCCGTCGGTCGTGCCTGTCGAGGCCGAAGTTGCTGCGGCGAAGGCTGAAGTCGCCGACAAGGATGCGGCCCCCGCCGTGACGGCGGAAGCGGTCGCGGCGATGGTTGCTCCGGCGCCGATCGCAATGGTTGTGGAGCCGGTTGCGGCTGCTGAGCCTGCGGCCCAGGCTGCTACGACGACGACCGCGTCGTCGGACGAAAACGACACGGACTACACGCCATACATCGTTGGCGGCGTTCTGCTGGCCGGCGGCATTCTGGCGGTTGCCCTCTCGTCGGGCGACGACAAGGGGAGCGCTCCTGCTCCGACCCCGACGCCGACGCCGACCAACTCCGTGACGATTTCGTCGGCGGCTACCGCGTCGATCGCGGAGAACTCGGCGACGACGGCGACGGTAATAGACGTTAACGCTGCTGCGTCGAACGCTAGTTCGGGTGCGATCACCTACACGCTGGGTGGCACGGACGCAGCGTCGTTCAATATCGATGCATCGACGGGTATCGTTACCTTCAAGGCCTCGCCGGACTTCGAGACGAAGTCGTCGTACAGCATCACGGTCACGGCCAATGCGGCTGCGAACGGAACGACGCCGGCGGCAAGTGCGACGCAGACCATTGCGGTCACCGTCACCAACGTGAATGAAGCGCCGCGCATCACCTCGGCGACGTCGGCGACGGTCGCGGAGAACACTGCGATCACCGCGCCGGTCTATACCGCGACGGCGACGGACCCGGATGCCAACACCACGCTGTCCTACTCGCTGGGCGGTACCGATGCTGCGGCGTTCACGATCAATGCGACGACCGGTGCGGTCTCGCTACGTGCGCCGGCGGACTTCGAAACGAAGTCGAGCTACAGCTTCACCGTGACGGCGTCCGATGGTTCGCTCAGCTCGACCCAGACGGTCACTCTGAACGTCACCAACGTCAATGAGGCGCCGGTGTTCTCGGCGACGACTCGAACGACCACGGTTGCTGAGAACGTCGCTGCTGGCACGGCTCTGTTCACTGCCGGTGGCGCGGTCGATCCAGACGCCGGCGCGACGGTTACCTACTCGCTGACCGGCACGGACGCTGCGGCGTTTGCAGTCAATGCGACCACCGGTGCTGTTACTTTCGTTGCCTCGCCGAACTTCGAGGCGAAGTCGTCTTATTCGTTCAATCTGGTCGCGACTGATCAGGGTGGGCTGTCGACCTCGCAGGCGAACACGGTCGCGATCACCAACGTGAACGAAGCGCCGAGCTTCGCTGCGGCTACTCGCACGGCGGCGGTCGATGAGAATGTCGCGGCCGGCACTGTCGTGCTGGCATCGTCGACGGCGACCGATCCGGACGCGGGTGCGGTGCTCACCTACTCGCTGTCGGGCACGGATGCGTCGCTCTTCACCATCAATCCGACCACGGGTGCGGTGTCGATCGTTGCGTCGCCTGACTTCGAAAGCAAGGCTGTCTACAACTTCAACGTTGTTGCGACCGACCAGGGCGGCCTCAGCGCAACCCAGGCCGTCACGCTGAACATCAACGATCTTCCGGAAGGTGTCCGGATCGACGGTGGCAGCATTCCGGCGAGCACGGCGGCGTCCTACAGCGCGGCAAACGGCAATGTGACGTTCCTGGAGAGCGGTGCAGTCGGGAACATCTCGAACATCAGCAACTTCACGTCGGGTGACATCATCCAGACCGACGTCGCGACGAACAACTATTCGTTCTCGTCCGATGGAACGACGTTGCGGATCAGCTACAACAACAACGGCATTGTATCGCAGATCAACCTCGTTGGCGCAGTCAGCGCGGATGCGATCATCGTGAACGAGCAGACCGCAGAAGCGGCTGTTGGTTTCGACTTCTTCCGTTCGACCGCGCCGGCGGCTCCGGCCGCCAGCGTCGCGCTGGACACGGCAGGTTCGGCAACGACGACCTACAACGCGAATGCGACGTCGGCGACCTACACGGACTCGGTCGCGCAGGCGAACACCTCGGTGATCACGAACTTCTCGGGCGACGACCGCATCGTGATGACGGGTATCAACGGGTCTTCGACGGCAACGTCCGCGAGCTTCACGTCTGACGGTTCGGATCTGATCATCTCGTTCAACAACAACGGGATTGTCAGCAAGATCACGCTCGCCGGTGTCGTCAATCCGAATGGTGCGCCGATCTTCGACGAGGCGTCGGCAGAGCGCGCGATTGGCTTCGATTTCTTCCGTTACGGCTAAGTTCAACTGAATTTCTCGATTTTCTCTTTGGGGTAGAGATAGAATGGCTCAGATTACTCTCGGTGCGGGCGAAACGGCCAATGGCGGCCAGCCCCTCTTTGGCAACAATACGATTTTCGGGACCACGACCGGCGGCGGTCAGACCGTTGTCATCGGCGGTGGTCAGCAGATCTTCGGCGCCGACTTCAACGCGGGCGGCGACACGATCGTCCTCGCCGGTGCCGCCAACCAGTATCAGATCTCGCGTAGCGGCTCGACGATCGTCATTACCGGCCCGAACGGTACGGAAGTCCGTTTCCCGGCGCCGAATCCGTCGCTTTCGGCTGATCAGCAGCCTTCGATCGTCTTCAACAACGGCACGCTGACCAACACCAGCGACGACATCTCGTACAAGCTGGCTACGTCGTCGGCCGGCCAGATCACGCTCGGTTCGCAGGCGATCACCACGACGGCGTCGACTGTTGGCGGTGGTACGACGAACCCGGTCGGCGTGACGCTGAACGTTACGGCGACGAATGTGACGGAAGGTGGCGCGATCACCTACACCTTCACGCTGTCGTCGGCGCAGACCTCGGCGGTGACGATCAACGTCGCGACGGCCGGTGGCACGGCGACCCCGGGCACGGACTTTACGGCTGTCTCGACCGCGATCACGTTCCAGCCGGGTCAGACCACGCAGTTCCTGACGGTCAACACGATTGATGACACACTGCCGGAAGCCGCAGAAACGGTTTCGCTGCAGATCAATCTGCCGTCGGGGATCGCGTTGGCCAGCACGGCTAACGTAACTGCAGTCATCAGCGACAACGACAACTTCCCTGTGTCCTCCGTTCTGACGACCGGCAACGACACGTTCACTGGCGGCGACGCAGCGGACCGTTTCGTCGGCGCGCAGAATACGACCGAACCGGGCAAGCTGCTGTCGGCCAATGACGTCATTAACGGTGGTGCCGGCATCGACACGATCGAGCTGACCAACGCACCGGCAAACGCGTTCCCTAATGTGCTTGCGGACGTCGATTTCACCAACGTCACGAACGTTGAGACGCTGGTCACCAACTATGCAACCGTCCAGCTCGGCGCACAGGCTGACAAGGCTGGCATCGTGACCGTCGATACGGCGACGCGTACGGACTCGCAGAACGTTGCAAACAATTTCATCGCAAATGGAACTACGCTCGATCTGACGTCGGACCTGAACGCCGATGGCGTTGCCGATTTCAACAATGTGCTGACTGTCTCGATGGCGAACAGTGCCACCGACACGGTTCGCCTGGCGCTGGCTACTGCGGCAGGGTCGGCGATCAACACCGGCACGACGTTCACGCCGACCGCGACTTCGACCAACCTGAATCCGACGGCGCTTGGCGCGATCGATAACATCATCATCGCGAACCAAGTGAACCCCGTTCGTGTGACTTTCACAAGCACCGCGGTCGGCAACGGCACGGCGTTCGACGCGGACGGCACGACGCTGGCCGTCGCCGTTCAGTCGGAAGACGCGAACGACAACCTGGTCGGCGGCGTTGTCCGTTTTGACGACGAAGGCATCCGCTTCGCCGGTGGCCAGTTCGACGTTCGTGACGTATCGGGCACCGCGCGTGGCACTTTCAACGAAGTCGTGCTGGGTACGGCTCTTAGCGAAACGACGACTCTGGCTGCAAACCTGCCGAATGGTTCGACGCTTGGCTCGTATATCAACGCTGGTGGCGGCGATGACGTCGTGACGGGAAGTGCGAACGCTGACTTCCTCGTCGGCGGCGCCGGTAACGACACCCTCAACGGTGGCGCGGGGTCCGACAGCCTTCTTGGTGGCGCGGGTAACGACATCATCAACGGTGGCGCTGGCATCGACACGCTGCTCGACGGTGGTGAGGGTAGTGATATCTACACCTTCGCAGATGGCGAGTTCGTGGCAAACGAGACGGTTGCCGACAGCGGCACCGGTGCTAACGATGTCGATTATCTCGCCATCACCAGCTCGACCGCTCTGACCGATGCGCAGTTCGCCGGCCGGACGGGCATCGAGGGTCTGGCAACCAACGTCACGAACAGTGGTGCTGTGGAAGTCACGATCGGCACAAACGCTCAGGCGACCGGCATCCGCACGGTCTACGCCGGTGACGACGACCTGACGGCCAGCGCGTACACCGCCGACCTGACCGTCTACGGCACGGGCGCGACTGTCACGGGTTCGGGCAACGACACGATCGTTCTGCAGAACCAGACGGCGCAGCAGGCGACGTTGGTTGGCCTGGGTCACACGACCTCGTCGGCTGGCTTCCAGGCGTTCACCGGCTCGGTGAACGGCGGTTCGGGCAACGACACCGTCATCGGCGGCTATGCGCTGGCAAACACCAACACCACGCTGACCGGCGGTACGGGGACCGACACGCTGGTTCTCGGCGGTGCAGTCAACGGTCAGGGCGGCACGCTCGCGACCGGCACGACCGCGACGTACACGCTTAACTTCGGCTCGGGCTTCACCGGTTTCGAAGCGATCCAGCTCAACGCCGCCCCGACCGGTTCGGCGGTTGCGTACAACCTGTCGTTCGTCGACGCGAACGTTGCATCGGGCACCACGCTTGCGATCAACGGCGGCGCGCTGCGTGGTTCGACGAGTGTGAACAACGCCACGTTCAACGAAACCCTGACGGTTAATGCGTCGGCCCTCACCGGCACGCGCGCTGTCTCGGTGACGGGTGGCGCTGGTGATGACGTCCTGACCGGCGGGGCCGGTGCGGACACGCTGAACGGTGGTGCCGGCAACGACACCATCACGGGCGGTGCCGGTAACGACACGCTGAACGGTGGCGAAGGTAGCGACAACTACATCTACGCCGACGGCGAACTGGTTGCCGCTGAAATCCTTGCCGACACCGGCACGGCGGGCACGGACACCATCACCGTCACCAGCTCGACCGCGTTGACCGATGCAGTGTTTGCAAACAAGTCGGGCGTGGAAGTTCTGACGACGACGGTAACCACGGGTACCGTCGGCGATATGACCTCGGCCGGCGCCAATGCCGAAGTCACGCTGGGTGCAAACGCACAGGCTGCCGGCATCGTGACCGTCAACAACGGTGAGGAGGACCTGAACGCGTCGGCGTACACGGTAGGTCTGACCGTTAACACGAACGGCGGGTCGGTGATCACCGGTTCGGGCAACGACGTCGTTAATGTGCTGCCGTTCAGCACCAACGCCGTTTACACTGGTGCTGGCGATGACAAGATCTTCGCCGGCTTCAACCTCTTTGCTGGTACGACCATCGACGGTGGCGCCGGTTCGGACGAACTGATCGTCGGCGGCACGGTCGTTCGCAACGGCGTCTCGGTCAACACGGACATCGAGCGCTTTGGTCGCGGTAACAACTTCGTGTACGTCATTCCGGCGAACGCGAACCTGACCAATGTCGAGCGTCTGACTCTGGTCGGTGGGACGAATGGCTCGGCGGCAGGTGCCGGCAACGCCATCAGCTACAGCATCACCGCGGACAACGCGAACGTTGCCGCCGGTCAGACGGCCGTTGTCGATGCGTCCAGCCTGGGCACGAAGATCTACGACCTTGGCGGCAACGGTGCCGTTGGTGGTGGTGACGACCTCAGTGCCACCGAAACGCTGACGTTCAATGGCTCGGCGGAAACCGACGGTAGCTACACCGTGCTTGGTGGTGCCGGTAACGACGTCATCACGGGCGGCGCGCAGGCTGATACGCTCACCGGCAACGCCGGCAACGACGTTCTGAACGGCGGGCTGGGCAACGACACCCTGAATGGTGGCGACGGCAACGACACCCTGAATGGTGGCGACGGCAACGACACCCTCGAGGGTGGCGCTGGCGATGACACGCTGGTCGGCGGGGCTGGCAACGACACCATCCGTGGTGGCGCTGGCAACGACTCGATCATCGTGACCGGAACCGAATTCGCCAATGACGGTGACAGCGTCGATGGCGGCGATGGCACCGACACGCTGGAAATCACCGGCGGTGGTTCGATCGGCGATTTTGGCTTCAGCGGTCGTTACACGAGCATCGAGGCGTTGCGTCTGTCGAATGGCGTGTACAACTTCTCGGCGGGCCAGTTCGCTCAGGCGGCCGGGTTCACGAGCTACTCGTTCGGTGCAAACGCAAGCGGCAGCACCATCTCGGTGTCCGGTTTGAACGCCGGCACGACGCTGAATGACATCATCTCTGCGTCTAACAGCGTGACCTTTGTCGGTTCGTCGTTCGCTGACACCATCAACATCGGTGTTGCGAACACGACCCAGGGTGGTGGTACGGATGTCGTCCAGGCGGGTGCAGGCAATGACGTCATCAACGTCGGCAGCACGCTGACGACTGCTGACTTGATCAACGGTCAGGGCGGCAGCGATACGCTGAACGTGTCGGGCAACGGCACTACGCAGACTGTGACCCTTTCGGTCGCGGCTGTTGGTGGCGCAACCCCGTCGTCGGGTATCTACTCGATCGAGACGATCGCTCTTGCAGCTGGCCTCGCCAGCACCGCCGGCACGGCCGTGGCGACTCCGGGTTCTGCCGGCACGGCGACCAGCTACAATGTTACCGTCAACGATACGTCGTTCGACAGCACGACGGCATCGCTCACGGTCGACGGTTCGGCACTCCGTGTCGTTTCGACGGGCGCGGGCGCTGACGGCATCTTCGGCACGTCCGACGATGCGACCACCGGTGAAGTGCTGAACTTCAACGGCGGTGCGGTGTCGAGCGGTCACGTCCTGACCGTAACCGGTGGTGCGGCCAACGACTCGATCGTGGGTGGCGCAGGTGCCGACGTCCTGAACGGCGGCGGTGGTGCCGACTTCATCAGCGGCGGGGACGGCAACGACGTCATCGACGGCGGTGCAGGCGGCGACCAACTGTACGGCGGTAACGGCAACGACACCATCACCGGCGGCACGGGTTCGGACCTGATCGTTGGCGGTGCCGGCATCGACGCGATCAATCTGGGCGGCGACGGCGCCCGCGACACGGTTATCATCAATGATGGCGACGCGGGCCGTGGTGGTACGTCGTTCGGTGTGGAAGCCATCTCGGGCTTCCAAGCCGGCTCGGTGACCAACAACGCTTTCACCTCGACGGCTGATGTGATCGACTTCGGTTCGAACATGGTCGCCAACGGCCTGAATGCGTCGGTGAACAACGGCGTCGTCCAGGCTGGCTCGGTTCTGCAGAACGCTATCAACAGCTCGACGAGCCTGCTCGCAGCCATCCAGCTGGTTGAGCAGGAGTTCAACACGCAGGGCTTCGACGGCGGCAAGGGCGTTGTCGCATTCACCTATCAGGGCAACACCTATATCGGTGAGCTCTCGGACGTGAACGCGGCTGCCAATGCGATCACCGCGGCGTTCACCGACATCGTACAGATCACGGGCGTTACCGGTGTCACCGCGCTGTTCGACACCGACGGGAACGCCGGCTTTGGTTACGGTCTGCAGATCTAATCAGTAGGCCGTTTTGGACTAGAGGGTCCTGGGACTTTGTCCCGGGACCCTTTTTTTGTTTGAGCCGATTCTGGGCGGGCTAAAAACATCGGGTATGCGTTCTCGATCGTTGGTTCGACAGTGAGGCGATCGCATCGGCCGCCCTTGGTTTTCGTACCCGTGGCTGAATATCGATGGCTGGCGGTCGGCTCTAGAATCTGAGTCATGTGAGCGGAATCGGTTGGGGGATTCACAAGGCGGGGGAATTCTGATTCAAGCTGCTGGCCGTACGGAGGTCGGTGGGTATAGGTCGGGCTTATTCGGATGATCTGCGTGAGCGGGTGGCGGCATCGGTTCTGGGTGGCCGGACGTGCCGGGCGACGGCTGAGTTGTTCGGCGTCAGCGTATCGAGTGCGGTGACGTGGTCGCAGCGGCTCCGCGCAACGGGTAGCGCCGCGGCCCGACCGCTGGGACGCAAGCAGCCGCGGTCTCTGGCGGCCGAGCGTGCGTGGCTGCTGGAGCGATTGGCGACCTAGCCGGACGTGACGTTGCGCGGCCTGGTAGCCGAGTTGGGTGAACGCGGCGTTGTGACGAGCTACGGTTCGGTGTGGGGGATCGTGCGTGAGGCTGGGATCACGTTCAAAAAAAGACGCTGATCGCCCGCGAGCAGGATCGGCCCGTGATCGCAAGACGCCGGGCACAATGGCGCAAGTATCAGGGCCGGATCGATCCGCGTCACCTCGTCTTCATCGATGAGATCTGGGCCAAGACCAACATGACACGCCTGCGCGGCTGGTGCGCGCGTGGCCTGCCGCTGGTCGACAAGATCCCGCACGGCCACTGGCGCACGCTCACGTTTCTGGCTGCGCTCCGGCATGATCGCATCGACGCGCCACTCGTGCTCGATGCCCCCATCAACGGCGAGAGCTTTGCCGCCTATGTCAAGCGGTTCCTGGTGCCTACCCTCTCGAGCGGCGACATCGTCGCCATGGACAACCTCGGCAGCCACAAGAGCAAGGCCGTGCGACAGCTCATCCGCTCCGTCGGCGCCAGGCTCCTCTTTCTGCCGCCCTACTCGCCCGACCTCAACCCAATCCAGCACGTCTTTGCCAAGCTCAAGACCCTGCTCCGCAAGGCCAACACCCGATCGGTCAAGGCGACATGGAAGCAGATTGGTTCACTCCTCGAGGCCTTCCCACCTCACGAATGCGCCAACTACCTCCGCAACAGTGAATACGCTTCTACTTAAATGAATCAGACTCTAGGCCTAGGGCGACTGCGTATCGTGCCGGCACCGTTTCAGAAGCCGCCTGCGCGTGATGCGTGGCGGCGGGCGGGGCAGCCAACCACACTCAGCGAAATGTCTCTAAACGGACCTGTCGAACGATCACCTATCGGTGGTTGGCTGGCCCGGTTTCTGTGCAGGATGACGCCGACTTCTGTTGATCGTTCTGCACCGGCTGAGGGGCAGCGTAAGTGTGCGAGGTACCCCTACGGGCGGTGGGAACGAATGCCACCCACGCCGGTCCACACACAAAAAAACGCCGGCGGGGCAGGGGCCCGGCCGGCGCTTTCGCGTGTCGACGGTTTCGAACGTCGAAGGGCTGGATCAGCCCTTCACGTGGCCGCTGATGTGCTTGTTCATTTCGAACATCGTGACCTTGTCCTTGCCGAAGACCTTCTTGAGCTTGTCGTCGGCCAGGATTTCGCGCTTGTTTTCCGGGTTCTGGAGATTGTTCTTCTTGATGTGTTCCCACATCTTGCTGACAATCTCACTGCGCGGCAGCGGGCCGTTGCCGACGACTGCGGCGAGCTCGGGCGAGGGGGTCACCGGCTTCGAGATGCCGCCGCGTGCCGCACCTGCCTTCTTCGCTTCTGCCATTGTCTTCTCCTGTCGTTGCAGCCGCCCCGCAGGGCGCTGACTGGTTATTCCTTGGTAAGCGCCGACGGCTTGTGCGCCGCTTTGCCCCCGCTGTCGCTCTTGACGATGTATTGCGGGTCGTCCGGCGTGGCGCTCACTTTGTGGCCCTTGATCGAGGTGTTCGACGTCACCTTCTTCTCGACCTTACCGTGCGCCGTTCCGCCGGGCGATTTCCACTTTACCTCGTCGCCCTTCTTCAGCTGCTTCGTCACCAAACCATCTCCTCATCGGGAATCGATAGGAAGATAATCTCGCGGCGTGCTGATGGTTGCATGGCCGAAAGGACCGGCCCTGTCGAGAGGGGGAGGGGGCGCACCGCCGAAACGGCCCCCTCCCGAAATGCGTCAGAAGCCGAAGCGGCCGGTGATGCCGTAGAAGCGCGGTTGGCTGGGGTAGCCGGCGAACGTGCCGGTCTGCTCCGGCACCGCGAAGCCCGTGACGTTGTAATATTGGTTCGTCAGGTTTTCGACCCACAGTTCCAGGCGTTTGGTGCGGTCTTCGCTCTGCACGCCGATGCGCGCGTTGATGATCGGATAGCCCGGATTGAAGATCGGCGTGCGGCCCGTGATCGGGTTGGGCGACGCCGAGGGGATGTTGACCTCCGAATTGTAGCGCATGTCGGCGTGGAGCAACGCGCGCCATTCGCTGGTCAGGCGCGGGGTCCAGGTCGTGGCGATCGTAACGACATTCTCGGGCTGGTTATTAATACGCTGACCCTCGGAGCCGGCGAAGAGCGTACCATTGAAATTGTTCGATGCGTCATAGCGCGCGTCGAGCCAGGTGTAGCCCAGGCGGACGTTGAAATCGCGGATCGGCTGAATGACCGCTTCGGCCTCGACGCCCTTGCTGGTCGTGCGCGGAATGTTGAAGACGACGAAGCTGTTGCCGCTGAACAGCAGGTTCTGCAGGTTCTGGAACTTCTGGTAGAAGACCGCGGCATTGAAGGTGAAGGCGCGCGAGGGGCTCATCTTGACGCCCAGTTCGTACGCGTCGACCGTCTCGGCGCCGAAACGCAGATCGCTCGCCTGCGGGCCGTTGCCGCCCAGGATGACCGAGTCGAAGCTCGCCTGGTCCATGTTGTAGCCGCCCGACTTATAACCGCGGTCGTAACTGACGTAGCTTAGTACCTTGTCCGACAGCTTGTAGGACAGCTTGGCGGTGCTGGTCAGCTTGTCCTCGGTCCGTTTATCGGCATAGCTGCCGTTGAATTCGGTCGATACCGCCGGATTGCACGACAGCAGAAACAGGTTGTTGAACAGCGTCTGGTTCGCCGCGCGGATCGCGGTGCGATAGGTCACGGCGCGCGGGTCGGCGCTGTTGAAGAAGCCGCACGCGGTGGTGTCGTTGCGGATCGTCGCGCTGAAGTCCTTCGTTTCGTGGTTCCAGCGCGCGCCCAGCGTCAGCGACAGCCGGTCGGTGACGTTGATGATGTTGTGCGTGAAGGCGGCAAACGCGTTGGTCTTCGTGCCATAGTCATTGTTGTTGCCCTGGCCCGCGGCATTGCCGGTCAGCGGCGTGTTCAAATAGGCGAACAGCGCCGGATTGGCAGCAGCTGCGGCCTGGAGTTGCGGGCTGGAAGCCAGCAGAACCTGGCTGAACAGCGGCACGCCGCCCGCCTGGCCGGCGGCCGGGAATGAGCCGAAGAATTGCGCACCGGTCGGCAGCGCTGCGCTGGCCGTCGCGCCGCGCAACAGGAAGTCGACATAGCGGTTAGCGTCGTTGCCCAGGCGCACCGTGTCGTACAGGCGATTGTCTTCGTTCAGGTAGAAGCCGCCGACAAGGAAATCGAGCTTGCCGTCGAACAGCGAGCCCTGGAGGCGCAGTTCCTGCGTGAAGTCCTTGATGCCGACGCGGTAGCCCTGACGATAGGCACGATCGATACCCGAGAAATCGATGTCCTGATCGCGCAGCACGCGCCAGTCGCGATAGGCGGTGATCGAGGTCAGCTTCAGGTCGCCGATGTCGGCGTTCAGCTCACCTGACACGCCCCAGTCGCGCACCTTTTCGGCATAGTTGCGATTGGGCGAGATCGCCATCGTGCGATCCTGCGGCGGGCCATCGTAGATGCCGTCGCGCCCCGACAGGCCGGCGATCGCGTCGATCGCGGCCGCGGTCGGGCCACGCACTACGGTGACGGCGCCGCAGCACTGCTCGTCGGTCTTGTAGTAATCCCCGATCAGGCGGAAGCTGAAGGCGGACGTGTCGTACAGCGCCTGACCGCGGACGTACCAGCGGTCGAGGTCGTTGATCGCGCGGCCCGGCGTGTTCGCATCCTTGATGTAGCCGTCACGCTGCCGCCAGCCGCCGTCTACGCGAAGCGCCAGCTGCTCGCTGACCGGGCCGGTCACGCCGGCCTTCACCGAATAGGCGTCGTAATTGCCGTACGTGCCCTCGACATAGCCGCCGAGATCGAACTTCGGCTGCGCGGTGAAGATGCTGAGCGCGCCGGCCGAGGTGTTGCGACCGAACAGCGTACCCTGCGGCCCGCGCAGGATTTCGACGCGGTCGACTTCGGGAAGCTCGGCGACCGCGATACCGGCGCGGCTGCGGAAGACGCCGTCGATGAAGATGCCGACGGCTGGTTCGAAGCCGGGATTGTCGCCCGACGTGCCGATACCGCGGATCGAGATGTTGGTGTTGTTGGCGTTCGACTGGCCGGTAACGGTCTGCAGCGACGGCGCCAACTGCTCCAGCCCGCGCACGTCGGTGACGTTGGCGTTCTGCAACAGGTCGCCGGCGACAGCGGTGATCGCGATCGGTACGTCCTGCACGGTTTCGTCGCGGCGGGTCGCGGTAACGACGATGTCGTTGGCCGACTGATAGTCCTGCTCGCTCGCGGCCGCGCCACCGGTGCCGGTGGTCGGCGCAGTTTGCGCTGTGGCAGGCGTAGCAGCGACCATCGCCAGAACGGATGCAGTGAACAGGCTGGTTTTCATAAAAGACATCCCCTCTTCGGTGCCGGCCGCCTCTGGCGTACCGACTGAAAAATCTACTACGCTCAAGTAACGAAACCGGTTTCGGCGCGTCAACAATAGCAGGGCTTGGAATTGGCGGATTTGCGCCAATGTTGCCCGAATGGAACGATCCGCCGTAAGCGTCTGGTTTTGAGGACCGATGCCGTAGCGGAAACCGGATCGCAAGCCGAAGGAACACAATGATCGACTCTCACGCATCCGACATTTCCGATGGCGATCTCATCGGCCCTGCGCCCAAAGTTCCCGTACCCGACGACGTCGCAGCGGCGGTCGCGACGCTGATTCGCTGGGCGGGCGACGATCCGACGCGCGAAGGCCTGCTCGACACCCCGAAGCGCGTGGCACGCGCATGGAAGGAATATTGCCAGGGCTATGGCGAGGATCCGAAGGTCCATCTGTCCCGCGTGTTCGAGGAGGTCGGCGGGTACGACGAAATCGTGCTGCTGAAGGATATTCCGTTCCAGTCGCACTGCGAACATCACATGGCCCCCATCATAGGTCGTGCGCACATCGCCTATCTGCCGAAGGATCATGTCGTCGGTATTTCAAAGCTGGCGCGTGTGCTGCACGGCTATGCCCGTCGGCTGCAGGTGCAGGAGCGGCTGACGGCGGAAGTCGCGGATTGCATCTGGGAAGGACTCAAGCCGCGCGGCGTGGCCGTCGTGATCGAGGCGACCCACGCCTGCATGACCGCCCGCGGCGTCCGGACGCCCGGCGTCGGCATGGTCACCAGCCGGATGATGGGCATTTTCCGCGAGGACGAACGCAGCCGCAAGGAAGTCTTGGCCTTGATGGGAATGCGATGATCCTCACCGATCCCGCAGCGATGCATCGGACGGTGGTCGCGGCGTACCCCGACCTCGCGGGTGAAGCGATGACGGTGCACGACGGCGGCTGGGATAGCGTCGCGATCGAGGCGGGGCCGTGGATCTGCAAGTTTCCGCGGGACGAGGACGGCGTCGATGCATTGCGACGCGAGGCGGCGGTGCTCGACATCGTGCGGCCTCGGCTGACGATGCCGGTGCCGGACATGATCGTCATCGATGGGCCGCCGTTGTTCACCCGCCACCGGATGCTGCCGGGCGCGGCGCTGACCGTCGACACCTATACCACGCTGTCGGTGGATCGCCGGACCGACTTGGCGAAGGATGTCGCGCGGTTCCTGGCCGAGCTTCATGCGATCGACGCGGATTGGTCTGTCGTGGATGTGCCCACGGAGGGCGAGGAGGACGACGTCGATCTCGCAGACGGTCTTGCGCTTCTCCCGTCCGATCTGCGCGGCGCGGCAGAGCGGATGATTGCCGATCACGCCGCACTCGAACCCGATCCACTGGGTGAGGGGCTTTGTTACCTCGATGCCCATGGCCGCAATTTCGCCTTCGATGTGCAGGCGGGACGGCTGGCCGGGGTCTATGATTTCGGCGACGTCGCGGTTGTCGGGCGGCACGAGGAGTTCATCGAGCCGGCGTATGTTTCCCGGGAATTCGCGCGCAATGTGATCGCGGCGTACGAAGCGCGAACCGGGCAGGCGATCGACCGGGCGCGGGTGGAAACGCTGATCGGCATGCAGCGGCTGATCGAACTTGCCGAGGACGCCGACCATCCCGCGCATGGGGTGGCGGTGCGGGCCCATGCGCGCGACTGGTTCGCCCAGCCGACCTTATGCTGATGCACCAGGCGGACTAGATTCGGTTCATTGGGAGATCGCCATGCGCCATTCGATCAAGATCAAGTCGATCAGCTACGTCGCGGCGAACGTCGCGGAGATCCTCGATCAGCTGACGGAAACCCGCTATCCGTTGATTGTTGAGCAGAACGGCGAAGCGAAGGCGGTGCTGCAGGACGTTCGCAGCTACGAAGAAACGCGGGAGACGCTGGCGCTGCTGCGGATCATCGCATTGGCCGATGAGGACATTGCGTCCCGGCGCGCGTATGCCTGCCGACGAAGTCGATGACGCTGTCCGCGCCCCTCGCTCCACTGATCGATGAGCCGGCGGTACAGGATCTTCTTCACGCCAGCTCCTCGTCGGGATCTCGAAGCGCTCGACGATCATCTGGTCGCTACGGAAAGCATAGAGATCGCCGAGCGCGTTCTGGCTGAGATAAGTCGACGGATTACGGCGCTCGTAGAGTTTCCAGAGCGCGGATCGGTTCCGGTCGACCTACGCACCATCGGTCCCCAGATGACGCGACAAATCGTCGTCAGGCGAAACCGCATGCTCTACCGTGGGATCGAGGATGCGGTCGTTGTCCTTTTGATCGCCGACGGCCATCGCGACATGCAGACGCTGTTGCGTCTGCGCCTGCTCACCCCGCCCGATTCGCCGCGCTGAGCACCGCGCGAACGCTCGCGGTCGCAACGTCGGCATCGATGCCCACGCCCCAGACCGTACCGCCGTCTGCGGTGCGGCATTCGACATAGGCGGCCGCCTGCGCATCGGCGCCGTGGCCGATGGCGTGTTCGGAATAGTCCACCACGTCGAGCACCGGCCCGGTCGTGTCTGCGAGCGCCGCGATCACGCCTGAGATCAGGCCGTTGCCGCGGCCGGAGATCGAGCGTTCCTCGCCGTCCACCGCTACGCGGCCGACGAAGATGCGATCGCCGACCGCGCCGCTTTCCTCATAATCGACCAGGGCGAAACGGTCGCTCGCTTTGGCCAGATACGTCGCCTCGAAGCAGGACCAGATATCGGCCGCGCCCAGTTCGCGGCTGGTCGCGTCGGCCATTGCCTGGACGTACCGGCTGAAGTCGGCCTGCAGGCGCTTGGGCAGCTTCAGGCCCTTGTCCTGTTCCAGCACCCAGGCCACGCCGCCCTTGCCCGACTGCGAATTGACGCGGATCACGGCTTCGTAATCGCGACCGACGTCCTTCGGGTCGATCGGCAGGTAGGGGACTTCCCAATAATCGTCATTGCGCGCGTCCTGCGCCGCGAAGCCCTTCTTGATCGCGTCCTGATGGCTACCCGAAAAGGCGGTAAAGACCAGGTCGCCACCGTAGGGATGACGCGGGTGGACCGGCAGTTGGGTGCAATATTCGACCGTCTTGATGACCCGGTCGATGTCCGAGAAATCGAGGCCCGGATCAATTCCCTGCGTGTACATGTTGAGCGCGACGGTGACGAGGCACACGTTGCCGGTACGCTCGCCATTGCCGAACAGGCAGCCCTCGACACGGTCGGCGCCCGCCATCAGCCCCAGCTCGGTCGCAGCGACACCGGTACCGCGGTCGTTGTGGGTGTGGAGCGAGATGACGACCGAGTCGCGATTCCGGATGTTGCGCCCGAACCATTCGACCTGATCTGCATAGACGTTGGGCGTCGCGCATTCGACGGTCGCGGGCAGGTTGAAGATGATCGGCTTGTCCGGCGTCGGCTGGAGCACGTCCATCACCGCCTCGCAGACGTCGAGGCTGACCTCCAGTTCGGCGGTCGAGAAGGTCTCGGGCGAATATTCGAACCGCCAGTCGGTGCCGGGATATTTGGCAGCCTGGTCGCGAAGCACCTTCGCACCTTCGACCGCGACCTCGCGCACCTGCGCCGGCGTCATGCCGAAAACGATGCGCCGCCACGCCGGGCTGACGGCGTTGTAGAGGTGGACGATCGCGGTCTTCGCCCCCTCCAGGCTGGCGAAGCTCGTTTCGATCAGGTCGCGGCGCGATTGGGTCAGCACCTGGACGGTCACGTCGTCGGGAATGCGACCGTTCCGGACGAGGCCCGAGATGAAGTCGAATTCGGTCGCGCCGGCGCTCGGGAAACCGACCTCGATCTCCTTCAGCCCGACCGACACCAGCAGGTCGAAGAAACGCGCCTTCTTCTCCGCGTCCATCGGGTCGATCAGAGCCTGATTGCCGTCGCGCATATCGGTCGACAGCCAGCGCGGGACCTGGGTGATCGTCCGCGACGGCCATTGGCGGTCGGGCAGGGCGATGGTCGGGAAGGGGCGGTATTTGGTCGAAGGATTGCGCAACATGGGAATGCTCTCGCTCGCGTCAGCGGTTCGTCTTTCGGGTCGGTGCTTTGGCCCTTAGGCGGATCGCCGCGCGTCATTCGCGCGCAGCCGTCGGTCGCGCCTAAGGGCGCGTAAGTCGAAGCAGCGAGAGGCGAAGCATCGTCGTCATTGCACCTCTCGCCTATCGCGCATCCGGGGCCCAAGTCCAGCGTAACAATTGCAACCAGTTTTCTCGATGAATCGGCTGCGATCAGTTGATGTCGATCAACTGCGCATTTTCAATGATTTAAGGTTTCCATCTCAAAAGAGCATGACGGGCGGGGGGCTCGAACGGATCGACTGCGACATGCGCCAGATACTGTATATCAGCACCGCTGCGGGCAGTGTGATCGCCAACGATGCAAACGAGATCCTGGCGACGTCGAACCGCAACAACACGGCCGACGGCGTGACGGGTCTGCTGTATTTCGATGGCAAGCGGTTTCTGCAGGCGCTGGAGGGCGAGCCGTCGGCCGTCGCGCGAGCGCTGTCGCGGATCGAGGGCGACCCCAGGCATCGTGCGATCGTCATCCTTTCGGATCGGACGGTCGACGCTCGAGAATTCGGCAGTTGGTCGATGGCCTATCGCGCCACAGGGACCGATGCCGACGGTTTCATCGCGCGCGTGGCCGATCTGGTGTCCGGCGCGTCGGCCAATGTCCGAGCGACCTTCACCAGCTTTGCCGAGGCGCGCCGCGCTGCGTAAGCGGACGCGCCCCGATGTACCTTACTTCTCGAACGCCGCGGTGATGTCGAGCTTCACCGCGTCCGACACCATCGGGATGGCGTAGTTCACGCCGAAGTCGCTGCGCTTGATCGTGGTCGACGCGTGGAAGCCGACGGTTTCCTTCCCGCCCATCTGCGCCGGCATCTTGCCCGCGCCCGAGAAAGTGGCGTCGAGCGTCACCGGCTTCGTTACGCCGTTCAGCGTCAGATTGCCGGCGATCTTCGCGCGCTGACCGGTGGCGACGACGCTGGTCGATACGAAGCGGGCGTCGGCCGGAGCGGCGCCGAAGAAGTCTGGCTTGCCGCCGTCCTTGCCGGCACGCAGCAGGTGCGCGGTCAGGCCGGCGCTGGCCGTCGTCACTTTCGATACCGGGATGGTCACATCGACCTTCGACGCGTTGGGGCGCTTCGGGTCGAGCGTCAGCGTGCCGGTGACACTGCCGAAGATGCCGAAATAGTCGTTGAAGCCCAAATGATCGACGCGCCAGCCGACCAGCGTGTGGTTGGGATCGACCGAATAGGTGCCCCCGGTGATGGCGGCCGGATTTTTCGACCCCGGCGCCTGCATCGCCTGCTGAGCAACGATCGGCGTGGCGATCGCGGCGGTGGCGGCGATCAGGATGAGCGGCAGGCGCATGTAATGTCTCCCTATCTGGTTGGCACGAGGGTGAAGGAGCGGCGGTGGGGCGTCAAACTCCGATTTCGAAACGCAGCGTTTGCGAAACGATTGTCGCCGGTCGTCGGGAGCGTCGCGCTATTTCACCACGCCGCGGATGATGTCGTAGCGGATGCGCACCCACACGCCGATCTGCGGCTTGCCGTCGATCGACGGCGGGATGACCATAAACTGCCATGCCGCCTGCCGCATGCCGCGTGCGATTCCGGACCCCGGCGATTGCCCGAGCTCGCGGCAGTTTTCGACGCGGTAACGCTCGGCGGTCTGGCAGGCGATCATGCCCCAGCCTTCGGTCGCGCTGGCGGGCATGTAGGGCGCCATCTCTGCTCGGGTCGGTTCGCGATACCAGTCGGCGGCGTACATCGTGCGGCCGCCGGGTGCGTCGCTCGGGCCATAGACCGGCTTGCCGCCGCCGGCACTGGCCGACGCCTGGCCTTCGCTGGTGGGCGCGGCCTTCGATTTGATGCGGCCGATGTCGGATGCGGCGAAGTCGTCGCGACTCAGCACGATCATGTCGGGTGGGCGGGGAACGGGGACGGGCAGTGGCGGCGTCGGCGGCTGCGGGGCGCTCTTCGCCGGCGGGGGCGGGGTGGTGTCCGCCTTCGGTTGCTGCGGTCGCGGCTGGGCCTGCGCCTTGGTCGGGCTTTTCGGGGCGTCGGGGGCGTTGACGTCGAACGTCGTCAGCGGATTGCCGCGGTCGCCCATGTCGACGAACTTAGCGGTCGTGGCCCAGAGCAGCGCGAGCACCAGGGCGGTGATGATGCCGATCGACAGGCCAGAGGCGGCCAGGCGTTCGCGGAGTGGCGGGCGGGCGTCGTAGGCGGAGATACGGTACGACGCGGGCATTGCCGGGGCGGGTTAGCGGAAGGGGCGGTGGACGGGAAGGGGGATGTCGGGCGTCTGCCTTACCCCGCCAGCCCGTCGGACCCGGCAGAGCCGGGCCCTATGGGCCGGCTCTGCCGGGCCGGCCGGTTGGCCGACAAGTGCGAACTAAGGTCCTTAGTTCTTGGCCTTGTCGACCAACTTGTTCGCCCCGATCCACGGCATCATCGCGCGCAGTTCGCTGCCCGTCTTTTCGATCGGATGCGCTTCGGCCAGCTTGCGCGCAGCCTTCAGTTCCGGCTGGCCCGCACGGTTGTCGAGCACGAAGTTCTTCACGAATCGGCCCGACTGGATGTCGGCCAGCACCCGCTTCATTTCCTTCTTGTCTCGTCGGTGATGATCCGCGGACCCGTCACGATGTCGCCGTACTCGGCGGTGTTGCTGATCGAATAGCGCATGTTGGCGATGCCGCCTTCGTACAGCAGGTCGACGATCAGCTTGGTTTCGTGGAGACACTCGAAATAGGCCATTTCGGGCGCGTAGCCGGCCTCGACCAAAGTCTCGAACCCGGCCTGGATCAGGTGGGTGATGCCGCCGCAGAGAACCGCTTGTTCGCCGAACAGGTCGGTTTCGCATTCCTCGCGGAAGTTCGTCTCGATGATGCCCGAACGGCCGCCGCCGACGCCTGACGCATAGGCTAGCGCGATGTCGTGGGCATTACCCGACTTGTCCTGATGGATCGCGACGAGGCACGGCACGCCGCCGCCCTTCACATATTCGCTGCGCACGGTGTGGCCGGGACCCTTCGGCGCGATCATGATGACGTCGATGTCGTCGCGCGGCTCGATCAGGCCGAAATGGACGTTCAGGCCGTGGGCGAAGGCGATGGTGCTGCCGGGCTTCAGGTTGGCGTGCAGGTCCTCGGCATAGATCGCCGCCTGATGCTCGTCGGGGGCCAGGATCATCAGGATGTCGGCCCAGGCGGCCGCGTCCTTGTTGTTCATGACCTTGAAGCCCGCGCCTTCGGCCTTCTTCGCGGTAGCCGAGCCGTCGCGCAGCGCGATCGCGACGTCCTTCACGCCCGAATCGCGCAGGTTCTGCGCGTGGGCGTGCCCCTGGCTGCCGTAGCCGAGGATAGCGATCTTCTTGTCGGAGATCAGGTTCAGATCGGCGTCGCGATCGTAATAGACACGCATTGGATAACTCCCTTTCTTGTCCCAAACGTGCTCCTGCGAAGGCGGGAGCCTAGGGCCGCAGGCCGGTACGCTCTTGGCTCTAGGCTCCCGCCTGCGCGGGAGCACGACAGTTTTTGTTCAGGCCCCCTCGCGGCCCCGCGCGATGGCGACGATGCCGGTGCGGGCGACTTCGAGCAGGCCGACTTCGCTCATCAGCTCGACGAACTTGTCGATCTTCTCGCGACCGCCGGTCACTTCGAACACGAAGCTCGACGTCGTCGCATCGACCACGCGTGCTCGGTAGACGTCGGCGAGGCGCAGCGCCTCGATACGGTGGTCGCCCGATCCGACGACCTTCACCAGTGCGAGCTCGCGCTCGACGTGCTGCCCCTCCGCGGTCAGGTCGCGGACCTTGTGGACGGGGACCAGCCGGTCGAGCTGAGCCACGATCTGTTCGAGGACATGCGCGCTGGCCGACGTGACGATGGTGATCCGGCTGACCGCCTTGTCCTCTGTAACCTCGGACACGGTCAGGCTTTCGATATTGTAGCCGCGCGCGGTGAAGAGCCCCGCGATCCGCGCGAGGATGCCGGGTTCGTTGTCGACGATGACCGCCAGCGTGTGGCGTTCGGTGGTTTCGGACTTGATGTGCATGTTCTAGAAAATCCTCCCCGGCACGGGGAGGGGGACCGCCAGCGAAGTTTTGGTGGAGGGGGGCCTCCACCAAAGCTTCGCCTGCCGCACGCCCCTCCACCAAGCCGCGTTTCGCGTCTCGGTCCCCCTCCCCGCGAGCGGGGAGGATATGAAGGTCAAACCAGCGCCTTCGCCTCGTCGTCCATCTCGCCCGAGACTTCCGCCGCCTGCAGCAGCATCTCGGTATGCGCCGCGCCGCTTGGAATCATCGGGAAGCAATTGGCGAGTTTCGCGACGCGGCAATCGACCATTACCGGCCCATCGTGGTCGAGCATCGCAGCGATGCCGTCGTCGAGTTCTTCGAGCTTTTCGATGCGGATGCCCTTCCAGCCGTACGCCTCGGCCAGCTTTACGAAATCGGGCAGCGCGTCCGAATAGCTTTCGGCATAGCGCGACTGATACGTCAGCTCCTGCCACTGGCGGACCATGCCCATATATTCGTTGTTCAGAATGAAGATCTTGACCGGCAGGCGATATTGGGTCGCGGTCGCCAGCTCCTGGATGTTCATCTGGATCGACGCTTCACCGGCGATGTCGATGCACAGCGCATCCGGGTGGCCGAGCTGCGCGCCGATCGCGGCGGGCAGGCCGTAGCCCATCGTGCCGAGACCGCCGCTGGTCAGCCACTTGTTCGGCCCTTCGAAGCCGAAATGCTGCGCTGCCCACATCTGGTGCTGGCCGACTTCGGTCGAGACGATCGGGGCACGATGCCTGGTCGCTTCATACAGCGCGCGGATCGCCCGCTGCGGCAAGATCTCGGTGCCGTCGCCTTCGGGGAAGTCGAGACAGCGGGTCTGGCGCCAGCCCTCGATCCGGCCCCACCATTCGGACAGGTCGGGCGTCGGGTGCCCGCGCTTGCCCCACACCTCCAGCATCGCCGCAAGCGCCGCGCGGGCATCGGCAATGATCGGCAGGTCGATGCGAACGGTCTTGTTCACGCTCGACCGGTCGATGTCGATATGGACCTTGCGGCTGGTAGGGCTGAACGCGTCGAGGCGGCCGGTCACGCGGTCGTCGAAGCGCGAGCCGACCGCGATGACCAGGTCGGCCTTGTTCATCGCGTAATTGGCTTCGTAGGTCCCGTGCATGCCGAGCATGCCGAGCCACTTGGGGTCCGACGCGGGGAAGGCGCCCAGGCCCATCAGCGTGGACGTGACCGGCGCGCCGGTGATCGCCACCAGTTCGCGCAGCAGCTGCGACGCTTCCGGACCCGCATTGATGACGCCGCCGCCGGTGTAGAACACCGGACGCTCGGCCGCGGCGAGCATATCGACCGCCTGCTCGATCGCCGCCATGTCCGGCTCGACCTGCGGGCGATAGGTCTTGTGCTGGATCGGACCCGGCGCTTCGTAGCGTGCGGTGGCGACCTGAACGTCCTTCGGGATATCGACGACGACCGGGCCGGGGCGCCCGGAGGTCGCGATATGGAACGCCTCATGGATCGTCGCGCCCAGATGAGCGGGGTTCTTCACCAGATAATTATGCTTGGTGCAGTGGCGCGTGATGCCGACGGTATCCGCTTCCTGGAACGCGTCGGTGCCGATCAGCGTCGAGGGGACCTGGCCGGTGATGACGACCATCGGGATCGAATCCATCAGCGCGTCTGTGATGCCGGTAACCGCATTGGTCGCGCCGGGACCAGAGGTGACGAGCACCACGCCCGGCTTGCCGGTCGCGCGGGCATAGCCCTCCGCCGCATGCGTCGCCGCCTGTTCGTGGCGGACAAGGATGTGGCGAATCTTCGACTGCTGGAACAGCGCGTCATAGATCGGAAGCACCGCGCCGCCCGGATAGCCGAACACGATCTCGACGCCGAGATCGGTAAGTGCCTGGACGAGAATGTTCGCTCCACTCAATTCGGTCACGGCGACAAATCCTTGAAACGTTCGCGGGTGCAATATCATGCGAACGCGGCGGCTGCTAACGGCATAAAAATGATACGTCAACAGCTAATCATGTAATCTTATTTCAATTTCTCGTATCTGATCGTCCATTTGTGTCTCATGCATGCGCGCCCACTCGGCGGGCGGCTGGTTGCGGAACCATGTATATTGCCGCTTGGCATATTGACGGGTCGCCGCGGCGGCGTGCGCAAGTGCCTGGTCCCTCGTCAGATTTCCGACGAGCCACGCGGCGATCTCGGGCACGCCGATCGCGCGGCGGACGGGCGCGTCGGGCGGAATGTCCCCGCGCGCCAGCAGGGCGGCGACCTCGGGCACGCCGCCGGTGTCGAACATCACCTCAAGTCGAGTGCCGCAGCGCGCGAACAGCCAGTCGCGCGGGGGCAGCAGCAGCGTGGCGACGACATCGACCCGCGCGCCGATTCCGCCGCTACGCTCCGCCTGCCAGTCGGCGAGCGGGCGGCCGGTCGACAGCACGACTTCCAGCGCGCGGGCGATGCGGGTCGTGTCCGCGCGGTTCAGCCGCGCGGCGGCGGTCGGGTCGCACTCGGCGAGACGTGCGTGGTTCTCGGCGACCGGCGCGGCACGGACCGTGGCACGTATGTCGGGATCGATCGCCGGAACCGGGGCGATGCCGTCGATCAAAGTGCGCAGGTAGAGACCGGTGCCGCCGACCAGGATCGGCAAGCCGCCGGCGACGTGCACCGCGTCGATGGCCGCGGTTGCCTCGACCGCCCAGCGGGCCGCGGAATAGGCGGTGTCGGCGCCGTCGACATGGCCGAAGAGCCTGTGCGGGGCACGCACCTCTTCTTCCACGCTCGGGCGGGCGGACAGGATGCGCAGGTCGGCATAGACCTGGCTCGCGTCGGCGTTGATGACCGTCCCGCCACAGCGTTCGGCCAGGGCGAGCGCGAGTGCGGACTTGCCGCTCGCGGTCGGCCCTGCGATGAGCGCGACTCTGGGTTTCACCGACATCCCAAACACCGTTCGTGCCGAGCCTGTCGAAGCACCGTTCTTTTCTTCATCCGCCCGGTAAAGAAGAAGAGTGGCCCTTCGACAAGCTCAGGGCGAACGGGTTAGGGCATTATTCGGAGTCGCGATGTTTACAGCCACGCTGATTGCCCCCGATAAACTCTCTGCCGGCGACATTTCCGCCGCACAGGATCGCCTGGCCGCTGCCGGCTGTGCGCCAGCCGCCTGGGGGTGGCTGGACGAAGGCGCCGCCGCCGACATCGCCTTCGGCCTCTCCCCCGACGCCGCACGCGCTGCGCTCGAAGGCGTCTTCGCCGGCACCGACGTTGCGGTCCAGCCGAGCGAGGGCCGGCGCAAGGCGCTGATTGTCGCCGACATGGATTCGACGATGATCACCGTCGAGTGCATCGACGAACTGGCCGACTATGCCGGCATCAAGGCCGAGATCGCTGAGATCACGGAACGCGCGATGCGTGGCGAACTCGATTTCGCCGGCGCGCTCGATGCGCGGGTCGCGCTGCTCAAAGGTCTGGACGAAGGTGCGATCGACCGGTGTCTCGCTGAGCGGGTCACGCTTATGCCGGGCGCGACGACGTTGGTGCGCACGATGAAGGCGCTCGGCGCGTATAGCGTGCTCGTCTCGGGCGGCTTTACCCGCTTTGCCGAGCCCGTGGGCAAGGAGATAGGCTTCGATCGCGTGGTCGCCAACCAGCTGATGGTGGCCGACGGCGCACTCGAAGGAACGGTGACCAAGCCGATCGTCGATTCCGGCACCAAACAGGCCGAACTCGAACGGGCGATGGCCGAACGCGGCCTGACCGCGGCGCAGGCGCTGGCGGTGGGTGATGGTGCCAACGATCTGGCGATGATCCGTGTGGCGGGGCTGGGCGTCGCCTATCACGCCAAGCCGATCGTGGCGGCCGCGGCCGGCGTGCGGATCGACCATAACGACCTGACCGCGCTGCTTTGGGCACAGGGCATCCCGCGGTCGGAGTGGGTGGATGCGTGACGGCACGGCGCGGCGACCGGTCGTCCGGCTGGCCTATGCCATCCTGTTCGTCTCGCTCTGCGTGATCGTTGGAAAAGCGTGTCAATATGCGGCCGTCGGCGCGCTGGGTGACTATCTTGGTTTCGAAGTCGCGTCCATCATCGGGCTCGCACCGTTTTTCGGCGTGCTGGTCGTACTGAAAGCGCGCTACCCCCACTATTTCGCGTTTCGGGGCTAACCCATGCGATGCGGCGTCGGATCGCCACGTTCGATCAGCAACTGCTCGTGCCCTTGACGCAGGCACTTCGAATAGGCCGCTACGACCTCCGCCACCGGCTGTCCGGCGAGCGTCGCGAGCAGGCCGGGAATCGCATCCTCATCATGCATCGTCGCGATTCCAGCGACGGTGCCGTCATCCAAGCCCAGATCGTGCGCCAGTATCCGCGCCGGCCGCGCGCGGCGGCGAAATTCGAAGTCGACCAGGCGGGCGGATTCGAACTCTTCCTTCTTCCGCATCGCCCGGCCGAGCTCGAAGACCATAGGCAGCGTTACCGGCTGGGCACGCAGGGTCTGACCGACCCGCATCCGCGCGCCGCCTCGGCCTGGGTGGCGTAGGGCCCGACGAGCAGGCGGGTGAGAGCGCCGGCCTTCACATAATAGGGTTGGCGGCCGGGAAAGCGGCTTGCGACCTGGCTCCAGAGACGACGTGCGCCGTCGGGGTCGCGGAAGGCGCCGAGCTGGACGCGCCAAGCGCCGCTGGCGACAGGCTTGGGTTCGGGGGCAGGGCGCTGGGCCGCGGGACGCGGGGCGGGCGGGGTGGCGCGGGCCGGACGGGTGTCGATCACTTCGGGCGTAACCGGCTGCGACGGCGGCAGGTCGGTCGTCTCGATCGGGCGGCGTGCCGGAGGGGCCGTGCGTGTCGGGCGTGCGGTGTTGGCGGCGACGCGATTGGTGGTCGTCGGCAGCGGGTTCGACGCCTCCGCTTCATAGCGGCGCGCCAGCTCGGTACCCTTCTGGCGGTCGCTGGCGGAAACATAGCGGTCCATCTGCGCCAGCGTCGTCGCCGCCTGCGGCAGCCCGGCGGCATTGGCGCGGGTCATCAGCGCATAGGCCTTCACCCAGTCGCGCGGTACGACGTCGGCGTTGAAGAACATCGTACCCAGGACATATTGCGCGCGCGGCTCGCCGCGGGCGGCGGATTTCTCCAGCCACGGCAGCGCCTGATCGCGGCGGTTGTTCTGGAAGAGCGCCAGGCCGTAATTGTCCGACGCCTGCGGATGCCCCTGGACCGCGGCCTTGCGATACCATTCCTCGGCCATGGCGAGGTCGATCGGTACGCCGCGGCCGAGCTTGTAGGCCTGGCCCAGATTGAACTGCGCGTCGGCGTCGCCGGCAATGGCGATCGGGCGCCATTCGTCGATGGCCTTTTTATACTCGCCGCGCGCCCAGGCATCGACGCCCGCCTTCACATCGGCGGAGGCGGGGCTGGGGATCAGCACGGTCGTTGCCATCGCGGCGGCCGCGCCCAGAACCATTGCCGTGCCAAACCGCTTCTTCGCCATCGCTACGCTCCACTTCGTCGTCATGTAACGCGCAATACGCCCGGAATCGCAAAGAAAAGGTGAGCGGGACGTAAACCTTGTGCGGTTACCTAGGCCACGACGTCGGACGAAGTCGCTGCGCGGCGTCGCCGGTCGACGTTGCCTCTCGCCACCTTGCTTGCGCAAGCCGGCGTGGTCCCGCGTCTTAACGCAATCTTGACACCGACCGTGCCATCTCCGGCAGCGTAACAACACGCAAAGGGTGGCAATGCGCGTATTGGCGATGGCATCGCAGAAGGGCGGATCGGGCAAGACGACCTTGTCCGGGCACCTGGCCGTGCAGGCGCAGCTGGCCGGCGCAGGACCGGTCGTGCTGATCGACATCGATCCGCAGGGCTCGCTCAGCGACTGGTGGAACGAGCGCGAGACGGATTTTCCCGCCTTCGCCCAGACGACCGTCGCGCGGTTGGCCGCCGATCTGGAGGTGCTACGCCAGCAGGGCTTCAAGCTGGCCGTCATCGACACGCCGCCTGCCATCACCATGGCGATCCAGAGCGTCATCGCGGTTGCCGAACTGATCGTCATCCCCACCCGCCCGAGCCCGCACGATCTGCGCGCGGTCGGCGCCACCGTCGATCTGTGCGATCGTGCCGGCAAGCCCCTGATCTTCGTCGTCAACGCAGCGACCCCCAAGGCGCGCATTACCAGCGAAGCCGCGGTCGCGCTGTCGCAGCACGGCACCGTCGCCCCGGTGACGATCCACCATCGCACCGACTTCGCCGGATCGATGATCGACGGGCGCACGGTCATGGAGATCGATCCGCGCGGCAAGTCGGCGGCCGAAGTGACCGCGCTCTGGAACTACGTCTCAGACCGCCTGGAAAAGAACTTCCGCCGCACGGTCTTCGCTGCGCCGAACACCGTCGGCTTTGCCGGCGCCCGCCCCGCTGCCGGCTTCGGCCGCCGCGTGATCAGCTGATGGGGGCCGCGATGTTCGGATCGATCAAACCCGCCGCCTCACTGTCCTCGGGCCTGCTGGCGCGCAAGGGACAGGCTCGCCCGGCGATGCGCCCGCAGGGGTTCCACGGATCGGCGACGACGCTCGACGATCTCGGCTGGAACGACATGGGAGGCGAGCTTGCCGAGCCCGCCCCGGTCGTGACGATCGCGCCCGCCGCCGCGCCGATCGCGCCGGCGGTGACCACCGTTCCGCCGGTGCTGGTCGAACGCGAAAGCCTGCGCGAGGAAATCGAAACGCCGGCCGCCGCCATCGCGACTGCCGCCGCAAAGACGCCCAAGACGGTTGCGTTACCGGCGAAGGGCAAAGCCGCCTTCACGCTGCGGCTCGACCCGGAACGCCATCTACGCCTGCGCCTGGCATCGGCCAGCCGCAACCGTTCGGCCCAGGCGCTGGTGGTCGCGGCGCTGGACGCCTTTCTCGCTACCATGCCCGAGGTCGATGGCCTCGCGCAGCATCTGACCGTCGATACGGCTTCAAGGGGGAAGTCATGACCAAACGTAATCTGATCGCCGCGGCACTGCTGACGAGCGTGACGCTCGCCGGCGGCATCGCTGCCACCGCCTCCATCGATACCGGCAACCCGAAGCGTGCCGCATCGGAGGCGAAGACCGCGCGCAGGGCGCTCGATAAGCGTAATGCCGACAAGGCGATCGCCAAGGCCGAAGCTGCGGTCGCGCTCGACCCGCGCAACGCCGGATACCGGACGCTGCTGGGCCAGGCCTATCTGACTGCGGGCCGCTTCCCGTCGGCGGTGTCGGCGCTGACCGATGCGCTGGCGCTCGACCCGGCCGATGGCACCGCGGCGCTGCATCTCGCTCTGGCGCAGATCGCGACCGGTCAGTGGGATGCCGCGCGCGCGACTCTCACGACGCACGACGGCATTCCGGCCAAGGACCGCGGGCTCGCCTTTGCGCTGGCCGGCGATCCCGGCACGGCGGTTACCGTCCTGACTCAAGCGGCGCGCGCACCGGATGCGGATGCCAAAACGCGCCAGAACCTCGCGCTTAGCCTCGCACTCGCGGGCCGCTGGAACGAGGCGAAGGCGGTCGCGTCGTTCGACATGTCGCCGGCCGACGTCGATCAGCGTATGGCGCAGTGGGCGGCTTTCGCAACGCCGTCGGGCGCCGCGGATCAGGTCGCCGCGCTGCTGGGCGTGGTGCCGGTCGAGGACGGCGGCCAGCCGACACGCCTCGCGCTTTCCACCACGTCGCCGAACATGGTCGCCGTCGCGCAGGCCGTGCCGACCGCGGAAAGCCTGCCGCAGCCGCCGGTGACGGACGCCGCACCACAGGTCGCCGAGACGAAACCGGCACCCGCCGTTGGCAAGGCCGACGTCGCGAACATCGGTGCTGCACCGGTCACCTTCGCGCCGCGACGGGAAATCGTCCAGGCCCTGCCGGTCGTCGCGCCGCTGAAGGTGCCGACGACGCGCACCGCCGTCGCGTCGATCAGGGCGCCGCTCGCGCCGACCACGGCCGCGGCCAGGCCGCTGGTCGCCTGGACACCGAGCAAAGGCAATTTCTATGTCCAGTTGGGCGCGTTCGAGAATGCCGGCGTGGCCAAGGATGCCTGGGGCCGCCTGTCGCACCGCATTTCGGCGCTGGGCCAGTACACCCCGACCGGCGCGAAGATCGCGAGCGGCGGGCAGAATTTCTACCGTCTTGCCGTGGGTGGTTTCGCCCGTGGCGATGCCGATGCGCTATGCCGCAAGGTGCGCGTGGGTGGCGGTCGCTGCTTCGTGCGGGCTGGGGCAGGGGATGCGGTCGCCGCTTGGGTGAAGCCGGCGAAGGCGGGGGTCCAGCTGGCGATGCGCTGAAGGCATAGAGTTTGATTGTGTGTCGTGCTCCGGCGTACGCCGGAGCACAGCTTTCTCAGGCGGCCGCAATCTCCTTCCCGCCCTTGAACAGCCGCAGCACCTTGCCCTGAACCGGCAGGCCGTCGAACGGCGTATTGCCGTCCCGCGCTTCCGTGATCTGCCACGGCGCGTCGGGATCCAGCAGGATCAGGTCGGCGGGTTTGCCCGGTTGCAGCGTACCGCCATCGAGCCCCAGTATTTTCGCCGGATTTTTCGCGAGCAGCGCGAACAGCCGGTCGTGCGACACCTCCATCCGCAGCGCCAACGCCAGCAACGTCGTCGCCCCCGCGGCACCCGAAGCCGAATCGGCAAACGGCAAGCGCTTTTCCTCAGGCCCGCGCGGGTCGTGACCCGATCCGATCACGTCGATCGTCCCGTCCTGCACCGCCGCGACACACGCCTGCCGATCCGCTTCGCAGCGCAAGGGCGGGGACAAATGCGCGAAGGTGCGGAAGTCGTTCGCGGCGATGTCGCTCAGCATCAGATGCGCCGGCGTGATGCCGCAGGTGACAGCGACGCCGCGGCGCTTGGCCACGCGGATCAGGTCGAGCGCTGCCGCGGTCGTCACCTGGCGGATGTGCAGCCGCGCGCCGGTATCCTCCGCCAGCATGATGTCGCGCGCTACCGCCAGCGCTTCGGCGATCGCGGGGGCCGAGGGCAGGCCGAGCAGTGTCGCGGTCAGGCCATCGGTCGCGACGGCATCGCCGGTCAGCCCGGCATCCTCGGCATGGGTGATGACCGTCAGCCCGCAATCGCGCGCATAGGCGAGCAGTTTGCGCATTAGCCCCGAATCGGCGATCCACCGCCGCCCGGTCGCCACCGCGCGCGCGCCGGCGCCGGCCATGATCGCGATTTCGGCGAGGTCATGACCCTCCAGCCCTTTGGTCGCAGCGGCCAGCGGGTGGATCCACAGCTCGGGCTTGCCCATCGTGGCGGCGCGGCGGACGATGCCGGGATCGTCGAGCACCGGCGACTGGTCGGGCATCAGCGCGACCCGCGCGATTCCGCCGCGGCGGCAGGCGCTCTTGTCGGCCTTGAATGCGGCGACATCGATGATCGCCGGCGCCAGCGTCTTGCCGCGACAGTCGATCGTTTGCGCATCGCTCGACAGCGTAGCAACGATCTGTTCGTCCTCGACCAGCAACTCTCCCGCGCGAATACCCCCGACCGGACAGACGATCCGCGCGTTGATGAAGCGAAGCGCGCTCATGCCCAGCCCTCCACGCCGCGCGAGCGGCGCGTCAGTACGTCGAGGCACGCCATGCGGACCGCGACGCCCATTTCGACCTGTTCGGTAATCGCGGAGCGGGTGGGGTGATCGGCAACCTCCGACGTGATCTCCACCCCGCGGTTCATCGGTCCTGGATGCATGACCAACGCATCGTCCTTCGCATGCGCCAGCCGCTCGGCGGTAAGACCGTAGCGTAGGTGATATTCGCGGGTCGACGGGATGAAGCCGCCCGACATCCGCTCGTTCTGCACGCGCAGCATCATCACGACGTCCGCCCCTTCGAGTGCCGCGTCGAAATCGGTGAAGGCGGTCACCCCGAACTCCTCGATCGCCGGCGGCGTCAGCGTTGAGGGCGCGCACACCCGGACTTCGGCGGCGAGCGCGGTCAGCGCCAGGACGTTCGACCGCGCGACGCGACTGTGGAGCACGTCGCCGCAGATCACGACCCGCTGCCCCTCGACCGATCCGCGGCGACGGCGGATCGTCAACGCGTCGAGCAGCGCCTGCGTGGGGTGTTCGTGGCGACCGTCGCCGGCGTTCAGCACCGGGCAGTCGACCTTCTCCGCGATCAACCGCACCGCGCCGCTCGACATGTGCCGGATAACGATGACGTCGGCGCGCATCGCGTTGAGCGTCACCGCGGTGTCGATCAGCGTCTCGCCCTTCTTCACGCTCGACTGTGCGGCGTGCATGTTGACGACATCGGCGCCCAGCCGCTTGCCAGCGATCTCGAAGCTCAGCAGCGTGCGCGTCGAATTTTCGAAGAAGGCGTTGATCTGCGTGATCCCGGCCAGCCGCCCATCGCCCTTCGCGCGGGTGCGGTTCGCTTCGATCCAGCCTTCTGCCTCGTCGAGCAGGAACAGGATCTCATGCGGCTGCAATCCGGCGATTCCGGTCAGGTCGCGGTGCGGGAAAGCGGCCCGCCCTTGCGGGTAGGCATGGCGGTGGTGCGCGATCAAAGACATTAAAGCCGCTGCCTAATGCGGGTGGCCCCGGTCGGCAATCGCCAAAGAACACCGACTCGTCGCACGGCCATTGTCCGCATCCCGCCTGCCGTGGAATCGCGGAAAGCACAGGGGATGGGCGAGTCGCGCGTATTTTAGCGAGGGCGGGAATGGCTACAGCATATCGGCCGGTCGTGACGGATCGGGCCGTCACACGGCGCCGCACGGCGCGGTTGAGCACCATGGACGTGGCCCCGGTCGCGGGCGAACTGACGGAAATCTCCGCCTATGGCTGCCGCGTGGTGATGCCGGTGGACCCGGCCCTCGGCGGGGCGATCGAGCTCAGTCTGGACGGCGCTACGCCGGTTTCCGCCCAGATCATCTGGAACCGCGCTGGCGTCCTTGCCTGCCGCTTCGACACCCCGATGTCGCGCGACCAGCTACGCGCGCTGACCATTCAGGACAACTAAGCCCCAACGTTCACCAATGCATCGATCGCCGCCTGCAGGATGTGGGCCGCGGCGAGCGAATCGACGCGTTCGGCGCGTTTGGCGCGGCTCAGGTCCTGTTCGATCATCACGCGTTCGACCGCGACGGTTGACCAGCGTTCGTCCCATAGCAGGATCGGCAGATCCCAGTCGGCTAGGTTGCGCGCGAAGGCGCGGGTCGATTGCGTTCGCGGCGAATCGGTGCCGTCGAGATTGAGCGGCAGGCCGACGACCACGCCTTGCACCGACTGCGGCTTGAGCATCGCCGCCAGGATCGCCTTGTCCGCGGTGAATTTCGTACGGCGCACCAGCGGGGCAGGGGAGGCGAAGCTCCAGCCGGCGTCGCAAAGTGCCGTGCCGATCGTCTTGGTGCCGAGGTCGAGGCCCAGCAGGCGGCCACCGCTGGGAAGTGCCGCACGAAAGTCGGCGGTGACCGTGGTGATCATCGCCCATTCCCCGAAAACGCCGCCAGCCGCTTCGCCGCGTCCGCCCGCACATTCGCCCAAAAGAGGCTGTAGTCGTAGACGTGGTAGTTGTTGCCCGGCAGCACATAGGGCCCGACGTCCGGGCCTTCGCCGATCATCAGCAGCCCGCGGCCTTCGCACGCGGCCGGTACGCGGCCCGCCTCTAGAGCTGCGGTGGTCAGGTCGGCGCTGGGGAAGAGCGTGCCGAGGTTCGCGCTCGCCGGCGCGGTGCCGTTCGCGGTGCCGGTCAGCGGGTTTGTGCAGACCATCGGCGTGCCGCGCCGCGGCTGGCCGTTGAAGCCGGTCGTGGCATCGAACGTGTCCAGGATCAGCGAGGCGTCGGCCGGCGCCGCAAAGGTCAGCCACGACAGGATGCAGCCCGACTGGTCGGCCCGCGCGCATTCGAGCAAGCCGAGCGCGGCGAGGTCCGTGCTGCGCGACACCGGCCAGCCGACGACATAGGCCGCGACGATTCGCCGGGCGATGGGCTTGCCCGCGACCCGCTCGCGCAGCAGACGCGTCAGGTGGAACCCGCCCTGGCTGTGCCCGGCCAGAATGATCGGCCGGTCGGGATTGGCGGCGAGGAAGGCGTCGAACGCCTGCGCCACGTCGCGATAGGCGAGGTCGAGGGCCTGCTCCGCATCGACCCGCGTCGTCAGGAAAGCACCGAATGCCGCCTGGCGATAGCGCGGCGCCCAGACCTGACCGGTCGCATTGAAGGCACTCGCCTGGCCGCGCAGGAACAGCGCGGCACGATCGTTCGCTTCCGCGTTGTCGAGCGGGGCATTCCAATGGTCGGTCGCGAGATAGCTGGTCGGGTGGATGAAGAATATCGCCGCACCACCATCGCCAACTTGCTGGCTCGCTGGCACCCAGAGCGCGGGATTGTTCGCGATATCCGGCCGCGCCAGCCACATGCCCTGTGCCAGATACGCATCTTTCGACAGCCCCGCCTGCGCCTCGAACGCGACGTCGGGCGTCATGTAGCGACGGATCAGGTCGACGCCCCAGACGCGATAGGTGACGGCCGCGGCGATGACTAGCACGACCAGCGCGGCGACGACATACAGGAACTTCCGGACCACTCGAGGCGACCTTCGATGCGTGTGGTTTGCCGCGAGCCCGGCAATCGCCGCCGTCCGTGCCCCAGGACGGCCCCCCATGCAATCGTGCGCAGCGGATGCCTTGCGCTGCAACATCGCGGGATGCTAGCCGCGGATCATGTCCGTAGACGCCGCAACCGTGAAGAAGGTCGCCAGCCTGGCCCGCATCGCCATCACCGATGACGATGCGGAGCGGATGGTGCCTGAACTCAACAACATCCTCGGCTGGATCGAGCAGCTGGGCGAGGTCGATACCTCCGCCGCCGCGCCGATGACCGCCGTCATTCCCAACCATCTGCGCCTGCGCGACGACGTCGTCACCGACGGCGGCGTCCGCGACAAGGTGCTGGCGAATGCACCCGCGGCCGAACACGGCTTCTTCGGCGTGCCCAAGGTGATCGAATAATGGCCGACGTAACCGACCTTGGCGTCCGCGAAATTCGCGATGGCGTGCGCGACGGCAGCTTTTCAGCGATCGAAGTGGCCGAAGCCTTCACGGCGCGCGTCGCTGCCGCGAAGCAGCTGAACGCCTTCATCGTCGAGACCCCCGACCATGCACTAGCCGCGGCCCGCGAGGCGGATCGCGCGAAGGCGGCCGGCGAAGAGCTTAAGCCCCTCGCCGGTGTGCCGATCGGCATGAAGGACCTGTTCTGCACGAAGGGCGTGCAGACCACCGCGGCCAGCCACATGCTCGAAGGCTTCGTGCCCGAGTATGAATCGACCGTCTCGCAGAAGCTGTGGGACGCGGGCGCGGGCATGCTCGGCAAGCTGAACCTCGACCAGTTCGCGATGGGGTCGTCGAACGAGACGTCCTATTTCGGCAACGTCCTCTCGCCGTGGCGGCGCAACGACGGCGGCAATGCGCCGCTGGCACCGGGCGGATCGTCCGGCGGATCGTCGTCGGCGATCGCGGCGCGGCTGTGCCCGGCGGCGACCGGGACCGACACCGGCGGATCGATCCGCCAGCCCGCCGCCTTCACCGGCATTTCGGGCATCAAGCCGACTTATGGCCGCTGCTCGCGCTGGGGCGTCGTCGCCTTCGCGTCGTCGCTCGACCAGGCCGGGCCGATGGCGCGCGATGTCACCGACTGCGCGATCATGCTGGAGGCGATGGCGGGCTTCGATGCAAAGGACGCGACGTCGCTGAAGCTCGACGTGCCGCATTGGGAGAAGGGGCTGAACCCGTCCCTCGCCGGCAAGCGCATCGGTATCCCTCGCGAATATCGCGTCGACGGCATGCCCGAGGAGATCGAGGCGCTGTGGGCGCAGGGCATCGAATGGGCCAAGGACGCGGGCGCCGAGATCGTCGAAGTCTCGCTGCCGCACACGAAGTACGCGCTGCCGGCCTATTACATCATCGCCCCGGCCGAAGCGTCGTCGAACCTCGCGCGCTATGACGGCGTGCGCTACGGCCTGCGCGACCTGCCGGAGGGCGCGAATCTTCAGGCGATGTATGCGGCGACCCGGGCGGCAGGCTTCGGCGACGAAGTGAAGCGCCGCATCCTGATCGGGACGTACGTGCTGTCGGCCGGTTTCTACGACGCCTATTTCACGCAAGCCTCGAAGGTTCGCACGCTGATCGCGCGCGATTTCGAGAACGCGTGGGAAAACTGCGACCTTCTGCTGACCCCAACCGCGCCGTCGTCGGCGTTCGCGCTTGGTGAGAAGTCGGCCGATCCGCTGGCGATGTATCTCAACGACGTGTTCACCGTACCGTCCTCGCTGGCCGGCTTGCCGGCGATGAGCGTGCCGGGCGGGCTCGACAAGGCCGGGCTGCCGCTCGGCCTCCAGATCATCGGCAAGCCGCTCGACGAACAGGGCGTCCTCAACGCCGGCCTTGCGCTCGAACAGCGCGCAGGCTTCGTCGCTCGGGCGGACCAATGGTGGTGAGATGATCGGGCGGCTGGTCGACCTTGCACTGTTCGGGCTGATTGATTTGATCTGCCGCCCGAGCCGCGAAGGCGAACGGCGCGATATTCGGAAGCCAAGGGCTTCTGACGATGACGTGGCTTGAAAGTGAAGAATGATGACTGAGTCCACCTATCGCATCCAGGGCCAGACCGGCGAGTGGGAGGTCGTGATCGGCCTGGAGGTCCACGCCCAGGTCACGTCGAACTCCAAGCTGTTTTCGGGCGCGCCGACCGCGTTCGGGGCGGAGCCGAACACGCAGGTCAGCCTGGTCGATGCGGCGATGCCGGGAATGCTGCCGGTGCCGAACCGCGAGTGTATTCGCCAGGCGGTGCGCACCGGCATGGCGATCGACGCGCACATCAATAAATGGTCGCGGTTCGATCGGAAGAACTATTTCTACGCCGATCTGCCGCAGGGCTATCAGATCAGCCAGCTCTATCATCCGCTGGTGGGCGAGGGGCAGCTGGAGGTCGAGGTCGACGGGAATACCAAGACCGTCGGCGTCGAGCGCATCCACGTCGAGCAGGACGCGGGCAAGCTGATGCACGACCAGCATCCGACGATGTCCTACGTCGACCTCAACCGCTCGGGCGTCGCGCTGATGGAGATCGTCAGCCGCCCCGACATGCGTTCGCCGGCGGAGGCGGGCGCCTATTTGACCAAGTTGCGCTCGATCCTGCGCTACGTCGGGTCATGCGACGGCAACATGGACCAGGGGTCGATGCGCGCCGACGTGAACGTCTCGGTCCGCAAGCCCGGTGACGAATTCGGCACGCGCACGGAGACGAAGAACGTCAATTCGGTGCGCTTCGTCATGGCGGTGGTCGAGCAGGAGGCGCTGCGCCAAGTCGAAGTGATCGAGGGCGGCGGCACGATCGTCCAGGAAACCCGCCTGTACGATCCCGACAAGAACACCACGCGGTCGATGCGGTCGAAGGAAGACGCGCAGGATTACCGGTACTTCCCCGATCCCGACCTGCTTCCGCTCGAACTCGACGACGCCTTCCTCGACGAATGCCGCGCGAGCCTGCCCGAACTGCCCGACGCCAAGCGTGCGCGCTACGAAGCGGCGGGTGTCACGCCGTATAACGCCGGCGTGCTGACCGCGGAGGTCGAGACGGCGCGCTGGTTCGACGCACTGCTCGACGCAGGGGCGGACGGCAAGCAGGCGTCGAACTGGGTCGCGTCCGAACTGTTCGGCGCGCTCAATCGCTTGGACAAGGACATCGCCCAGTCGCCCGTGTCGCCGACGCAGGCAGCGGAACTCCTTGCGCTGGTCGCCGACGGCACGCTGTCGGGAAGCCTGGCCAAGCAGGTGTTCGAAGTGATGCTGGAAACCGGCGAGGATCCGGCAAAGATCGTCGAGGATCGCGGCCTGAAGCAAACCAGCGACACCGGCGCGATCGAGGCGGTGATCGCCGAAGTGCTGGCGAAGAATCCGAATCAGCTGGAACAGTATCGCGGCGGCAAGGAAGCGCTGTTCGGCTTCTTCGTCGGTCAGACGATGAAGGCCATGGGCGGAAAGGCGAACCCTGGCGTGGTCAACGACCTGCTGAAGAAGGCGCTTGCCGGCTGATGGTGATTCGCACCGCGCGGTGCCGTTGCGGGTAACTGACCGCAGCGTGCCGCGTTGAGCCGCTGCGGGTATCGGTGTGCCACTGGCACGCCTGTCGATGCCGGACAGGCGGGCCATTTGGGCACTGGCGCGCTTCGCCGCGTCGGCGGTGACGACCGACGGCGGGTCGCGCGTCTGGGAGCGCATTGCGGATAGCGACCGGCGTGCTTGGCATCATCGGTGTCCCGGCTACGGGGCGACGGTCTTCTCTCGCGACGAAGGTCATGACGACGTCATCGCGGTCCCCAGCGGCGCGTTGGATGGTGATCTGCCGCGCCCGACCGCATCGATCTTCGAGCGGCGCCACCAGGACTGGCTGGCGATCGTTGGGGATGGAATCGACCACGTCGCCTGACGCGGCGCCTTATCTGGCTCAGGTCCAACTATTCTTATTGTTCGCAAGGTGATACGCACGTGGCGGGCAAAAGTAAGAGAGTTTGGGTCATGCGTTCGAGAGTGGGTCGGGCCACGCTGGCGATGGTGCTGGCGTCGGTGGTTTGCGCGCCGGTGGCGGCGCAACAGGCGGCAGGCGAGGCGAGTGCGTCGCCGCTGAGCGCGTCGCCGTTCGGGTCGGTCGATGCGGGTGATTCCGCCAAGGTCGTGATGCCGGAACTGGCGTTCACATCCGATGGCACCGAGGCCGCCGATTTCGACAAATATTACGCGTTTCACCGCGCCGACACCGATTACGCCACCGCCTTTGCCGACATCGTCGAATGCGACGGCTATGCGCGTGGGCTGCAGAGCAGCATCGGCTATATGCAGACACCATACCCCTATGCGGGAACGATGGCCGGCGCGCTTGGCGGGGCGATCGGCGGCGTGATGGCGGCGGCGATCTTCGGATCGGGTGAGAAACGCCGCCTGCGCCGCGTCAACATGCGGACCTGCATGAACTTCAAAGGCTATGACCGCTACGGCCTGCCCAAGGGCCTGTGGGAGAAGTTCAATTTCGAGGAAGGATTGTCGGGCGTGAGCGAGGACAAGCGGCTGGGCTATCTCCGCCAACAGGCGCTGGTCGCCGCGTCGGGCACCCTCCAGGGCAAGGTGCTGGGCCTGTGAGGACGATCGCTATCTCCGCCGCCGTCCTCGCCGTGCTCGCCACGCCGGCCACCGCCAAGGACAAGGATCCGGTCTTCGTCGAAAGCGCCGCCATCAAGGATAAGCCGGCGGTCACGTTGAACCCGGCCAAGGCCTATGTCCTGATGCGCAGCGAGGCGCAGACGCCGCTGTACCTCATGAAGGTGCCGACCGCGGAGGACCAGGCGGCCTATGACAAGATGCGCGCCGACGCTCTCGCCAAGGCGCAGGAGAAGTACCGCAAGAAGCTCGCCAGCTACGAACGCGATCTTTCGGCGGCCAAGGCCGCGCGGACGTCGACAGCGACGCTCGGCGATCGGCCGGTCGAGCCGACCGAAGCCAATTTCCTGTTCACGCCGTTCAATCAGCTGGCCGCGGTCGCCATCGGCCCGGTAAATCGCTTCGCCAAGACGGGCGTGTCGACCTACCTGCACGAAATGACGCCTGGGACGTACCGCGTGTACGGCTTCCTGGGGCTGATGGGTAATGCGATGATGGGCTCGTGCTTCTGCATGGGCAGCGTGCAGTTCGATGCCGCACCGGGCGTCATCACCGACCTGGGACTGGTGGGCAAGGACGAGCCCACGAAGGCGCCAAGCGGCGACAGCTCTTATCCGACGCCCTTGACCAGCAACCGGTTGTTTGTCGCCCCCGGCGCCGACATGCCGATCGACCCGCGGCTGGCGTCGCAAAGGCTCGTGCGGGCAAAGTTTCGTCCTTCGGGCAAGTTGCCAAATTATTTCGGCCTGACGATCACGCGCATCCCGGAGATGCCGGGCGTGCTGCGCTACGAACGCGACCGGATCGTCGATCTGACGCAGGGGCAATAAGCGGGTTTGGGCGGGTGGACGCCGTGTTCACCCGCTCGCGACCTTACTGGCCCAGATCGCGGTCCTGATTCTTTACAACGCCATCGGCACCGCCTTCGCCCATCTGCGCGTCGGGCTCGGGGCCGCCTTCGCCACGCTCGAGCGCATCACGGCGCGCGTCGACGGCCTGTTCGATGTCGCTGCGATCCTCGGTGTCGGTGCGGTTGTCGGTCATCTCAATCTCCTTCGTCCAACTCAACTCGCGTGCGGGAGCTTCGGACGCAGCGTCACGGCACGACAGTCGTGAAAAGATAGACCGCGAAGATCATCAGATGCACGACGCCGCCAGCGATCGTCGTGCGGCCGGTGCCAAGCGACAGCGTGATGGTGAAGAGCGACAGGATCAGCAGGGTGATTCCCTTCGGCCCCAGCCCCAGCGCCAGCGGCAAATCTAGGATCAGGGAGACGATCGCCACCGACGGGATGGTCAGGCCGATCGTCGCGAGTGCTGAGCCGAGCGCGAGGTTCAGGCTCGTCTGCAGCCGGTTACGTCGTGCGGCACGATAGGCGGCGAGGCTTTCGGGCGCGAGCACCAGTGCGGCGATGATGACGCCGACGACCGCGAGCGGGAGGCCGGCGTCGAGCACGGCGCGCTCGACCGTCACCGACAGGCCCTTCGCCAACAGCACGACGCCGACCAGCGACAAAAGCAGCGCACCGAACGCGATCCATGCGGTCGTCGTCGTCGGCGGTTCGGCGTGGGCGTCCTTCGGCATGTCCTCGCTGGGCAGGAAATAGTCGCGGTGGCGCACCGTCTGAACGAGGACGAAGGTCAGATAAAGGACCAGCGATACGCCCGCGACGAGGATCAGCTGCGAGGTCGCATAGGTCGGCCCCGGCGCGCTGGAGACATAATTGGGCAGGACCAGCGACAGGACGACCATCGCGGTCAGCACGCACAGCGCGGTACTGACGCCGCGTAAGGTGAAGCGTTGCTCGCCGTGCCGCAGGCCACCGGCCAGCAGGCAGACGCCGACGATGAAATTGAGGATGATCATGATCGCCGCGAAGACGGTGTCACGCGCAAGCGCGGATGCGTCGCCTGCGTCGGACAGCATCAGGCTGACGATCAGCGACACTTCGATCACCGTCACCGCGATCGCCAGCACCAGCGTCCCGAACGGCTCGCCGACTCGATGGGCGACGACCTCCGCATGATGAACCGCCGCAAGGACCGAGCCGATGAGAATCAGCGCGGCGACGATAGTGCCGATCGCGCCCATCTTGGCGAGCCCGATCGCGATCGCGACCAGACCGAACAGCGGAAAGGCAAGCGTCCACGCCGGCAGCACGTCGCGGAACAGCAACGCACGCTTCGTCGACTGCGGTGGGATGGCGTCGATCTGATCGGCGTCGGTCACACAAAAATCTCCCTGTCCTACCAATGCCGCAACCGACGAACAGTTGCATGTGCGTATCGATCAACCCGAAAAATCGCGTTCGCTACTGAGAGTATGTTGCATTAGCAATCGGCAGTGGCTACGCGGATCGCGACAAAGATCAATCAACGAGCATCGAATGACCCCTGCGCTGCTTCTTCTGCTTGCCGCCACCGCCGCGAACGATCCGGTGCCCACGGACACCGATCCGCAGCAGGCGCGTGGCGACGTCGTCGTTACCGGTACCCGCGACGAGGCGAGCGAAGGCAAGGGCGACTATGCGACCGGCGTCAGTCGTACCGCAACCCGCCTGGGCCTGAGCCAGAAGGACACACCGCAGTCGGTCAGCGTCGTCACCCGTACCCAGATCGACGATTTCCGGCTGACCGACGTCAACACGCTGTTGCAGACGACGACCGGCGTGAACGTCCAGTCGGTGGAAACCGACCGTAGCTATTACTCGGCGCGCGGGTTCGAGATCACCAATTTCCAGCTGGACGGAATCGGCCTGCCGTTCGCGTTCAACGTGCAGAACGGTGCACTCGACACCGCGACCTATGACCGGGTCGAGGTGTTGCGCGGCGCGAACGGCTTGCTGTCGTCGACCGGCAACCCGTCCGCGACGATCAACTTCGTCCGCAAGCGCCCCGGCGCCCGGTTCGCAGGCAGCCTGACCGCGCTATACGGTTCGTTCGATCAGAAGCGTATCGACGGCGACGTGACCGTGCCGCTGACCGCGGGCGGCCATGTTCGCGCGCGGGTGGTCGGGGCGTATCTCGACACCGATAGCTATCTCGATCGCTATCAGGGCAAACGGTCGATCCTCTACGGCATCACCGAAGCCGATCTGGGGCCGAACACCGTGCTGGCGGTCGGGTACCAGCGTCAGGACCACCGCACGCGTGGCGGTCTTTGGGGCGCGTTGCCGCTGTTCTACACCGACGGCACGCCGACCAATTACGACCGTTCGACCAGCACGTCGGCGGAATGGACGCGGTGGAACGTGCTCGACCAGCAGATCTTCGGCGATCTCAGCCACAATTTCGGTGACGGCTGGAATGCGAAGCTGAGCGTCATGCGGCGCGCGGTCGATGAGGACGACCAGCTGTTCTATGTCTACGGCACGCCTGATCGTGCGACCGGGCTTGGCCTGTTCTCCTATGTCGGGGCCTTCAACGGCCCGACGCGCGAGCTGACGATCGACGCCTATGCCTCCGGCCCCGTCACGCTGTTCGGGCGCAAGCACGACGTCGTGTTCGGCGTGAACCGCGGCGTTTCGGCGCAGCAGCAATTCTCCAGCTATCCCGCCGGCACCGGCATCTCGCTGTCCGGCAACACCGCGTTCGAAGGCCGCTTTCCCAAGCCGTCGTTCGGGCCGTTCGACCTGAGTGCGGACACGAACAACAAACGCGAGAGCGTCTATGGCCTCGTCCGCCTGAACCCGGCCGACGCGCTGAAGATCATGCTGGGCGGCAACGTCACGCGCGCGACCGCGGAAGGTTTCAGCTATGGCGTGTCGAACGTCTTCAGGCGTACGCGCGTGCTGCCCTACGCCGGCGTCACCTATGCGTTGAGCCTGAACGTCAACGCCTATGCAAGCTATGCGACGATCTTCAACCCGCAGCGCGAGATCGATGTTGCGGGCCGCACCCTCGACCCGATCGAGGGCGAGAATATCGAAGCGGGCGTAAAGGGCGAATGGTTCGGCGGTCGCCTGAATGCCAGCGGCGCGATCTTCAAGGCGCGGCAGAACAATACTGCCGAAGCCACGGACCTCATCGCCGGGCGCCAGCGCTATCGCGGCATCGACGCGACGGCCGAGGGTATCGAGTTCGACGTCGGCGGTCAGGTCGCGCCGGGGTTGCAGCTGACCGGCGGCTATACCGCGTTACGCGTCCGCAATCCCCAGGGCGATGACGTGCGCACCTATGTCCCGCGCAACACCGGTCGCCTTAACGCGGTGTACAGCCCGGTCGCACTGCCCGCGCTGAAGCTGGGCGCCGCGCTTCAGTATCAGAGCCGGATGGTCCGCGATCAGGAAACGACGACCGCGGCTGGCGCCCCGATCTTCACGACGCAGGGCGCGTATGCGCTGGTCGATGCGATGGCCCGTTATGATCTGACCGAGAACCTTGCGATAACGGCGAACGTACGAAACATCACCAACGCCAAGTATCTTACCAGCCTTTTTTGGGCGCAGGGATTCTACGGGGCGCCGCGCACCGCGACGGTGACGCTGGGCCTGAAGTTCTGATGGTCTTGACCACCGCCTTGGCGCTGGCGATCGCTGGCATCCTGCTCGTCCGCCAAGGTTGGGGGGCGAAGCGTGGCGTCGCGTTGGGGGGATGGGCGGCAGTCGGTGCGGCTGTCGTTTTGCTGGCCGCCGGCGATGGCGCATGGGGCATCGCGGTCGGCGCGACCGTCGCGATGCTCGTCGCGTTTGGTCTGCTGGCGCGCGAAGGGCTGCGGACAGCACCGACCCGCACGCCACCCCAGCGACAGCCGGCCAGCGTCACGTTGCCGCACCGGGCGCTTGGGGTAGGGCGGCGGTTGCTCGTCTTCGTCCTCGTCGTGCCGGTCGGCGTCGCGGCGTCCTACGTCTTCGCAATTGGTGCGGAGGGGGCGGCAGCCCGGCTCGGCTGGCATCCTGCGGATCGCACCGCGGTCGCGTTCGTCACCGCGCCGGTCGCCTGGACGGTCCTGGTGAGCGTGCAGTTGATCCAGCCGGGACCGTCGCGCATGGTCCTACCGCCCGCGGTGTGCGCCGCGATCGGGCTTCTTCTCTGGTGGCCGCTATGAAGCATGATCCGATCGTCGTCCCCGAACAGACGTTGGTCCAGCGTGCACTCGGCGGCCACGCCGCGCTGGGATTGCTGGCGGGCGGTCTGCTCTATCTGATCGCGCTGTCGGGGATGCTGGTCGTCATTCAAGAGCGCTGGCAGCGCTGGGAGCAGCCCGCCGTCGCCGAAACTCCGGTCATGAGCTCGCAAGCGGTGCAGGCGGCGGTCGCGACCAAGGCAGCGATCGATGCGAAGGCGGGTACGCCGGCCAGCACCCACCTTTACGTCAAGATGCCGACCGCCGGCCTGCCGCGCACGGTGGTCACCAGCGATCACGGCGCGATCTACGTCGATGCCGAGGGCCGTGAGGCGGGGGCGGAGGGCCACGCCTGGACCGAGTTCCTGGTCAATCTCCACACCTATCTCCATCTGCCGATGACGTTCGGTATCATCGTCGTCGGCGCGCTGGGCGTGATGCTGGCCGCGCTGGCGATTACCGGGGTGGCGGCGCACCCGCGCATTTTCCGCGACGCGTTCCGCCTGCGCGCGCGGGGCAATCGCCAGCTGGCGCAGGCCGATTGGCACAACCGGCTCGGCGTGTGGACGTTACCGTTCGTGCTGGCACTGGCGATGACGGGGGCGATCATCGGCCTGTCTTCGGTCGGCGCGACGCTGCTCGGCAAGCGCTATCATGGCGGCGATACGCTGGCGGCCTATGCCCCGATCTTCGGTGCCGAACATCCGGTCGACAAGCGCCCGGCGCCGCTACCCAACGTCGCCGCGCCGCTCGAATATATGGCGAAGACGTTTCCGGACGTGGCGCCGACCTATGTCACGATCCACGACCCCGGCACGCGGGGGCAGAACATTCAATTGCTCGCCGCGCACGATCGCCGGCTAATCTATGGCGAGGCGTATCATTTCAACGCGAACGGCGGATATGAGGATCGGCTGGGCCTGTCCGACGGCCCGTTGGGGCGCCAGACCGCGGCCTCGCTCTACAACCTGCATTTCGGCAACTTCGGTGGCCTGGCGGTCGAACTGGCCTACATCGCGTTCGGGCTCGCCCTCTGCGTGATAACCGCGACCGGCATGTCGCTCTGGCTCCAGAAGCGCCGCCGTCGCGGTCTGCCGAGCCCGCGGCTGGAGGGATTCTGGACGATGGTCGTCTGGGGCACGCCCGTGCTGATCGTCGCGACGTTGTGGCTGCGCGGCGTCGGCGGGGCGGAGATGCCACTGGAGCCGGTGTTTTGGTGGGGGCTGGCGGCGCTCATCCTGGCGGGCATGGTCATGCCGACGCTGGCCGACGCCCGTGTATTGCGGCTGGCACTGGCGGCGATGGTCGCGGTGACGGCGCTGGTCCACTTCACCCTGACGCCGCTGGAGTTGCCGGCGGTGTGGGTGATCGACGTAGCGCTGCTGAGTGTCGCGGCAGTGCTGGCGGCGGTGGAATTGGGGCGGAAGCGGGCGGTGTAATCACCCGTATCCCGGACTTGATCCGCGATTCAGGGCCATCATCGACACAGCTCGCGGCTCTGGATCGTCGGATCGAGTCCGGGATGACGGTGGATTTGGGGCAAGCGCTCCGGACTTCGAAGCCCCGGCACCTCCGTCCTTTCGAAAAAAAACGGGCGCCGATCATCCGATCGACGCCCGCTTGCGATAGCCCGGGAAACCCGGATCAGGCGGCGTCGCCAGCCTTTTCCTTTTCCTTCTTGGCATAGACCCGCACCGGCTCCTTCGAGCCGCCGACGACGTCCTTGTCAATCATAACTTCGTCGACGCCGTCCATGCTGGGCAGATCGAACATCGTGTCGAGCAATATGCCCTCCAGGATCGAGCGGAGGCCGCGGGCGCCGGTCTTGCGATCGATCGCCTTCTTGGCGATCGTCGTCAGCGCTTCGTCGTTGAAGCCGAGCTTCACGTCCTCCATCTCGAACAGCTTCTGATACTGCTTGACCAAGGCGTTCTTCGGCTTCGTCAGGATCTCGATCAGCGCCGTGGTGTCGAGATCCTCCAGCGTCGCGATGACGGGAAGGCGGCCGACGAATTCGGGGATCAGGCCGAACTTCAGCAGATCCTCCGGCTCGACCTTGCCCAGCGTCTCGCCGGTGCGGCGTTCCTCCGGCGACGAGACGTTGGCGCCGAAGCCCATCGACTTGCCTTCCAGGCGGTCGCCGATGATCTTCTCCAAGCCAGCGAACGCGCCGCCGCAGATGAACAGGATGTTGGTCGTATCCACCTGCAGAAATTCCTGCTGCGGATGCTTGCGCCCGCCCTGCGGAGGCACACTGGCGACCGTGCCTTCCATCATCTTGAGCAGTGCCTGCTGCACGCCTTCGCCCGACACGTCGCGCGTGATCGACGGATTCTCGGCCTTGCGGCTGATCTTGTCGATCTCGTCGATGTAGACGATGCCGCGCTGCGCCCGCTCGACGTTATAGTCGGACGCCTGCAGCAGCTTCAGGATGATGTTCTCGACGTCTTCACCGACGTAACCGGCTTCGGTCAGCGTCGTCGCATCGGCCATCGTGAACGGCACGTCGAGTATGCGCGCCAGCGTCTGGGCGAGCAGAGTCTTGCCGCAGCCGGTCGGGCCGACGAGCAGGATGTTGGACTTGGCGAGCTCGACCTCGGCACCCTTCGCACCGTGGTTCAGGCGCTTGTAGTGGTTGTGCACCGCGACCGACAGCACGCGCTTCGCGCGGCGCTGGCCGATGACATAATCGTCGAGCACGTCGCAGATTTCCTGCGGCGTCGGGACGCCGCCGTCCTTCTTGCTGACCAGAGCCGACTTCGTCTCTTCGCGGATGATGTCGTTGCACAGCTCGACGCATTCATCGCAGATGAACACAGTCGGGCCGGCGATCAGCTTGCGCACCTCGTGCTGCGACTTGCCGCAGAACGAGCAGTAGAGGGTGCTCTTCGAGTCGCCACCGCTCAATTTCGTCATTCAATCACCTCGTCGCGCGGATGGGGTCCCGCGCTTGAAAATGGCCTGCCATCCTACACGGCAGGCCGGGTCCGGCAAACCCAAATACCGGACCCTCACGCAAAACAGGTTAAGCCGAGGCCGAACCTTCGCCGTCCGGCACGCCCGGACGCTTATCGAACACTTCGTCGACCAGGCCGAACGCCTTGGCCTCGTCGGCCTCCAGGAACGTGTCGCGGTCCATGGCGCGCTCGATCTCTTCCAGGCTCTTGCCGGTGTACTTGACGTACAGGTCGTTCATCCGGCGCTTGATGCGCAGGATTTCCTTGGCCTGGATCTCGATGTCCGACGCCATGCCCTGCGCACCGCCGGAGGGCTGGTGGATCATGATGCGGGCGTTGGTCAGCGCGACGCGCATGCCCGGCTCACCGGCGGCGAGCAGGAAGCTGCCCATCGACGCCGCCTGACCGATGCAGACGGTGCCGACCTTGGGGCGGATATACTGCATCGTATCGTGGATCGCCATGCCGGCGGTTACCACGCCGCCCGGCGAATTGATGTACATCCAGATGTCCTTCTTCGGGTTCTCGGACTCGAGGAAGAGCAACTGGGCGGTGATGAGCGAGGCCATGTGATCCTCGACCGGCCCCACGACGAAGATTATGCGTTCGCGCAGCAGGCGCGAATAGATGTCGAAGCTGCGCTCGCCGCGGCTCGACTGTTCGATGACGATGGGGACGAGGGCGTTCTGAATGACGCTCATAGGGTCGTGCATGGTGTTCCCGCTCTTGGATTGACCGCGCTTACATCGGCGTTCGGGCGGGAGGGCGCAAGGGGTCAGGCCTGCGGTCCCGGGATCGCCAGATACGCCAGCCGCTTCATCTCGCGTCGTCCGCGCACCACGGTGTCGAGGATAAGCCCTGCAAACAGGTTGAGCACCGCGACGATCATCAGGCCCGTCGCCAGGATCGCGGTGGGGAAGCGCGGGACGAGGCCCGTCTGCGCATAGGTGATGGCGAGCGGTATCGTCAGCAGGATCGCCGCAAACGCCAGCGCGCCGCCGATCGCGCCGAAGAACCACAAGGGCCGCTCGATCCGGTACAGCGTGGCGATGGTGCGGGCGATGCGGGCCCCGTCGCGGTAGGTGTTGAGCTTCGACGCCGAGCCCTCGACGCGGGCGAGGTAGCGGGTCTCGACCTCGCCGACCGGCATCTTGAGCTCGAGCGCGTGGACGCTGATTTCGGTCTCGATCTCGAACCCGCCGGACAGCGCCGGAAAGCTCTTCACGAAGCGGCGCGAAAAGACGCGGTAGCCCGAGAAGATATCGGTGAAGGTGCGGCCGAACAGCGAGGCGAGCAGCCCGGTCATCGCGCGGTTGCCGAGCACGTGACCGCGCCGATAGGCCTCCGCCGCCTCATGCACGCGGGTGCCGACGATCATGTCGAGGCCATCGTCGACCAAGCGCTCGACCATGGCGGGGGCGGAGGCGGGGTCGTAGGTCAGATCGCCGTCGGCCATCACATAAATGTCCGCATCGACATCGGCGAACATGCGGCGGACGACGTGGCCCTTGCCCTGCATGCGTTCGGTGCGGACGACGGCACCCGCGGCGCGCGCCACCTCGACCGTCCGGTCGCGGCTGTTATTGTCATAGACGTAGATGGTGGCGCCGGGCAGCGCGTCGCGAAAGCCGGCGATCGTCTGCGCGATCGCGGCTTCCTCATTGTAGCATGGCAGCAGGACGGCGATGCGTGGCGCCACAATATTCCCTCAATCGCCCTCGCCCCGGACGGGGAGAGGATAGCGGAGCTCGCGAGCTCGCTCGCTAGCGCAGCCTGTAGAGGGGTGGGCGGGGGGGGTAA
>CAJYOI010000043.1 GCA_913776045.1 uncultured Sphingomonas sp.
CAGGGGAGAGGGATGGGGAGAGGGGAAGGTGTCTCACCGAGTGACCCGCTCGTGGATAGGCCCCTCTCCCAACCCTCTCCCCTGAAGGGGAGAGGGCTAGAAATGTTGGAAATTCGCTGCTTCAACGTCTTCAATCAAAACCAAAAGTGACAACTGAGGACGAATTGACCGCGTTCTCGCAACTTTTGCCCGCCAAGGATCCCTCATGAAGACCCTGCTTCTCGCCACCGCCCTGATCCTGCCGACCGCCGCGGCGCACGCGCAGACCGCCCCCCTGCCCGACACGCAGCGCAGCGCGATCACCGCCGATGTCGATGGCCGCGCGGCGACTCTGGCTAGCACGGCCAAGACGATCTGGGATTTCTCCGAAGTCGGCTATCAGGAAGCGAAGAGCTCGGCGCTGCTTCAGTCCGAACTCAGGAAGGGCGGCTTCACGGTGAAGGCCGGCGTCGCCGATATCCCGACCGCCTTCGTCGCCAGCTTCAAGAACGGCGCCGGCCCGGTCATCGCCATCCTCGCCGAATATGACGCGCTGCCCGGCACCGCGCAGACGACCGATCCGACCCGCAACCAGATCGCCGGCAAGGCTGCCGGCCATGCGTGCGGGCATAACCTGTTCGGCGCGGCGAGCATCACTGCGGCGCTGGCGATCAAGGACTGGATGATCGCCAACAAGGTACCGGGCGAACTGCGCGTCTATGGTACGCCCGCCGAAGAGGGCGGATCGGGCAAGGTGTACATGGTCCGCGCCGGACTGTTCGACGATGTGTCGGCGACGCTCCACTGGCATCCGGGCAGCGCGAATGTCGTCTCGGTCGGCCCCAGCCGCGCCAACATCTCGGGCAAGTTCCGGTTCAAGGGCCTGTCCGCGCACGCTTCCGCCTCGCCCGAGCGCGGCCGCTCGGCGCTCGACGGCATCGAGATCATGAACGTCGCGACGAACATGATGCGCGAACACGTCCCCTCCTCGATCCGCATCCATTACGTCATCACCAACGGCGGCGAGGCGCCCAACGTCGTTCCCGACTTCGCCGAGAGCTATTATTACGTCCGCGACGTCGATCCCGCGCTGGTGAAGTCAGTATGGGCGCGCGTGGTGAAGGCATCCGAAGGTGCCGCGCTGGCGACCGAGACGAGCGTCACCAACGAGATCACCGGCGGCGTCTATTCGATGCTGGCGAACGAAACGCTGGCGAAGGTCATGGACCGCAATCTCAACACGGTCGGAGGCGTCGCCTATACGCCGCAGGAAACCGCCTGGGCGACCGAGTTGCAAAAGTCGCTGGAGGTGAAGCGTCCGCTCGACACCGCCGGTCGCGTCCTCCCTTTGAGCCGCGGCGGTGATGGCGGCGGGTCGACCGACGTGTCCGACATCAGCTGGGTGTCTCCGACCATCGGCCTGAGCACCGCGACCTGGGTGCCCGGGACCCCGGCGCACAGCTGGCAGGCGGTCGCCGCATCGGGGATGTCGATCGGCGCCAAGGGTGGCGTGGTCGCGGCCAAGACGCTGGCGTTGACCGCGGCCGAGCTGTTCCGCTCGCCCGACACGCTGGCGGCGGCGAAGGCGGAATTGCTGAAGGCGCGTGGGGCGGACTTCAAATACGAAGCGATGCTCGGCAACCGGAAGCCGGCACTCGACTATCGCAAGCCGATGGCGGCCGGGGCGACGTCGGAATGACGCGCCCCGCGCGCGCCCCGCGCCGGTCGACGTCGCAGGGGGCTTGATGTCCGATCGCCTGAAGGTGCTGCTCCAGCACGCGCTTCCGAAACAGCGCCTGACGACGCTCGCCGGCCGCCTGGCCGGTGCGCGCGGCGGGGCGATGACGACGCGGGTGATCCGCTGGTTCGTCGGCAAATATGCGGTCGACATGGCCGAGGCCGCCGACCCGGATGTCGGCAGCTACAAGACGTTCAACGACTTCTTCACCCGCCCGCTGAAGCCCGGCCTCCGCCCGATCGCTGACGCCGCCTTCGTCAGCCCGGTCGACGGCGCGATCAGCCAGTTCGGCGTTATCGACGACGACCGGATCGTGCAGGCGAAGGGGCATCGCTATACCACGACCGCGCTGGTCGGCGGCGACGCGGCCCTGGCTGCGCAATTCCGCCATGGCAGCTTCGCGAACCTGTACCTGTCGCCCAGCGACTACCACCGCCTGCACATGCCCTGCGACGGTCGACTGACGCGAATGATCTATGTGCCAGGCGCGCTGTTCTCGGTGAACCCGGTCACCGCGCGCGGCGTAGCCGGCCTGTTCGCGCGCAACGAACGGGTCGTCTGCGTCTTCGAGTCGGCCGAACACGGCCCCTTCGTCATGGTGCTGGTCGGCGCGACCATCGTCGGCAGCATGGCGACCGCGTGGCACGGCGTGGTCAATCCCAGGCGCACCAACCGAGCGTTCGAATGGTCCTATGCCGACCAGAACATCGTCCTGAAGAAGGGCGAGGAGATGGGCCGCTTCCTGCTCGGATCGACGGTCGTGATGCTGTTCCGCGAAGGCACGATCGCCTTCAACCCGGACTGGGCACCCGAGCGAAAGGTAAGGCTGGGTGAGATGATGGGGAAGCGCGCACCCTGACCTTTCAAATGCTCTCCTATTTGCGATCACGGTTTCATCTGTGCGATCGTGGGCCTCGTCAGACATATCGGACTTCGGCGGGCCATGTGCGTGAAGGCGAGCCTGCAACGGCTGGGCGTCGACCGAGTCGATATCCTGCTGATGCACGACCTAGACCGCGCGTCGCATGGCGCCAAACATGTCCGCCATTGGCACGATGCCACGGTTGGCGGCGGGTTTCGCGCAATGGAACGCCTGCGCAGCGAAGGCCTGGTCGATGCGATCCGTATGGGCGTGAACGAGGTGGCGGTTTGCGAAGCCACGCTGGCCCATGCGATCTCGACCGGGTTCTACCGGGTTCTGATCGCGGGTCGCTACACACTGCTGGACGATAGCGCGACGCCGTTTCTCGATCGCTGCCACCGCTACGGTGTCCCGGTGATCGCTGGCGGCGTCTTCAATTCAGGCATCCTCGCGACCGGCAGCACGGGCGGGCAGACCCTCACTAGGCGCCCACCTAGGAAAAAATCGAGCATGTGGACGGGGTGAGCCGCGATGCGCTGGACCGGTGGTGGGTCCGCCGGGGCTCGAACCCGGGACCTCTCGATTAAAAGTCGCTTGCTCTACCGACTGAGCTACGGACCCCAACCACCGAAGGCCCGGTTAGGGGCCGGACGACGAACGGTCAACCGGGCAAGCAGTTGCCTCGCCGTCAATCCGCTCAGCGGATCCCGCCAGCGCGGTGCGAGCGCGGTGAGCGGCACCAGCACGAAGTCGCGCTCGCGAAACCGCGGATGAGGAATAACGAGCGCCCGGTCGCACCACGTCCCGCCCGACCATAATATGATGTCGAGATCGATCACTCGCGCGCCCCAACGCCGCCCCCGGCGTCGCCCGAACGCCCGCTCGATCGCTTTCAGTCGAGCGAGCATCGCCGGTGGCGGCAGGTCGCTCTCGATAAGGGCGGCCGTATTGGCATAGCGACGGAGCGACGGCCCGACCGGCGCGCTCGTCATCAGCGATGCCGCCCGCCCACCGAGCTGTGCGAGCGCCGCCTGCACTTCCGCTTGCGGAGGCCCATGTCGCCCCGCCCGGTTCGATCCCACCGCGATCACATAGCTTGTCGTCGCCATCGCGCCCGCCTACCCGAGCGTCATGCTGAGCGCCACCGAACCACCTCGCGACTGTCCGCGCTGCCTCCGCCTCGTCGCGCTGCGTGAAACCGTCCGCGCGGAACATCCCGACTGGTGGAACGCCCCCGTCCCCGCCTTCGGCGACCCCGACGCCTGGCTCGCCATCGTCGGTCTGGCGCCGGGCAAGCAGGGCGCCCACCGCACCGGCCGCCCCTTCACCGGCGACGGGGCCGGACCGCTGCTGTTCGGTACGCTGATCGATCATGGCCTGGCCGAGGGCAGCTACGACGCTCGTCCCGACGATGGCCTGCGACTGACCGGCGCGATCATCCTTAACGCCGTAAAATGCCTGCCGCCCGAGAACAAGCCGACACCCGAGGAAGTCCGCACCTGCCGCCCGTTCCTCGATGCGCAACTCGACGCGCTGCCCAACCTCCGCGTCGTCGTGGCGCTCGGCCAGATCGCTCACCAATCGGCGGTGAAGGCACTGGGCGGCAAGCTCCCCAAATGCCGCTTCGGCCACCTGGCCGAACACCGCATGCCCGACGGCCGCATCCTGATCGATAGCTATCATTGCTCGCGCTACAATCAGAACACCGGCCGCCTGACGCCCGACATGTTCGCCGCGGTCTTCGCCCGGGCAAACGCCTTGCGCCAGATTAGCCTAGGGGAACGCGATTAGACGAAACGACGTTGATCGCCCCGACGGAACAAGGGGACCTGAAATGCGCAAGTCTGAAGCTATCGGTTCGGACCTCATCCTCGCCGGCCTGCTGGGTTTTGCGACCTTGTCACTTCAGACCTACGCCTATCTGATCGGCTGATCCGCGTATCAGCCTTTCCGGTATCAGCGACGTCACGTTCCTGGCCGCTAACGCTCAGCGGTAGGTCGCGTCGGCAATGTACCATCGGAACTGCGGCCAATCCGTGTAAACGCGTGGCGCGCCGCCGGAACAATCGCGATACCGGCGGGATCGGCAAGCTATTCACGCGTCACGACCAGATCGCGTGCGAATGTCTGCAGCGCACGAAGCATGATGGCGCCACGGTGGACGATTCTCAAATTCCGTTTCGGAGGCGGGAAACGGATCGGACAGATAGGCGATTGTCTGCGACCCCATGCCGCATGTCGCCGTCTTACGGATGAGCAAGGTCATTTGCCGATAATGGGCACTCGAATTGAACTCGCCATCAACGACCGCGCGCAACGCCGCCACATCGAACAACGGAACCGACGTTGCACATCGAGCGGCACCGAGCGCGCCGTCATTGACGGTGATCGTGACTTCCGGGTCATAGCCCGGTGCCGAAAACCTTTTTTCGGCGCGATCTTGCGCTCCTCATTCTTCAACCAACGCTTGACGATGACGTGGGGCGGATTCGGCGATTGCACTATCTCCTGCTGCGCCGCCGACCGATCGGCGAGCAGTAGCGCAAAGAGTGTGGGCACCCCGGTTCGCATCAGGCCGCTCCGACAAGATCGAAAGCAAGCCTAGCCGATCAAATATCCTGCACAAGCCGCCCGTACAACTCCGGTCGGCGGTCGCGGAAGAAGCCGAAGGCGGCGCGGTGGCGGCGGACGCGGGCCAGGTCGAGAGTCGCGGTGATGACGCCTTCTTCCTCGCGGTCGAGTTCGGCCAGGATGTCGCCACGTTCGTCGGCGATGAAGCTGGTGCCATAGAAAGTCTGGCCATGTTCCACGCCGACACGGTTGGCCGCGACGATCGGCACGACATTCGACACCGCATGGCCGACCATCGCTCGGCGCCACAGCCGCGCCGTGTCGAGCGAGGTGTCATGCGGTTCGCTCCCGATCGCGGTCGGGTAGAACAGGACTTCCGCCCCCATCAGCATCAGCGCGCGGGCGGTTTCCGGGTACCATTGGTCCCAGCAGATCCCGACGCCGAGCTTCGCCGGGCCGTCCCAGACCTTGAAGCCCGTGTTGCCTGGGCGAAAATAGAATTTTTCCTCATACCCCGGGCCATCGGGAATGTGGCTCTTGCGATAGACGCCCTGCACTTTGCCGTCGGGGTCGATCATCGCCAGCGAGTTATAGTGGTGCGGGCCATCGAGTTCGAAGAAGCTCGTCGGGATATGCACCTTCAGTTCCGACGCCAGCGTCTGCATCGCGCGCACCGCCTTGTGCTCGGCGGTGGCACGCGCGTTGGCGAACAGGCCCTCGTCCTCAACCCGGCAGAAATATTCGCCCTCGAACAATTCGGGCGGCAGGATCACCTGCGCCCCGCGGCCGGCGGCCTCGCGGACAAGGCGCGAGACGTTGGCGATGTTCGCGTCGATGTCGTTCGAAAAGGCGAGCTGCAGCGCAGCGACGGTGATTTCGGTCATGGGGCGCCATGTAGGGGATCGCACCCCGACTGCAAAGGCGTGTGAACTTCTGCCCGCGCCGGGGCGTTGCGCAGCCCTACCCCCTCCCCCTTGGTTTGGAGTATTCTTTCATGAAGATCATGCTGGCCGCGCTTTCGGCGACGATCGCCACCGTCCCGCTCGCCACACCGACGCCTGTCCAGGCGCAGGGTCGCGATTATCGCTGGCAGGGCGACCGTCAGGATTGGGACGCGTCGCGCTCGTACCGCGACGGCCGCTATCGCGAGCGTCGTCTGACCCGCAACGACCGCATCTACCGTGGCCGCGACGGCCGCGCCTATTGCCGCCGCAATGACGGCACGACCGGCCTGGTCATCGGTGGCGTCGGCGGCGCGGTACTCGGCAACCTCGTTGGTGGCGGGCTGCTCGGTACGCTGGTCGGTGGCGGTGGAGGTGCGCTGCTCGGCCGCGAGCTCGACCGCGGCAAGGTGCGCTGCCGCTAAGGAAACGGGCCCCGGCGCGATCCGATCGTGCCGGGGCCTATGCTATCGGGCGTCGGCGCGCAGCTTCTGAAGCCAGACGGCTGCCTGCTTCGGTTCACCGACCGCATTCGGCCCCACCGGGCCACGAGCTGCCAGAAATTCGGGGTGCAGCGCAAACGGTTCCATGCCGAAGCGCGCGCGAATGGCATCGATGTCGGCCGCCGTCTCTTCGAGCTCCGCCAGGATAGGCGCGATCGCCTTTTGCTGGTGCCGGTCGCGCTGATGCGCGAACAGCCCCCACTGCCCCGCCGCCGTCCGGCGCAACGCGGCGATCAGCATATCGCGATACTCGCCCTCCAGTTCGACGCGGCGTTCGTCGAGCCGCTCCAGCCGATCGGCCTTCGCCATGCGCGCCTCAGCGGCTCGGCAGTTGCTGGCTGATGCAGTGGAAACTGCCGCCGCCAGTCAGGATGGCATCGGCACGGAAGCCGATCGCCTGCCGATCCGGGAACAGCGCCTGGATCGCCGCGACCGCAGCCTCGTCATTCGCCTGGCCGTACAGCGGAACCACGACGGCGGCATTGCCGATGTAGAAGTTCATGTAGCTTGCGGGCACGATCTCTTCGTCGTCGTTCAGCACCCGCCCCGGCGACGGAATACGGACGACCTCGACACCGAACGCTTCGGCACGAGCCGCGGCGTCCTGGTAGATGCGCCAATTGGGATCGTTCTCCGCCGCCTCGGGGATGGCCAGCCGGTTTTCGCCGACGAAGCGCGCGAGGTTATCGACATGGCCATCGGTGTGATCGTTGAGCAGCCCGTCGCCCAGCCACAGCACGCGCGTCAGCCCAAGGTCGCGCGTCAGCCGCTCCTCGACCTCCTGCTGCGGCATCCGCGCGTTGCGGTTGGGGTTGAGCAGGCATTGTTCGGTCGTGACGACCAGCCCGGTGCCGTCGCCATCGATCGCGCCGCCTTCCAGCACCCAGTCGCACGTCTCGATCGCGAGCCCGCGGTCCGCCGCCAGCCGCGCGCCGATCGTGTCGTCGCCCTCCAGATCGTATTTCCCGCCCCAGCCGTTGAACTGGAAATCCCGTGCAATGCCGTCACCACCGACGATCGGGCCGGTATCGCGCAGCCAGATATCGCCGAAGCACTGCACGACGACCTCCGCAAATGGCGCCATCGTCCGGGCCGCCTGCGCGGCTTCGGCGTCGGCGGCGACCAGCAGGACACGCTCGCCCCGGCCATCGGCATGAACCGCGCGCGCAAAGGCAACGACTTCCTCGCGCGCAGGGTCGAGGTCTTCGAGCCAGAGCTCGCCGTGCGAGGGAAAACCGATCCAGACCGCGTCGTGCGGCGCCCATTCGGGGGGAGGAGGCAGCGTCATGCCGCCCCCTTACCCGCCCGCTCGCGGCTTGTCATTGTCCGCCGTTACTTAGCGGCGCGCGAACGATCGCGGATGGCCCGGAATTCGTCGCCCTTCACCCAGTTCGGCCAGTCCTTGCCCTCGGCAAGTTCGCGGCCGACGCGGTAGTAGAGCCGCAGGTCGGCGGCGACGCCGTCCCAATTCCAGTTCGAGTCGAATTCGTCCTTCGGGCCGTGGTACCGCTTCTCTTCATAGTCCTTGGCGGCTACGGCGCCGGCCGCTCGGCCGCCGTCGACCAGATCGTCGCCGCCTTCGAAATACAGCATCGGCACGCCCTTGCGCGCGAAGGCGAAATGGTCGGAGCGATAGTAGAAGCCCTTTTCCGGCGTGGGTTCGATCGTCGCGACGCGGCCTTCGACGGCCAGTGCGCGGTCGAGGTAGGCGTCTAGGTCCGACTTGCCCTTGCCGATCACGACGACGTTCTTCGCCGGCCCGGCCATCGACAGCGCGTCCATGTTCACGCCGCCCGCGGTCTGCGCGAGCGGCACGACCGGGTTGGCGGCATAATATTGCGCGCCGAGCAGCCCCGATTCCTCGGCGGTCAGGGCGATGAACAGCTGGCTGCGCGGCGTCGGTCCGGCCTTCACATTCGCCTCGGCCAGGGCAACCAGCGCCGCGGTGCCGGTCGCATTGTCGATCGCCCCGTTGCAGATGTCGTCACCATCCGGCGCCTTCTCGCAGCGGCCGAGGTGATCCCAATGCGCGGTGTAGAGGACATATTCGTCCTTTTGGCTCGTGCCGGGCAGCAGCGCGACGACGTTCTTCGACATATGCTTGCGCGTCTGGTTGTCGAATGCGACCGATGCGGTGACGCCCAAGTTCACCGGCGTGAAGCCCGGCTTTTTCGCCGCGGCACTCAGCGTCGCCAGATCCTGACCCGCCGACGCCATCAGCGCCTTGGCGGTGTCGTTCGAAATCCAACCGATCGCGGTCGACTGATCCGTGTTGCCGGGCGCCCCTTCGGCCACCTGCTGCGCGCCCGTCCAGCTCGATTGAACCACGTTCCAGCCATAAGCCGCCGGCACGGTGTCATGGACGATCAGCGCGGCGGCTGCCCCCTGACGCGCGGCCTCCTCGAACTTGTACGTCCAGCGGCCGTAATAGGTCATCGCGCGACCGTTGAACTCGCCGTCCAGCCCTTGCGTCTCATAATCGGGGTCGTTGACGAGGATGACGACCGTCTTGCCGCGCACGTCCAGCCCGGCATAGTCGTTCCAGCCCTTTTCCGGGGCGTTGATGCCATAGCCGACGAACACGACCGGCGAGTCCTTCACCACCGACCGAGCGCCATCGGTGCGATAGGTGCCGACCACCATCTGCGAACCATAGGTCGCCGTCACCGGGCTCCTGCCGCCATTGAAGGTCAGCGGGGTCACGTCCTTCGCCGTGATCTCGACCATCGGCACGTCCTGGAACCAGCTGCCCTTGTTGCCGGGCTTCAACCCCAGCTTCGAGAATTCGGCGACGAGCAGGTCGAGCGTCTTCTTCTCGCCGGCCGTGCCGGGCGCGCGGCCCTCGAACTCGTCGGAGGAGAGCCGCTGGACGACGCGCTTCATCGTCTCGATCGGTGGCTGGACGACGGCGGAGGCCGATTTGGCCTGTTTCGCGTCGCTCGACGAGCAGGCGGCGAGGAGTGCGAGGGGGATCAGGGGAAGGAAACGCATTCGGCGGAAATCCTGAGCTAGGTATCGGTCGATACTAGTCCGGGCTTCCCGATGGTGAAAGCCCTGCCCCTCCGTCCGTCATCCCCGCGGAGGCGGTATACATTCTGGCTGAACGTCATGGCACTCACGTCGACCAGCGACTATCGACCCCCGTCTGCGCGGGCATGACAAATTCTAGGGCAGTCTCGAACGCAAAAAGGGCGGCCGTTGCGGGCCGCCCTCTTTCTGTCTCGTCGGGCTGGCGCAGAAGTTAATTCCGCGCCGTCGGTCGCCGCTTGTGGCGGCGCCGGCCAAGCCCGCTGACTTTTTGCTCGCCGTAGCTTTCGCTACGGCTGCGCGTCAGCGGCTGTAGAATTCGACGACGAGGTTCGGTTCCATCTTCACCGGGTACGGCACTTCGTCCAGCGTCGGCACGCGGGTGAAGGTCACCTTGGCGTTGCCGTCCTGAGCGACATATTCCGGCACTTCGCGCTCGGCGAGGCTCTGCGCTTCCATCACCAGCGCCATTTCCTGCGCCTTCGAACCCAGGGTGATTTCCTGGCCCGGGAAGACGCGGCGCGACGCGACGTTGCACTTCACGCCGTTGACGCGGACGTGACCGTGGCTGACCAGCTGGCGCGCAGCGAAGATCGTCGGCGCGAACTTGGCGCGATAGACGATCATGTCCAGGCGCTGCTCGAGCAGGCCGATCAGGTTCTGGCCCGTGTCACCCTTCATGCGGGCCGCTTCGTGATAGCACGCGCGGAACTGCTTTTCGGTGACGTCGCCGTAATAGCCCTTCAGCTTCTGCTTGGCGCGCAGCTGGATGCCGAAGTCCGACATCTTGCCCTTGCGGCGCTGGCCGTGCTGGCCGGGGCCGTATTCACGCTTGTTGACCGGGCTCTTCGGGCGACCCCAGATGTTCTCGCCCATCCGGCGGTCGAGCTTGTACTTGGCGCTGGCGCGCTTCGACATACTGAATTCCTTGCAATCGTTGTGACGTTGGTCCCGGTCTCCGCCGGACCTGTCGAGACAGGACCGGGCCACCACTTCACCGGGGTGTGGGGCCATTGCGAAGCGGCGCGCGTAGCGGCGCCCGCGCCTCAAGTCAACCGCGCGGGCGCTTCTTGCCCTCCAGCGCCGACAGCACGCCGCGCACCGTGCGCAGTTCCTGGCTGGACCAGCCGGGTTTGGTCAGCAGGCTGCGGAGCGTGCGGCGGGTCGAGGGCACACGATCCGGTGGGAAGTAGAAGCCGGACGCATCTAGCATCGCATCGAGTTGGCCAAACATGCCTTCCCATTCCTCCTGCGGTGCCGGCGGGTCGAGGTCGACCGCGGGCGGGCTTTCGAGAGCGACGCCCTTCGACCATTCGTACGCGACGAGGATGACCGCCTGGGCGAGGTTGAGGCTGCCGAATTCGGGGTTGATCGGCACGGTCACGATCGTACGGGCGAGCGCGACATCGTCGGTTTCGAGTCCGGAGCGCTCGGGTCCGAACAGGATCGCCGAGGCGCCGAGGCCGGCATGGATCTCGCGGGCGGCGACTTCGGGCGTCACCACCGGCTTGGTCACGCCGCGCTTACGGACGGTCGTAGCGTAGACATGCGCGCAATCGGCGACGGCTTCGGCCACGCTGTCGAACACTCGCGCCTGCGAAAGCACCATGTCAGCGCCAGACGCAGCGGGGCCGGCTTGCGGGTTCGGCCAACCGTCACGCGGAGCGACCAGACGCATGTCGGTCAGGCCGAAATTGAGCATCGCGCGCGCGGCTTTGCCGATATTCTCACCGAGCTGCGGGCGGACGAGGACGATAGCAGGGGGCGGGATAAGCGTCATGAAGCAGGCGCCTATCGCCGCACAGGCCGTGTCGACAAGTCCTTAGCCGCGTCCGACCTCTTCGACGCTACCCGCAAACGCCTCGAAATCCCGCGCTTCGGTGAAGTCCTTGTAGACGCTCGCGAACCGGATGTAGGCAACCGAATCCAGCGCCTTCAGCCCGTCCATCACCAACTCGCCGATGCGGGTGGAGGTCACTTCCGCCTCCCCGCTTGTCTCCAGCTGGCGCTGGATACCGGACACCAGCTGCTCGATCCGGCTACTTTCGATCGGGCGCTTTCGGCAGGCGACCGACACGGAACGGATCAGCTTGTCGCGTTCAAACGGCTCGCGACGGTTTTCGCTCTTAACCACGGTCAGGTCGCGGAGCTGAATGCGTTCGAAGGTGGTGAAACGGGCGCCGCAGGCTTCGCACTGCCGGCGGCGGCGGATGGCCGCCCCGTCTTCGCTGGGGCGGCTATCCTTTACCTGGCTGTTCTCATGGGCGCAAAACGGACAGCGCATTCAATATCTTACTTGTTACGCTTCATGTAGGCATAGCCGGCACCCGCGATCGCACCGATGACCGGTCCGACGAACGGCACCGGAATCGCGACCACGGCGCCGAGCGCACCCCATTTCGCCATGCTCTTGCCGAGGCCCGGCGTGGTCTTGATGTTGGCTTGGACTTCGTCGAGCTGCGACATGTCGGGATTATCCTTGATAGATCGGGAACCGCGCGCACAGGGCACGCACACGGGCCTGAACGTCTGCCTCCACGTTCGGGTCCCCCGCCTCCCCTGCCGACTTCAGTCCGTCGAGCACGTCGGCGACCATGTTGCCGATCTCGCGGAACTCGGCCGCACCGAAGCCGCGGGTGGTGCCGGCGGGCGATCCGACGCGGATGCCGCTGGTCTTCATCGGCGGCAGCGGATCGTTCGGGATGCCGTTCTTGTTGCAGGTGATGCCGGCGCGCTCCAGCGCCTCGTCGGCGTCCTTGCCGGTGATGCCGAGCGGGGTCAGGTCGACCAGCGCCAGATGCGTGTCGGTGCCGCCCGAGACGAGATTGCACCCACGCTCCTTCAGCGTCGCGGCAAGCACCTTCGCATTTTCGACGACCGCGGCGATATAGCCCTTGAACTCGGGCTGCAGCGCTTCGCCGAACGCGACCGCCTTGGCGGCGATGACGTGCATCAGCGGGCCGCCTTGCAAGCCCGGGAAGACCGCCGAATTGATCTTCTTGGCGATCGCTTCGTCGTTGGTCAGCACCATGCCGCCGCGCGGGCCCCGCAGCGTCTTGTGCGTGGTCGTCGTCACGACGTCGGCGAAAGGCAGCGGCGACGGGTGGAGTCCGCCCGCCACGATGCCCGCGAAATGCGCCATGTCGACCATCAGCTTGGCGCCCACCTTGTCAGCGATGGCGCGGAAGCGTTCGAAATCGATCTGGCGCGGATAGGCCGAACCGCCGGTGATGATCAGCGTCGGCTTGTGCTCGACCGCAAGGCGCTCGACCGCGTCATAGTCGATCAGGTGCGTGTCGGGTGTAACGCCGTACTGAACCGCGTTGAACCACTTGCCGCTCATCGCCGCGCGCGCGCCGTGGGTCAGGTGACCGCCGGCGTCCAGGCTGAGGCCGAGGATCGTGTCGCCCGGCTTGGTCAGCGCCAGCATCACCGCACCGTTCGCCTGCGCGCCCGAATGCGGCTGGACGTTGACATAGCCGCAGTCGAACAGCTGCTTGGCACGGTCGATCGCCAACTGTTCGACCTCGTCCGAGGGGTGGCAGCCCTGATAGTAGCGCTTGCCCGGATAGCCTTCGGCGTATTTATTCGTGAAAACCGACCCCTGCGCCTCGAGCACCGCCTGCGACACGATGTTCTCGCTCGCGATCAGTTCGATCTGGGTCTGCTCGCGGGTGAGTTCGTGGCTGACGCCAGCGAAGACCGCCGGATCGGCCTCGGCCAGGCCGCGAGTGAAGAAGCCGTCAGGCTGCACATCGTTTGCAGCGGCGGGATTGGTGCTCATGCGGCGTCTCCTTCGAGAGTGGGATTGGTCAGTTTGGCAACGCGTCCAGCGTGCCGCCCGCCGGCAAAATCGCCGACCAGGAATGACGCTACGCAGGCCTTCGCCATGTCCTCGCCGATCAGCCGCGCGCCGAGCGCGATGACATTTGCGTCATTATGCTCGCGTGAGAGGGCCGCGGAGTAAGGGTCGCTGACCAAAGCGCAGCGACAGGCGGGTTCGCGATTGACCGCGATCGAGATGCCGATTCCCGACCCGCACAGCGCGACGCCGCGCTCGGCATCGCCGTCGCGGAGGGCGCAGGCGATCTTGTAGCCGAAATCGGGATAATCGACCCGCGCGTCGCTGTCGGGGCCGAGGTCGAGCACGTCATGCCCCCCCTCGCGCAGCCAGGCGGCCAGCGTCTGTTTCAGGGCGAACGCGGCATGATCCGAAGCGATGGCGATGCGCATGGTAGCGACGTCGAATCCTTGTGAGGGGTTTCGGTGGGCTCGCGCGTGCCCCTAACGCCGCCAGCGTACGAAAGCCAGCCGCCGATGCATCCATTGGCCGATCCGCGACGTATTTGATCTTGAGCAAGGGGCGAATCAATCATTTCGAGGAGTACAGGATGACCAAGACCCTGATCCGCGGCCTGATGGCCGGTGCCGCCCTGGCTATGGCCGCGAGCCCGCTCGCCGCGCAGAACATGGCCCGCAACCCGAGCGTCGGCGGCGCGCCGATGTCGGCGAACAAGACGATCGTGGCCAATGCCTCGGCCGCGCCGAACCTGACGACGCTGGTCGCGGCGGTGAAGGCCGCCGGCCTTGTCGAGACGTTGTCGGGCCCAGGCCCCTTCACCGTTTTCGCGCCGACCAACGCTGCCTTTTCCAAGCTGCCGGCCGGCACCGTCGACACGCTGGTGAAGCCGGAGAACAAGGCGCAGCTGACGTCGATCCTGACCTATCACGTCGTGCCCGGCCGCATCACCGCGAATGACATCGCCAAAAAGGCGAAGGCCAACGGCGGTACCGCGACCTATTCGACGGTCGCCGGTGGCACGCTCAGCTTCATGAAGATGGGCAAGGGCTGGGGCATCAAGGACGCCAAGGGCGGTCACGCGATGATCACCACCGCCAATGTCATGCAGTCGAACGGCGTCGTCCACGTCATCGACAGCGTGCTGATGCCGTAACGGCATCGGGCCCGGGCGGCGGAACCCTCCGTCCGCCGCCCGGGTTCTTGGCGTTACGTCAATGGAGCCTATGCAATGAAGTCTGCCCCGATCGCCCTCGCCCTGACCGGTCTGCTCGCCGCCTGTTCGTCGCAGCCGGCGAACGAAAGCCAGGCGAACGTCGCGAACGAAAACACGGTCGAGGAAGTGATGCCGTCCGAAGGTGCGGCAACCGAGGAAGAGGCGATAACCAATGCCGCGGTCGGCAATGCCGCCGTCAACCCGGCCGATACGGCAAAGCTGGAGCGCGACTATCTCGGCCGCTGGGTCGGGGTCGAAGGCATGATCCTGAACGTCGCGGCGAAGCCCGGCGGCGGTGTCACGATGGACATGCGCTGGGGCCTGGACGACGACATGGCCGGCAAGTTCGACGGGTCGGTGACCGCCGAAGGCCTGCGCTTCATGCGCAACGGCGTCGCCGAAACCGCGGTACATACCGATGGCGACGCGACGGGTCTCAAGTGGCTCGCGGGCAAGAAGGACTGTCTGACCGTCAAGCCGGGCGAGGGCTACTGCCGTGACTGACGGCCGGGTGGGCGGCACCGCCCGCCTGCTGGGATTTGCCGGACTGCTGCCGTCGCTGGGATCGGTCGCACTGATCGCGGTCGGCTGGCCGCAGGCGATCGCGATCGCCGCTTTCTATCCCTTGCTTATCCTCAGCTTTCTCGGCGGCATCTGGTGGGGTTTCGCCATGCGCGACACGGCCAACCAGACCGCGCTTGTCGTGCTTGCGGTAGTTCCCAGCCTGATCGCGCTGACGCTGGGGCTGGGGTTGTTCGTGGCGGCGCAGCCGGGCTGGTCGCTGGTGGCAATCGGTATGGCATTGATGCTGACCCTGCCAGTCGATCGGCGGCTGGCAAGTCAGGGGATCGCGCCGGCGGGCTGGATGGCGCTGCGTATTCCGCTGTCGCTGGGTCTGGGGACGCTGACGATCCTGGCGGGCGTGCTGATCTCCCGTTATCCGTAACTCGAGCATTTTCAGGAATTTAGGTCGACAGAGTCGATCAGCCACGCCCGAAACGCTGTCATCGCCGCTGTCGGTGCGCGCGTTTTCAGGCGAGTGAGCCAATAACGGCCGGTGTCGATCGCGACGTCGAACGGTGCAATCAATGTCCCCGCCGTCAGAGCGTTGCCGAACATCGCCGCGGGCAGCAGGGCGACGCCCGCCCCCGCAATCGCCGCGGCAGCCATCGTGACCGAAGAATCGAACACCGGCCCCGTCAGCGGCGGCGGCATGACACCGGCCGCTTCGAGCCACCGCGGCCATTCGTCGGCGCGGTAGGAGCGGAGCAGCGTCTCGCGTCCGAGATCGGCCGGCGCCGCCAGCCGCTCGGCAATGATCGGGGCCGCCATCGGCGTCAGCGGCGCCGCCATCAGCGCATCCGCCTCGGCCCCATGCCATGCGCCGTCCCCGAAGCGGATCGCGTAATCGAGCCCTTCCCCCGCCAGATCGACGCGGTTGTTGTTGGTGCGCAGGCGCACGTCGACGAACGGATACGCCGCCGCGAACTCGGCCAAATGTGGCAATAGCCAGCCGGTCGCGAAGGTGCCGACCACGCCCAGCGCCAGCGGCTCGCGCATCCGCCCGCCTTGGTAGCGCTCAAGGACCGCCGCGATCCGGTCGAACCCGTCGGCCAGCACCGGCACAAGCGCGGCTCCCTCGTCGGTAAGCGCCAACCCGCGCGGCAGGCGATGGAACAGACGCACGCCCAGCAACGCCTCCAGCCGGTTGACCTGATGGCTGACCGCCGCCTGTCCGACGCACAGCTCCAGCCCGGCACGGGTGAAGCTCAGGTGTCGCGCCGAAGCCTCGAACGCGCGCAGAGCGTTGAGCGGCAGTTGCGCACGATCCATTCGAAACCCCAATTTTTCTAGTGGCTCGTCCGAGATATGATCGATTGTGCGCGCCTGCGCCAGCCCGCATCCTGGCGGCACCACATCAGGAGGCTTGCATGGAACGACGGACATTCTTGACGACGATCGGCGCGGGAACGGCAGCGGCGCTGATGGCGCCGAAGCTTGCATTTGCTATGCCTAACGCAGCATTCGGCGGTGCGAAGCTTGCCGACGCTATCGCAGCAGCGGAGCGGCGCTCGGGCGGACGGCTGGGTGTCAGCCTGCTCGATCTGGCGACCGGCGAACGGTTCGATCACCGCGGCAACGAACGCTTCGCGATGTGCAGTACGTTCAAATTTCCTTTGAGCGCCGCCGTGCTCGCGACGGTCGATGCCGGCCGACTGCGCCTCGATCGCCGCGTGGCCATCCCACACGGTCCGCTGGTCGGCAATTCGCCGGCGGTCGAACGGCACAAGGGGGGCACGATGACCGTCGAACAGCTCTGCGCGGCGACGATGACGCTCAGCGACAACGAAGCGGCCAATCTGCTGCTGCCGCTGGTCGGTGGATTCGACGGCTTCAACGGGTTCCTGCGCCGGATCGGCGACCGGACGACCCGGCTCGACCGACTGGAGCCGCATCTCGGCACCGTGATCGCCGATGACGTTCGCGATACGACGACACCGAACGCGATGCGCGGCACGCTTCGCGCCCTGCTGTTCGGCCCCGCCCTGTCCCCGGCCTCGAGAGCGAAGCTGACCGGGTGGCTCGTCGCGAATACCACGGGCGCCACGCGTCTGCGCGCCGGTTTCCCACGCGGCTGGCGGGTCGGGGACAAGACCGGCACCGGCGACAACGGGACGTATAACGACGTCGCGGTCGTGTGGCCCGCGCAGACGCGGCGACCGGTCCTCGTCACCTGCTACCTGACCGGGGCGACCGTACCGCAGGCCGCGGCCCACTCTACCCACGCCGACGTGGCGCGCGCGGTAACCGCCGCCATCGCCTGACGCAGCGGCGCGGCGGTCAGCCGGCGGCGTCCTTCGGCTGGCCCCGCGTCGAATAGAGCGAATAGAGGATGCCTGCGCCGAGGATGCCCAGCGTTACCGACAGCGAGATCAGCGGCGGGATCTTGGCGATACCCAGCGCGTCGGCGGCGAAGATCTTCGACCCGATGAAGATCAGTACCGCCGCCATCGCATACTTGAGATAGTGGAAGCGGTGGATCGCTGCGGCCAGCGCGAAATAGAGCGCGCGCAGCCCCAGGATCGCGAAGATGTTCGAGGTGTAGACGATGTACGGGTCGGTCGTGATCGTAAAGATCGCCGGCACCGAATCGACCGCGAAGACGATGTCGGCCGCCTCGATCAGGATCAGCGCGACGGCGAGCGGCGTCAGCCACGTCTTCATCTTGCCGGTGACGGGATCGGGTTCACGGACCAGGAAGTGATCGCCCTCGATCCTGTCGGTCACCGGCAGATGCTTGCGCACGAACTTCAGCACCGGATTGTCGCCGACCGATGCCTCCTTCCCGACCGTGAACAGCAGGCGGATGCCGGTTAAGACCAGGAAGGCGGCGAAAATATAGAGGACCCATTCGAACCGCTCGACCAGCGCGGCGCCCGCCGCGATCATGATCGCGCGCAGCACGATGACGCCCAATATGCCCCAGAACAGTACGCGATGCTGATATTCGCGCGGCACCGACAAGTAGGAGAAGATCATCGCGATGACGAAGATGTTGTCCATCGCCAGCGTCTTTTCGACGACGAAGCCGGTCAGATAGGCGACCCCGGCCTCCTGCCCCATCCACCACCAGATACCACCGCCGAACAGCAGGCCGAAGATGATGTAGAAGGCAGAGAGCTTCAGGCTCTCTTTGACGCCGATCTCATGATCCCTGCGGTTGAGCACGCCAAGGTCGAAGACAAGCAGCGCGATCACGACGGCCAGGAACCCCAGCCACATCCAGATCGGCTTGCCCAGAAACGCTTCGGTCAACAGCTCCATTCGTCGTACCCATCCGTCAATCCGCAGCGGGAACGACCGGGCGTCGAACGGGATGCATCACAGATTAAGCAGCAACATTTACTTACAATAGAGACGTGGCGCCCGATGTCGCTCAGGCGGCCCGGCGCATCTCCAGCCGGCCCCAGATTTCGACCAGCGCATGGGTCAGTTCGACCATCATCGCTTCGTCGTGCGCCGGGCCCGGGGTGAACCGCAGGCGCTCGGTGCCGCGCGGCACAGTCGGGTAGTTGATCGGCTGGACGTACACACCGTATTCGGCGAGCAGGATGTCGCTGATCCGCTTGGCCTTCACAGGGTCACCGACCATCAGCGGCACGATATGCGTCGTCGTCGGCAGGACCGGCAGGCCGGCATCCTCGAACAGCGACTTCAGCTTGGCGGCGGCCGCCTGCTGCCCGTCGCGCTCGACGCTGGAGCCCTTCAGATGGCGCACGCTGGCCAGCACGCCAGCGACCAGTACCGGCGACAGGCTGGTCGTGAAGATGAAGCCCGGCGCATAAGAGCGGATCACGTCGATGATCGTGCGGTCGGCCGCGATATAGCCGCCCATCACGCCGAACGCCTTGCCCAGCGTGCCTTCGATCACCGTGATCCGGCTCGCGGCATCGTCGCGTTCCGAGATGCCACCGCCGCGCGCGCCGTACATGCCGACCGCATGGACTTCGTCGAGGTAGGTCAGCGCGTTATACTTGTCGGCGAGGTCGCAGATCGCGTGGAGCGGCGCGACGTCGCCGTCCATCGAATAGACGCTCTCGAACGCGATCAGCTTGGGCACCGAGGGATCGTCGCCGGCCAGCAGCTCCTCGAGATGCGCGAGGTCGTTGTGTCGCCACACCCGCTTCTCGCAGCCCGAATTGCGGATGCCCGCGATCATCGAGGCGTGGTTGAGTTCGTCCGAATAGATGATGCAGCCCGGCAGTACCTTCGCCAGCGTCGCCAGCGTCGCTTCGTTCGAGACATAGCCGCTGGTGAACAGCAGCGCGCCTTCCTTGCCGTGCAGGTCGGCGAGTTCGGCCTCCAGATCGACATGATAATGCGTGTTGCCGCCGATATTGCGGGTTCCGCCCGAGCCGGCGCCGACGTCGTGCAGCGCCTCTTCCATCGCCGCGATGACCTTCGGATGCTGGCCCATTGCGAGATAATCGTTCGAGCACCAGACGGTGATCGGCTTCGGCCCGTTATGGCCGGCAAAGCAGCGCGCGTTGGGAAAATGCCCCTTGTTGCGCAGGATGTCGATGAAGACGCGATAGCGCCCCTCGGCATGAAGGCGGTCGATCGCCTGGCTGAAGACGCGCGAGTAATCGACAGCGCGCGCGGAAGTGCCCTCACCGGTCATGTTCGCCCCCTAGCGAAAACTTCGCGCCTTCGCCAGTCGCGATGCGACGATCAGCGTGATCGATTTGGCCCCGCCCTGGGTCATTGCGCGAGATCAAAAACACAATACCTCAAACGTGCTATATAACGGAAATCGCTGGCTTTCATATTCAAGACGCGCGCTGGCGATGGGAGGTAGTTGGAAAGCTTTCGCCTGCACACCGGAGACTCGCCATGACGACCGAGCCGCGACCAAAGACAGACTATTACGTCACTCGCGCCGCACAGGAACGCGCCGCTGCCCAACGCACAACCGACAGCGTCGCGCGCCGAGTCCATCTGGAGATGGCCGACCGCTACGACGCGCTGATCGCGCCGAAAAAGCTCGCGCTATAATTCCTCGATCCGCGCCAGGCCGAAGCGCGCGAGCGCGGAGCCCAGCGCCAGAGCGGCCTCGTCGCCCCGCGTGAATACGGCCCGGCCCGTAGCGTCCCCCACCGGCCATTCCTGTCCCGCCGTCAGATAGGCGACCCGCCGCGCGATGCCGGGCCCGCCATCGACGAAGCGCAAGCCCGGCGGCGATACGGCCGCCAGTTCCTCAACCACCAGCGGGAAGTGCGTGCAGGCATTGACGACGACGTCGATGCACTCGCCCCCCGGCTGGTCGAGCAATCCCGCCATCACCGCGCGATAGGCGTCCAGATCGGGCGGCGCGCCGGCCAGCTTCGCCTCCGCCAACGCAACCAGTGTCGCCGAGCCGTGGCGCAGTACCGTGCAGTCGGCGGCGAAACGCGCGGTCAGATCGTCGACATAAGGCTGGCGCACGGTCGCCTCCGTCCCCAGCACGCCGATGACGCGCGTCACACTCGCCGCCGCGGCAGGCTTGATCGCCGGCACGGTGCCGACGACCGGCACGTCGAGCGCAGCGCGGACGGCGCCCAGCGCGATGGTGGAGGCGGTGTTGCAGGCGATGACGATCAGCCGCGGGCGATAGCGCTCGACCAGCCGCCCGAGCAGTGCCGGCACGCGCGCGGCGATCTCGCCTTCGGTCTTGGTGCCGTAAGGAAAGCCCGCGTTGTCCGCGACATAAACGACGGGCGCGGCCGGCAGCAGCGCGCGGGTGGGCGCGAGCACCGATAGCCCACCGACGCCGGAATCGAGGAAAAGGATGGGGGCATCGCTGGCCGACATGACCACGCGCGTTAGCCCGCTCGACCTAGGGCGACAACCGCGTGGAACCGCAAGGTGCGAAACGACGTTGCCCGCCCGAAACGAGCGGATGTTCCAGATCATGATGACGCGGACGATGGCAAGCGTGGCACTTGCGGCGATGCTGGCAGGATGCGGTGGCGTGTCGAACGGCTCAAACGCGAGCGCGAACACAGATGTGTCCGCGAGTGCAATGCGCGAGCCGGTGCCGGTCGCGACGACGACGCCGGCACCGGCCGGCACGCCGCTGTCGCTCGCGCCGCCGTCTCCGATGGCGGACAAGGCCGCCGCGTTCGTTGCGGGCAGCGGCGGCTGGACGCCGATCCTCTATCTTTGCGACGGGATCGACGGGTCACAAGTCGCGGCGGTGTCGGCGACGGGGCTGTGGACCTTCGCCAAGCCGGGCATGGACGTGACCACCCAGAGGATCGCACTGGGCGATACGGACGCCGGTGCCGGATCGGTCTGGCGCGACATGACCAGCGAAGGAACGACGGTCGGCGCGGTGCGATCGATCAATCCGGGCATGCTCGGAACGGCCAAAGCGACGACTCTGCCGACGCTGTCGAGCGTGCGGATCGGCCAACGCGAAACGCCGTGCCGCTGGCTGCCGCGGGCGCGATTGCTGATCGTGACGGCGAAGCGTTCCGCCATGGTCACGCGGGAAGCGGACGGCAGCTATACCTACCGTAGCTTCGACCATGACAAGCCCGGCCGCATAACCCAGGGTGGCGAAGCGGGAACGTCGAGCACGCCCACAGTCGAAGTCCGTGGCGGCCGGTTGATCGCGGCGCCGGCCGGGCAGGAAGCGTATGAATTCACTGCGGCGCCTTGGGTGTACCGGGTAGCGGCCTCAGCGCGCACGAGCGCGCCGGGGGCATCGATTTTGGTGCTGAAGGACGGCCGTCGTGTGTCGCGGGCGGAGGCGATCGCTTATGAGATGGCGGCGGCGCGTATCGATTGATCGGCCCAGCCCTCCGTTCGGGGAGATTTCGTGCGATCGGCCTTACAAAGGCGTCCGTCATCCCGGATCACGTCCGGGATGACGATGGAACTTGGACGAACCCCTTAGATATCCAGCGCCCAGCCATCCCGGCCATTTGGGTCGGGTGGAGTCGTCGGCACGTAACGCTCCGCCCCCGCGGTCAGCCGCAAGATAGTCCAATCGCCACGGCGATCCACCTCACCCAACGCGCATCCGCACGCCTCGAACGCCTCGACCACTGCCGCGCGTTGCGTTTCCAGCAGGCCCGCCAGCACGATCGTCGCGTTCGGCGCAGCGATCGCAGCCACCTCGGGTGCCATCGAAACGAGCGGCCCGGCCAGGATATTGGCGATCAGCAGGTCGTACGGCGCTTCGGCCGTGATCGCGTCGCTCAGCGCCCCGTCGGCGACGATCAGCTCCAGCCCCGCGACGCCGTTCAACTCGGCATTCT
>CAJYOI010000044.1 GCA_913776045.1 uncultured Sphingomonas sp.
GTCGACATCCGTGATCTGACGATCGACCGGGGCGGGCACATCGCACTGCTCGCCGGAGAGGTCGAGGATCTGACCCTTTCCCGCCTCACGATCGACACGATCCGCGACGGCATCGACCTCGACTGCGTGCGCCGCGCAAGCGTCGAGGGGTGCCGGGTAAACGCACCCAACGACGACGCGATCGTGCTGAAGACCAGCCTTGGCCTCGGCCAGCGATCGGCCTGCGAGGATGTGAACATCCGCGACTGCACCGTCACCGGCTATGATGCCGGTACGATGCTCGACGGTACGTTCGGCCGCACGCAGGATATCGCCCCTGATCGCGATCGGGTGACCGGGCGGATCAAGCTGGGCACCGAAAGCAACGGCGACTTCCGCCGCATCCGCGTGGAGGGCTGCCGGTTCGAGCGCAGCCGCGGTCTCGCGATCGAAAGCGTCGATGGCGGGACCATTGAAGACGTGCACGTCGCGGGCGTGACGATGGACGAGGTCACCACCGCGCCGTTGTTTCTGCGCCTCGGCGCACGGCTACGCGGGCCGGAGGGCACGACACCCGGTGCGATACGGGGGGTGGCGATCGATGGGCTCAGCGCGGCCGGTATCGACCCGCGCTTCGCCGCGACGATCGCCGGGATACCGGGGCACGCGATCGAGGACGTCCGGCTGTCGGACGTCGCGCTGCACTATGCCGGTGCGATCGACTCCGTGCCCGCCGACCCGCCCGAACTGGCGGATGCCTATCCCGAGCCGAGCATGTTCGGCCCGAGCCCGGCCTGGGGCCTGTGGGCGCGGCATGTGCGGGGGCTGAACATACGGGGCCTGCGGCTGTCGCGCGATGGCGAGGACAGCCGGCCGCGGGTCAGGCTGGACGATGCGGAGGCGACTGGGTCGGACTTCACCTGACATCCGCATTCCCGCGAAGGCGGGAATCCTTTCTGGCTGACCCTCGGAGCAAGCCACCCGAGCCAGCGCCACTTTATTCCTGCCTTCGCGGGAATGACGGCGGTTGGGGTTTGACCCTCGCCACGACAAACGCTACCATATCCTGCATAATCATCCCACATGGTGGGCAGGAGGGGCCGTGACGACAACCCATGCTTTCCGGATGCAGCTGAAACCGGGCGTGGTTGCCGAATACAAGGCCCGCCACGATGCGATCTGGCCGGAGCTTGCCGAATTGCTGCACGACAGCGGCATCCGCGATTATTCGATCTTCCTCGACGCGGAAAGCGGCGCACTGTTCGCGGTGCTGAAGCTGACGCCCGACAGCAACCGCGACGCGCTGCCGAACCATCCGGTCATGCGCAAATGGTGGGATTACATGGCGCCGCTGATGGAGGTCGAACCCGACAACAAGCCCAAGGAATGGCCACTCACGCCATTGTTCCACCTCGCATGATGCGCGCCGCCCTCCTCGCCGCCGCGAGCCTGATCGCGCTGCCCGCCCATGCGCAGGACGCCAGGCCGACCGCGAATTTTGCGGCCCCCGTGAAGACCTTCGGCCGCGTGTCCTACGACGCGCGCTCGCTGATGATCGACGGCCAGCGCAAGGTGATCTGGTCGAGCGAGATGCACGCGTTCCGCCTGCCCAGCCCCGACCTGTGGCGCGACGTATTGCAGAAGATGAAGGCCAGCGGCTTCAACACCGTCGCCTTCTATTTCGACTGGGGCTTCCACAGCCCGAAGCGCGGAGTCTACGACTTCAGCGGTATCCGCGACATCGACCGGTTGCTGACGATGGCGGAGGAGGAAGGCCTCTACGTCATGACCCGCGCCGGGCCGTATGTGAACGCCGAGCTGACGCGCGGCGGCTTCCCCGGCTGGCTGGTCAACCAGCGCAGCCGCGCGCGCACCGACGACCCCGACTACATGGCCGCCGCTGACGAATGGCTGACCCAGGTCCACGCGATCATCGCGCGTCACCAGATCAACGGCGACGGCAAGGGCCACCGCGGGAACGTGATCCTGCACCAGATCGAGAACGAACTGGCGCTGACCACCCCGTCGCAGCGCCGCTACATGGACCATCTGTATGCCAAGGCGCGCGCCGACGGCATCAATGTGCCCATCTTCCACAACGACCAGGGCCGCAACGGCTATTGGGTGCCCGAGGACAGCACGGTCGAGAAGGTCGTCCACGGCCCGAACGACATGTACGCCTTCGACGGCTATCCCGGCGGCACCTGCACCGTCGGCGGCAAGGTGACGCGCGGGTCGGCGGCGCCCGACTGGGGTTTCTACGGCCCCGGCGGCGCGAAGGGCGGCGCGTCGGCCAGCCCGAATACGCCGGGCTTCCTGGCCGAGTTCGGCGGCGGCTGGTTCGATTATTGGGGATCGAACGGCGGGTATGAATGCAACGCCCGCCAGCGCGGCAAGCGCTTCCAGCGGGTGTTCTACGGCACGAATCTCGCCAACGGCATCGGCATCCAGAGCTTCTACATGGGCTTCGGGGGGACGAGCTGGGGCTGGCTGCCCGCGCCGGTCGTCTTCGCCAGCTATGATTACGGATCGGCGATCTCGGAAACGCGGGAGGTCCGCGAGAAGGCCGAGGAGCTGAAGCAGCTGGGCGGCCTGATCCGCGCCGTGCCCGATCTTGCCGGCATGATCCCGGCGGGCGCGCCGACGATCTCGTCGCCGAACATCCAGGTCTATCACAACAAGTCGCCAGAAACCGACGCCCGCTTCCTGATGGTGACGCACAAGCCGTCGAACGGGCAGACCGACGATCGCTTCACCGTGACCGCCGATCTGCCCGACGGACGCTACACGCTGCCGATGCGGCTCAACGGCTTCGATGCGAAGTGGCTGGTCGCGGGGGTGAACCTGGGCGGGCAGCGGCTCGTCTATTCGACGTCCGAACTTCAGGCGCTGACCAAACATGCCGGTGGCGACCTGATGCTGCTCTACGGCCGCACGGGCGAAGCGGGTGAGACTGTGCTGCGCTACGCCGGCGAGCCGCGGGTGACCGTGCTCGACGGGCAGGTGACCTCCACTTTCGCGTCGAACGGTGATCTGAAACTCAGCTACACCCACGGCAGCCTCGCGCGCGTGCGCATTTCGGGCGGCGGGCGGCCGGACCTGACATTGCTGATCGGCGACGAGGCCGAGGGCGTTAAGTTCTGGCAGGAAGGCGACACGCTCGTCCGCGGGCCGGCGCTGGTGCGATCGGGCACGCTCAAGGGCGGCACGCTGGCGCTGACCGGCGACACGCGCGGGGCCGAGCCGCTGGAGGTCTGGGCACCGGGCGCGGTGCGTCGTGTGACGTGGAACGGCGTCGCCGTGCCGACCCGCGTGGCCGGCGGTACGGTCGTCGCGACCAAGCCCCTGCCCGCCCCCGCCAGCTTCGTGCTGCCGGCGCTGACATGGCGCGCCGCACCGGGCTCGCCCGAGACGACACCCGGCTATGACGACGCCAAGTGGCAGGCGATCGACACCCGCGCCTATGCCAGCATCACCGCGCGGCCTGACGGCCAGCCGAACATGCTGATGGACGCGTACGGCTTCCACGAAGGCGACGTCTGGTATCGCGGCCGTTTCCAGGGCAGCGCAGCGGCCGAGCGTATCCAGATCTATTACGGCGCCGGCGGATCGGGGATGATTCAGGTCTTCCTCGACGGAAAGCTCGTCGGCGAACATGAGTTGCCCTCCGGCCTGCCCCGCCCGATCACCACCGGCACGGCGACCTTCGCGCTGCCCGACGCCGCGCGCGCGCTCGGCGAGCATGTGCTGAGCGTCATGCTGCGCAACAACGGCCACAACTGGGACCTCGACGCCGATGACTTCCACAAGGAAGCCCGCGGCATCGTCTCGGCCTCGGTCGAACCGCGTGTCGGCCCCAGCTTCTCGGTACCGATCGCGTGGAAGATCCAGGGCCGCGCCGGGGGCGAGGACCTGGCCGACCCGGTGCGTGGGGTCGCCAATTCGGGCGGGCTCGACGGCGAACGCCGCGGCTGGCACCTGCCAGGCTTCGACGACAGCGCTTGGAAGGCGCCCGCCCCGACCGCCGGCACGACCTGGTATCGGACCAGCTTCGACTTGGCGGTGCCCAAGGGGCAGGACGCGACGATCGGCCTGGCGTTCGGCGACACGACCAAGCCGCGTTCCAACGGCCGCTACCGGGTGTTGATGTTCGTCAACGGCTGGAACATGGGCCAGTTCGTCGCCCATATCGGCCCGCAGCGCATCTTTCCGGTGCCCGAAGGAATCCTCAACCACCGCGGACGCAATGCGATCGCGCTCGCGGTCACCTCCGACGGCGCGCCCGAAAACGCGCTCGAGGAGGTGAAGCTCGTCACCCTGCGCAACGTCCGCGGCGGTATCCCCGTCGCGCCCGTTGCCGCTCCCACCAAACCCAATGAACTCAAGGCAGACTGATGGCAGCCCTTACCCACGACGTTCCGCGGCAGCTGGTCGCGGACAAGATCGACCTCCTCATGGACAACCTCGTCAACATCAAGGACGAGACGGGCGAATTCCTGCTCCACCTGGAGGACGGCCGCATCATCGACACCAAGGGCTGGGCCGGCTGGGAATGGACCCACGGCGTCGGCCTGTTCGGCATGTGGCGCTATTTCGAGCAGACCGGTGACAGGAAAGCGCTCGACATCATAAAGCAGTGGTTCGCGGATCGCTTCGCGGAAGGCACGCCGACCAAGAACATCAACACGGTCGCGCCGTTTATCACGCTCGCCTACCTCTACGAATATGAGCCGGACCCGAGCTACATCCCCTATCTCGACACCTGGTGCGAATGGCTGATGGCGCCGGACGGCCTGCCCAAGACCGAAGAGGGCGGGTTTCAGCACATCGTCTACAACGACGAGAATCCGGGCGAGATGTGGGACGACACGCTGATGATGAGCGTGCTGCCGCTGGCCAAGATCGGGCTCCTCTTGAACCGGCCGCATTATGTCGAGGAGGCGAAGCGCCAGTTCCTCGTCCACATCAAGTATCTGTTCGACCGAAAGACGGGTCTCTGGTTCCACGGCTGGGACTTCAACGGCCGGCACAATTTCGCCGAAGCGCTGTGGGCCCGCGGCAATTGCTGGGTCACGATCGCGATTCCCGAGATCATCGAGATCCTGGATCTGCCGCAAGGCGATGCCTTCCGCACCTTCCTGATCGACACGCTCGAAGCGCAGGTGAAGACGCTTGCCGAAACGCAGGACGGGAGCGGCCTGTGGCATACGCTGGTGATGGATCCGTCGAGCTATCTCGAGGCATCGGCCACCGCAGGCTTCGCCTATGGCATCCTGAAGGGCGTGCGGAAGGGCTATCTGCCGCGCAAATATGAGGCGGTCGGGATCAAGGCGGTCAAGGGCGTGCTCGACAACATCGACGCGACCGGCGAGCTGCAGCAGGTCAGCTTCGGCACCGCGATGGGCGACAGCTTGCAATTCTACAAGGATATCCGCCTGACCTCGATGCCCTATGGCCAGAGCCTCGCGATCTGCGCGCTGGGTGAGTTTCTGCGGACCTATATCTGATCCGATCCGTGCTCCCGCCTGCGCGGGAGCGCGGTCATGCTATGAGGGGCCCATGCCGATCGCGCCCGCAGACCTGATCCCCGCCCCCGCCGACGTCGTGCCGCTGTTCGTGACCGAGGTGTATCGCACGAACTTCGGCGGCACGGCGCTCGATCCGCTGATCGACCGGCTGGACGCGGGTGCGCGGCGGCTGGCCGCTGCCGACACCGCCGGGCAGGCGTGGAGCGACCGCAACGGCTATCTGGGCTATACCTCCTACGACAGTTTCGACGTCGTGACGGATGCCGGGCCCGAGTTCGCCGACCTGACCGCGCTGCTCGACGTCCATGTCATGATCTATGCCCAGCTGCTGGAAATGGACCTGCGCGGCGAGGCGCCGCGGATGACGCGGAGCTGGGTCAACGTGCTGCACCCCGGCGGGGCGCATGGCGGGCATGTCCATCCGCACAGCATCGTGTCGGGCACGCTCTACCTCTCAGTCCCCGACGGCGCGAGCGCGCTGCAGTTCGAGGACCCGCGCCACACCCGCATGATGCACGCCCCGATGCGCCGCCCCAGCGCCCGCGCCGACCGCCAGCCGGTCATGGCGATGGCCCCGGCGCGCGGTACGCTGATGCTGTGGGAAAGCTGGCTGCGGCACGAGGTGCCGACCAACCGCGCCGGCGAAGAGCGGATTTCGATCAGCTTCAACTATGATTTGTGATCGCGACAGCGGTCCGATCCCGTTCGTGCCGAGCGTGTCGAAGCACCGTACCTCGTGCCGCGAGCGGTACGCGGGCTTATCGCATAACGGTGCTTCGACAGGCTCGGCACGAACGGATTTGGGTCGCGGTTACTTCGCCTTCGCCAACTCCACCGCATAGACCTGCGCGGCGCCGTCGAAATTGCCGCGGAACACCGCCCATTTGCCGTCCGGCGTGAAGGTCATGTTCGGCTCCATGCGATAATCCTGCTTTCGCATATCGACGAGCTTCTCGCTGTCGAACGTCCCCGGCACGATCAGCTTGTCGGCATTGTCCGCGTGGATGCCCGCGACATCGGGGATCGCCTTGGGCGTAAACAGGTACAGGTATTTCCCGTCCGGCGCCTTGGCGACCATCTCTGAATCACCACCGTCGCCCGAGAAGCGCTCGCCGTCACGCGTCTGGTTGAAGTGTACGGACCATTGGTTGCGGTCGAGGTTGTACCAGGTGCGCTTACCGGTCGCGAGTTCGTAGCCCGCCACCCAGAACACCTGTCCGCGCGGGGTCTGGAGGTCGTACCAGATCGTCTTGCCGTCGCTCGACCAGAATTCGTGGCCGGCGATCTCCATGTTCATGCGACGCTCGTGGACCAGCGTCTTGCCCGTCCCGTCGGCGCGGATCGTCCAGATGCGGTCGACGCGGTGCCAGGGGCCCTCGTGGCAGTACATGATCTGCATCGGATCGGTCGGCGAGAACTGGATATGGTTCAGCCAGTCGGTCGACGCCGTCACGACTTTGCGCGCGCCGGTGCGGGTGTCGATGGTGAAGATCTCCATCGGCACGCCCGCGTCGAGCCGGCGGTTCATGTGAACCTCCTTGGCATCGGCATAGGTCATCGGGCGCCCGTCGGGCCAATTCTCGCGATAGTCGTTGACGCCGGGCGTATTCTCCTCGCCGTTGCCACGCGCGAGCGTGCCATCGGGCTTCAGCGGCACGACGGCGGTGGCGACCTGGCCCAGCAGCAGCGTCTCGTCGGCATTGATCGAGCCGATCCAGCCGCCCGGCACCGTCGCGATCTTGCGGATCTTGCCGGTGTCGGCGTCGGCGGCCATCACGTCGAACGGACGGCCGCTGTCGTCGCGGCCGCGGCTGGCGAAATAGACGTTGCGGGTCTTGTGCCCGGTGAACAGCAGCACCGCGCCGGGCTGGGTCACCAGCGGCTTGACGGCCCAGGTCTTCAGGTCGGCGATCATGATGCCTTTCGGCCCCAGGAACACCATCTTGTCGCCCTGCGGCAGATAGCTGTTCTGGTGGAAGTAGAGGTTGACCGACCCGGGCTCGCGACTGACCTGGACGACGCGGTGGCCGGTCAGCGGATCGACCCATTCCTTCGCCGGCTGCGCTGCCACGGGCGCGGCCAGGGTGATCGCCGCAATGGCTGCCAGATACCGCATGGTCACTCTCCTAACGCTTGCGCCTTTTCCACATAGCATGATAGCTGTCCATAATGTGGAGTAAAGGCGCTTAGCCTTTCGGGGAGGGTGACGAATGGCCGGCGATAGCTCGAGCATAGGTGCGACGCTGCGCCGCCAGCCGCGCTGGTACAATTATTGGGGCTGGGGGTCGGGCGACATGCTCGGCGCCGGGGCGCAGGCGGTCATCACCGGCTGGCTGCTGTATTTCTTCACCACCTTCTGCAACCTGTCGGCGGCCGAAGCGGGCCTCATCCTGGGCCTGCCGCGTCTGCTGGAGGCGATCACCTGCCCGCTGATCGGATACGTTTCCGACAATCTTCGCCACACCTGGATCGGGCGCAAGGTCGGGCGGCGCAAGATCTTCCTGATGATCACGATTCCCCTGCTGCCCAGCTTCGCGCTGATCTTCATCGCCGGGCACAGCTTCACCTATTATCTGCTGACCTTCATCTTCTTCGAATTCGTCTACACGATGTTCCTGATCCCGTGGGAGACGCTGGCCGCGGAGATGACCAACGACTATCGCGAAAAGGCAAAATTCGCGGGCGCACGGATGCTGGTCGCGCAGAGCTCGGCGATCCTCGCTTCCTATCTGCCGACGCTGATCATCGCCCAACTGGGCGGCAAGGATTCGCCCGATACCTTCTTCATTATGGCGGCGATCTTCGGCGCCTTGTTCAGCCTGGTCGTCCTGCTGGTCGTCATCTTCACCTGGGAACGGCCGTACACCGACGCCGAGAAGCTGGTGCAACCCAAGCCGTTCGAGGCCGGCACCGCACTGATGATCCCCGTCAAGATGTTCCGCGACCTGTTCTCGACGCTGCGCATCCGCGCGTTCCGCCAGCATCTGTCGATCTATCTGGGCGGGTACATTTCGCAGGACATCTTCAACACCGCCTTCCCGATCTTCGTCGTGACGGTGATGATGGGGGCGACGCTGATCATTTCGCAGCTGCTGACGACGATGTATGTCGCGCAGCTGATCTCCGTCCTGATCGCGATCCGCATCGTCATCCGCACCGGGCCGGTCGTCGCCTATCGCATTGCGATCAGCTTCTTCATCGCCGGCTTGGCGCTGTTCCTCGCCTTCTATCTGCTGCGCCCGGCGGGGTTCGTGGGTGAGTTGCGCGCGATGAACGGCAATATCTTCGCCTCCTTCAGCCCGACGCTGGCGTTCTGGCTGTTCGTGCCGATCATCCTGGCGGGGCTGGGCCGCGGCACGCTCAATTTCGTGCCCTGGTCCGTCTACAACTACCTGCCCGACGTCGACGAGGCGGTGACCGGGCAGCGGCGCGAGGGCATCTTTGCCGGCGTGATGACGCTGGTGCGCAAGCTCGCGCAGTCGATCGCGATCATCTTCACCGGCTGGGTCATCGACGCGGGCGGGTACATCTCGCCGCCCAAGGGCACGCCGGTCGAACAGGTCGTCCAGACGCCGCAAGCGATCGCGACGATCACCTGGCTGTTGGTGCTGGGGCCGATGGTCGTGATGCTGCTCGGCCTGATCGCGTCGTGGCGCTTCCGCCTGAATGCTCGCACGCATGACGTGCTGATGGCGGAGATCGACCATCTGCGCGCCGGAGGCACCGAACCGACTTCGCTGGAGGCCAAGGCGATCGTCGAGGACCTGTCAGGCTGGCGCTACGAACGACTCTGGGGGAAGAACCCCGTTGCGAGCGGAGAACGCTGATCATGGATCGCCGCGCCTTCCTCGGCACGACCTCGGTCGCCGCCCTCCTCCCCGCCCCCGGCATCGCCTTCGCCGCACCCCGGCGTGACTGGGACCTGCCGATGCCGCCCCCGCGCGAGGGGCTCGACACGCCCTACGAACCGGAGGAGCCGGGCCGGTTGCGGCTCGACAGCGGCTGGCGCTTCCACCCCGGCGACATTCCGATGCCGGTCATCACCGGGCACGAACCGAGCTACGAGAATGCCAAGGCCGGCGCCGCGCACGGCGCGGCCGCGATCAGCTTCGACGATAGCGACTGGCGCGAGGTCGAGCTGCCGCACGACTGGGCGATCGAGGCGCCGGTCGACGCGCAAGCCAACGTCGCCCAAGGCTATCGCCGCCGCGGGATCGGGTGGTATCGCCGTACGATCCGGCTCGACCCGGCATTGCAGGGCAAGTTCCTGGAGATCGACTTCGGCGCGATCGCGACGCATGCGACGATCTGGATCAACGGCACGATCGTCGACCGCAACTGGAGCGGCTACAACGGCATCCGCGTCGACCTGACGCCGTTCGCCCGCTTCGGCGACCAGCTGAACACTATCGCGATCCGGGTCAATGCCGACCAGATGGAAGGCTGGTGGTACGAAGGCGCGGGCATGTACCGCCATGTCTGGCTGGCGGTGCGTGAGCCCGTGCATATCGCAACCGACGGGGTGCACTGCGATCCGGTGCGCGCGGCGGACGGATCGTGGAGCGTGCCGGTTACCGTTGACCTCGCCAACATCGGCGAAGCGGCAAAGCAGGTAGATGTCGTCGCCGCTTTGATCCGCCCGGACGGCAAAACATATGACGTACATGCTCCGCGATTGGGTAAGCCGGCGACTGTTGCTCCTCTTCAGCCGACTGCCGTTCGGTTTGAAATGTCTGTTGGCGATGTAGAGCTCTGGTCGCCCGACACACCCAATCTCTACACGCTTCAAGTTCGCGTTCTGGATGGGGAGAGACTGCTCGACACCCGCCGCATCAAGATCGGCTTCCGCTGGTTTCGCTTCGACAGCCGCACCGGCTTCGAGTTCAACGGCCGTCCGCTGAAGATCAAGGGCACCTGCAATCACCAAGACCATGCCGGCGTCGGCACCGCGATTCCCGATGCGCTGTGGGACTGGCGCGTGCGGCGGCTGAAGGCGATGGGGTCGAACGCGATCCGCATGTCGCACAACGCACCGCCGACCGAGCTGCTCGACGCGTGCGACCGTCACGGCCTGCTGGTCATGGACGAGAACCGCCAATTCAACCCCAGCCCCGATTATATGGAGCAGCTGACGTGGATGGTGCGGCGCGACCGCAATCGCCCTTCCGTCTTCATGTGGTCGGTGTTCAACGAAGAGCCGATGCAGGGCACCGTCCAGGGGTACGAGATGGTCCGCCGCATGGCCGCAGCGGTGAAGGCGCTTGATACCAGCCGGCCGGTGACGGCGGCGATGAACGGCGGCATGTTCGAGCCGTCGAACGTCAGCAAGGCGGTCGACGTGGTCGGCTTCAACTATCAGATCGCGCAGTACGACAAGTATCACGCGGCCTTTCCGGACAAGCCGCTGACCAGTTCGGAGGATACCAGCGCCTTCCAGATCCGCGGCGAATGGGCCGATGACAAAGCGCGCAACATCCTGTCGAGCTATGACGACAACGCCGCCCCCTGGGGTGCGACGCATGGCGATGGCTGGCGCGCGATCGCGACGCGGCCGTTCCTGGCCGGTGGCTTCGTGTGGACTGGATTCGATTATCATGGCGAGCCGACGCCGTTCGAATGGCCGACGACGTCCAGCCTGTTCGGGATCATGGACCTGTGCGGCTTCCCCAAGCTCGCCTTCCACCAGCACCGCGCGCAATGGGTCGACGACGCACCCGTGCTGGCGCTGCAACCGCATTGGACGTGGCCGGGCAAGGACGGGCAGCCGATCCGTGTCGTCGCGCTGACCAATGCCGACCGGGTCTTGCTGACATTGAACGGTCGAAAGGTCGGCGAAGCTGTCGTCGACCGGTTGAAGATGCCCGAGTTCCAGGTGCCCTATGCGCCGGGCCGGTTGGAAGCGATCGCCTATCGCGGCGGGCGAGAGATCGCACGCACCACGATCGAGACGGCGGGGCCTGCGGTCGCGCTGCGGCTTACGCCTGATCGGCGCGCGATGGTCGGCGATGGCGAGGATGTGCAACCCGTGACGATCGACGCGGTCGACGCGCAGGGCCGCCACGTACCCACTGCCAATCTGCCGGCGCGCTTTGCGTGTCAGGGCGGCGAGATGATCGGCCTGGGCAACGGCAATCCGAACGATCACGACCCCGAGAAGGGTGACGCGCGCCGGCTCTTCAACGGCCTGGCGCAGGTCATCGTCCGCGCCGATGCCGGCCGCGGGCGGACGGTACTGCGCGCAACCGCGCCGGGGCTGAAGCCCGCCACGTTGACGCTCGACCGCATCGCCGCCACGCCGCGCGCGTCGGTCGCGGTGACGCGGCCCGAGATGCTTCTGTCGGTCTGGCGCCGCCTGCCGTTCCAGGCGGAGCGGCCGAGTGAAGTTGCGCCGCCGGTCACCGAGGACCGCTTCGCCCTGTCGGTCGGCCGTCCGGGCCGGCTGGAGGGGCCGAACGCGGCAGGTCCGTGGAATGCCTATTACCTGACCTTCACGCCGCAAGCGCGGGTGCGGGCGCAGGGCGGGCGGATCGTCTTCACCGAAATCCGTGGGTCGGCGGAGTTGTGGCTGGACAGGAAGAAGATCGCCGGAAAGACCGATCCCGCGCCGGCACCGATGACGGCGGCAATCCCGGCGGGTCAGGGCGAGCGGACGCTGGCGCTGATCGTACGGGCGGAACCGGGGAAGCCTTCGGGGATGGGCAAGCTGGCGGTGATCCGGGAGTCGTAAAATCCTCCCCACCAAAGGGGAGGTTTTGATTTACAGGCGCCATACCCGGAAATCAGTGACCGTCAGGTGGCTCCACGTCGTCCGCAGCCCGAAATGCCCCCGCGTGTACGGCTGCGGGTCGTCGAGTTCGAACAGGGTTGCCCCGTCCCGGATCAAAGCAATCCGCCGCCCGTCCGCGATCAGGCGAATGTGGATCGCGCGGTTCGTCACCAGCATGTTGGACACGCCCGACAGGTCGTGCTGCGGTAGAAGCGGACGGTTCTCGCGCTGGCCGATGTAGCGCCGGAAGCGCGTCGTCGTATTCCGGTTGCCGCCGATGCCCGCGTAATAGGTCCGCAGCTCGTCATACTCCGCGAACGCACCGCTGCGCGTCCGCGCCAGCACGTCGCCGCCGGGAGCGCGCGGGTCGGTCGCCATCCAGAAACAATTGACGTCGCTGACCGTGTCCCATTCGCCGCCCGCGGACACCGGCGTCACGATATAGTCGATGGCGACCGGCCACTGGAGCACCGGGCGAAACCAGAGAGTCACGCCGGCCGGTGCCGCCACGTCGAGTACCCCGCCCGTCGCGCTGATCCGCCCGGGATTTTCCGCCTCGACTACCCACTGGCCGAGTCCGCCCTGGAAATCGTCGCGGTAAAGCAGCCGCTCGCGCCCGACTGGCGGAAGCGCGCAGCCGGCGAGCAGGCTGAGGCCCCCCGCCATCGTCGCCCGCCGGGTGAAGGTCATGCCAGCGCCGCGACGAACGCCCGCGCCGCTGTGCCCACATCAGCCGCCGACTTGCCGACGCTGTAGAGCGCCGAGCCCAGGCCGAAGCCATCGATCCCCGCCGCGCGCCAGGTCGGTAGCGTCTCCGGCGTCACCCCGCCGACCGCCAGGCGCAGCACCTCCTTCGGCAGCACCGCACCGATCGCCTTGACGCCCGCCGGCCCCAGTACCTCGGCCGGGAAGAACTTCAACGCGTGCGCACCGGCCTTCAGCGCGGCGAAGGCATCGGTCGGGGTGAAGCAGCCCGGCAACGACGCCAGGCCACGCTCGACCGTCGCGGCGATGACATGGGGTTCGGTGTTGGGCGACACGATGATCCGCCCGCCGGCGTTCGCGACGTCGGCGACCTGCGCCGGCGTCAGCACGGTGCCGGCACCGACCAGCGCGCGCCCGTCGAGCCGCTTCGCCATCCGCTCGATCGACACCAAAGGCTCCGGCGAATTCAGCGGGACTTCGATCAGCGAAAACCCCGCCTCGACCAGCACGTCGCCGACCACATCGACTTCACCGGGCGTAATCCCGCGCAGGATCGCGACCAGCGGACAACGGGCAAAGGCGTCGCTGAAATCACTCGGCACGGTCATCGAATTAGGCTCCAGAGATGGGTGATGCCCGCAAGGAAGGCGGCATGGCTGTCGATCAACGTCGCTTTGCCGTCGACCGCCGCGATCGCGGCGACATACAGCCCGCCGAGACCGGCGTCGGCAAGGACGTAAGCGTGTTCGTCAGCGCCCAGCCGCCGACGCACGTCCGCGCCGATCAGCAACCCGCTGATGTAGGAGGCGGCATCGGAAATCGCGCCCTCGCCCGTCACCGCATCGGCGCGGACGCCGAACAGGCGGGCGGTGAGGTCGCCGTCCGCGCTATCCGCGACACCGGCCAGGAAATCGGCGCCGGGCGTCGCCGGCCCGTCCATCTGCGCGGAGAGCAGGCTGTGCTTGCCGAGCAGCGCGTAAAGCTCGCCGGTCATCGCGGTGACGAACCGTTCGATCCGGCCGCCCATCATCCACGCCCATTTGCAATGCGTGCCCGGCTGGCAGAGCAAGGCATCGGCCGGCGCCAAGCCTGCAGCGACCGCGCCGAGCAGCTGCACCTCTTCGCCGCGCATGACGTCGCGGCGGCGGCCATCGGCGACGGTGACGCCCGGCACGATCGCGGTGCGGCCGGGTTCGACCCAGCGCACCGACGCCGCCAGCGCCTCGAACCCCGCCGGACACGCGACATAGGGCAGCTCCGCCCAGCCGCGATTCGACCCGACCATGCCCGCGCACAGAATGGGCAAGTCGCCGAAGCGCGCGCGGATGTCGGCGACCTCAGCCTGATAGCCCCCCGCCGGGATCGACAGGATACCGCGATCATCACGCTCGCTACGCGTTACGGTGCCGTCGCCGGCCACCGCATAGACGCGCCGGTTGGTCGTGCCCCAATCGATCGCGAGCCAGTCGTCGCTCACATTCCGTCTCCTCGCCGGGCTTGCCAGCCCCGTCGCTGCTCTCTACCATAATGTCTGAGTTATTCAATCGGCGTGATCGATACGCGCCCGCGGGAGGGGATGGCAGATATGGCGGTTATCAGCCTGGTTCAGTTCGACGATGGCGCGCGTGGCGTCGCGGCGGTGACGGCGGACGGTGCACGCCGCGTAACGGGCGCGACGACGACACTGGCGCTGGCGCAGGAAGCGCTGGCAGCGGGCACGACGCTGGCCGCGTCGGTCGAGGGTCGGCTGGGCGATGCAGTCGATCTCGGCGCCGTTCGCCTGCTTGCCCCGATTGATCATGCCGATCCTGCACATCTACTCGTCTCCGGCACCGGCCTGACGCACCTGGGCTCGGCGGAGGGGCGCGACGCGATGCACAAGAGGGCGGTGGAAAATCCCGACCCCACCGATTCGATGAAGATGTTCCTGATGGGCGTCGAAGGCGGCAAGCCGGCGGACGGCGCGACCGGGGTGCAGCCAGAATGGTTCTACAAGGGCGACGGCGCGATCCTGGCCGCGCCGGGCGAGCCGCTGACCAGCCCCGCCTTCGCGCTCGACGGCGGCGAGGAGCCGGAGATCGCCGGCATCTACATGATCGGCGACGACGGCACGCCGGTGCGGCTGGGCTATGCGCTGGGCAACGAATTTTCCGACCACGTCACCGAACGCGGCAACTATCTGTGGCTCGCCCATTCGAAGCTGCGGGCGGCGGCGCTCGGCCCCGAACTGCTGCTCGGCGACCTGCCGCAGGACGTGCGCGGCACCAGCCGCATCGTCCGGGGCGGCGCGACGGTCTGGGAGAGGCCGTTCGTCAGCGGCGAAGCGAACATGTCGCACAGCCTCGCCAACCTGGAGCATCACCATTTCAAATACGCCGGGTTCCGCCGTGCGGGTGACGTCCACGTCCATTTCTACGGCACCGCGACCCTGTCGTTCAGCGACGGCGTGACGCCCGAAGCCGGCGACGTATTCGAGGTCGAGGCAAAGCCCTTCACCCTGCCCGTCCGCAACCCGCTCGCCATTGCGGCGGCGGAAACCGTCAAGGTCCGCGCGCTGTGAAGGTCGCCATCGTCGGCTTCGGCAAGATCGCCCGCGACCAGCATGTCCCGGCCATCGCCGGCAGTGACGCGTTCGACCTCGCCGCCACCGCCAGTCGCCACGCACATGCCGAGGGGCTGCCGGCCTACCACGACATCGACGCACTGCTGGCCGCCGAGCCGGATATTCCCGCCATTTCACTTTGCCAGCCACCGCAGGTCCGCCACGCCGCGGCGCGCGCGGCGATCGCGGAGGGGCGGCACGTGTTCCTCGAGAAGCCGCCCGGCGCGACCTTGTCCGAAGTCGTCGACCTGGCCCACGCCGCCGATAGTGCCGGCGTCACTTTGTTCGCCAGCTGGCACTCGCGCTTCGCCGCCGCGGTCGAGCCGGCGCGCGACTGGCTGGATGGCAAGACAATCCAGTCGATCCGCATCGACTGGAAGGAGGACGTGCGACACTGGCACCCCGATCAGCAGTGGATCTGGGAGCCGGGTGGACTGGGCGTCTTCGACCCCGGCATCAACGCGCTGTCGATCCTGACGCGGCTGCTGCGCGGCCCCGTACGGCTCGAATCGGCGACACTGGAGTTCCCCGAGAATCGCGACGCGCCGATCGCGGCAAGCCTAGCGATGCGCACGACCGATGGCGCGCCGATCGCGGCCGAATTCGACTGGCGCCAGACGGGACCGCAGACGTGGGACATCGTCGTCGAGACGGACGGCGGATCGTTGCGGCTGGCCGAAGGCGGCAACCAGATGTTCGTCGATGGCGCCGAGCGGAGCCTGCCGCCGGAGGGCGAATATCCCGCGCTCTACGCCCGGTTTGCCAAGCTGATCGCGGAGGCGCGCAGCGACGTCGACGTCGCCCCGTTGCGGTTGGTAGCGGACGCCTTCCTTGCGGGCCGCCGAACCGTTACGGAAGCGTTTGAAGACTAGAAGGATCATGATGGACGAGGATCGGGGGCCAGCGCCGCGCATTCACGGGACGATCGCCCGCGATCTCGGCATCGAGATCGTCGGCGGCGCGCGTCCGCCCGGCAGCATCCTGGGCGGCGAGATCGAAACCAGCGACGCGCTGGGCATTTCGCGCACCGCGTACCGCGAGGCGATTCGAATCCTCGCCGCCAAGGGGCTGGTCGAAAGCCGGCCCAAGGCGGGCACGCGCGTGACGGCGCGCACGCGGTGGAACCTGCTCGACCCCGACGTGCTCGCCTGGGCATTCGAGGGGGAGCCCGACGTCGGCTTCGTCCATGACCTGTTCGAACTGCGCGCGGTGATCGAACCGGCGGCCTCGGCCTTCGCCGCCCGCCGCCGCACCGATGCCGACATCGCGGAAATGGACGCGGCGCTGGAGGATATGGCGCGGCATGGTCTCGGCATCGCCGAGGGTCAGGCCGCCGACCAGCGCTTCCACCGCGCGATCCTGGCGGCGGCGCGGAACGAACCGCTGGCAGCGCTGGCGAGCACTGTCGGCGCCGCGGTGCGCTGGACCACCAAGTTCAAGTTCCGCAAACGCGCGCAACCCCGCGATCCGCTGCCCGACCATATTGCGGTGCGCGATGCGATCGTGTCGGGCGACCCGGACAAGGCGCACGCGGCGATGGGCGAGCTGCTGCACCTGGCGCTGATCGACATGGGCGTGCCCGAGCGGGACTAAGCCGGCTTCGCCGTTCGCCAGCCCACCAGCGCATAGAGCGCGCACCCCGCCCAGATCAGTCCGAACGCGGCGATGTGATACCCCCGCAGCGGCTCGCCGAACAGCAGGACCGCCTGGATCAGCTGCAACGTCGGCGCGATATACTGGAGCAGGCCGAGCGTCGTGTACTTCAGCCGCTTGGCCGCCGCAGCGAACAGCAGCAGCGGCGCGGCGGTGATCGCGCCGGCGGCGACCAGCAGCAGGTCGAGCTGGCGGTCCTGCCCGAACGCCGCCGTCCCGTCGGCCTGCGCCACGCCCAGCACGATCAGCGCCGGCAGGACCAGGATCAGCGTTTCGACGGTCAGCCCGCCCAGCGCATCGATCGCCGCGATCTTGCGGACATAGCCATAGATGCCGAAGCTGAACGCCAGCACCAGCGAAATCCAGACCGAACCGCCGCCCGCGACCGCCATCACCAGCACACCTAGCGCCGCGACGCCGATCGCCGCCCATTGCAGTCGCCCGACCCGCTCGCCGAGCAGCGCGACGCCTAGCGCCACATTGACCAGCGGGTTGATGAAATAGCCCAGACTCGCCTCGATCACATGGGCGTGGCTGACCGACCAGATGTACGTCAGCCAGTTGATCGCGATGAGCACGGCGCTGCATCCCAGCAGCGCCAGCGTCCGCCCGCGTGCGGCGGCGCGGATCGCCTTGCCGCGGCGCAGGACAAGAATCGCCAGCACCAGCAGGACCAGCGACCAGACGACGCGGTGCGCCAGGATCTGGAGCGGCGCCACCGCGTGCAGCAGCTTGAAGAACAGCGGCAACCCGCCCCACAGGACATAGGCGGTGACCGCCAGCCAGAGGCCTTTGCCATGTTCGCTCATGCGCGCCCCATCGGCGTTAAGGGGCGGGGATGCAATGGTTCAGGAGCGCAATCCTCCCCTGCAAGGGGAGGAAATGACGATCAGTGATTGTCCCGCGGCAGGCCCATCGTCTGGGCGATCCGCTGATACTTCTCCGCCCCCTCCAGGATCGCGCCGGTGCCCATCTGGCCGACGACCGCGCGCTGGATTTCCTGCCACGGGGTCTGCGAGGCGGGAAAGCGATAGCCGCCCTCCGCCTTTAGCGCCCGGCGACGCTCGTCCAGTTCTTGCGGCGAAATCAGCACGTCGGCGGTCCCGGTGTTGAGGTCGATCCGCACCCGGTCCCCTGTCTTCAGCAGCGCCAGGCCGCCCATCGCCGCAGCCTCGGGGCTGGCGTTCAGAATCGAGGGCGAACCGCTGGTGCCCGACTGGCGGCCGTCACCGATGCAAGGCAGCGAATGGACGCCTTCGGTGATGAGATATGCCGGCGGGCGCATGTTCACGACCTCCGCCGCGCCGGGATAGCCGATCGGGCCGGCGCCGCGCATGAACAGCAGGGTTTCGGGCGTGATTCCCGTTGCGGGGTCGTCGATACGATGGTGGTAGTCCTCGGGTCCATCGAACACGACCGCGGGTCCTTCGAAGGCGTTGGGCGAATCGGGGTTCGAAAGATAGCGCGCGCGGAATTCCTCCGAGATCACGCTGGTCTTCATCACCGCGCTGTCGAACAGATTGCCCTTCAGCACGATGAAGCCGGCATCCTCCTTCAGCGGCTGGTCGAACGGGCGAATGACCTTTTCGTCCTCGATCGCGACGCCGCGGCAATTGTCGCCCATGGTGCGACCGTTGACGGTCAGCGTACCCTCATGGATCAGCCCCTGCTCCATCAGCTGGTTGACCACCGCGGGCACACCACCGGCGCGGTAGTAATCCTCGCCCAGATATTCGCCCGCCGGTTGCAGGTTCACCAGCAGCGGCACCTTGTGGCCCTGCTCCTCCCAATCCGTCACCGGCAGGTCGACGCCGATGTGGCGTGCGATGGCGGCCAGGTGGATCGGCGCGTTGGTCGATCCGCCGATCGCCGAATTGACCTTGATCGCGTTGTGGAACGCCTCGCGCGTCAGGATGTCGGAGGGCTTCAGATCTTCGGCGACCATCTCGACGATGCGCTTGCCGGTGCGCCATGCGACTTCCTGGCGGTCGCGGTAGGGAGCCGGAATCGCCGCAGACCCCGGCAGCGACATGCCGAGCGCTTCGCACAGCGAATTCATCGTCGTCGCGGTGCCCATCGTGTTGCAATAACCGGTCGAGGGCGCCGACGATGCGACCAGACGAATGAACTCCGCATCGTCGATCTCGCCCGCCGCCAGCATCTGGCGCGCCTTCCACACGATCGTGCCCGAGCCCGTCCGCTCGCCCTTGTGCCAGCCGTTCAGCATCGGGCCGACCGACAGCGCGATCGCCGGGATGTTCACGGTTGCAGCACCCATCAGCATCGCCGGCGTCGTCTTGTCGCACCCGATCGTCAACACCACGCCATCGAGCGGATAGCCGTACAGCGTCTCGACGAGGCCGAGATACGCGAGGTTGCGATCGAGCCCCGCGGTCGGGCGCTTGCCGGTTTCCTGGATCGGGTGGACCGGAAATTCGATCGCAATGCCGCCGGCTTCGCGGATGCCTTCGCGCACGCGCTCGGCCAGCACCAGATGGTGACGGTTGCAAGGCGACAGGTCGCTGCCGGTCTGGGCGATGCCGATGATCGGCTTGCCCGACTGAAGTTCCTCCAGGCTCAGCCCGAAGTTCAGGTAGCGCTCCAGGTAGAGCGCGGTCATGTCGATATTGTCGGGATTGGCGAACCACGCGCGGCTGCGCAGCTTGGGGGCGTCGGTCATGAAAGGGTTCCTCAGCGCGCCACGGAGACGCGGTAGATCATGCGATGGCGATAGGTCTGGCCCGGGTCGAGCCGGGCGGAGCCGAAGGGGGGCTGGTTGGGCGTGTCCGGGAATTTCTGCGGCTCGAGCGCGATACCGTCGCCCATGCGGTACAGGTGTCCGCCCTTGCCGACGAGCGTGCCGTCCAGGAAATTGCCCGAATAGAATTGCAGCCCCGGCTCGGTCGACAGCACTTCGAGCACGCGGCCCGAGGCGGGGTCCTCCATCCGCGCGGCGAGGCCCGGCTCGGCGGTAATGCCCTTGTCGAGCACCCAATTATGGTCCCAGCCGCGGCCGATGACGATCTGCGGATCGCGGCCGTCGCGGATGCCGTCGCCGAGCGACCGTCCCTTGGTGAAATCGAACACCGTGCCTGCGACCGGCACCATCTGCCCGGTCGGGATCAACGCGGCGTCGACCGGCGTGTAGCGGCTGGCGGGAATCGTCAGGCGCTGGTTCAGCACGCCGGTCGGCGATCCGTCGCCGGCCAGGTTGAACAACGCGTGGTTTGTCAGATTGACGATCGTCGGCTTGTCCGTCGTCGCGCCGAAATCGATCGTCAGCGCGCCCTTGTCATCCAGCGCATAGGTGACGGTGACGTTGAGCGTCCCGGGAAAGCCCTGATCGCCGTCGGGGCTGACCAGCACCATCGTCACGCTGGCGACAGCGCCCTGCTTCACGTCGGTGATTCGCCACACCGCCTTGTCGAAGCCGCGCACGCCGCCGTGCAGCGCATTCGCCTTGTCGTTCTGGGTAACCTGATACGCTTTGCCGTCGAGCGTAAACTTGCCCCCGGCGATGCGGTTTGCGAAGCGACCGATCGTCTGGCCCCAATAATTGGGCTTGGCCTCATACGCCTTCACATCGTCATAGCCGATGGTGATGTCGGCCAGCTTGCCGGCGCGGTCGGGTGCTTCGAACGCCTGAAGCGTCGCGCCCAGCGTGATGATTCGCGCCCGCACGCCGTTCGCGCCGGTCAGCGTCACCGCCTCGACCGCGGTGCCGTCCGCCGTCGTGCCGAAGCTACCGCGCTTCGCTGTCGCGGCCAGCGCAGGCCCGCCTGCCACCGTCGCCGTCATTGCCAGGATGCTCCAGATTGCCCGCATATTGCGTCCTCCCCCATGACCGGCTTGACCCGGCTTCCACCCGCATATACTCAGACAAATAAGCGTATAGCAAGGTGGGAGGGATGACGATGGCAATGGCACCGGGCGGATCGGCGACGACCGCGACGGGCGGCGGCGCGGGGAAGAGCTATCGCTCCGCGCTCACGCTGCTCGCCAGCCTCTTCTTCATGTGGGGCTTCATCACCGTCATCAACAACACGCTGCTGCCGCACCTGCGCAGCGTGTTCGACCTGAACTACACGCAGACGACGCTGATCGAGAGCGTGTGGTTCATCGCCTATTTCGTCGCCTCCATCCCCTCGGCCAAGCTGATCGAGCGGATCGGATATCAGAAGTCGCTGGTCATCGGCCTGGTCGTCATGGCGGTCGGGGCGCTGGGCATGACGCTGGCAGCGAGCCTGCCGTCGTACGGAGTGACGCTCGTGATGCTGTTCGTCATCGCCAGCGGCATCACGCTGCTGCAGGTCGCGGCGAACCCCTATGTCACCGTGATCGGCCCACCGGAAACGGGGTCGTCGCGCCTCAACCTGGTGCAGGCGTTCAATTCGCTCGGCACGACGCTGGCACCGCTGTTCGCTGGATATCTGATCCTCGGCCGTTCGGTCAGCGGCACCACGACCGATCGCGTGCTGACGCAGGCCGAACGCTATGCCGACGCGCAGTCGGTGATCCTGCCCTATGTCCTGGTTGCGATCGTGCTGGTCGTGCTCGCGTTCGTCATCGCCCGCTTCCCGCTGCCCGCCATCGGCCAGTCGACCCAGCGCGTGTCGAAGGCGGAGCGCGCGCAGCTGTCGCTGTGGAAGCACCGCAACCTGGTGTTCGGCGTGCCGGCGATCTTCATCTACCTGATCGCCGAAATCGGCGTCGCCAACCTGTTCATCAACTTCGTGTCGCAGCCCGACATCGCCGCGATCACGCACGAACAGGCCTCGCATTATCTGTCGCTATTGTGGGGCGGGATGATGGTCGGCCGCTTCGTCGGATCGCTGATCATGCAGAAGATCCCGGCCGAAAAGGTGCTGGCCGCCTTCTCGATCGGCGCGTTCGTCGTGATGCTGGGCGCGACCTTCCTCACGGGTCCGGCGGCGATGTGGTCGCTGATCCTGGTCGGGCTGTTCCATTCGATCATGTTCCCGACGATCTTCTCGCTCGGCATCCGCGGCCTGGGGCCGCTGACCGAAGAGGGTTCGGGCCTGCTGATCATGGCGATCGCGGGCGGCGCCCTGGTCGTCGTGCAGGGCTGGCTCGCTGATCGCTACGGCCTGCAGACCTCGTTCCTGCTGACCGTGGTGTGCGAGCTTTACATCCTGTTCTACGCAGTGTGGGGCGCCAAGCCGACCCATGCCCTGCCCGACCAGACAGTGAGCCCCGCCGAATGAGTAACGCCGTCGTCGTCGCCGGCAGCGGGCGGTCGATCCTGGGCGAAGGGGTCACTTGGTCGGCGCGGGCGAATGCCGTGTTCTGGGTCGATATCCTGGGCCTATCCATCCGTCGGCTGTCGCTGGCGGATGGGTCGGTGACGCGCTGGGACACGCCTGAGCGCACCGGCTGGCTGATCGAGCGGGCGAACGGCGACGGCTTCATCGCCGGCCTGCAGAGCGGGTTCCACGACCTGACCCTGCCGGACGGCGGCGGGATGGCGAAGGTGACGCGGATCGCCGATCCCGAACCCGACCTGCCCGAAAACCGCATGAACGACGCCACCGCCGACGCGGCGGGCCGCGTCTGGGCCGGCACCATGCCGGTGTCGTGCGAAGGCGCGAGCGGTGCCCTCTACCGGCTCGACACCGACCGCCGCTGGACGAAGGTCGATGCGCCCTACACGATTGCCAACGGCCCGGCGATTTCGCCCGATGGCCGCTGGCTGTTTCACACCGACACCGCGCTGGACACCATCTTCCGCTTCGCGATCAACGACGACGGATCGCTGGGGCCGCGGAGCGCACACATCGCCATCGACAGCGCGACGGGGCACCCCGACGGCATGACGCTCGACGCCGAGGGCTGCCTGTGGGTCGCGCGCTGGGGCGGCGCGCGCGTCACGCGGTTCGATGCGGACGGCAAGGAGATGCGCCACATCCCCCTGCCCGCCTCGCAGATCACGCGGATGGCGTTCGCCGGGCCCAATCTAGACCGTATGTTCGTGACGTCGGCCGCGGACGGCGTGGATTACGAGGAACACGCCGGCGCGCTGTTCGAAGTCGATCCCGGCTGTCGCGGATTGCCTACGCTGGCATTCGCCGGCTGAACCGTTAGAGCCTCACGCCCATGATCATCTCGTCCGCCAGCGACTTCCGCGAAGCCGCCCGCCGCCGCCTGCCGCGTTTCCTGTTCGATTACGCGGACGGCGGCGCTTATGCCGAGGCGACGCTGCGCCGAAACGTCAGCGACCTGTCCGACATCGCGCTGCGCCAGCGCGTTCTGCGCGACGTCGCGACGATCGACCTGAAGACGACGCTGTTCGGCCGCGAGATGGCGCTGCCGGTCGCGCTCGGCCCGGTCGGCATCAGCGGCATGTACGCGCGCCGCGGCGAGATGCAGGCGGCGCGGGCGGCGGCGAAGGCGGGCATCCCGACGTGCCTGTCGACCGTGTCGATCTGCTCGATCGAACAGGTCTCGCAAGTCGCCGATCCCTTCTGGTTCCAGCTCTACGTCATCCGCGACCGCGCCTTCATGCGCGACCTGATCGCGCGGGCGAAGGCGGCGGGCGCGGAAGCGCTGGTCTTCACGGTCGACATGCCGGTGCCGGGCGCGCGCTATCGCGACGCGCATTCGGGCATGTCAGGCCCGAACGCGCCGATCCGCCGCGTGCTGCAAGCGATGACGCACCCGCGCTGGGCGTGGGACGTCGGTCTGTTCGGCCGCCCGCATATGCTCGGCAATTTGCTGCCAGTGCTGGGCAAGAACAGCGGGCTCAACGATTACATGGGCTGGCTCGGTACCAATTTCGACCCGACCATCCAGTGGCGCGACCTCGACTGGATCCGCGAGCTGTGGGACGGCCCGCTGATCATCAAGGGCATCCTCGACCCCGAGGATGCGCGGGAGGCGGCGCGGATCGGCGCGGACGGCATCGTCGTGTCGAACCACGGCGGGCGACAGCTGGACGGCGTGCTATCGAGCGCCCGCGCGCTTCCCGCCATCGCCGATGCGGTCGGCGACGATTTGACCGTATTGGTCGATGGCGGTGTCCGTAGCGGCCTGGACGTCGTGCGGATGCTGGCGCTGGGCGCGAAGGGCGTTCTGCTGGGCCGCGCGTGGGTCTATGCGCTCGCCGCCGAGGGCGAAGCGGGCGTCGCCAAGCTGCTCGACCTGATCCGCAAGGAGATGATCGTCGCGATGACGCTGACTGGCGTGAACCGGATCGAGGCGATCGACCGGTCGATCCTGGTCGAACAGGCCAGGTAAATCGCAGTGCGCATCCTCGACGCGCATTTTCACCTCTGGCGGATCGACGGTCCCGGCTCGACGTGGCCCGGCCCCGACCTGCCCCGTATCCACCGCGATTTCACAGCGGAGAATCTCCGCGCCGAGACGTTGGGGCTCGACTTCGCGGGCGGCATTCTCGTCCAGTCGCAGGCGGATGACCGCGATACCGACTGGATGCTGGCGATCGACGATCCGCTAATCCGCGGCATCGTCGGCTGGGCGGACCTCGCCGCGCCCGATGCCCCACAGCGGATCGGGTCGCTTGCCGCCCAGCCGAAGCTGAAGGGCTTTCGCCCGATGCTCCAGGGCATCGCCGATACCGACTGGATTTTGGGCGCGTCGCTCGAACCCGCGATCGAAGCGATGATCGCCCACGGCCTGCGCTTCGACGCGCTGATCCAGCCACGTCACCTGAGCGTGCTCAAAGCCTTCGCGACGCGTTGGCCAGACCTTCCGATCGTTATCGACCACGCCGCAAAGCCGCACGCCGCGGCCGGCACGCTTGATCCGTGGCGCGACGAGATCGCCGCACTCGCGACGCTGCCCAACATCTGGTGCAAGCTGTCGGGTCTGCGGACCGAACAGGCCCCCGGCCAGAGTGCCGCTGCGCTCATCCCCTATGTCGCGCATCTCGTCGGCATCTTCGGCGACCGGCTGATGTGGGGCAGCGACTGGCCGGTGCTGGTCGATACCGGCGATTCCTACCGCGACTGGGTGCAGGCCGCGATCGACCTAGCCGGCCCCGTCGATCTCGACTGCCTGTTTTCCGACGCTGCCTCAGCATTTTACGGCGTCACCTCCTGAACCTTGACTTTCCGCACTGCACAATATAGCTAGCCGGTCAGCGAGGCCCTTCAATGGCTGCGTGATCGGACGGCATCTGCCTCCCCGGCCCGGACCTCGCCTAACCCAGCTACCCTTGTCACGCGGGTCGCCTTTTGAAGGCCCGTCGTATCGCGTCCCCGTTTCGGGTCGAACGCGCGCCGACTCCAATTCCGAGTCTTAAACCCATGAAATTCACCGAACTCGGGCTGTCGAAGCCCGTCACCGACGCCCTTGCCGCCAAGGGCTATGAGACCCCCACCCCGATCCAGGCGCAGGCGATCCCGGCGCTGCTGCAGGGCCGCGATCTGCTGGGCATCGCGCAGACCGGCACCGGCAAGACCGCCGCGTTCACCCTGCCGTCGATCGATCATCTGGTCGCCAGCGGCAAGCGCGCAATGCCGCGCCAGTGCCGCATGCTGGTGCTGGCCCCGACGCGTGAGCTCGCCGCGCAGATCGCCGACAACGCCCGCGGCTATTCGAAGTTCGCGAAACTGAGCGTCGTCACCGTCTTCGGGGGCACGTCGGTGCACAAGAACAAGATCGACCTGTCGAAGGGCTGCGACATCCTGGTCGCTACGCCGGGCCGTCTGCTCGACCTGATTGACGAAGGCCATCTGAGCCTGTCCGCGGTCGAGATCTTCGTGCTCGACGAAGCCGACCAGATGATGGACCTGGGCTTCATCCATGCGCTGAAGCGCGTCGTGAAGATCCTGCCGCGCCAGCGTCAGTCGCTGTTCTTCTCGGCCACCATGCCGGCTGCGATCCGTGACCTGTCGAACCAGTTCATCAAGGATCCGGTCGAGGTGAAGGTCACGCCGGTTTCGACCACCGCCGAGCGCGTCGAGCAGCAAGTGATCTTCGTCAACCAGTCGGAGAAGCAGGCGCTGCTGACGATGGCGCTGCGCAGCCTCAAGATCGACCGTGCGCTGATCTTCACGCGCACCAAGCATGGCGCCGACCGCGTCGTGAAGCTGCTGGCCGCCAACGACATCGCGTCGAACGCCATCCACGGCAACAAGTCGCAGCCGCAACGGGAGCGGGCGCTGGGCCTGTTCCGTTCGGGCGAAGTGCCGATCCTGGTCGCCACCGACATCGCCGCGCGCGGCATCGACGTGTCGGGCGTGAGCCACGTCTTCAACTTCGAGCTGCCGAACGTGCCGGAACAGTACGTCCACCGCATCGGCCGCACCGCGCGGGCGGGCGCCGACGGCATCGCCATCAGCTTCTGCGCCGATGACGAGCGGCCCTATCTGCGCGACATCGAGAAGCTGACACGTCAGAAGGTCCCCGTCCGCTCGCTGCCGGAAAATTTCCTCGCCGAGGCCGAAGCGATCGTGAAGTCGCGCAAGCCCGTGCCGATGAGCCGCGACGAACAGAACGGCCGTAACGGTCGCGCCCAGCAGGGCGGCGGTCGCGGCGGTCGCTCTCAGGGCAGCGCATCGAGTGACGGCGAACCGCGCCGCTTCTTTCCCGGCAAGAAGAAGTTCGCCGCGAAGCCGGCCGGCGGTGGTCGTCCCGGCGGCAACCGTGGTGGCGGCCAGCGGAGCGCCGCCGGCGGCGGCGGCGGTGGCCGCGGGCGGTAAGCCCCTTAGGGTTCGTGTTGAGCCTGTCGAAGCGATGCCTTCGACAGGCTCAGGGCGAACGGTTTATTCTAGGCCGGAAACGCCCCCCGCACCCGTCGCTCCAATACCGCGAGCGGCACGCGGCCGGTGTCGAGCACCAGGTCGTGGAAACGCTTGATGTCGTAGCCGCGGCGGCCTTCGACCTCGCGGCGCAGGCCCGATATCGCGACCTGCCCGACCATGTAGGCGCACGCCTGGCCCGGATAGACGATGTAGCGGTCGACCTCCGTCCGCGACGCGCTTTCCGACTGCGACGAATTTTCGACCATATAGCGGATCGCCTGTTCGCGGCTCCACCCCATCGCGTGGAGCCCGGTGTCGATCACCAGTCGCGTCGCACGAAAGGCGTAGGACGCCAGGTAACCGATCTTGCCCAGGGGGTCGTCGTCGTACATGCCGAGTTCGTCGGCGACCTGTTCGGCATAAAGCCCCCAGCCTTCCGAATAGGCGGTTGCCTGACCGATCTGGCGATAGATCGGCAGATCGCCGTTCTGCAGGCTCAGCGCGCCTTCGAACAGATGCCCCGGCGCGCCTTCGTGAAACGCCAGCGTCGGCAGCGTGTAGCGCGGCCATTCGGCGGTATCGCGCAGGTTGATGAAGAAAATGCCGGGCCGTGATCCGTCGGCGAGTCCGCGCTGCGCCGACCCGCCCGGCGCGCCGATCTCGATCTCGCGCGGCACGCGGCGGATTTCATAAGGCAGCGTCGGCATCCGGCTGAACATGCGCGGCAGCCGCGGCTTGATCGCATCGAGTCGCCCGTTGAGATACGCGAGCAGCTCCTGCCGTCCGGCATCGGTATTGGCGAAGCGCTGTCCCGGCGACGCGGCGAGCGCGTTCAGCCGCTCGACCAGACTGCCCTTCGTATAGCCCTGCGCCTTGAGCAGCGCGTCGATCTGCCCGGTCAGCTCCGCCACCCGCTCGCGCCCGAGCTTGTGAATGTCCGCCGCCGACATGCCCGTGGTCGTGTGGTAGCGCAGCGTCGCGGCATAATAGGCCTCACCCTGCGGCAGCCGCGAAACGCCCGCCGCCTGCCCCGACCGCGGCAGCAATTCGGTCAGCGCCGCCATCTGTCGCACCAGCGCGGCACGGATCGGCCCCGCGAACAGCGCCTGCGCGCGATCGCCATAGCCCGACAGGCCGATCGCCGCACTGCGCCGCGCGATCGAGGCGACCATCGTCGTCGTCGCCGGATCGGCATCGTGCAGCCGCTTCAACTGCGCCAGCGCTTGGTCGAGCACGAAGCGCGGTGCGATCACCCCCATCGCGGCATTGGCGCGGACGACGGCGGTATCGTCGTCGAGCAGGCGCGGGACATGGGCCAGCCGCGCCATGTAGGCGTCGGCATCGGCGCGGGTCTTTACCGGATGCTGCTGGTCGAGGAAGCTGGCGACGCCGGTATAGAAACCACCGAGTTGCGTGACCGCATAGGGTCCCGGCCGGTGCGCGAAGCCGCCGCTGTGATAGGCGAAGCGTCCGACGCCCTGATCCGCCTCTGCCGAGAAGATCGCGCTATCGTACGACACCTGCGCGACGTCGCCGAGCCCTGCCCGTCCGAATGCGCGCAATTCAGCGAGGTCGCGATCGGTCTGCGCCCGTCGCGCTGCCCGCCCGCGCGCCGACCAGTCGGGGAACCGGGACCGCAGCCCCGCTCGCATGCCGGTATCGAGCCCGAGAGACGTCGCAGTCGTCGGCTCGCGCTCCAGACCAGCATAGAATTGGCGCATCAACAGGGCATCGAGTTGGGCGTCGCGGGACGATCGCGCGCGGTCGGCCTGGGCCACGGCGGCGGGGGCCGCCGCTGCGGCAGCGGCGACGCCCAGACCTGCGAGAACACAACGGCGGTCGATATCGGTCATGCTGCCTCCCCCAACGAATCGCCCGATCCTAGACCGGGCGAGGCGGCAAGAGAAAGCACCTCACACGCCCCGCCGTCGCGCTAGGTCGCGCGCCGCGATCAGTCCGCGCACCCGGTTGGCGTCGTTTTCCGCCTCGTTGTGTGGGCCCAGCAACTGCGACGCGCGTTCGTAGCGCGCCAACGCGCCCTCCAGGTCGCCCGCCGCCTCGGCGCAGACGCCCAGGTCGAACACCGTCGCGACATGATCCGGCGCCTGGCGCTCCAGCCCCGACCAGCCTTGGCACGCCAGCGGCAAATCGTGCTGCGACTGGCGCACAAGCCCCTTGAACTGCGCCGTCTGCACCGGGTTCAATCCCTTGGTCTTCTCGCGAAACCTCACAGAATAGGTCCGTACGGTCGGTGCGAAGGTGCGCCGCAGGTCGTTCGCAATCTCACCCGACAGCCGCTCGACGTCCGTTGCCACGCTGTCGGGAGAGATGTCGCCTTCGCACCATTCGGTCTGCTTCGTCCGCTCCGGCGCTCCGGCCCACAGTACGCGCCGATCGTGGTCGTCGATCACCCGCGCCTCCGCCGTCATCCGCACGAACCGGCGGGTGCAGTCGATGCGGATCTTCTCCTTGCGGACGCACTTCTTGCGCTCGTCGCGCTCGACACATCGCTCGTCGGTACGGACGAAATCCTCGGACGAGACGTTGGTCGAGACGGCACCCTGTACGACGCCGTCGGCGGCGTTCGGGTCGCTACGGACGATGAAGTGAACCAGACCGTCGATCCCCGGCTTCGTCAGCGCCCGCTCCAGCGCCGCGCCGACCTCCGCGCCACCGCGCCCGACGAAGCGATCGACCGCGATCGATCGCAGCATCGCGACGTCCGCGCTGCCGGCCGGGAAGGTGCCGACCAGATCGACGTCCTCGGCCTGCGCAGCCGAGGCCAGCACCGCCGTCGCCACCACCGCCCCCAGTCGCCGCATCCCGATTCTCCCTGCGCGGCAGATCCATTACCCTGCCGCAACGACCTGATCCCATTCGACGGATTAATCGCGGCTGCACGGATCGGCTGGATCCAGCAAACAGCGCAGCGACCGTTCGAGAACCTTGTGGTCCTCGCGCGCCAATCGACCGAACACTTCGGCGTCGCAAGCGGCGACCACCGCTCTCAGCCGAGGCACGAGCACGGCTCCCGCACCGGTCAGGGCTATCGTCTGATAGCGGCGATCGACATGTCCGGCGCGGGTACGCACGACGAATCGCTTGGCGCGCAGTCGGTCGATCAGCTTTGTCACCGCTCCGCGCGTGAAGCCGAGGCGTGCGGCCAGCAGGCTCGGCGGTACGGCCCCTTCCGCGTGGAGCAGCGCGAGCAACACCCATTCCGCCCGCGTGACCCCGTGGTCGGACAGGCGCTCCGACAGCCGCTGCGCTACCAGCGCCGCCGCGCGATGCAGCAGCGCGCCGAGGTCGTCGTCTATCGTAACCGGCTCCGTCATCGGCTCATCATCGCGCAAAAGCGGTTTCCTAGTCAACCATATGCCGGTTCGTGATTGCGCCTGACGCACACCAATGCTAGGGGCGCCGCGACCCGACACATGGGACCGCTTTCGCCGGCCCCTTTTCGTGCACGGGCAATCACATTCTGTCCGACGTAAGGAACGACGCGCGCGTGGAAAGCACCGGCGGTATTCAGGCAAGCCTCAGCGGGCGCTACGCGACTGCGCTGTTCGAGCTGGCGGAAAGCGGCAAGCAGATCGACGCGGTCGAGGCGAGCCTCAAGACGGTGCGTCAGGCCTTGAGCGAATCGGCCGACTTCATGAGCCTGACCAGCAACCCGGCGATCGGCCGCGGCCCGGCGGGCAAGGCGATCGCGGCCGTCGCCGCGACGCTCGGGCTCGATCCGATGACGACCAAGTTCCTGGGCGTGCTGGCCGAGAACCGCCGCCTGCGCGAACTGCCGGCGATCATCCGCGCCTATCGTGCGCTCGCCGCGCGTCACCGCGGCGAAACGACCGCGGAGGTCACCTCGGCCCATCCGCTGACCGACAGCCAGGTCGCCGACCTCAAGCAGGCCCTGCGCACCCGCGTCGGGCGTGACGTTTCCGTCGACCTGGCGGTCGACCCCTCGCTCCTGGGCGGTCTGGTCGTGAAGATCGGCAGCCAGATGATCGACAGCTCGATCAAGACCCGTCTCAACACTCTCGCGCACGCGATGAAGGGCTAAGAACATGGATATCCGCGCCGCAGAAATCTCGAAGGTCATCAAGGACCAGATCGCCAATTTCGGCACCGAAGCCACGGTCAGCGAAACCGGCCAGGTGCTGAGCGTCGGTGACGGCATCGCCCGCATCCACGGCCTCGACAACGTCCAGGCGGGCGAGATGGTCGAATTCGCCAACGGCGTGCAGGGCATGGCGCTGAACCTGGAGGCCGACAACGTCGGCGTCGTGATCTTCGGCTCGGACGCCGAAATCCGCGAAGGCGACGTCGTGAAGCGCACGGGCACGATCGTCGACGTTCCGGTCGGCAAGGGCTTGCTCGGCCGCGTGGTCGATGGCCTGGGCAACCCGATCGACGGCAAGGGTCCGATCGTCGCCGAAAAGCGCAGCCGCGTCGAAGTGAAGGCGCCGGGCATCATCCCGCGCCAGTCGGTCAGCGAGCCGATGCAGTCGGGCCTGAAGGCGATCGACGCCCTCGTCCCCGTCGGCCGTGGCCAGCGCGAGCTGATCATCGGCGACCGTCAGACCGGCAAGTCGGCCGTCGCGATCGACACCTTCATCAACCAGAAGGGTGTCAATTCGGGAACCGACGAGAAGAAGAAGCTGTACTGCGTCTACGTCGCGGTCGGCCAGAAACGCTCGACCGTCGCGCAGCTCGTCCGCACGCTGGAGGAAAACGGCGCGATGGAATATTCCATCGTCATCGCCGCCACCGCGTCGGAGCCGGCGCCGATGCAGTTCCTGGCGCCCTATACGGGTGCCGCGATGGGCGAATATTTCCGCGACAACGGCATGCATGCGCTGATCGTGTTCGACGATCTGTCGAAGCAGGCGGTCGCCTACCGCCAGATGTCGCTGCTGCTGCGCCGCCCGCCGGGCCGTGAAGCGTATCCGGGCGACGTGTTCTACCTCCACAGCCGCCTGCTCGAGCGGGCGGCCAAGATGTCGGACGAGAACGGTGGCGGCTCGCTGACCGCGCTGCCGATCATCGAAACGCAGGCAGGCGACGTGTCGGCCTATATTCCGACCAACGTGATCTCGATCACCGACGGCCAGATCTTCCTCGAAACCGACCTGTTCAACGCCGGTATCCGCCCCGCGATCAACGTCGGCCTGTCGGTCAGCCGCGTCGGCTCGGCCGCGCAGACCAAGGCGATGAAGAAGGTCGCCGGCTCGATCAAGCTGGAGCTGGCGCAGTACCGCGAGATGGCGGCGTTCGCGCAGTTCGGTTCGGACCTCGACGCCTCGACCCAGAAGCTGCTCAACCGCGGCGCGCGCCTGACCGAGCTGCTGAAGCAGGCCCAGTTCTCGCCGCTGCCGTTCGAGGAGCAGGTCGTGTCGATCTTCGCCGGTACCCAGGGCTATCTCGACGCCGTCGCGACGCAGGATGTGGTGCGCTACGAAGCCGCGCTGCTGGCCGACATGCGTGCAAACCACGCCGACGTGCTGACCAAGATCCGCGATACCAAGGATCTGGGCGACGAAGCGAAGACCGGCCTGAAGGCTGCGCTCGACGCGTTCGCGAAGACGTTTGCGTAAGCGATCAGAGGACCAACCCTGCGGGGTTAGAGGAATAACGAATGGCTAGCCTCAAGGCCCTCAAGATCCGGATCAATTCGGTCAAGTCGACCCAGAAGATCACCAAGGCGATGAAGATGGTCGCCGCTGCGAAACTGCGCCGTGCGCAGGACGCGGCGGAGGCCGGTCGTCCCTATGCCCAGACGCTGGAACGCGTCGTCGCGAGCCTCGTGTCGAAGAACAAGGGCTCGTCGCCGCTGATCGCCGGCACCGGCAAGGATCAGGTCCACCTGTTCGTCGTCGCCACCAGCGACCGCGGTCTGGCGGGTGCGTTCAACACCAACATCGCCCGCCTGGCGCGTCGTGAAGCCGACAAGCTGATCGCCCAGGGCAAGACGGTGAAGTTCTACACGATCGGCCGCAAAGGCCGGAACGCGCTGAACCGCCTGTATCGCGACCGCATGGTCCACGGCATCGAGCCGGGCGATCTCGGCAAGCTGACCTTCGCCGACGCGAAGGGCTATGCCGACGACCTGATCCGCCGGTTCGAGGCGGGCGAGTTCGACGTCGCGCACCTGTTCTATTCGACCTTCAAGTCGGTCCTGACTCAGGAGCCGACCGAGCAGCAGATCCTGCCGGTGAAGGTCGAGGCGACGGCACCCGTCAGCGCCGACACCGGCATGGCCGTCGTCGAATATGAGCCCGACGAGGAATCGATCCTCGAAGAGCTGCTGCCGCGCAACGTCGCAATCCAGCTGTTCCGCGCGATGCGTGAGAACGCCGCGTCCGAACAGGGCAGCAAGATGACCGCGATGGACAACGCGACGCGCAACGCAGGCGACCTCATCAAGCGTCTCACCACCGAATACAACCGCACCCGCCAGGCCGCGATCACGACCGAGCTGGTGGAAATCATCTCGGGGGCTGAGGCCCTCTAAATAGAACATATAGCTGTTCCCCGGCGCAGGCCGGGGCCCAGTTGAACCGGTTCTCGATCTGGACCCCGGCCTTCGCCGGGGAACAAGAAGGAAAGAAGAATGGCTACCCTCGCCGAAGACACCCGCCCGACGCAGGGCACCACCAACAACGTCGGCCGCATCTCACAGGTGATCGGCGCCGTCGTCGACGTGCAGTTCGACGGCAACCTGCCCGCGATTCTGTCGGCGCTGGAAACGGACAACAACGGAAACCGCTTGGTCCTGGAAGTCGCGCAGCATCTGGGCGAGAACACCGTCCGCACGATCGCGATGGACTCGACCGACGGCCTGACCCGCGGCCAGACCGTCACCGACACCGGCTCGCAGATCCGCGTGCCGGTCGGCCCGAAGACGCTGGGCCGCATTCTGAACGTCGTCGGCGAGCCGATCGACGAGCGTGGTCCGGTCGGTGCGGAGCAGACCGCTCCCATTCACGCCAAGGCCCCGGAATTCGTCGACCAGTCGACCGAAACCAGCATCCTGGTCACCGGCATCAAGGTCATCGACCTTCTCGCTCCCTACGCGAAGGGCGGCAAGATCGGCCTGTTCGGCGGCGCCGGCGTCGGCAAGACCGTTCTGATCCAGGAACTGATCAACAACATCGCCAAGGGCCACGGCGGTACGTCGGTGTTCGCAGGCGTCGGTGAGCGCACCCGCGAAGGCAACGACCTGTACCACGAATTCCTCGACGCCGGCGTCATCGCCAAGGACGCCGACGGCAACCCGACGCCGGACGGCTCGAAGGTGGCGCTGGTGTTCGGCCAGATGAACGAGCCGCCGGGCGCTCGTGCGCGCGTCGCTCTGTCGGGCCTCACGATCGCCGAATATTTCCGCGATGTCGAAGGCCAGGACGTGCTGTTCTTCGTCGACAACATCTTCCGCTTCACCCAGGCGGGTTCGGAAGTGTCGGCGCTGCTCGGCCGTATTCCGTCGGCCGTGGGCTATCAGCCGACCCTGTCGACCGACATGGGCGCGCTGCAGGAGCGCATCACCTCGACCAACAAGGGCTCGATCACGAGCGTCCAGGCGATCTACGTCCCCGCCGACGATCTTACCGACCCGGCACCGGCGACGTCGTTTGCCCACCTGGACGCGACGACCGTTCTCAACCGCGCGATCTCGGAACTGGGCATCTACCCGGCGGTCGATCCGCTCGATTCGACCAGCCGCGTGCTGACCCCGGCCGTCGTCGGCCAGGAGCATTACGACACCGCCCGCCGCGTCCAGGAAACGCTGCAGAAGTACAAGGCGCTGCAGGACATCATCGCGATCCTGGGCATGGACGAACTGAGCGAAGAGGATAAGGTCACGGTCACTCGCGCCCGCAAGATCCAGCGCTTCCTCAGCCAGCCGTTCCACGTCGCCGAAGTCTTCACCGGCATCAGCGGCAAGTTCGTGTCGATCGAGGACACGGTGAAGTCGTTCAAGGCCGTCGTCGACGGTGAGTACGACCACCTGCCCGAAGCCGCCTTCTACATGGTCGGCGGCATCGACGAAGTCGTCGCCAAGGGCAAGAAGCTGGCCGAAGAGGCGTAAGGCGAACAGGCCCTCTCCCCTTCAGGGGAGTTCAGGGTCGGTCATGCCCCCGGCATGACCTGAAAATCACGGGGTGATTTTCACCCTGAACTGGTTGGGAGAGGGGCCTGACCGCGGGCGACAGTCTCGGTGAGACCCCTTCCCCTCTCCCCAGCCCTCTCCCGTGAAGGGGAGAGGGAGCAAGGTTGAAAACATGCTCCACTTCGAACTCGTCACGCCTGAAAAGCTCGTCCGTGCGGAGGACGTGTACATGGTCGTCGTGCCCGGCACCGAGGGCGACTTCGGCGTGCTTGAGGGTCATGCACCCTTCATGTCGACCATCCGCGATGGCGAACTGGCGATCTACAAGACCCAGAACGGCACCCCCGAGACGATCCGCATCGAAGGCGGGTTCGCCGAAGTGAACGGCGTCGGGCTGGTCGTGCTCGCGGAGAGCGTCGCGGCGTAAGTTGCGCCCACCCTCTCGATCGTCATGCCGGACGTGATCCGGCATCCAGGGCCACGGGCGGAGACGTCTGTGGCCCTTGGCGTTTGGGCTCAGCGCGAATGGCTTCGCCGCGGCAAAGCCGCGTCGTCGGACGGGCTTTGCCCGCCGGCCGGGCCGGCGCATAGGGCGCGCGACTGCGTCGCTGCGTGCGCCGGCCATGGTTAGGCAATTATAAAACCTTCGCCTTTAGACCGCTCGCATAAGGAAACATGCGCCGAAGGTGCGCGTGCGAGAGGTTCATGTGAGCGCTTTTGGTCGACGCAACGGGATGACGGGGGGGCCGGGAGTACGTCCGGCGTTCGGCGTGGCGAAGCCCATGCAGGGCAGCGGGCCGCCCCGGGCCGCCGAGCCCGAAGGCGGCGACCAGTTCCCACCGATCGCCAGCGCGCCGCTGGCTGGCCTGGCGCCCGAACCCGATCCCGCGACCCTTGCCGCCCCCGTCCTGTCGAGCCCCGGCGGCGACCAGATGTCGCGGCTGGCCGATCGCGTGGCGGCAAGCGGCGACGCCGCCAGCAACCGCGGCGAGGGCTTCGAAAACTCGATCCACCGCATCAAGGAGCAGGTCCTCCCCCGCCTGCTCGAACGCGTCGACCCCGAAGCCGCCGCGACGCTGAGCAAGGACGAACTCGCCGAGGAATTCCGCCCGATCATCGGCGAAGTGCTCGCCGAGCTGAAACTGACCCTCAACCGCCGCGAACAATTCGCGCTGGAAAAGGTGCTGGTCGACGAACTGCTGGGGCTGGGTCCGCTCGAGGAGTTGATCGCCGATCCCGCGGTCAGCGACATCATGGTCAACGGTCCCGAACAGACCTTCGTCGAACGTAAGGGGAAGCTGGAACTCGCCAACATCCAGTTTCGGGACGAGGAGCATCTGTTCCAGATCGCGCAGCGCATCTGCAACTCCGTCGGCCGCCGCGTCGATCAAACCACGCCGCTGGCCGACGCCCGCCTGAAGGACGGCAGCCGCGTCAACGTCATCGTGCCGCCGCTTAGCCTCAAGGGCACGGCGATCTCGATCCGTAAGTTTTCGGACAAGCCGATCACGCTCGACATGATGGCGGGCTTCGGGTCGATGTCGCAGAAGATGGCGACCGCGCTGAAGATCGCGGGTGCCTGCCGGTTCAACATCGTCATCTCGGGCGGCACCGGCTCGGGCAAGACGACGATGCTGAACGCCCTGTCGAAGATGATCGACCCGGGCGAGCGTGTGCTGACGATCGAGGACGCCGCCGAACTCCGTCTGCAGCAGCCACACTGGCTACCGCTCGAAACCCGCCCGCCGAACCTGGAGGGTCAGGGCGAGATCACCATCCGCGACCTCGTCAAGAACGCGCTGCGCATGCGCCCGGATCGCATCATCCTGGGCGAAATTCGTGGCTCCGAATGCTTCGACCTGCTCGCCGCGATGAACACCGGCCACGACGGGTCGATGTGTACGCTCCACTCAAACTCCCCGCGCGAGTGTCTCGGGCGTATGGAGAACATGGTGATGATGGGCGACATCAAGATCCCGAAGGAGGCGATCAGCCGCCAGATCGCCGATTCGGTCGACATGATCGTCCAGGTGAAGCGCCTGCGCGACGGCAGCCGCCGTGTGACCAACATCACCGAAGTGATCGGCATGGAAGGCCCGGTGATCGTCACGCAGGAGCTATTCAAGTTCGAATATCTCGACGAGAGCGCCGATGGGAAAATCATCGGCGAGTATCGCTCGATGGGCCTGCGCCCGTACACGCTCGACAAGGCCAAGCAGTTCGGGTTCGACCAGGCGTATCTGGAAGCGTGTCTGTGATGTGAAAGGGCGGGCCCGCGCGTGCGCCTGCGCGAGCACCCGCCATTGTTTCGCCGCGCAAACCCGCTAACAGCGCGCCTCACATGCGTGCCCTCCCGCTCGTCGTCCTGGCCATTGCCCTCGCCCTGCCCGCCCCTGCGCGGCAGCCGAAGCCGGCCGCGCCCGTCGCGCTGTCGCCAGCGCCGACGCTGACCGCCGACAGCGAAACGCGCTGGGTTCCCTTCGACCTGACGCCGGGCAACCAGATCGCGTTCCGGATGACGATCAACGGGCGCGCGGCCACCGCGGTACTCGATACCGGCGTCAACTTCACGCTCGCCGCCAGCGCCTTTGCAGGCAGCATCGGGCTGAAGGCCACCGCCAGTGGTCAGGCGGCCGCCGCGATCGGGGGCGCGCTGCCGATCGCGTGGGCGCCGGTCGAGTCGGTCGATTTCGGCGGGCTGTCGCGCCACGGCGGGCGGATCGGGGTAGCCGACCTCAGCGCTCTCGCCACCGGCACGACCCAGCCGGTTGACGTGGTCGTCGGTGCCGACCTGCTGGCCGCCCACGCGCTCGACATCGATTTCGACAATCGCCGCTTTCGCTTGCTCGCCAGCGGACGGATGCCGTTTCGCGGGACCAGCGTCGCGCTGTCGACCGCGCCGCAGACGGGGACCTTCCAGGTCGATGCCACCATCGGCAGCGCGCGCTTGCGCCCGCTCCTGCTCGACACCGGTGACGGATCGACGCTGACGGTGTCGCGCGAGGCATGGACGACGACGCGGCTGCCCGACGTCGGCCTGACCTCGGCCTATGCGGTCGGCCTTGCCGGCCCGATCGAAACCGATCTGGTCGTCCTGCCCCAGGTCCGCCTGGGCACGGCGCCCGCCCGCAACATCGAGGTGCGGATCGAGCCACCGCGAGGCTATTCGACGCTGACCGGCACCGCCGGGCGGATCGGCAACGGCTTCCTGCAACGCTACCGCGTGCTGCTCGACCCGAAGGCGCGGCGGATGATCCTCAGCCCCGGCAAGGACGCCGACCGGATGCCGCTCAAGTCCACCAGCGGGTTGCTGCTCAGCTATGAGGGCAAGGCCCTCCGCGTGCTCCACGTCATGCGCGGGTCGCCGGCCGCGACCGATGGCTGGCGCGCGGGCGAGCGGATCTGCGCGATCGACGGTGCGAAGCTGCCTGACGATTACCGGACCAACCGGCTGGGCCAGTGGCCCGCCGGCACGCCCGGCCGCACCGTGCGCCTGGGTCTGTGCGACGGCGGCCCCGAACGCGCGCTGACGCTCGCGGCCTTCTACTGATGGACACCGCGCGTCCGCTTCCCCGATGGGCAGCGGCGCTGCTGCTTTTCGTCATCGCGGTCAGCCTGCGCGCCGCCGATTTCGGCAATCCGATCATCCATGTCGACGAGCAATATTATCTGCTGATCGGCCAGCGGATGCTCGACGGGGCAGTGCCATACCTCGACATCTGGGATCGCAAGCCGGTCGGCCTGTTCCTGCTCTACGCCGGCGCCGCCGCGATGCCGGGTGACGATGTACTCGGATACCAGCTTCTCGCCACGCTGTTCGCCGGGCTGAGCGCCTGCGTGGTCGCCAGCGGAGCGCGGGCGCTGGGCGCCAGTCGCAGCGGGGCGCTGGCCGCCGGGGTCGCCTATCTGATCTGGCTGCCGCTGCTGGGTGGACGCGGCGGGCAGTCGCCGGTGTTCTACAACCTGTTCATCGTCGTTGCCGCCCGACTGACTCTGACCCTGCCGGATCTCGCCGAAGGACGCCGACGCGGAATGATCGTGGCGAGCGGCGCGCTGGCGTGTCTGGCCGCCGGCATCGCGGTTCAGGTGAAGACCACCGCCATATTCGAGGCCGCGTTCCTCGGCCTCGCGCACGTCTATTGGCTCGCCCGCGCGCGCACCGGCATGATCGCAATGGCGGCAGCGGCGCTCGCTTGGCTGGCCATCGGCCTCGCGCCCACCGCCGCCGTCGTCTTCGCCTATCGCGCGATGGGGCCGGCAGCGCTCGATGCGTGGTGGTTCGCGAACGCGCAGTCGGCTTTCCTACGTCCCGGTTATCCGTGGGGCGAGATCGGCATGCGGTTGCTCGGCATCGTCGCCCAACTGTCACCCCTACTGCTGTGCGCCGCGATCGGGTGGCGGCGGCGCAAGGTGCGACTGACCGGCGAGCGCGCGCTGGCCTTCGCCTGGCTCGCCGCGGCCGTCGTCGGCTTCGTCGCGATCGGCACCTTCTTCGATCATTACGCGCTGCCGCTGCTGCCGCCGCTGACGATGATCGCCGGCATCGCGCTCGGCCGCATTTCACGCATCCTGGTCGGCACACTGGTGCTCGGACTGTTGCTGCTGATCGTCGAGCGCGCCTTCATCGCCCCCGACGTCGCCGGTGCGCGGGCAGTGGCAGAGGTCGTCGCCAAGAACCGCCGGGGCGCCTGCCCCTATGTCTTCATCGGCGATACCGCGACCTACACGTTGTCGGGCAGTTGCCTGCCCACCGCCTATGCCTTCCCGAACTTCCTCGCCTACACCACCGAAGCCGGCGCGACCGGGATCGACGAAGCGACGGAGATGCGCCGGATCCTCGCAGCGCGGCCGCCGCTGATCGTCGCGTCGACGCGTAAATTGGTGATATGGAATCCGGCGACCGTGGCCCTGCTCCAGCCCGTGCTGGCGAATCGGTATCGGCCGGTCCTGAGCGTCCCTCGATCCAACTACCGCACGGTCGTGTTCCTCCGCCGCGACTTGGCCGTCATCCGCTGATCGCGAGCGCGGCCAGCATCACGCCGCCGAACAGCGCGGCGAACTGCACCGTCGTCCAGTCGACCGCGCTCACCCGATCCAGATTGACGCGCCGGTCCCGCCGCCACGATGCCACGCCGCTTGCCACCGCGAGAACCGCACAGGCCACCACGCCGCCCCACAACCGCACTTGCATCGCCCCGCCCCGTCCCTAGACTTGTGCCAAACAGAACAGGGAGATGTGTCTTGCGTCCGATGCTCGCAACCCTTGGCCTGGGGGCCGTCGCGCTGGCGGTGACCAGCGTCGCCACCGGCCAGCCCGCCAGCCTGCGCAGCGAAATCGCCCGCGCCGTCGCCGCGACCACGCGCACGCCAGCCAACGTCGCGCGTGACAAGTACCGGCACCCGACCGAGACGCTGGCCTTCTTCGGCGTGAAGCCGACCGACACCGTCGTCGAACTGATTCCCGGCGGCGGCTGGTATACCGAGATTCTGGCGCCCTACCTTGCGCAGCGCGGCACCTATTACGCCGCCGGAAACTTGGCGCGTGGGCTGGACGGCGTGAAGAAACTCCAGGCCGCCAACCCGGCCGCCTATGGCAAGATCAAGCTCGCCGCCTTCCCCGCCTCTGCGGGCGAACCCGCGGTGCCCGCAGGCAGCGCCGACGTCGTCGTGACCTTCCGCAACGTCCACAACCTGCGTTTCGCCGGCGTCGATCGCACGCAGGCGGCGTTCGCCGAGATGTTCCGCATGCTGAAACCCGGCGGGACGCTCGGCATCGTCGAGCACCGCCTGCCCGAGAACCGCGATTCCGCCGCCGAGGAAAAGAGCGGCTACATGAAGACGTCCAGCGTAGTCGCCTTCGCCGAAAAGGCCGGGTTCAAGCTGGCAGGCAAGTCGGAGGTCAATGCCAACCCGAAGGACACCGCCGACTGGCCGGAAGGCGTCTGGACGCTGCCCCCGACCTACCGCCTGAAGGACGTCGACCGCGAGAAATACGCCGCGATCGGCGAGAGCGATCGCATGACGCTGAAGTTCGTGAAGCCGAAGCGGTAAGACCGAAAAATCCTCCCCAGAATGGGGAGGGGAACCCCGACCGCAGGTCGGTGGTGGAGGGGCTTGGGGAGTACTCCGCCAGCCCCACCACCAGCCTTCGGCTGGTCCCCCTCCCCGTTCCGGGGAGGATTTAGAGGGATTGAAACACGCCGCAGCAAAGCCGCGCCGTCGGCCGGGGCCTCGCCCCGCCGGCCGTAGCGTCGCCCGCGACGCGGAGTTGGCGCGCTAATGCCGCTGGCGACGCCTAGAGCTTCGCAACCTTGTCTTGCAGCTTGGCGAGTTCCGCCTTCAGCGCCGCAATCTCGTCGTCCTTGCTGGATGCTGCACCGGCCGCCGGTGCCGCAGCCGGGGCAGCCGCGCCGGGTACCCCGCCCTGCGCGCCCGGCTTGAACGCCTGCGCCGCGGCCTCAAACATCGCCATGTTGCGCTTGGCGATCTCCGCGAACGGCGAATGCGCGAACGCCCCTTCGACCGCCGACTTGAACTGTTCCTGGTTGCGGCGGAAACTGTCCATCGACGCTTCGAGATAGCCCGGCACCATCGCCTGCATACTGTCGCCGTACAGCGCGATCAGCTGGCGCAGGAAGGGGACTGGCAGCATCGTCTGTCCGCGCGCTTCCTCTTCCATGATGATCTGCGTCAGGACATTGTGGGTGATGTCCTCTTCGGTCTTCGCATCGACGACCTTGAAGTCGCGGCCCTCGCGCGTCATCGCCGCCAGATGGTCGAGCGTGATGTAGGACGAGGACTCGGTGTTGTAGAGGCGGCGGTTCGCGTATTTCTTGATGATGACCGGGCCGGTTCCCGTGGCAGTCTTCTTCATGGCTGACGGTGCCCCCTCACAGATACGGATGCGAACGTGATGACCGACAGCGTACCACCGATCGATGACGCACCGCAACACGCACCGCGGCCTTTCCCCCTGTTCCTGGCCATGCTGCGCAGCGAAACCGCACAAGATCGGGACAGGCGCGATGCCGCGTTGAAAGGATTGACACGCTATCAATCCGCCCCGCGCGCACCCCGCCCCGCGCCGATGCCGGCGATCGCCACCGCCGGCCGCGCAGCGTTGCGTGATTATGGCGGGACGGGCCGGCCGGTCGTCTTTCTACCCTCGCTCATCAACCCGCCGTTCGTCCTCGACCTCGCCCCCGATCAGTCACTGCTGCGCTGGCTGGCGAGGGAGGGTCTGCGCCCCCTGCTGGTCGACTGGGGTGAACCGACGCCGGTCGACCGCGATCAGGAAGTTACCGCACACATCGAACGCCTGCTGCTGCCGATGCTGGCGACGCTCGATCGGCCGCCGGTACTGGTCGGCTATTGCCTGGGTGGCACCATCGCGCTTGCCGCCGCGCGCGCCGCCAGGGCGCATGCCGTCGCCCTGATCGCAGCCCCCTGGCACTTTTCCGGGTTCGGCCCCCATGCCCGCGCCGAGATTGCCGCGCTGTGGGACGCCGCCCGCCCGGCGTGCGAGACTCTGGGGCTGGTCCCGATGGAGGTGCTGCAATCGGGCTTCTGGAAGCTTGATCCCGGCCGCACCATTGCCAAGTACGAAGCGCTGGCGACCGCCGACGACGCGACGCTCGCCCGCTTCGTCGCGCTGGAGGATTGGGCCAACGCCGGCGCTCCCCTGACACTCGCCGCCGGACGGCAGATGTTCGAGGATTTCTTCGCCGCCGACACCCCCGGGACCGACGCATGGCAGGTGGTAGGTGAAACCGTCGATCCCGCCGCCCTCGCCTGCCCCGTCGCCGACTTCGTGTCGCTGACCGATTGCATCGTTCCCGCCGCCACCAGCGCGCGGGTCGGCGACCGCCGCGACGTCGGCGCCGGCCATGTCGGAATGATCGTCGGCAGCCGTGCACGCGTGCTGCTATGGGAGCCGCTGGCGGACTGGCTAAAGACCGTCACCGCCGCTAGATAGGCGCCGTCTTATCCACGCAGAGGATCCCCATGACCGACATCGTCATCGCCGCCGCCAAGCGCACGCCCGTGGGCAGCTTCCTGGGCGCGTTCGCCGCGACCCCCGCGCATGAGCTCGGCCGCGTCGCGATCGAGGCCGCGCTTGAACAGGCAGGCGTCAAGGGCGAGGAGGTCGACGAGGTTATCCTCGGCCAGGTGCTGACCGCCGGCCAGGGCCAGAACCCCGCCCGCCAGGCATCGATGGCCGCCGGCGTCCCGAAGGAAGTGCCGGCCTGGGGCGTCAACCAGGTCTGCGGCTCGAGCCTGCGCGCTGTCGCGCTCGCCTTCCAAGCGGTCGCCAATGGCGATGCCAAGATCGTGGTCGCAGGCGGGCAGGAATCGATGTCGATGTCGGCCCACGCGCAGTCGCTGCGCCCGGGCACCAAGATGGGCGACGTCAGCCTCGTCGACACGATGATCAAGGACGGTCTGACCGACGTCTTCAACGGCTATCACATGGGCATCACGGCGGAAAATCTGGCCGAGCAATATCAGATCGCCCGCGGCGAGCAGGACCAGTTCGCCGTTCGTTCCCAGAACCTCGCTGAAAAGGCGCGCGAGGAAGGCCGCTTCAAGGACGAGATCGCGCCCGTGACGATCAAGGGCCGCAAGGGCGATACCGTGGTCGAGAACGACGAATATATCCGCGCCGGCGCGACCGTCGATGGCGTGTCGGGCCTGCGCCCGGCGTTCAAGAAGGACGGCACGGTGACCGCCGCCAATGCCAGCGGCATCAACGACGGCGCCGCCGCGCTGGTCGTCATGTCTGCCGACGAAGCCAAGGCCCGCGGCATCACCCCGCTTGCCCGCATCAAGAGCTGGGCGAGCGCCGGCGTCGACCCGTCGGTGATGGGCATCGGCCCCGTCCCCGCCAGCAAGAAGGCACTGGAGAAGGCCGGCTGGACCGTCGCCGACCTCGACCTGATCGAAGCCAACGAAGCCTTTGCCGCGCAGGCGCTGGCGGTCGGCAAGGAAATGGGCTGGACGGAAGACAAGCTGAACGTCAACGGCGGCGCCATCGCCATCGGCCACCCGATCGGCGCCAGCGGCGCGCGCGTGCTGACGACGCTGATCTACGAAATGGGCAAGCGTGACGCGAAGAAGGGCTTGGCAACGCTATGCATCGGCGGCGGCATGGGCATCGCTATGTGTGTGGAGCGAGATTGAGGAGTATTGCTGTGCTAATACACAAATGTTGCCAAATCGCCACATAGTGTAGTAATTTTCGATAATGCCTTTCACGAATATTGCACTTTTCGCTCAATGAAGGTCGGATGGCCCCCTTACAACAAGGGGCCATCCATGAAATTCTCCCAGCTTTTAGGCGCGACGGCGCTGTTTAGCACGCTCGTCGTCACGCCAGCTTTCGCGCAGAGTACCGGTCAGTCGACCACGACGTCGCAATCGTCCGACGAAACCGATGCTGACGAGGGGCAGGCGGGCGAAGTTCTCGTTACCGGCTCGCGCCTGCGTCGGCCAAACGACGACTCCTCGGTGCCGATCACCAGCGTTCGTCCGGACGAACTGCTCGCCACCGGCAGCGTGTCACTCGGCGACGCACTGAACGACCTGCCCGCGCTGCGCTCGACCTACTCTCAATCGAATTCCAGCCGCTTCATCGGCACCGGCGGTCTCAACCTGCTCGACCTCCGAGGTCTCGGTACTTCGCGTACTCTGACGCTGGTCAACGGTCGTCGCCATGTTACCGCGTCGCCGGGCTCGTTCGAAGTCGACACCAACACGATCCCTAGCGATCTGCTCGACCGTGTCGACCTCGTCACGGGCGCGAACTCGGCGGTCTACGGTTCGGACGCGATCGCGGGTGTCGTCAACTTCATCCTGAAGCGTGACTTTGACGGTCTGAACATTCGTGCTCAGTCTTCGATCACCAGCCGTGGCGACCGCGGCGAGTATTTCGTAGCCGGCGTCGCGGGCAAGAATTTCTCCGAAGGCCGCGGCAACATTGCGGTCGCTCTCGAATTCTCGCGCGCGAACAAGCTGCGGTACACCGATCGTCCGGACCAGACCGGCGCCTATTCGGGTGGTATCGGCCTGTACACGGTCCAGAACACCACCGGCGAGCCGGCCTCGGGTGACGGCATTCCGGACACGGCGTTCCTGACGGGCGTCCGCAGCAACCAGTTCTCGTCGGGCGGCACTGCGCTCGTTTCCTGCCCGACAGTCGCGGCACAGAATGAAAGCGCTGCGGCGTTTGCGAATCGTCGTGCTCTGGTCTGCACAGGCTTCAACGACGGCGTCACCACGACCAGCCCGTTGGCCTACGCCTTCATATTTGGCCCTGACGGTTCGTTGGTGCGTAATGACGCGGCCGCTGGCGTCACCTTCGACCTTCGTCGCCTGGCGGGCGGAACCTCTGTCATCGGCGGTCTAGGCTCGACGTTCAACGAGACGGGTTACATTTACCCGCAACTTGAACGGTACAGCGCCAACCTGCTGAGCCATTACGACTTCTCGGACGCATTCCAGGTGTATTTGGAAGCTAAATACGTCCGCGTGAACGTCGTGTCCGAAGGGTCGCCGACCTTCGCGAGCGGAACGCTGCCCGCGTCCGCCTCGCGGACGAACCCGTTCCTGACCCCGCAGGCGACCGCGCTGCTCAATCAGATCCTGGCACCGGCAGCGACGTCGTTCACGTTCGTGCGTAACAACGTCGACTTCGGCGGCCGTCAGGAAGTCACGAAGCGCGAGACGTTCCGTATCGTTCTGAGCGCCCAGGGCGCGCTGACCGATCACCTGCGCTACGAAGTCGCCGGCAACTACGGCCAGTTCGACTCCTATTATGAAACCGGCGGCAACGTTTTGCTCTCGGCCTACACGCGCGCGTCCAACGCCGTGCTCGCCCCGGCTGGGTATACGGGCAACAATTTTGTCCTGAATTCGCAGGGCCAGCGCGTAGTCTGCGGCGTCAATGCCAATGCGGATACCACCGACGACGACGCCAATTGCTACCCGCTGAACCTGTTCGGTTCGGGGGCACCGGATGCGCGCGCGCTCAACTATGCGCTGATCCGCTCGTTCCGCAAGGAACGCGCGACGCAGACCAACGCGACCGCGTATATTTCGGGCGATACCGGTGGCTTCTTCGAACTGCCGGGCGGCGCGATCGAATTCGCCGTAGGTGGCGAATATCGCCGTGAGACCGCGTCTTCGGTCTATGATCCGATCGTCAGCAATCCGACCCGCCTGACCTTCCTTAATTCCATCGCGCCGTTCACGCCGCCGGCTCTCGAAGTCAAGGAGGCCTATGGCGAAATGCGTTTGCCGATCCTGAAGGATATCCCGTTCATTCGCGAATTGTCCTTGGAAGGTTCGGCCCGCTACTCCGACTATAACTATGGCCCGAAGAAGCCGGTGTTCGCTTGGAACGCCGGTGGTGTCTGGCGTCCGACCCGCGACCTGCTGCTGCGCGCCAGCTATGGCAAGGCGGTTCGCAGTCCGACGCTGGGCGATCTGTTCGCCGCAAACGTCCAGACCTTCGCGTCACTCGGCGATCCGTGCAGCCAGACGAACATCAACAACGGTCCGGTGGTCAATGGTCAATCGGTGCGCATCGCCAACTGCGCCGCAGCGGGTGTGCCGACGACGTTCACCTACACCAATTCGAGCGGCCAGGTCGTGACCGTGCCGTTCGTCAACACCGCGACGTCGACCCCGGCGGGCGCCATCCGCGGCAACCCGGATCTGCTGGAAGAGACGTCGAAGTCGTTCACGGCCGGCATCGTCTACAAGCCAAGCTATCTGCGCGGCGTGACGGCTTCGGTATCCTATTATTCGATGAACGTCGAAAACGTCATCACCAGCCTGGGCGGCGCGACCGTCGTCAGCTTGTGCTATGACAATCCGTCGGGCATCGATAACCAGTATTGCCGCGCGGTGTTCCGCCGTCCGGACGGTACGTTCGCGGGTCAGGCCGGCATCAGCTTCGGCGGCGACGTCGTGACGTATCCGAACGAGTCGATCCGCCCGTCGTTCTTCCAGCAGCCGTTCAACTTCGCGCGATACTTCGCGAACGGCATCGACGTCGATCTATCGTATGAAAAGCGTCTGGGTGAAGGAAAGCGGATCAACATCCAGGGCGTGGTCACCTACGTTCTTAGCCGTCGCAACTACACCGATGTCACCAACCCGGATTTCGCCACCCGTCTGGACGGCTCGCTGGGCGATCCTACCTGGTCGGGCAATATCAACGTCGGGCTAGACCTAGGTATGTTCGACGTGAACTACGTCTTCCGGTACATCGACCGGATGACGATCGGTTCGTACGCGACTCAGAACTCGGTTCAGGGCCGTCCGCCGCTCAATGCCGACGCTTTCCCGCAGGTTCGCTATCCTGCGATTACCTATTCGAACATCCGCTTCGGCATCGAACCGAACGACAAGTTCCGGTTCTACTTCGGCGTGGACAACATGTTCGATCGAGGATCTCCGGCGATCAGTGGACTGTTCGGCACGGGTGCCGGCGGTGCGATCTACCCGCCGCTCGGTCGCTCGTTCTACGCGGGTGTCGCCGCAAAATTCTGAAAAGTTTGAAAACTTTAAGGGCCGCTCTTCGGAGCGGCCCTTTTTTTACGTCCAAAGTCGGTCGAAGCGCTGGCCGAGGCCAGTCAGCAGTTCGTATTGGCTCATGCCGCTCGCCACCGATGCTGCGGGCAGCGTATCGGCAAGCGATATCCACGCGCCTTCGGCGATAGATGGGATGCTGGACACATCCACCGCCACCAGATCCATCGAAACGCGCCCGATCACCGGTAGCACCTCGTCACCCGGTCCCCTGGCCGTCCCGCAGTCGGAGAAGCCTCGCCAGTAGCCGTCGGCGTAGCCCAGGTTGATGGTGGCGACCTCGGTGTCCTGCTCGGCGGTCCATGTCGCATTGTAGCCGACCGTTTCCCCGGCGCGGACGGTGCGGCGCTGGAGGATCTGCGCCTCGATGCCGACCACCGGGCGGATCATGTCGGCAAGCTCGGCGCGCGGGATGCCGCCGTAGAGCGCCAGACCCGGGCGCGTCAGGTCAAAGGCATAGTCGGCGCCCAGAGCGATGCCGGCGGAGTTGGCGAGGCTCAACCGCCTCGCGGATGTGCGGCCCGCCAGACCGGCAAACGCCGCCAACTGCCGGGCGTTCAGCGGATGGTCCTCATCCGCACACGCCAAGTGACTCATCAGCGTCTCGATCAACAGACCTTTGAGCGCCCCGCCGGCGACATCGTCGACCGACAGCCCCAGCCGGTTCATGCCGGTGTCGACCATCACATCGCACAGCCCCCCGCCCATCGCCTGCCAGCGACGGACCTGCTCGACAGTGTTGAGCACCGGACGTACGGCGGGCAGGCCGACCAGCGGCGCGTCTTCGTCGCGGACGCCGTGGAGGACGGATACGGTCGCCGGGCCGACGTCGCCCAGCGCACGCGCCTCGCCCCAGGTGGCGACGAACAGGTCGCGGCAGCCGGCGCCGACCAGGCGGGTGGCGACTTCGCGCGCACCCAAGCCGTAGCCGTTGGCCTTGACCGCCGCCCCGCATGCCGCGCGGCCGCTCATTCGGGCGAGGGTGCGCCAATTGGCGACGAGCGCATCGCCATCGATCCGCAGGCGGTTGGGGGCGGTCCAGTCCATGTCCAGCGGCTAAGCCCAACCGCCCGCTGCCGCAACCGCCCGTGCCCGGCGTCAGTCCTTGATGAGGTCGCTTTCCTTGATGAAGAACAGCATCACCACCAGTGCCAGCGCGACGACGCCCCAGGTGTACCAGAGCCCGGCATAAGGGTTGCCCGACCGCGCGACGATATACTGGCTGATGAACGGCAGAAACCCGCCGAAATAGCCAGTTCCCAGGTGATAGGGGATCGACATCGACGAATAGCGGATCCGCGCCGGAAACATCTCGCTGAGCACCGCAGCGACGGGGCCGTAGGTCATGCCCGACAGGAAGGCGAGGCCGAGGATGCCGACCAGGATCAGCACGATCTCGCGACCCGACGGCGTCACCTTGTCGAGATTATAGCCTGCCCGCTCCAGCGCGGCGTCGAGCGCAGACGGGCTGACGTCGGTCTGCGGCATGCCACCGATCGACACGGCGACCGAGCCCGCCTGAACCTTCGTGTAGCCCACGCCCTTCTTCGACAGATAGTCGAGCACCTGGCCGCAGGCATCCTTCTGCTTGGCGGCGAAGGGATCATAGGCGCAGTGCGGGCCGGCGACGATCACCGGCGCGCGGTCGCTGGCGCGGGCGAGGTCCGGGTTGGCGGCATGGCCGATCAACCAGAACAGCGGAAACAGCGCGACCAACGTCAGCGCATAGCCGACGACGATCGGCAGTTTGCGTCCCACGCGGTCGCTTAGTTTGCCGAAAAGGATGAAGAAGCCGAGGCCGCCCAGCGCGCCCGCGCCGACCAGCAATTGCGCGGGCGTCTCAGCCACGCGCATCGGTCCCTGCAGGAACGACAGGACGCTGAACAACGCGGTGTACCAGATGACGGTCAGGCCCGCGGCGATGCCAAACAGCGCGACGAACAGGCGGCGCGGGTTGCCGGGATAGGTGAAGCTTTCGACGAACGGGTTCCGCGCGGTCTTGCCGGCGGCCTTCATCGCCTTAAACACCGGGCTCTCGCTCAGCATGAGACGCATCCACAGCGACACCGCAAGCAGCGCGATCGAGAAGAGGAACGGCACGCGCCAGCCCCACGCCGCCCAGGTTTCGGCCGGCATCGATGCCTTCGCAAGCAGCACGACCACCAGGCTGAGGATGAAGCCGCCCGCAACGCTCGCCTGGATGAAGCTGGTATAATAGCCGCGCTTCTTCGCACTCGCATGTTCGGCGACATAGATCGCCGCGCCTCCGTACTCGCCACCCAGCGCCAGGCCCTGGCCCACGCGCATCAGCAGGATCAGCGCCGGCGCCCACACCCCGACCGCGGCATAAGTCGGCACCAACCCGATGCCGGCGGTAGCGATGCCCATCAGCGTGATGGTGACGAGGAAGGTGTATTTCCGCCCCAGCCGGTCGCCGAGGAAGCCGAACAGCACCGCACCCAATGGCCGGAACGCGAAACCGACCGCGAAGGTGCCCCAGGCGAGCAGCGTCGCCAGCAACTCGTTCCCCTGCGGAAAGAAGCTACGCTGGAGAATGCCCGACGTCGTCAACGTGCCCCAGATGAAAAAGTCGTACCATTCGAAGATGGTGCCGAGCGAGGACGCCGAGATGACGAGCCTTATGTCCTTGCTCGTCGGCTGCTCAGCCGTTGCGGTGTCGTCGGCCATTCCGTCCCCCAAATCCGTTGTGGGAGGTTTAGCGGATCGGTGGAGGGCGGCAAGCGCTCACCGATGCCCCCGTCATCCCCGCGAAGGCGAGGATAAATTCTGGCTGGGCGTCGTGCGACTCGCCAAATGCAGCGACTATTGATCCCCACCTTCGCGGGGATGACGACGTGGAGCGGCTTACCCGAACCGCCGCGGCGAATAGCGCTCCAGATCGAGCTTCGCGATGGACGCATGGGGCGCGTGGCCCAGCAGCAGCGCCGCGGCGACTCGTGCTGCGGCGGGCGCGGTCTGGATGCCGAAGCCGCCCTGCCCCGCGCACCAGAAGAAGCCTTCGACGTCGCGGTCGAAACCGTACACCGGGATCCGATCCGGCGCGAAGCTGCGCAGGCCCGCCCATCGCCGCTCGACCGCCTGGATACGCCAGTCGACCGCCTGCTCCAGCCGGTCGATCGCGATGGCGACGTCGAGTTCCTCGGGCGCCGCGTCGCAAGGGTCGGTCGGCGTCTCATCGCTGGGCGACAGCCACAATTTCCCGCCGGCTTCGGGCTTGAAATAGAATTGCGAGCCGATGTGGGCGACATGAAGCATGTCCTCCGGCACGGCCGGGTCGGTGCGCAGCTGGACGAGCGTACGACGATAGGGCTGGATGCCGAGCGGCTTGGCGCCCACCCGCGCCGCGACCGGATCGGCCCAGGCGCCGGCCGCATCGACCAGGATGCCGGCCAACACCGGCCCGGCCGCGGTTTCGATCCGCCAGTCGCCGCCCTCGCGCGTCGCCGTCTGGAACGCGGCGTTTGTCCACAGTTCGCCGCCCGCCCGCTTGAACCGGCCGAGCACTTCCCCATGCAGCCCGCCGACGTCGATATAGGCGCAGCTGGGCTCCAGAATGCCCAGCGTCCAGTCGTCTCGCAGGCCCGGCACATGCTCGCGCGGGTCGGTGCGGGTCAGTTCGACGCCGCTGCCTTCGAATTCGGCGAGGAACGCGTCGATTTTCGCGGCTTCGTCCGCGCGACCGATGTGGATCGACCCGAGCGGCGAAAGATAGGGCGCGATCGCCTCGCCCGACGCGCTGCTCAGCGGCTGGATGTACGGCCCGCCGTAGGTTTCGGACCAGAAGGCCGCCGACCGGCCGGTCGAATGATAGCCCGCGGCGTCCTCGCCCTCCAGGATCACGACCGAGGCATGCGGCGCGACTTCGGCGGCAAGGGAGGCGCCGGCGATGCCGCCGCCGATGATCGCGATGTCGAAACGCTTGGTCATACGCCGTCCTGTGCACGCGCATCGAGGAAGGCGTCAATCTCGGTAAGCGCTCGGTTACGCACCGAATCGACCTCACGCAGGATTTCGTGCGCGGATTCCGCCCCGAAGCGGACCACACGCGCATCGGGCAGCTTCGCCGCAACCGCCAGCGCGGCGCGGGGATCGACCAAGCCATCGGCTTCCGCGATCAGCATCAGCACCGGTGGTTCGATGTGCGCGAGCCCCAGCGATGTGCTGAGCCGGCGGGTCGAGGCAAAGCCCTGCGCGAGCCACTGCCAACTCGGCGGCCCCGTCAGAAGCGTCGCGTCCTCCGCCTGCCACCAGAGTTCGTCCTGATAGCGCGCGTCGTCGTGCGTCAGCAACGATTGGCGGGACCTCAACGTGTGCGGGCGCTCGTTGCCCTTCCACGCGGCGCGCGCCGGGTCGCCCAGCCGGGTCATCAGCGATGCGGCCGCCTCTCCCACCCGCGGCGCGATGGGTGCCTTCAGCCCCAGCATCGGCGCCACAAGGACCGCCGCGTCGGGATCGATCGCACGTTCGGCCAGCGCGCGGAGAAGCAGGTGGCCGCCCATCGAATGGCCCATCGCGATTCTCGGGGCCCCCGCCGTGGCCGACCAATCGCTCCAGAACGCCCGCAGGTCGGCGATGAACTCTGCAAAATCCGCAATATGCCCGACGTGCGCGGCCGGCGTGGTTCGCCCCGATCCGCCCTGCCCGCGCCAGTCGAACGCGGTCACACGCCAGCCGTGCGCGTGCCAGTGCGCAAAGCTTTCGAGATACTTCTCGATGAAGTCCCCGCGCCCGCCCTGGAACAGGATCGACCCGCGGCCCGCGCCCGGTTCGGCCGGCCAGTCGAACACACGCAGCGACCAGCCATCTGGTGTGCGCCACTGCGTGATCGTCGCGCCATCGGGATAGCGGCGGCGCAGGCCGCTCGCGTCAAAGAAATCCGCCATTGCCGATGGTTACGTTTTGGAAAGCCGGCTCGTCTAGATGGTGGAGGCTGATGGGGGATCATCTGCCTTTGCTGTTGCTCGCCGTGCTCGGCGGCTTCCTGTTGTCCGCAGGGATAGAAGACGTGCGCACGCGCGAGATCGCGAATTGGAAGAATGCGGCGATCGCGCTGCTGGCCCCGCTGTGGTGGTGGTCGATCGGGATCGAACCGTGGCCCGGGATGGTGATCCAGTTGGGCGTAGCGACGATCGTCTTCGGCGTGTTCGTCGGCGCGTTCGCGATCGGCATGATGGGTGGCGGCGACGTGAAGCTGATCGGCGCGCTGGCGCTGTGGCTGCCGCCGTTCGCCACGCTGTCGATGCTGATCGTGATGTCGATCGCCGGCGGCATCCTGACCCTGATCATGCTGATCGAGGCGCGGGTGCGCCGCACGGGGCACGCGATCGAGGTGCCCTACGGCGTCGCCATCGCGGTCGCCGGGCTGCTGGCGATCCGCGAACCGATAATTAACCAATTCGGCTGATGATTAACGGCGGATCAAACCGCACGACCGTGAAAGGCGCGTGACTCGAAATGGACGGACGCAAGATTATCCTGCTGGTGGGCGCGCTGCTGGTCGCCGGTATCACCGCGTTCATGGCGCGCAGCCTAATGTCGGGCGCCGGCGTGCCGGTCGCCGCAGCCGGCCAGCCCGCCCCGGTCGTCATCGACGGTCCGGAAGTGCTGGTCGCGACCAAGCCGCTGCCGGTCGGTACGATCATCGATGCATCGGCGCTTAAGTTTCAGCCCTGGCCGAAGGAACTGGTCGAAAACGCCTATTTCCTGAAGCAGGGCACGGACCTGAAGAATGTCGTCGGCACGGTCGTGCGCTTCGCCATCCCCGCGGGCCAGCCGGTCACGCAGGGCGCGCTGGTGAAGCCGGGTGACCGCGGCTTCCTGGCCGCCGCGCTCGGTCCGGGGATGCGTGCGGTCACCGTACCGGTGTCGGCCCAGTCGTCGGTCGCGGGTTTCGTGTTTCCGGGCGACCGCGTCGACCTGCTGCTGACGCAGACCGTCACCGGCGGCGGCGACGGCGCCCCGCTGAAGGCCACCGAAACGATCCTGCGCAACCTGCGCGTGCTGGCGACGGATCAGCGCACCGACAAAACCACCGACGATCAGGGCAAGACCGTGGTCAACGCCTATTCGACGGTCACGCTGGAAGCGACGCCGACGATCGCGGAAAAGATTTCGGTCGCCCAGACCGTGGGCTCGCTGTCGCTGTCGCTGCGCTCGATCGCGGACAATGCCGGCGACCTGGAAGAAGCCATCGCAAGCGGCGAACTGAACGTGCCCGAAGGCACCGATCCGAAGGCGGAAAAGGCGATGCTCGCCCGGCTGGCCGCGCGCCCGAGCGAAGGTAAGGGCAGCTTCGTAACCGGCGCCGACGTCTCGCGCTTCCAGCGCTCCAGCGTACCCGGCAAGGCCGGCGAAATGTCGGCGCAGCCCATGGGCCAGGCCGGCGTACCGATGGCCGCACCTGCACCCGCGATCGGCGGCGCACCCGCGACTGTCGTCCAGGGGCCGGTCGTCCGCATCTCACGCGGCAACGCCGTTTCAATTGTCCCGGTTGGGGGGAAGAACTGACATGCGTGTGTTTCTGAAGCCGCTTGGCCTGCCGCTGGCGACAGCGCTTGCCGCCGCGGCGATGACCGCGACGCCCACCGCTACATCGGCGCAGGTCGCCGACCGTCCGGGGGACGTGCTGCAGGTGGCGACCAGCCGCGGTCGGCTGGTAACGCTGTCGGCGCCGATCAGCGACATCTTCGTCGCCGACGACAAGATCGCCGACGTCCAGGTCCGTTCGCCCACCCAGCTCTACATCTTCGGCAAGGGGGCTGGCGAGACGACCATCTCGGCCACGTCGAAGGCGGGCCGCGTCGTCTATGCGACTACCGTCCGCGTCGGCAACAATTACGACTCGATCGGATCGATGCTGCGCCTGGCGCTGCCCGACGCCCAGATCACCGCGACGCCGATGAACGGCCTGGTCCTGCTGACCGGCGTGGTCGCCGCGCCGCAGGATGCCGCGGAGGCGGAGCGACTGGTGCAGGCGTTCGTCGGCGAGCAGACCAAGGTCCTCTCGCGCCTGAAGACCGCGACGCCGCTGCAGGTGAACCTGCAGGTGAAGTTCGCCGAGGTCAGCCGCAGCTTCATCAAGAACATGGGCGTCAACTTCTCGACCGTCGACCGGACGTCGGGCTTCAAGTTCGGCGGCACCCAGGGGCGTGGCGGATCGACTTTCAACCCCGGCGGTCCGCTGGGCGTCGGCTTCAACGAGGCACCGTCCGGTGCCAGCAAGGTCCTGAAGGGCGTCGATGCGGCGACCTTCGGCCTTGCCGGCAAGCTGTTCGGGCTCGACCTGCTCGCCGCGATCGACGTCGGCGAAACCGCCGGCCAAGTGACCACGCTCGCCAGCCCGAACCTGACCGCGCTGTCTGGCGAAACCGCCAGCTTCCTGGTCGGCGGCGAAGTGCCGCTGGTCACGCAGAGCGGCCTCGGCGCCAGCAGCGTCCAATATAAGGAATATGGCGTCAGCCTGACCTATACGCCGACCGTACTTGCCGATGGTCGCATCTCGCTGCGCGTGCGCCCGGAAGTGTCGCAGCTGTCGTCGGCGGGGGCGGTGACGGTGGATGGCACCAGCATCCCGGCGCTGACCACCCGTCGTACCGAAACGACGGTCGAACTGGGGTCGGGCCAGAGCTTCATGATCGCCGGTCTGTTGTCGAACAGCCACGACAATGCGCTGACCAAGACGCCGGGGATCGGCGACGTGCCGGTCTTGGGTGCGCTGTTCCGGTCGAACGGGTTCAAGCGCAACGAGACCGAACTGGTCATCATCATCACCCCGTATCTGGTGAAGCCGATCAACGCGAACGACATCGTACTGCCGACCGACGGATACCGCGCGCCAACCGATGCCGACCGCCTGTTCATGGGCACACTGGCGATGGGAACGTCGGGCCAGGACCGGCCGAAGCCGCAGATGGCGACGCCCAGCGCGCCGCCGCCCAGCGCCGGTGCCGTAGCCCCCGCCCCGGTCCAACCATCGGCCCCGGTCGCAGAAACGGCCCCGGTAAAGGCGATGACGCCGGCAAAATCGAGAAAGGGCGCGGCGCCGATGCCGGGCTTCAGCTTCAAGTGAATGTGCGCGTGAAGGAGACGCCCCCCATGTCGGCAAAGCTTCGAATCCTGCTGGTGGCGACGGCCGCGGTCGCGCTGTCGGCCTGCGGAACGCGTAATCCGGGAATGGAATCGATCCATCAGCCGGTGGTGCAGCGGTCGGACTATGCGTTCGACGTCGCAGCCGCCGGAGGCGGATTGTCGGGCGAGGAAACCGACCGGCTCGCCGGGTGGATGTCGTCGCTGCGCCTGGGATATGGCGACCGGATCGCGGTCGATGCGAACACCGGTGCCGATGGCGCGGTGCGCGACACCGTCGCGGCGCTCGCCGCCCGCTATGGCCTGCTGCTATCGGACGAGGTGCCCTACACCGCCGGCCAGATCGCACCCGGCACCGCTCGCGTGGTCGTGTCGCGGATGCGCGCGTCGGTGCCGGGCTGCCCCGACCACAGCCGCGTGTCGGGCATCGAATATGAAGGCAACGTCAATTCGAACTACGGCTGCGCGGTCAATTCGAACCTGGCGGCGATGATCGCACGGCCCGAGGATCTGGTCCGCGGCCAGCCCGGCGCGCCGACCAGCGACCCGGCGTCGAACTACAAGGCGATCGATACCTATCGCAAGGCGCAGCCGACCGGCGCCGGCGGCCTGAAGGCCGAAGCCACCAAGGGAGGCAATTGATGAACGCGCCCTGGAACCCGGCGCGCGCGGCGACGCGTGACCCCTTCGTCGCCTTCGTCTGCGACGACGCGAGCGCCGAAGCCATCCGTCCGATCGTCAGCGAAATGGGCTGGCCGACCGAAAAGGTGCACAAGGGCGGGCTGCGCAACGCGGTTCAGACCTTGTCGGTATCGGCCAGTCCGAACATCCTGTTCGTCGACCTGTCGGAAAGCGGCGATCCGCTGAACGACATCAATGCGCTGGCCGAAGTCTGCGAACCCGGCACGATCGTGATCGCCGCGGGCCAGGTCAACGACGTCCGCCTGTACCGCGACCTGGTCGCCAGCGGCATCCAGGACTATCTGCTGAAGCCGCTTCACGCCGACCAGCTCCGCGAAAGCCTGACCCAGGCGCAGGCGATGCTCAACGCGCCCAAGGTCAGTGACACCGCAGCGGTCGAACGTCCGCATTGCGCGGTCGCGGTTATCGGCGCGCGCGGCGGCGTCGGCGCGTCGACGATGGCGACGTCGGTCGCCTGGCTGCTCAGCAGTGCCGCCAAGCGCACGACCGCGCTGCTCGACCTGGACGTGCACTTTGGCACCGGCGCGCTGTCGCTCGACCTGGAGCCCGGTCGCGGCCTGACCGATGCGATCGAAAACCCAAGCCGCATCGACGGCCTGTTCATCGAGCGCGCGATGGTGAAGGCGTCGGACAGCCTCGCCGTGCTGTCGGCCGAGGCGCCGATCAACGCGCCGATCATCACCGATGGTGCAGCCTTCTATCAGTTGCAGGAGGAGATGCGCGGGGCGTTCGAATGCACCGTCGTCGATCTGCCGCGATCGATGCTGGTCAACCACCCGCATCTGCTGAACGACATCCAGATCGCGGTCGTCGTCACCGACTTCACGCTGGCCGCGGCGCGCGACACCATCCGCATCCTCGCGTGGTTCAAATCGAACGCGGCGGCGACTCGCGTCATCCTCGCCGCCAACCGCGTCCAGCCGGCGGCGGTGCTGGAGATCAGCCGCAAGGATTTCGAAGGGTCAATCGAGCGCAAGGTCGATTACGTCATCCCGTTCGACGCCAAGATCGCCGCCCAGGCGGCCAAGCTCGGCAAGTCGCTGGCCGAAGCCGCCAAGGGGCAGAAAAGCTTCGCGCCGCTGTCGCAGCTGGCCAGCCAGATCGCCGATTGTGCCGAGCTCGACACCCAGGCCGCGGCCGGGAAGGGCAAGGCCAAGGCCAAGGCGGCAGCGGGCGCGGGCGGCGAATCGCTGCTCGGCAAGCTCGGCGTGCTTGGCGCCAAGCTGGCACCGAAGAAGTCCAAATAAGATCGGGGCACCCGTTCGCGGGCAGCCTCGCAAGGTGAAAGGTCTAGGATCGTCGTGGAACCCGCATCGCTGATGATGATCTGCGCCGGTGCGCTGGTGGTGGTGCTGATGATCGCCTTCGCGGTCGCCGGCCCCTCCCCCGCCCGTGCCCAGGCACGTCGCATGACGGCGGTGCGCGACCGGCACATGGACCTGACCGGCGCCGGCGCGGTCGAAGCGCGCGTGCGTAAGATCGACAACAGCAAGTCCAGCCAGATGGACGCGACGGTCGGGCGGCTGCTGCCGAATCCCGAATTGCTGCAGAAGCGGCTGTCGATGACCGGGCGCGACTGGACCGTCGGACAATATGGCATGGCGACCGCAGGCGCGGTCGTCGGCGTCGCCATCCTGTTCCTGATCCTGGGCATGCCGCCGCTGCTGGCGTTGTTCGTCGGCCTGTTCGCGGGCGTCGGCCTGCCGCACATGATCGTCGGGTCGCTGATCAACCGCCGCGTCGCGAAGTTCACCGCGAAGTTCCCGGATGCGATCGAACTGCTCGTCCGCGGCTTGCGCTCCGGTCTGCCGATCACCGAGACGATGGGCGTCGTCGGCGTCGAGGTCGAGGGCCCTGTCGGCGACGAATTCCGATCGGTCGCCGACAAGATGAAGATCGGCAAGACGATGGATCAGGCGCTGCAGGAAACCTCCGACCGCCTGGGCACGCCCGAATTCCAGTTCTTCGTCATCACCATCGCCATTCAGCGCGAAACCGGCGGCAACCTGGCCGAAACGCTCGCCAATCTGGCCGACGTGCTGCGCAAGCGCGGGCAGATGAAGCTCAAGATCAAGGCGATGTCGTCGGAATCGAAGGCTTCGGCCTATATCATCGGCGCGCTGCCCTTCATCGTCTTCGGCCTGATCTGGTTCATCAACGGCAGCTACATGCAGAATTTCTTCGTCGACCAGCGCCTGATCCTGACGGGTCTGGGCGGGCTGGTGTGGATGTCGATCGGCGCGTTCATTATGCGCCAGATGATCAACTTCGAAATCTGAGCGGGAAGGACCGACCATGACTCCGCCCGCCTCCGGCCCCACGCTCCTCGGCGTCGATGTGATCTTCGTCGCGACGATCCTGTCGGGCGTCGCCGCCTTCGCCATGCTCTTCGCCATCTACACCGCGACGACCGCGCGCGATCCGATGACGAAGCGCGTGAAGGTGCTGAACGACCGGCGCGAACAGCTCAAGGCCGGCATCACCGCCTCCACCAGCAAGCGCCGCGCGAAGCTCGTCCAGAAGAACGAGGCGACCGACCGCATCCGCGCCCTGCTGGGCTCGATGAAGATGCTGCAGGATTCGCAGGTGAAGGCCGCGCAGATCAAGCTGCTGCAGGCCGGCATCCGGTCGAAGGAATGGGCCGTCGCGGTCATCTTCGGTCGTCTGGCGATGCCGATCGTGCTCGGCCTTCCGATGATGTATTTCGTCTACGGCACGGATTCGTTCGCCGACTGGTCGCCGCTTAAGGCCTATGCGCTGGTCGCCGGCACCTTCATCCTGTCGTACAAGGCGCCCGACCTGTATCTGAAGAACAAGATCACCAAGCGTCAGCAGGCGATCCGCAAGGGCCTGCCCGATGCACTCGACCTGCTCGTCATCTGCGCCGAAGCCGGTCTGACGGTAGACGCCGCCTTCGCCCGCGTGGCGAAGGAACTGGGCCGCGCCTATCCGGAACTGGGCGACGAATTCCAGCTGACGTCGATCGAACTCGGCTTCCTGACCGATCGTCGGACCGCGTTCGAGAATCTGGCGATGCGCACCGATCTCGATTCGATCAAGGGCGTGGTCACGACCATGATCCAGACCGAGAAATACGGCACGCCGCTGGCCTCGGCACTGCGGGTGCTGTCGGCCGAATTCCGCAACGAGCGCATGATGCGTGCCGAGGAAAAGGCCGCGCGCCTGCCCGCGATCATGACCGTACCGCTGATCCTGTTCATCCTGCCGGTGCTGTTCGTCGTCATTCTGGGTCCGGCGGCGTGCAGCATCAACGACGCACTGCTCAGCGGAAAGTGACGGAACGCAGGCGTGCGGAGAACCGTTGAGCCTCCGTAACAGGAGGCCCGACACCCATGCTCTTCACCACACCCACCCAGTTCGCGGTCCTCGCGCTATGCGTGCTCGCCGGCTATATCTTCGGTCTCGCCAGCCGGTCGGGCGGCAAGGCCAAAGCGCAGCTGCGCGAGCTCGAAGCGGAACACGCCGCCTATCGCAAGGACGCGGAGGCCCGGATCAAGGCGGCGGAAGCCGACCGCGACCGGATCGCTCGCGCGTCACCGGTGACGGCGTCGACGATGGGTGTGGTGCCGCAGAGCGAGGCACGGCCGGCGGATCGGGTTTGAAGTCCGGTTGTCAAACCTCTCCACCGTCATCCCCGCGCATGCGGGGATCAATTGATGAAGAACGTGCGGCTTTAAGCGGAGACGTCAGCCACAATTTATCCCCGCCTGCGCAGGGATGACGGTGGGTGGGCGTTGGATGTTAGCCGCAGCGTAACGTTCTTCGACAAAAGCCAACGGCGCTCCGTTGCCGCCCAGAACGAGCGCGCGGATCAGCAACACCGGGTCACCCGAGAATCGGACGCACGCCAGTGTTTCCCGTCGCGGCTCGAGCGGCTCGATCACGATCCCGAACGGCGTGTCCGTAGCATCGAGCGTCACGAGCATCGCCGCCGTCAACCGCTCCGGCACGAACCAATTGTCCGCCTCCGACAGCAGCCGATCCTCGCACAGCAACCGGACACGGCGGAAACCCAGCACCGTGCTGGGCCCAACGGCCAACCGCGCCCGCGTCTCGGCCGATGCTTCCGCCGTCGCCGCGACGCGCTCGGCCCGGACGGGGCCGCCGGCCCACGCCTCAAGCACGCGAGTGACGACGCCGCCCGCGGTCAGATCGGCTTCGAACGCGTCCATCGTCGTCGAAGCGACGGCCGCCGTCACTTCGCGGCAAGCGCCGCCTGCGCCGCCGCCAGCCGGGCGATCGGCACGCGGTACGGGGACGCGCTGACGTAATCGAGCCCGACCGATTCACAGAAGGTGATCGACGCCGGGTCGCCGCCATGTTCGCCGCAGATGCCGAGCTTGATGGCGCCCCGCGTCGCGCGGCCGCGTTCGGCTGCGAGCTTCACCAGTTCGCCCACGCCCTCGATGTCCAGGCTGACGAATGGGTCCTTGGCGTAGATGCCCTGCTCGACATAGTCGGTCAGGAAGCGCGCGGCGTCGTCGCGGCTGACGCCCAGCGTCGTCTGCGTCAGATCGTTGGTGCCGAACGAGAAGAACTCACCGGCTTCGTCGATCTCGCCGGCGCGCAGCGCCGCGCGCGGCAACTCGATCATCGTGCCGACCAGATAATCGACGCGCTTGCCGGTCTCCGCGAATACGGCCTCGGCCGCCCTATCGACGACCGCCTTCATCAGCTCCAGCTCGCGCTTCGTCGCGACCAGCGGGATCATGATTTCGGGCACCGGCGCGGTGTCGAGGCTCACTGCCGCTTCGAAGATCGCGCGCGCCTGCATCTCGTAGATTTCAGGGTACGTCACGCCCAGGCGACACCCGCGGTGGCCGAGCATCGGGTTGAATTCGTGCAGCTCCGCCGCGCGGCGCTTGAGCGTATCGACGTCGAGGCCCGTAGCCTTAGCGACATCCGCGAATTCGGCATCGGCATGCGGCAGGAATTCATGCAGCGGCGGGTCGAGCAGGCGGATCGTGCAGGGCAGGCCAGCCATCGTCTCAAAGATCTCGACGAAATCTCTGCGCTGTTCGGGCAGCAACTTGTCGAGCGCGGCGCGGCGGCCGGCTTCGTCGTTCGCCAGGATCATCTGGCGGACGCTGGTGATGCGGCTCGCCTCGAAGAACATATGCTCGGTGCGGCACAAACCGATGCCCTCCGCACCGAAATCGCGTGCGGTGCGGCAGTCGAGCGGGGTTTCGGCGTTGGTGCGGACCTTCATCCGGCGGATGCCGTCGGCCCATTCCATCAGCGTGCCGAAGTCGCCCGACAGTTCGGGCTGCACGGTCGGCACCGCGCCCGCCATCACCTCGCCGGTCGAACCGTCGATGGTCAGGACGTCACCTTCCTTCACTTCGCGGTCCCCGACGCGCATCACGCCCTTGCCGATCGATAGCGCACCCGCGCCCGAAACGCAGGGGCGCCCCATGCCGCGGGCGACGACGGCGGCGTGGCTGGTCATCCCGCCGCGCGCGGTCAGGATACCCTTGGCCGCGTGCATGCCGTGAATGTCTTCAGGCGAAGTTTCGACGCGGACCAGGATGACATCCTGCCCGTCCTTCGCCGCCATCTCGGCCGCGTCGGCGGTGAAGACGACCTTGCCCGATGCCGCGCCCGGCGATGCCGGCAGGCCCTTGGTCAGCACGTCGCGCGCCGCCTTCGGATCGAGCGTCGGGTGCAATAATTGGTCGAGCGCGGCGGGATCGATCCGCGCGATCGCTTCCTCGCGGGTGATCAGCCCCTCGTTCGCCATATCGACCGCGATCTTCAGCGCCGCCTTGGCGGTGCGTTTGCCAGCACGGGTCTGGAGCATCCAGAGCTTGCCCTGCTGCACCGTGAATTCGATGTCCTGCATGTCGCGGTAGTGGCGCTCGAGCAGGTCGAAGACGCCCGCCAGTTCGCCATACACCTCCGGCATCGCCTCTTCCATCGACGCGGGCTTGGCCCCGGCGGCCTCGCGGGCAGCCTTCGTCAGATATTGCGGTGTGCGGATGCCGGCGACGACGTCCTCACCCTGCGCGTTGATCAGGAATTCGCCGTAATAGGCATTGTCGCCCTTCGACGGGTCGCGGGTGAAGGCGACGCCGGTGGCCGAGGTGTCGCCCATGTTGCCGAACACCATCGCCTGGACGTTGACCGCGGTGCCCCATGACGCCGGAATATCGTTCAGCCGGCGATAGACCTTCGCCCGCTCCGACTGCCACGACCCGAACACCGCGCCGATCGCACCCCACAGCTGGTCGTGCACGTCCTGCGGGAAGGGCTTGCCCCACAGTTCCTCGACCAGCGCCTTGTATTCGGCGACCAGCTTGCGCCAGTCGTCGGCGGTCATGTCGGTGTCGAGGTAATAGCCGTTGTCTTCCTTGGCGATCTCCAGCGCTTCCTCGAAGCGGCTGTGGTCGAGTTCCAGGACGACGTCCGAGTACATCTGGATGAAGCGGCGATAGCTGTCCCAGGCGAAGCGCGCGTCGTCGGACACGGCGGCCAGCCCCTCGACCGTCGCGTCGTTCAGGCCCAGGTTCAGGACGGTATCCATCATCCCCGGCATCGACGCGCGCGCGCCGCTGCGGACCGAGACGAGCAGTGGGTCGGCGGCATCGCCGAAGCGCTTGCCGGTGATCCCCTCGATATGGGCGATGCCGTTTGCGACTTCGGCCTTCAGCGATTCTGGGAACGTGCCGCCCTCGTCATAATAGACCGCGCACATCGGGGTGCCGATGGTGAAGCCCGGGGGGACCGGCAGGCCGATCGACGCCATTTCGGCCAGGTTCGCCCCCTTGCCGCCGAGCAGATTCTTATCGCCATCGCCCCCGTCGGACACCCCGCCGCCGAAGCGGTACACATACTGCGTCATCGTTGCTGTTCCCCGTGTCCGTCGTCGCTCTGTCGGCGTAAGTTGAGAAAGTTGAGACGTGTGGCGCTTCGTCTCAACCTTCGATCTTCGAAAAGTCCGCCACGCCGTGCACCGCATCGCGCATGCGGGCGAGCAGCCCGAGCCGGTGGGCGCGCTTGTCCGGGTCGGCGTCGTTCACCGTGACGCTTTCGAAGAACGCGTCGATCGGTGTGCGCAAGGTCGCCAGTGCCGCCATCGCCCCTTCGAAGTCCTCCGCCGCGACCGCCGCCTTCGCCCGCGGCTCGGCCGAATCGAGCGCGGTGCGGAGAGCCTCTTCGGCCGGTTCGGGCGTGTAGGAAAGCGGTTTGTTCTCCGCTTGTTCGAACGCTTCCTTCTTCAGGATGTTCGCGGCGCGCTTGTAGCCGGCGAGCAGGTTCCGGCCGTTGTCGGACGCCACGAAGGCTTGCAGCGCATGGACGCGGGCGAGCAGGCGGACGAGGTCGTCCTCACCGCCAAGCGCGAACACCGCGTCGATCAGGTCGTGACGGACGCCGGCTTCGCGCTGCTGAACCTTCAGGCGGTCGGCGAAGAAGTCGAGCACATCGCCGTTGACTGCCGAGCGCAGCGGGAAGCGCAAGCCGTTGTCGAGGATGATCGCCAGCACGCCCAACGCCGATCGGCGGAGCGCAAACGGGTCCTTCGATCCGCTCGGCTTCAGGTCGACGGCGAAGAACTGCGTGATGCTGTCCAGCTTGTCCGCCAGCGCGACCGCCACCGTCACCGGATCGGTCGGCACGGCATCGCCCTGCCCGACCGGCTTGTAGTGATCGCGGATCGCGGCGGCGACGCGGGGGTCTTCGCCTTGCACGGCGGCGTAATAGCCGCCCATCAGGCCCTGGAGCTCGGGGAATTCGCCGACCATGCCGGTGACGAGGTCGGCCTTGGCGAGGCGGGCGGCGCGGTCGGCGAGAGTGGCCAAATCCTCCCCGGCACGGGGAGGGGGACCAGCCGCAGGCTGGTGGAGGGGGCTATCCGCAAGGGAGGCACTATGAGGCGCCCCTCCTCCACCATGCTGCGCATGGTCCCCCTCCCCGCCTTGCAGGGAGGATTTTACGATCCCCTTCTCAACCAGCCACCGCGCCAGCTTCGCGACGCGGTCAACCTTGTCGGCGACGGTGCCCAGCTTTTCGTGGAAGACGATCTTTTCGAGCTTCGGACGGGAGTCCTCGAGCTTCGTCTTGAGGTCCGTCTCATAGAAGAAGCGCGCATCGCTCAGGCGGGCGGCGAGAACCTTGCGGTTGCCCTCGACGATCTTCTCGCCGCCGTCGGTCGCGTCGATGTTGGCGACGCAGACGAAGGCGTTGGCCAGTTTCCCAGCGCTATCCTGACACACGAAATATTTCTGGTTCACGCGCGCGGTCAGCTGGATGACCTCGGGCGGCACGCTCAGGAATTCTGGGTCGAAGCGGCCGAGCAGCGGCACCGGCCATTCGGTGAGTCCAGCGTTCTCCTCCAGCAGCCCTTCGTCGCGGATCAGCGTGAGCCCTGCATTCGCGGTCAGCATCGTCGCGCCCATCGCGATGATGCCGGCGCGCTCGGCCTGGTCGACGATGACGTGGCACGCTCGCAGCTTCTCGACGTAATCCGCCGCCGACCCGATCGTGATCGCGCCCGGATGATGGAAACGGTGGCCGACCGTCGTCGCGCCGCTGGTGATACCGGCGACCTCGCAGTCGATGACGTCGTCACCGAACAGCGCGACGATGCCTTGGAGCGGGCGGACCCACCGCAGCGACTCGGTCGAGGCCGACGCCGCACCCCAGCGCATCGACTTGGGCCAGGGAAACGCACGGACGATCGCCGGGATCGCCTCGGCCAGCACTTCGGCGGTCGCTCGGCCGGGCTTGTCGACCACCGCAAAATACACGCCGTCGCGGTCGACCAGCTGGTCCTGGGAGAGTCCCGTCTTGCGCAGGAAGCCCTCCAGCGCCTGCGGCGGCGCCGACATGCGCGGGCCCTTGAGCTCCTCGCTGACGGCTTGCGTGGCGTCCGGCAGGTCGCGCGCGATCAACGCCAGACGGCGCGGGGTCGCGTAGGTAACGATCTCGCCCGCCGCGAGGCCGGCCTTCGCCAGTTCGCCCGCGAACAGCTTGGCCAGATCCTCCCGCGCCTTGCCCTGCATGCGCGCCGGGATTTCCTCCGAGCGGAGTTCGAGAAGGAAATCGCTCACGCCGTCCACCCGTTCTTGTCCATCCACGCCGCGCAGCTGCCCTTCGCCAGGTCGCGGACGCGACCGATGTACGCCTGCCGCTCCGCCACCGAGATCACGCCGCGGGCGTTCAGCAGGTTGAAGATGTGGCTCGCCTCGATCGCCTGTTCATACGCCGGAATCGGCAGGCCGCGCGCAAGCGCATTCTCGCACTCCGCCGCGGCCTTGCGGAACAGGTCGAACAGCGCGTCGGTCTCTGCGACCTCGAAGTTCCAGGTCGACATCTGGCGCTCGTTCTCCAGGAACACGTCGCCGTAGGTCACGCCCTCGTCGTTGAACGCCAGGTCGTAGACGTTGTCCTTGTCCTGGATGTACATCGCCAAGCGCTCCAGGCCGTAGGTCAGCTCGCCGGCTACGGGCAGGCAGTCGAAGCCGCCCATCTGCTGGAAATAGGTGAACTGGGTGACCTCCATCCCGTCGCACCAGACCTCCCAGCCGAGGCCCCAAGCGCCCAAGGTCGGCGACTCCCAATCGTCCTCCACGAAGCGGATGTCATGGGTGGCCATGTCGACGCCGATCGCCGCGAGGCTGCCCAGGTACAAATCCTGCAAGTCGGGCGGGCTGGGCTTCAGGATCACCTGATACTGGTAATAATGCTGCAGCCGATTGGGGTTTTCGCCGTAGCGGCCATCCGTGGGCCGGCGGCAGGGCTGGACGTACGCCGCCTTCCACGGATCGGGGCCGAGCGACTTCAGCGTCGTCGCGGGGTGAAACGTCCCCGCGCCCATGCGCATGTCATAGGGTTGCAGGATCACGCAGCCCCGCGCCGCCCAATAATCATGGAGCGTCAGGATCATGCGCTGGAAGGAAAGAGGCGCTGTATCGGTCACGCGCGCTGCACTGCCGCACGGGCGGCGGGGGGTCAAGCAAGCCGCCGCACCGCGCCGTCCTATGACAGGTACACAAAACATTTTGTCAGGTCTTGTTGACATAACCACGACCCGCTGTCATTTAGTCAGGGTAACCTGACATTCGGTCAGGGGACGGTGACAAGGATCACAGGCCATGCAACAGGAGGTGAACATGAAGAATCGCCTCAAGGTGCTGCGTGCCGAACGCGACTGGAGCCAGGCCGATCTGGCCGTACGGCTCGACGTGTCGCGGCAAGCGGTGAACGCGATCGAGACGGGGAAATACGATCCCTCGCTTCCGCTCGCGTTCAGGATCGGTCGCCTGTTCGACATGCGGATCGAGGAGGTGTTCGACGATGGTGACGGCAATGATTGAGCGGCAGACGGCAAAGAAGAGCGCGTCGGAGCGCGCGAACCATCGGCTGCTCGCGATTTCGGGCGCGCTGGGCGGCGCGGTCGGCCTGGTGCTGGCGATGACCGCGCTGGGCGGGCACCGCCGGGGCGACAACCTGGGCGATGCGATGCTGAACGGCCCGCTGCCGGTGTGGCTGGCGATCGTGCTCGCGCTGCTATGGGGCGTCGTGATGCCGATCATCTCGTGGCGCTGGGAACGCGTCGTCGACGAACACGAGCGGGAGGCCTATCGCGACGGCGCGGTCGCCGGCTTCTATGCGCTCAGCATCGGCGGCCCGGTCTGGTGGGTGCTCGCCCGCGCCGACCTGGTCCGTCCGATCGATCCGCTCGCGCTTTATGCGCTTGTCCTGGTCGCGACCGGCGTCACCTGGCTCTGGCGCAAATATCGCTGATTTTTTACCGACTTTCCCCTTTTCTTAACCGAGGACGCTGTCCATGAATCGCCTGATGAAGACGTCGCTTTCCGCTGTAGCCCTGTTCCTGGCCCTGCCTGCCTGCGCGCAGCAGACGCCTGCTCCCGCCCCCGCCGCCAAGGATGCCGATCCTGCGCTGTGGGTGGTGAAGGACGAGGACACGACCATCTATCTGTTCGGCACGGTCCATGTGCTGAAGCCCGGCCTGTCATGGTTCGACGAAGCGGTGAAGAGCGCGTTCGACGGGTCGAAGGAACTGGTGCTCGAAATGGTCGAGCCCGATGCTGCGACGATGCAGCAGATCGTGCTGTCGAAGGCGACCCAGCCCGCCGGCACGACGCTGACCGCCAGCCTGCCCGAGCCGGCGCGTGGTAAATATCTGAAGGCGATGACCGACCTGGGCCTGCCGGCCGCCGCGTTCGACAATTACAAGCCGTGGTTCGCCGCGGTGAACCTCAGCCTCATCCCGCTCATGAAGGCTGGCTACGACCCGAACAGTGGCGCCGAAAAGACGCTGACCGAAGCGGCGAAATCGGCGGGCAAGACCGTCAGCGGGTTGGAGACGGCCGAACAGCAGATCGGCTTCTTCGATGCGCTGTCGCCGAAGGCGCAGACCGAATTCCTGACCGGCACCGTCGATGAAATGCCCAAGATCGGCCAGACGATGGAAACGATGGTCACCGACTGGGCGGCGGGCAATCCGGAGAAGTTGGCCGAGACGCTGAACGAAAGCATGAAGGACTCGCCCGAAGTCGCCAAGACCATCCTCTACGATCGCAACGCGCGCTGGGCGACGTGGATCGCCGATCGGATGAAGCAGCCGGGCACCGTCTTCGTCGCCGTCGGCGCGGGGCATCTGGCCGGAAAGGACAGCGTTCAGGACAAGCTGGGCGCCTATAAGCTGAAGGCGATGCGGGTCGACTATTGATCCTGTCGCCACGCGGTTGCGGGGCGGACGAGACGGGGGCGCCGGCCACGGGATCTCGTGGTCGGCCCCTTTTCCGTGACGAGCGGGACAGGACGCGCGCGCATCGCCCGATCACCTGGCAAACAAAAACTGTCTGGCGTACGGCCCGGCGCTCGGCCACACCGGTCGCGATGACGGCGCCTTGCCCATGACCGCGATCGATCCGCTCTATTCGCTCGCCGGCGTGCTGGTCGGCATGATCGTCGGACTGACCGGCGTCGGCGGCGGGTCGTTGATGACGCCGTTGCTGGTGCTAGCGTTCGGTTTCCATCCGGTCACCGCGGTCGGCACCGACCTGCTCTATGCCGCCGCGACAAAGACGGTGGGCACGGTGGTCCACGGCTGGCGCGGGACGGTGGACTGGCGCGTCGTGCGGCGATTGGCGACCGGCAGCCTGCCGGCGACGATCGTGACGCTGATCGTCCTGCAGCGCGCCGGAGTGCGTCAGGCCGATACCGGGCATGTTGTCGGCGTACTGCTGGGCGCGACGCTGCTGCTATCGGCGATCGGCACGCTGCTGCGCGGGCGGATCACCGCTTGGATCGCGCACTTCCGGCCGATGGGCGAGCATCGCGTGGCGGCCCTGACGGTCGGCGTCGGCGCGGTGCTGGGCGTGCTGGTATCGCTGACTTCTGTCGGTGCGGGCGCGCTGGGGATGACCGCGCTGCTGCTGCTCTACCCCCGCCTGCCGGTCAATCGGCTGGTCGGATCGGATATCGCGCATGCCGTACCGCTGACCCTGCTGGCGGGATTTGGCCATTGGATGCTGGGATCGGTCGACGTGATGCTGCTGGCGTCGCTGCTGATCGGGTCGGTGCCAGGCATCATCGCCGGCAGCCTGATCGCAACCCGCGTGTCCGACCGCGCGCTGGCGCCGGTGCTGGCTGTGGTGCTGGCGATCGTCGGCGTGCGATTGATGGTGTGATCACACCAGGCCGTGCCTGCATTTAGCGCAGCCAGATCAGGCTCCGCACAAACGAGGAGAGATAGATCCGTTCACCGCCCGCCGTGTGAGGAATGCGCGATTTGCTAAGGCGCATCGCCGCCCTCGCGCTCCAGATCGTCCCGCAGCACCCACCGCAGGTCCTCCTTCTCCAACTCGCGCCCGTCGTGGCTCAGCACGCGCACCGGGCGGATCGGCTGGCCGTCGCGGGCATCGACCAGCACCGGGTCGGCCGGCTTGCCCGTCTCCCACCGCTCGCCCCATTGCCTCAGCGCGACCATCGTCGGCAGCAGCGCGTGCCCCTTGTCGGTCAGGCGGTATTCGATCTTGCGGCGATCGTCGGCCATCGCGGTGCGTTCCAGGATGCCATGTTCGACGAAGCGCGCCAGCCGGTTGGCCAGGATGTTGCGTGCAATCCCCAGTTCGGACTGGAATTCCTCGAAATGCTGATAGCCGTTGAAGGCGGCGCGCAGGATTAGAAACGCCCAGCGTTCGCCCATCGCCTCCAGCGCGGCGGGCAGGCTGCAGGTCGCGGCCAATTCCCTAAGCGGCTCTCGCACTTTCGACACCATGGCGCCGTCCTACCCGCAAATGGCTCAAACTCTAAACAAATCTCATGCTGCGTGACAGCATAGGTTTCCGATTGCAACCTAGATCACGGTTGTTTAGGTAGCGAATCGAAACCGAGAATGCAGGGAGACTTTCGATGAAGACCGTTGCCGCGATCACCGCCGCACTCGTTGCGCTCACCAGCGCCGCCCCTGCCCTCGCCCAGGCCAACTATTACGCCGCCACGCCGAAGGCCGAATTCGCCAAGTCGAGCGTCGTGACCCGATCGACGATGTGGAAGTGCACCGGCGGCACCTGCACCGCCCCGCGCACCGGCGAACGCGATGCGGTCCTGTGCGAATTGGTCGTCCAGCGGGTCGGCGCGCTTGCCAGCTTCTCGGCCGGCGGTACGGCGTTCGGCGAAGACGCGCTGGCCAAGTGCAACGCCCGCGCGCGCTAATCGGCAACCGCTGCACAAAAGCGTTGCAATGCAGCAGCCGGCTATCCCATCTTTAGGCCGTGCTGCGCCAATATGAACTTGTCGATCGGGTCCTGACCTACGACCCGCAGGCCGATGAGGCCATGCTGAACCGCGCCTATGTGTTTTCCGTCAACGCGCACGGCACACAGAAGCGCGCCAGCGGGGACCCGTATTTCAGCCACCCGATCGAAGTCGCGGGCATCCTGACCGACCTGCGTCTCGACGACGAGACGATCGCGACCGCGATCCTTCACGACACCGTCGAGGACACCGTCGCCACGCCCGAGGAGATCGAGCGGCTGTTCGGCGCCAACGTCGCGCGGCTGGTCGACGGCGTCACCAAGCTCAGCAAGATCGAGGCGCAGACCGAAAGCCAGCGCGCCGCCGAAAACCTGCGCAAATTCCTGCTGGCGATGTCCGACGACATCCGCGTGCTGCTGGTGAAGCTGGCCGATCGGCTGCACAACATGCGCACGCTGCACTTCATCTCGAAGCCCGAGAAGCGCCGTCGCATCGCCAAGGAGACGATGGACATCTACGCCCCGCTCGCGGAGCGGATCGGCATGTACGAGTTCATGAAGGAGATGCAGACGCTCGCCTTCCGTCAGCTAGAACCCGAAGCGTATGAATCGATCACCAAGCGCCTGACTGCGCTGGAGGACGAAGGCCACCGGATCGAGAAGATCGGCGAAACCGTCCACACGCTGCTGACCCGCGCGGGCATCGAGGCGGAGGTCGGCGGGCGCCAGAAACATCCCTATTCCATCTGGAAGAAGATGTCGGAGCGGCATGTCAGCCTGGAGCAGCTGAGCGACATCATGGCGTTCCGCGCGATCGTCGCGACCGAGGAGGAATGTTACCGCGCGTTGGGCGTCATCCACCGCAAATGGCCGATGGTGCCGGGGCGGTTCAAGGATTACATCTCGACCCCCAAGCGCAACGGATACCGCTCGCTCCACACATCGGTGTTCATCGGCGAGAATACCCGCATCGAAATCCAGATCCGCACCCACGCGATGCACGCGCAGGCGGAATATGGCATCGCCGCCCACTGGGCGTACAAGGCCGATGCGGTGCGCCCCGACACGCAGGTCAGCTGGGTCCGCGACCTGGTCGAGATCCTGGAGGCCGCGGAGAGCCCCGAGGAACTCCTCGAACACACGCGGATGGCAATGTACGCCGATCGCATCTTCGCCTTCAGCCCCAAGGGCGAGCTGATCCAGCTGCCCAAGGGCGCGACGCCGATCGACTTCGCCTATGCCGTCCATACCGATCTGGGCGACCAGGCGGTCGGCGCCAAGATCAACGGCCGCGTGGTGCCGCTGCGCACCGAGATCACCAACGGCGACAGCGTGCAGATCCTGCGCTCGAAGGGCCAGATGCCGCAGCCGAACTGGCTGAGCTTCGCGATCACCGGCAAGGCGCGCGCGGCGATCCGCCGGCATCTGCGCCATAAGGAACGCGACGAGCGGCTGGCGCTGGGCCGCAAGCTGTACGACGACATCCTCCAGCGCCTGCCCGTCGCGGTCGGCGCGGATGCCGTGAAGGCCGCGATCCGCCGGCTGAAGCTGACCGACATGGACGCGTTGCTCGAAGCGATCGCGCTGCGCAAGCTGTCGGACGCCGAGGTGATGGAGGCGCTGATGCCCGGTTCGGCCGGGGGCGAGGACGCGCATCAGGCCCCGCCGCAGCGCCATGCGATCACCATCACCGGCCTGACGCCCGGCGTCGCCTTCGACCTTGCCGAATGCTGCCGCCCGGTCCCCGGCGATCGTATCGTCGGCATCCGGCGCGAGGGCGAAGGCATCGTCGTCCACGACATCGCCTGCCCGCAGATCGGCGAGGACGGCGACTGGGTGGATCTGGCGTGGGGCGACACGGCCGAGGGCGGCATCGCGCGCATCGCCGTCACGCTGAAGAACGAACCCGGCGCGCTGGGCGCAGTCGCGACCGTCATCGGCGCGCACAAGGCGAACATTCTGGGCCTGCGCATGGACGACCGCGACACCACCTTCCACACCAATGCGATCGAGGTCGAAGTCCGCAACGCCGCGCATCTGACCAAGTTGCTGGCGGCTCTCCGCGCCGCCGATGCCGTGAGCGACGCGCAACGGGCATGATGCCCGTTTTGAACAATTTGTGCTGACCTGACGCAACAAACTGTTGCTCGTTAGCCACGCAGCGGTTCGAAATGCCTTGGTGGCGTAACAACCACTCTGGACCTATCGCCTTTCGGACGCGAGGAAGAGCGATATAGCGTCGACCGATCGACCACACCGCGGGGGCGGTGGCTTTCACGAGATCAATTCAAAGGGGGGTTATCCATGAAGCATATGCTGTTGCTGTCCGCGGCGTGCGGCGCACTGATCGCGGCGACACCGGTGTCCGCGCAGGTTGCGCAGGACACGGCCACCTTACCGACGCCGACGCCGACCACCGAACAGGTCGAGGATGCGCTGGCGTCGGGCCAGTCGGCCGGTACCGACATCGTCGTCGTCGGAACGCAGATCCGCGGCACGTCGGTCACTGCCGCGCTGCCGGTCACCGTCGTCAGCCAGGACGACCTCGCCGCGATCGGCGCGACGTCGGGCGACGATTTGCTCCGCGCGATCCCGCAGCTGGGCGACGTGACCTTCAACGCCAGCTATCTGCCCAACAGCTCGAACGCCGCGCGTGGCGATGTCGGATCGGTCAACCTGCGCAATCTGGGCGTCGGCAACACGCTGGTCCTCATCAACGGTCGCCGCGTCGTCAACCACCCGACCAGCCGCGCGAACGAGAATCTGGTCCCCGTCCTGACCGTCAACAGCAACACCATCCCGAGCTTCGGCATCGAGCGTTTGGAAGTGCTGCGCGACGGCGCCGCCGCCATCTACGGATCGGACGCAGTCGCGGGCGTGGTCAACACCGTGCTCCAGTCCGACTATTCGGGCGTCCAGTTCGAAGGGCAGCTGGGCTTCGCCGAGGACACCAACCTGCTCGAGACGAGCCTGAACGTGCTCGCCGGCTCGAACCTCGGCGGGCGCGGCAACATCACGCTCTACGCCAGCCGCGAAAGCCGCACGATGCTGCGCGCGGCGGACCAGGATTATACCGCATCGGACGTTAAGGGCCCGTTGTTCGCCGGTACTCCCCTCGAAGGTTCGACCAACGTCGACGGCCGCTCGACCATCACCCCTTGGGGCGTCTTCACCACCCGCGGCGGCGTGCCCGTCCGTGTCGGCACCGGCACCAGCGGCGCGCTCGTCACCAGCACCGCGGGCGTGTTCCACATTCAGCCGACCGCGAACGGCGGCTGCTCGGCCGCGATCCCGTCGAACAGCACGATCTGCATCGACGACGGCAACAACACCGCGGCCGTCGACCGCAACACGCGCTTCGACGCGACCCAGGCCTACAACCGCACGATCCTGCCTAAGGTCGAACGCTATAATTTCTTCGCCAACGGCCATTACGACCTTACCGATGGCGTCGAACTGTTCGGCGAAGCGGGGTACTACAAGGCGACGACCGACAGCATCCAGAGCTCGCCCGGCACGCTTTCCGCCGGCCCGATCGTGATCCCGGCCAGCAACTATTACAATCCGTTCGGCCCGACCGGCGCGCCGTTCCGCATTCCGGGCCTGAATACGCCGGCCGCTGGCCTCGACGTTACGCTGACCAGCTACAATTTCTCGGACTTCGGCCCGAATTACGTGACCGTCGACAACAGCCAGTGGCGCGGCCTGATCGGCGTGCGGTTCAAGGCGCTGGGCATCGATTGGGAATCGGCCGCCCTCTATTCGGAGGCCGAGGTCACCGACCGGTCGACCGGCATCAGCGCGACATTGCTCCAGCAGCAGCTCGCGCTCAACACGCCCGACGCCTACAATCCGTTCAACGGCGCCGACGTGAACAACCCCAGCCTGCGCGACGCGACGCCGTCGAACCGCGCGGCGACCGACGCGATCCGCATCACCACCACTCGCCGCAGCAAGGCGACGCTGGCGCTTGCCGACCTGAAGGGGTCGAAGGCCGACCTGATCGCGCTGCCCGGCGGCAACCTGGGCGCCGCCTTCGGCATCGAGGCGCGGCGTGAGACGCAGCTCGACGACCGCGATCCGCGCGTCGACGGGACGATCCAGTTCACCGACCGGGTGACCGGCTTCGTCAACGTGTCCGACCTGGTCGGCACCAGCAATTCGCCCGACACCAGCGGGCGGCGCGACGTGTTCGGCGCCTATGTCGAATTCGCGGTGCCGGTCGTGTCGCCGTCGATGAACATTCCGTTCGTCGAGCGCCTGGAATTCCAGGTCGCGGGTCGCGCCGAGCGCTATTCGGACGCAGGCTCCGTCGCCAAGCCGAAGATCGCCGGTGCCTGGGACATCGTCAACGGCATCCGCCTGCGCGGGTCCTACGCGGAAAGCTTCCGCGCGCCGAATCTGGAACAGGTCAACGCGCGCCTCGTCACCCGCTCCAACACGCGCCTCGACCCGATCCGCTGCGAGGCGCAGCTTCGGCGCGGCGTCATCGCCACCTGGGGCGCGTGCGGCCAGAGCTTCGCCACCACCGCCCAGCGCGCCGGCAACCCGGACCTGAAGCCCGAACAGTCGACCAACCTGACCGGCGGCGTCGTGCTCCAGCCGCACTTCCTCGACCGTGCGATCGGCCGCATCACGCTGACCGCCGATTACTGGCGCATCAAGCAGCGCGACATCGTCGGCATCTTTGGTGAGGGCAATGCCCTCATCAACGATTACCTGCTGCGCGTCGGCGGCCAGACCGACCCGAACGTCATCCGCGCCGATCCGACTGCCGACGACATAGCGCTGTTCCAGGGAACGGGCCTGGCCCCGGCCGGCCGCGTGCTGTTCGTGCGCGACCAGTATCGCAACCTGCAGCCGCAGACCGTGTCGGGCTGGGACTTCGGGTTCAACTGGCGCGTCCGCGACTTCGGCATCGGAAAGTTCACCGCCAATGTGAACGCGGCGTATCTAAAGACCTATTTCCTCACCCCCTCGCCCGACGTCCAGACACTGATCGACGCGCGTGCGGCGGGCACGATCAACCGCGATACCGTCATTTCGGACGGCGGCGATCAGGTGCGCGTCAACGGCAAGCCCGAATGGCGCGTGACGGGGTCGCTGACCTGGTCGAAGGGGCCGTTCCAGATCGGCACCTTCACCAGCTACATCAGCGACGTCGACGATACCGGTGCGACGATCAACGGCGTGCCGTGGTTCGTCGACGGGCGGACGACCTACAACCTCTACGGCCAGGTCAGCTTCGGCAACCGCCGCGATGGCGAGGGCCGCCACCGCTTCCGCATGGGCGTGCGCAACCTGACCGACAAGCAGCCGCCGCTCAGCACCGACGGCTTCCTGGGCGCGCTGTACCAGCCCTATGCGCGCTATTGGTACGTCAACCTGCAGTCGAGGTTCTGA
>CAJYOI010000045.1 GCA_913776045.1 uncultured Sphingomonas sp.
GCCACCACCGCTACGACCGCCGCCGAAGCCGCCACGATCGCCACCGCCGAAGCCGCCGCCACCGAAGCCACCACGGTCGCCGCCGCCGAAGCCGCCGCCACCAAAGCCGCCGCCGCCGAAGCCACCGCCGCCGTAGCTGTCGTCACCGCCGCCGAAGCTGTCCCGCTTGTCGCGGCCGCGTCCACCGCGATCGCCGCGGCCACCTTTATTGAAACTCATAACCCTATTCGTCTTCCCGGGCCGCCCGAATCGTCTCCCAACCGTTGCGCCGGACGACGGACGCAGGGTTACGGGCGCGACAAACGCGCACGTGTAAGAATCGCTCATAGACGAATTGTCAGGTCGCCGCGAACGAATTCGACGCAATTGTGGCGAGTTTCGCAGCGATCATTGCCTATCTGTGGCCCTTTCGGCACAGATCGACCCATGGAGAACTTGTCCACCCTCATCGCCGACCCTGCCGCCTGGGCCGCGCTGGTCACCCTGATCGTGATGGAGGTGGTACTCGGAATCGACAATCTCATCTTCATTTCGATCCTGTCGAACAAACTGCCGGAGGGGCAGCGGCAGAAGGCGCGGCGGATCGGCATCGCCCTGGCGCTTGTCATGCGCCTCGCTCTGCTGTCGATGATCGCGTGGATCGTCGGGCTGACCGCACCGGTGTTCGATCTGGGGCTTTCGGCGCGCGATGCGGAAGGTCACATCCTCTACGATACAGCCTTTTCCTGGCGCGATCTGATCCTGATCGCCGGCGGCCTGTTCCTGATGTGGAAGGCGACAAAGGAGATCCATCATACGATCGGCCATGAAGACACCGGCGAAATGCTGGACAAGGGCGGTAAGGTCGCGATCAGCTTCGGTTCGGCGATCGTCCAGATTCTGCTGCTCGATATGGTGTTCTCGATCGATTCGATCCTGACCGCGGTCGGCATGACCGAACATGTCGCGATCATGTACGTCGCAGTCATCGTCGCGGTCGTGACCATGCTGGTCGCTGCCGACCCGCTGGCGAACTTCATCAACCGCAATCCGACGGTCGTGATGCTGGCGCTCGGCTTCCTTCTGATGATCGGCATGGTGCTGATCGCGGAGGGCTTCGGTGCGCATGTGCCCAAGGGGTATATCTATACCGCGATGGCGTTTTCGGCCGGGGTCGAGGTGCTCAACATCTTCGCGCGGCGGCGGCGCGCGAAGAAGGAGGCGGCGGGGAGCTGAAGTCTATCCGTTCAGCATTGAGCCATGCGCTATCCGCGCCTATGTGCCGCGAAATGACTGTATATTTGCACGAAGAAGACATTCCCGCCGACCTGTTCGCGCCCGGCGCCTCGATCGCGGTCGACACCGAGACGATGGGGCTCATCACCCCGCGCGACCGGCTGTGCGTCGTGCAACTGTCCGACGGCGGGCCGGATGAGCATCTGGTGCGGTTTTCGGCCGGCAGCGACTATGCCGCGCCCAACCTGAAGGCGCTGCTGGCCGATCCCGAACGGCTGAAGCTCTACCACTTCGGCCGGTTCGATATCGCCGCGATCCGCCAGTATCTGGGCGTCGTCGCCGCACCCGTCTATTGCACCAAGATCGCCTCGCGCTTGGTCCGCACCTACACCGATCGCCACGGCCTGAAGGAGCTGGTCCGCGAGCTGCTGGGGCAGGAACTGTCGAAGGCGCAGCAGTCGTCCGACTGGGGCGCGCCCGAGCTGAGCGACGCGCAGAAGGACTATGCCGCGTCAGACGTGCGGTATCTGCACCGGATGAAGGTGGAGCTCGACAAGCGGCTGGAGCGGGAAGGGCGGATGCGACTCGCTCAAGCCTGTTTCGATTTCCTGCCGAATCGGGCCGAGCTCGATCTGGCCGGCTGGCCCGAAACCGATATCTTCGCGCATGCCTGATCGCGTCGCCCCGATCCCTCGGGCGAGCCGCGGCTGATGTCACGCGCCGCCAACGCCGAGAGGACCGCCCGCCAGCGCTGGGCGATGCCGGGCAGCAGCCACGACAAGTTCGTCGCGTTGCTCCAGTTCGCGTTGCCGGTCGGCATCGGCGTGCTCGCCGCCTTTCTGGTCATGGCGCCGTTGTTCATGGGTGGCGACGTCAGCTTCGTGCTCGACAAGAACAAGGTCGCGGTCGCGCAGGAACGCATGAAGCTGGAGGCCGCGCAGTACCGCGGACAGGATGCGAAGGGGCAGGCGTTCACGCTGGACGCCGCCTCCGCAGTGCAGCGCAGCTCGGCCGAGCCGGTCGTGCAGCTCGCCACCTTGTCCGCTGGGCTTGCGATGCGCGACGGGCCGGCAAAGATCACCGCGCCCAGTGGGCTGTACGACATGCGCAGCGAACAGGTGAAGATCGACGGGCCGATCGATTTCACTGCCGCCGACGGTTACCGTCTGGGCACAACCGGCGCGACGGTCGACCTCAAGACCCGCAAGATGCTGAGCGATGGCGCGGTCCAGGGCAGCACGCCGATGGGCACGTTCAGCGCCAATCGCCTGTCGGCCGATCTGGAAGGCCGCGTCGTCCGCCTTGAGGGAAATGCCCGCTTGCGGATCGTGCCGAAGAACGCGAATAGGCGCTGACCATGCGCGGACCCTTCGCCCTTCTCGCCCTTGGCCTGCTCGCGACGTCCGCGGCGGCGCAGGTGCGTCACAATTCGAACGCGCCGATCGATTTCAACGCCGGCACGATCGAGCTGCAGGACCGCGCCAATCGCGCGATCCTCTCCGGCGGCGTCAACGTGAAACAGGCGAACATGACGCTGGAGGCGCAGCGCATGACCGTCGCCTATACCGGCCGCATCACCGAAGGATCGCCGCAGGTTTCGCGGCTCGATGCCTCGGGCGGCGTTACCGTCACCCGCCCCAATCAGCGCGCGAAGTCGCAGTACGCCGTGTACGATCTCAACCGCCGGCTCATCACGATGCTGGGCGGCGTGACGCTGGTCGAGGGTGTGGGCAACACGGTCAGCGGCGGGCGGTTGACGATAAATCTCGATTCGGGTCGCGCGACGATCGACGGGTCGTCGGTCGGCACGACCAAGGCGCCCGATGGCACCGTCATCCGTCAGGGCGGTCGCGTGACCGGCCGCTTCTCGGTGCCCGACCGCACGCAGTAAGCGTCGCGGGCGGGGCGGTTCGCCGCTTTTGCGCTTCTCTCTGCCGCCGTTTTCATGCAGGAATCCTGCCAAGTCCGGACGCCCGTAAACGTTCGGTAACCATGACGTGCGAGCAGGAGCCCCAATGACCGACGCCGCCATCCTGTCCCCCGCACCGGTCGCGCCGGTCGAGACCGCCAGCGGCCTGTCGGTCGTGTCGATCGCCAAGGCGTACGACAAGCGCACCGTGCTGACCGACGTGTCGCTGACGGTCGGGCACGGCGAGGTCATCGGCTTGCTGGGGCCCAATGGCGCGGGCAAGACGACGTGCTTCTATTCGGTAATGGGCTTGGTGAAGCCCGATTCGGGCCGCATCATGCTGGACGGCGAGGACATCACCGGCCTGCCGATGTATCGCCGTGCGATCCTCGGTCTCGGTTATCTGCCGCAGGAAACGTCGATCTTCCGCGGACTGTCGGTGGAGAAGAACATCCTCGCGGTGCTCGAACTCGCCGAGCCGAACCGGGATGCGCGTCAGGAGAAGCTCGACAAGCTGCTCGACGAATTCGGGCTGACCCGGCTGCGCGATGCCCCCGCGATGGCGCTGTCGGGCGGCGAGCGGCGACGCGCCGAAATCGCGCGCGCATTGGCCGCCGAGCCGACGATCATGCTGCTCGACGAACCGTTCGCCGGCATCGATCCCATCTCGATCAGCGACATCCGCGATCTGGTGAAGACGTTGAAGGGCCGCGGCATCGGCGTTCTGATCACCGACCACAACGTCCGCGAGACGCTCGACATCGTCGACCGCGCCTACATCATCTACGACGGGCGCGTGCTGTTCACCGGCAGCCCGCAGGCGCTGGTGGCCGACGAGAATGTCCGGCGGTTGTATCTGGGCGAGGGCTTCGAGCTGTAAGGCGATGGCGGGCGCGCTGCACAGATCCTCCCCGGCACGGGGAGGGAGACCAGCCGAAGGCTGGGGGAGGGGGCTCTCCGCGAGCGATCCCGTCGCGGCACGCCCCCTCCATCATTCGCTTCGCGAACGGTCCCCCTCCCCGTGCCGGGGAGGATGGGCATGAGCCTCGCCCCGCGCCTCGACCTTCGCCAGTCGCAATCGCTGGTGATGACGCCGCAGCTGCAGCAGGCGATCCGCCTGCTCGCGCTGTCGAACCTGGAGATCGAAGGCTTCATCGCCGAGGAGATCGAGAAGAACCCGCTGCTCGAAGCGGGCTCCACCGACGCGGTCGACACGCCCGAGCCGGTGGTCGTCGAGCCGTCCGAAGCGGGCGGCGGCGACGGCGAGGCGGCGCTCGACATCGACACATCGTCCGCGTTCGAGAATGATTCGCCGGGCGACCGCGACGGATCGATGGGGCTGTCGGGCACCGGGAACGGCGCCGCGCCGGAGGATGGGCCGGATCTCGACGGTTTCGCCAACCCCGACGTCAGCCTGGCCGACCATCTGCTCGCACAGGCGGGCGCGGTCGTCGCGAGCGCGGACATGTTCATCGCGGCGCATCTGATCGACCAGATCGACGAGGCGGGGTATCTGACCGCGCCGCTGCTCGACATGGCCAATCGCCTCGGCGTGCCGCTGGCGCGGGTCGAGGACGTGCTGGTGCAGGTCCAGACGCTCGATCCGACCGGGGTCGGTGCACGCAGCCTGGCCGAATGCATCGCGCTCCAGGCGCGGGAGGCCGATCGCTACGACCCGGCGATGGCGGCTCTGATCGACAACCTTGACCTGCTGGCGCGTGGCGAGCGCGCGCGGCTGAAGCGAATCTGCGGCGTCGACGACGAAGACCTGGCCGACATGATCCGCGAACTGCGCGATTACGACCCCAAGCCCGGGTGCCGCTACGGCGGCGAAAGTGCGCCTGCGGTGGTCCCCGACCTGTTCGTCACCAGGACCGCGGCCGGCTGGCGGATCGAACTAAATTCGGCGACGCTGCCGCGCGTGCTGGTCAACCGCCGCTACCATGCCGAACTGTCGAGCGTCGGCGCCGACAAGGCATCGAAGGCGTGGCTCAGCGATTGCCTCGCCAGCGCCAACTGGCTGGTGAAGGCGCTCGACCAGCGCCAGCGCACGATCATCAAGGTTGCGACCGAATTGGTGAAGCAGCAGGAGGCGTTTTTCCTGAAAGGCGTCGCCCACCTGCGACCGCTGACGCTGGCGAAGGTCGCCGAGGCGATCGAGATGCACGAATCGACCGTCAGCCGCGTAACCAGCAACAAATACCTCAGCTGCGCGCGCGGGGTATTCGAGCTGAAATATTTCTTCACCTCGGCGATCCAGTCGGCTGACGGCGGCGAGGCGGTGTCGGCCGAAGCGGTGAAGGCCGCGATCCGCACGCTGATCGCTGCCGAAGACCCCAAGGCGATCCTGAGCGACGACACGCTGGTCGACATGCTGAAGGACAAGGGCTTCGATATCGCCCGGCGGACGGTCGCCAAATATCGCGAGGCGATGGGGATCGGCAGTTCGGTCCAGCGCCGCCGTCAGAAGGCGCTCGGCGCAGCCGCTTGATTTCACACCAGGAATACGAATGCGGGTTACGATTTCTTCAAGGTCGGCGCGGTAGCGTACGGCACATGAGCGCCGACTTTTCCATCCGGTTGAATCGCGACCGCAACTTGCTCGACGTCCGCTTGGGCGGCTTCTTCACGCTCGACGACGTCGCCCGCTATCGGAGCGCGATCACCGCCGCGAGCCGCGAACTGGGCGGCGATCCGGGGCAGCAGATTATGCTGTGCGACATCAGCGACATGCGCATTCAGTCGCAGGACGTCGTCGAGGCGTTTCGTCAGAATATGGCCGACCCGCTCTATGCTCGTCGTCGCGTCGCACTGGTCGTGACCGCAACGCTCGCCCGCACCCAGGCGCAACGCGCGGTCGGTCGGCGCGAGGCGCGCATGTTCACCAGCCGTGTGGATGCGGAGGCTTGGTTGTTCTCGGAGGTGAAGGCGGCCGCCTAGTCGTCCTCGTCCTCGAACCCGACCAGATCGAGCGCCCGTGCCTTGATCTGGCGCATCGCGCACCAATGGACCAGCGCGTCCTCGCGACCGTGGGTGACCCAGACTTCGCGCGGGCGCAGTTCCTCGATCGTCGCGGTCAGTTCGTCCCAGTCGGCATGATCGCTCAGGATGATCGGCAATTCGATGTTCTTCTGCCGCGCGCGCTGGCGCACCGTCATCCAGCCGCTGGCCATCGCGGCGATCGGATCGGGCAGGCGGCGGGACCAGCGGTCGTTGAGCGCGGAGGGCGGTGCGACGACGACGCGGCCCATCAACTCGGCCTTGGCCACCCCCATTGCGGGCCGAAGGTCGCCCAGGTCGACGCCGTTGTCGACGTAGAGGTCGCACAATCGCTGCAGCGCACCGTGAATATAGATGGGGTCGTCGAAGCCCATCACCCGCAACTCGCGGATCACCCGCTGCGCCTTGCCGAGCGCATATGCGCCGACCAGCACGCAGCGCTCCGGATTGGCGCGTAGCGTGGCGAGCAATTTGTCCATTTCGTCATGGGTTTCGGGATGGCGGAACACCGGCAGGCCAAACGTCGCCTCGGTGACGAACACGTCGCATTTGACGGGCTCGAACCGCGCGCAGGTCGGATCCTCGCGGCGCTTGTAGTCGCCCGACACCACCACGCGTTCGCCGCGGTGATCGAGCACGATCTGCGCGGAGCCGAGGACATGGCCGGCGGGGACGAAGCTCACGTCGATATCGCCCAGCGTCAGCGATTCGCCATAGGCGACCGGATGCCCGTTCTGGGGGCCGTAGCGGACCTCCATGATCTGCAGCGTCTCGGGCGTCGCCCACACCTCGCCATGCCCGCCGCGGGCGTGGTCGGCGTGGCCGTGGGTGACCAGCGCGCGTGGCACCGGGACCGACGGGTCGATCCACACGTCCGCCGCCGGCAGGTAGATGCCCGTCGGGTGCGGCTGCACCCAGTCGCCCAGTCTCGCCATGCCGCATAAAGCGCGCGAGGGGGCGTCCGCGTTCCGGTGGATCGTTTCTCGCCCACGCTTCGTTGACGCGGCCAGACCCATTCGAGGAGCAAGGCCATGGATACCGGTGGCGGAATCTGGAGCATCCTGACGATCGTCGGCCCGCTGGTACTGATCGCGGTGCTCGCGTTCGTGGTGCTGAGCAATCGTCGCTCGCGGGCGGCCGAACAGCGTACAGAAGACGCGACGCGGGCGAACTACGACCGGCAGGAACGCGCCGACAAGGCAAGTGAGGTGCGGTGACGAACAGGGCTTCCTATATCGCAATCCGTGCATGACCTGACCGACCTTCCCGCGCCGCTGACCGGCTGGTTCGCCGCGCGGGGATGGGCGCCGCGCCGGCATCAGCGTGAGATGCTGAGCGCGGGGCGGGCAAGCGAGCACGCGCTGCTCGTTGCGCCGACGGGTGCGGGTAAGACGCTGTCGGGCTTCCTCCCCAGCCTTGCTGACCTGATCGAGACGCCCGACTTCGACGGGCTCCACACCCTCTACGTTTCGCCGCTCAAGGCGCTGGCGGTCGATGTCCAGCGCAACCTTATGACACCGATCGAGGAGATGGGCGTCCCGATCCGGGTCGAGTCGCGCAGCGGCGATACCCCCTCGGATCGCAAAGCCCGTCAGCGTGCCAAGCCCCCGCATATCCTGCTGACGACGCCCGAATCCTTGAGCCTGCTGCTCAGCTACCCCGACAGTTTCGAGATGTTCGCGCGGCTGAAGACCGTGGTGATCGACGAGGTCCACGCCTTCGCCACCGGCAAGCGCGGCGACCTGCTGAGCCTCGGCCTCGCGCGACTCCAAACGATCGCGCTGGACATGCGCCGCGTCGCGCTGTCGGCGACGGTGGCCGATCCCGACGGCTATCGCGCATGGCTCGCGCCCGATGGCGACATCGACACCGTCCGGCTGGTCCGCGGTGAGCCCGGTGCCGACCCGAACATCGCGATCCTGCTGCCCCAGGGCCGTGTGCCGTGGTCGGGCCATTCGGGCCGCTATGCCGCCCCGCAAGTGATGCGCGAGATCGAGGCGAAGCAGACGACGATCGTCTTCTGCAACACCCGCAGCCTCGCCGAACTGATCTTTCAGGATCTGTGGAAGGAAAACGACCAGGGCCTGCCGATCGGCGTCCATCACGGAAGTCTGGCAAAGGAAGCGCGGCGCAAGGTCGAGACCGCGATGGCCGACGGGCGCCTGCGCGCGCTGGTCGCGACCGCCAGCCTGGACCTGGGCGTCGACTGGGGCAATGTAGATTGCGTCATTCAGATGGGCGCTCCCAAGGGGTCCAGCCGCATGCTCCAGCGGATCGGGCGCGCCAACCACCGTCTGGACGAACCGTCCGAAGCGGTGCTCGTGCCCGGCAATCGCTTCGAGTATCTGGAGGCGCGTGCGGCCTTGGATGCGGTCGAGGCGGGGGAACTCGATCCCGACATCTTCCGCCCCGGCGCGCTCGACGTACTCGCCCAGCACATCATGGGCGTCGCCTGTGCCGCGCCCTTCGAGCGCGACGCGCTGCTCGATGAAATCCGGGGGAGCCTGCCCTATTCGGCGCTGCACGACGAGACGTTCGACCGCGTGCTGCAGTTCATCGCCGACGGCGGCTATGCCTTGCGCGCCTATGACAAGTTCAAGCGGCTGACGAAGGGGGCGGACGGCATCTGGCGCGTCAGCCACCCGCGCTTCGTCGCGCAGCATCGGCTGAACGCGGGGATCATCGTCGATGCGGTCACACTCGACGTGCGGTTCAAGAACGGGCGCAAGCTCGGCACGGTCGAGGAATATTTCGCCTCCAGCCTGTCCGTCGGCGACACCTTCTTCTTTGCAGGATTGAGCCTGGAGGTCGAGCGGATGGACGTCGCCGACCTGTGGGTCCGCGCGACGACCAAGCCTGCCCGTATCCCGACCTATGTCGGCACGCGCATGGCGCTGTCGACCAACCTCGCCCACCGCGTCCGCACCTTCCTGTACGACCGCGACGAATGGCACCGCTTCCCACCCGACGTGCGCGAATGGCTGGAGGTGCAGGATCGACGATCGATGCTTCCCGCCCCCGACCAGCTGCTGGTCGAGACGTTCGAGCGCGAGGGGCGGCACTATATGGTCGCCTACAGTTTCGAGGGCTGGAACGCGCATCAGTCGCTGGGCATGCTCATCACGCGGCGGATGGAGGCGATGGGACTCAAACCGCTCGGCTTCGTGTCCAACGACTATGCGCTCGCCTGTTACGGGTTGGAGCCGATCGACGATCCGGCCGCGCTGTTCAGCCCCGAAATCCTGGAGCATGAATTCGTCGATTGGGTGCAGGGATCGAATCTGCTGAAGCGAGCCTTCCGCGAGGTTGCGGTGATCGGCGGCCTCGTCGAGCGCCAGCATCCCGGCAAGCGCAAATCGGGCAAGCAGGTCACTTTTTCAACCGACCTGATCTACGACGTGCTGCGCAAATACGAACCGACGCACCTGCTGCTCCAGGCCGCGTGGGACGACGCGCGGGCGCGGATGACCGATGTCGGGCGTCTGGCCGATCTGCTCGACCGCGCCGGTCGCACGATGCTGCACGCCCGGCTCGATCGGATCAGTCCGCTGGCGGTGCCGGTGATGGTGTTGATCGGGCGCGAGAGCGTGGCGCAGTCCGGGGCGGCGGACGACGCGCTGCTGACCGAGGCGGAGGCGCTGGCGGCCGAGGCGATGGCGCTGGATTAGCCCGCGCGTGCTCCCGCGCAGGCGGGAGCCTAGAGCCACGAGCCACGACCTCTGTCACTCTGGGCTCCCGCCTTCGCGGGAGCACGGTGAGAACTTGCAAGCGGCCCAGCACAGGCATAGCCTCTCGTGCATAACCCGGAGAGGATGCGATGGGCGTTCCCGCCATCATGCTGCCGCTGCTCGGTCTGCTGCCGCTCGCCGCCGACGTCGCGCAGGCGCCGGTGCCCGCGGAAACCCCGCCGCTCGCGCTGACGTTGGTCGACGACCGCATGACCGTGCCCGTCCAGATCGCCGGCGCCGGGCCGTTCCGCTTCGTGATCGACACCGGGTCCGAACGCACCGTCATTTCGCGCCAGTTGGCCGGGACATTGGGCCTGGCGTCGGCAGGCGCGGTCAATGTCGTGACGATGAGCGGGCGGACGCGGGTCGGCACCGTCGTCATCCCCTCGCTTCGCCTGTCCAGCGTACCGGGCATCGGCCGGATCGACGCGCCCGCGCTCGATGCGCAGGATCTGGGCGGCATGGGGCTGCTGGGCATCGATACGCTCCAGGATCACAAGGTCGTCATCGACCTGGATACGAAGACGATGGCGGTAGCGCCGTCGGTGAAGCTCAAGCGCACGCCCGCCGCCGCACCGGGCGAGATCGTCGTGCGCGCACGATCGACGATGGGGCAGTTGATCGTCACCGACGCCGACGTCGATGGGACGAAGGTGCGGGTCGTGCTCGACACCGGGTCGGCGGTGACGATCGGCAATTCGGCGCTGAAGCGACTGATGCAGCGCACCGGCCGCTTTCAGCCGGTGACCGTCTATAGCGCGACTGGCGGTGCGGTGACCGCCGACTATGGCCGTGCGGGCCGCATCCGGCTGGCGAGCGTCCAGTTCAACGATATGCCGATCGCCTTCGCCGACGTCGCGCCCTTCGCGCATTTCGGCCTGGATAAGCGCCCCGCGCTGATGCTGGGCATGGACGCGCTGAAGTCGTTTCGCCGCGTCGACATCGATTTCGCCAATCGCGAGGCGCGCTTCCTGCTGCCGCGTGGGATCGCGACATCGGGCGCCTGTCGCATCGATTGCGGCCGGGCGTCGCGATTGGGCAGCTAAGCGCTTGAATCCGCGACTCGCGTGCGTGTAAGGGCGCGGCATGGTTCGCTTTTCGTTCGCAGGAGTAGAGCTCGACGCGCTGCGCGAAGGCGCGCTCTACTGGCCGGCGCGACGCGCGCTGCTGGTCGCCGACCTGCATTTCGAAAAGGCGAGCTGGTTCGCGAGCTTCGGCCAGCATCTGCCGCCCTATGATTCGCTCATGACGCTCGACGCGTTGACCACGCTGGTCGAACGGACTGGCGCGCAGGAGATCTGGTGCCTGGGCGACAGTTTTCACGACTCTAAGGGCTGCGAGCGCCTGCCGCAGGCGGCGCAGGATCGCCTCCGCGCGCTGACCGCGGCGACCCGCTGGACGTGGATCACGGGCAACCATGACGCGCATCTGGTCGATCACTGCGGTGGCGAGATCGTCGACGAAGCGGTGGTGGACGGGCTGGTCCTGCGCCACGAGGCCTCGCCGGCCGACCCGCGGCCCGAGCTGTCGGGGCACTTCCACCCCAAGCTGCGCGTGCGCGTGCGCGGCAAACAGGTCGCTCGGCGTTGTTTCGTCGCGACGCCGACGAAGCTGATCCTGCCGGCGTTCGGCGCGCTGACCGGCGGGCTGGACGTCGATCACCCGGAGATCGTGCGCGCGGTGGGGGCGGGCGCGCAGGCTCTTGTCGCGCTCGACGACCGGCTGCTGCGGTTTCCGATCGCGGCGTGAGCGGCCCCATCAGTCGTCATTCCCGCGAAGGCGGGAATCCATAGTCGCTGAATGCTGTGAGTCTCACGAGAGCCAGCCAGAATTGATCCCCGCCTTCGCGGGGATGACGACGGAAAGCTTTTAGGCTCTCAACCGCTTTAGCAAACCCCAACCCCCTGCTATCGCGCGTCTATGCCCCACCTCTACCTCGTCGACGGCTCCGGCTACATCTTCCGCGCCTATCACCGCCTGCCGCCGCTGACGAACAAGCACGGCGAGCCGGTGGGCGCGGTCTATGGCTATACGACGATGCTGTGGCGGCTGGCCGACGACCTGCACAAGGCGGACGGGCCGACGCACATGGCCGTGGTGCTCGACAAGTCGTCGCAGAGCTTCCGCAACGAACTCTACGACCAGTACAAGGCGCACCGCCCGCCGCCGCCCGAGGATCTGGTGCCCCAGTTCCCGATGATCCGCGATGCAACGCGGGCCTTCTCGCTGCCGTGCATCGACGAGGAAGGGTGGGAGGCCGACGACCTGATCGCCAGTTACGCCAAGGCGGCACTGGCGCAGGGTTGGCAGGTCACGATCGTGTCCTCCGACAAGGACCTGATGCAGCTGGTCGAGGATGGCAGCCTCGACATGCTCGACACGATGAACAACCGCCGCATCCAGTCGGCGGAGGTGTTCGAGAAGTTCGGCGTGCCCCCGAACAAGGTCGGCGAGGTGCTGGCGCTGATGGGCGACAGCGTCGACAACGTCCCCGGCGTCCCCGGCGTGGGGCCGAAGACCGCGGCGAAGCTGATCCAGGAACATGGCGACGTCGAAGCCGTGCTTGCCGCGGCGCCTGAGATGAAAAAGGGCAAGCTGCGCGACAATCTGATCGAGCACGCCGACAAGGCCCGGATCAGCCGCAAGCTGGTCGAACTTGCCTGCGACGTGCCGCTGCCCGATGCGCTCGAAGACCTGGAGCTGAAGGGCATTCCCGATGCCCCCTTACGCGCCTTTCTGGAGCATCACGGCTTCAAGTCGCTGCTGGCGAAGCTCGGCACCGGCGCGAGTGCGGCCGATGCGCCGGTCGAGACGCCGGACGTTCCCGGCATGCCCGACGTCGACGCCGACCCGCCATGCGATCACGATGCGTATGAGACGGTGGTCGATCCCGAACGGCTCGACCATTGGGTCCAGATCGCGCGCCATCAGGGCTTCGTCGCGATCGATACCGAGACGACAGGGCTCGATGCGACGCGCGCGGAGCTGGTCGGGGTGAGTCTGGCGCTCGCCCCGAACCTCGCCTGCTATGTGCCCGTCGGCCACGGCGGCAGCGACATGTTCGCCGAGCGGCCGCAGCAGATCGATCGCGCGGTTGTGATCGAGAAGCTGAAGCCGCTGCTCGAGGACCCAAGCGTCCTAAAGATCGGCCATAACCTGAAATACGACATGATCGTGCTCGGGCGGCTGGGCATCGCGCTCGCGCCGTATGACGACACGATCGTGATGAGCTTCGACCTCGACGCCGGGCTGCACGGCCACGGCATGGACGAGCTCGCCGCGACCCATCTGTCGCATTCGTGCATCGCGTACAAGGACGTGACGGGGACGGGCAAGAAAGCGATCGGCTTCCACGAAGTCGATCTGAAGGCGGCGACCCGCTATGCTGCCGAGGATGCCGACGTCACGCTCAGGCTGTGGCGGCGCCTGAAGCCGCGGCTGGCGTTCGAGGGGTCGACCCGCGTGTACGAGACGGTGGATCGGCCGCTGCCTGCGGTCATCGCCGGCATGGAAATGCACGGGATCAAGGTCGATGCCGAGATCCTCGCCCGCCTGTCGGCCGATTTCTCGACCCAGATCGCCGCGCTGGAGGAGAAAATCCATGCCATCGCCGGCTTCAAGTTCTCGATCGGCAGTCCAAAGCAGCTCGGCGACGTGCTGTTCGACAAGATGGGGATCAAGGGCGGACGCAAGGGCAAGTCGGGCGTCTACTCGACCGACGTGAACGAACTCGAGCGGATCGCCGCCGACAAGGATTCGCCCGGTCGCGAGATGGTGGTGAAGGTGCTCGACTGGCGCCAGCTGTCGAAGCTGAAGTCGACCTACACCGACGCTTTGCAGGCGCAGATCAATCCAGCCACGGGGCGCGTCCACACAAGCTACAGCCTGACCGGTGCGCAGACCGGGCGGCTGTCGTCGACCGATCCGAATTTGCAGAACATCCCGATCCGCACCGAAACCGGCCGCCAGATTCGCGATGCCTTCGTGGCGGATGCGGGCAACGTCATCCTGTCGGCCGACTATTCGCAGATCGAACTGCGCCTCGCCGCGCACATCGCCGACGTGCCGCAGCTGCGCGAGGCATTCGAGCGCGGCGACGACATTCACAGCATGACCGCACAGGAGCTGTTCGGTGTTGTGGACCGCGACACGCGCGGGCGGGCCAAGACAATCAACTTCGCGATCCTCTACGGCATCAGCCGCTGGGGCCTGGCGGGGCGTCTCGACGTCACGCCCGACGAGGCGCAGGCGATGATCAGCCGCTATTTCGAACGCTTCCCGGGCATCAACCGCTACATCGCCGACACGCTGCAGGAGGCGAAGGCGCGCGGATACACGACGACGCTGTTCGGGCGAAAGACCCACTTCCCGCGAATCAAGGCGCCCAACCCGAACGAGCGGGCCGGCTCCGAGCGCGCGGCGATCAACGCGCCGATCCAAGGGACCAGCGCCGACATTATCAAGCGCGCGATGACCCGAATGGGACCGGCGCTGGCCGAGGCGGGGCTGGGGCATGTGCGGATGCTGCTGCAGGTCCACGACGAACTGGTGTTCGAACTACCGGAGGCCGACGTGGCGGCGGCGACCGAGGTTATCCGCCGCGTCATGGAGACGGCGGCCGAACCTGCGGTCAAGCTGACCGTGCCGCTGGGGGTCGAGATCGGCACCGGCAAGAGCTGGGGCGCGGCGCATTGATCGACGATTCTGTCTGCCCGACGGCAATTGGATTACATTCGCGTGGCTGAATCCCAGCAGGATATCGCCGCGCTTGCCAAGGGTGGCCGCACGAACATCGCCGGCTTCGCGCTGCGCCTGCTTGCGCGTCTCCCATTCCTGTTCATCGCCGGGCGCCTCTACGGCCCGGATATCGTGGGCCGATTTGCATTGGCGGTGGTGGTCGTCGAATTCGCCGCGCTCGTCGCGACATTGGGGCTCAAACGGGGACTCGCGCAGGCGCTGACCAGCACCGAGAGGCCGCACGTCTGCGTCGCGTGGGACGCGATGGCCGTCGCCTTCGTCGCGTCGATGATCGCGAGTGCCATCCTCTTCGTTTTTCCTGAGGCGATGTATCCCAACAGCGAAATCTACGGCGCCGAACGCTTCCTCAGCCTGATCGTCGTTGCAGTCGCCTGGTCGGACATTAGCCTCGCCGCGCTTGCATACCGGCTTAACGTCAAGGCGCAGGTGACTGCGCGCGCGGTGGTCGAGCCGTGGACGATCTCGATCGCCGCCTGGGGCTTCTATTATGTCTCGGCGCGCGACGGGCTGATCTTCGCCTATGCCGCGTCGATGGCGGCGGCCTTGGCGGCGTCGCTCATCCCCTTCGTGCGCAGCTACGGCATTCCGCGCGGGTGGAAGCCCGAACTGCGCCCGCTGTTCGCACTTGCCCGCGCCAACATCCCGCTCGCCGGCGCCGATACGCTCGAATGGGGCACGCGCAACGTCGACCGGTTCATCCTGGGGCTGATGTTCACGCCGACCATCGTCGGCATCTATTACATGGCGCAGCAGGTTTCGTCGCTGCCGCAGAAGCTGAAGACCAGCTTCGACCCCGTGCTGGGGCCGGTCATTACCCAGAGCCTTAAGGACGACGACCGCTCAGCCATCGCGCGGCAGGTGCGGCAGGTGGCGTTCTGGATCGTCGCGGCGCAGCTGATGCTGACGCTGATGGGCGGCATTCCGGGGGAAGCGGTGATGGGCGTCGTCGGGCCGCAGTTCGTCTCGGGCACCGCCGCGCTGGGCTTCCTGCTGTTCGCCGAAGTGCTGGCGACACCGGGGTCGGTCAGCGAATCCGCGCTGGTCTATATGGCGCGGCACCGCAACCTGATGATCTCGGCAGCGGTGCTGACCTTCCAGATCGTGCTGAGCTTCGTGCTGATCCTGGCGATGCGCTGGGTCGGCTGGCCGATCAACTATCAGGCGGCGGGAACGGCGGTGGCGCTGATGGTCGCGCTGCTGTGCGGGTCGATCGCCAAGAACCTGTTCCTGTCGCGACTGCTCGGCGAAAGCGTCAACCCGATCCGCTGGCCGCTGATCTGGGCGGCGCTCGCGGCGATCACCGTGGGTGGTCTGTTCACGATGTTGCCCAAGCGCCTGGAATGGGCCGAACTGCTGATCGGCATCCCCGTGATCGCCGCGACCTATGCTTTCGTGTTGTGGAAATGGGCGTTCGGCGAGGAAGACAGGGCATTGTTTCGCAAGATGCCGAAGGCGGAGGCGGAAACCGCCCCCGCCTGACGGGCCATCAGTGCCGGAAGTGGCGCATGCCGGTGAAGACCATCGCCAGCCCCGCCTCGTTGGCCGCCGCGATGACTTCGTCGTCACGGATCGAGCCGCCCGGCTGGATAACCGCGGTCGCGCCCGCCTCGACCGCGGCCAGCAGTCCGTCGGCGAAGGGGAAGAACGCGTCCGACGCGACCGCCGAACCGATCGTCTTCGGCTCCGCCCAGCCGGCCTTCTCCGCGGCGTCCTTCGCCTTCCACGCGGCGATGCGCGCGCTTTCTAGACGATTCATTTGCCCTGCGCCGACGCCCGCGGTTGCGCCGTCCTTGGCGTAGACGATCGCGTTCGACTTGACGTGCTTGGCGACCGTCCAGGCGAAGCGGCAGTCGGCGAGTTCCTGGTCCGTCGGTTGGCGCCTGGTGACGATGGTCAGGTCGCCCAGCTGTCCGCCGTCGCGGCCCTGCAGCAGCATGCCGCCGGCGATCGACTTCAACATCATGCCCGCACGTGCCGGATCGGGCAGATCGCCGGTCAGGATCAGGCGCAGGTTCTTCTTCTTGGCGAACACGGCCTTGGCTGCGTCATCGGCGTCCGGCGCGGCGACGACTTCGGTGAAGATGCCGCTGATCGCCTCCGCGGTCGGGCCGTCCAGAGGACGATTGACGGCGATGATCCCGCCGAACGCCGACACGCTGTCGCAGGCGAGCGCCTTTTCATAGGCCTCGACCAGCGTCTTGCCGGTCGCGACGCCGCACGGGTTGGCGTGCTTGACGATCACCACGGTCGGCGGGCCGTCGCGGAATTCGGCGACCAGTTCCAGCGCGGCGTCGGCGTCGTTGAGATTGTTGTAGCTGAGTTCCTTGCCCTGAATCTGGCGATGGTCGGCCAGGCTGCCATCGGGCGCGAAGGCGGGCAGGTAGAGCGCGGCCGACTGATGCGGGTTCTCGCCGTAGCGCAGGGACTGGCCACGCTTCAGCGGCACGCTCAGGCGCTCGGGGAATTGCTCGCCCTGGTCGGCAAAGGCGAACCAGCTGGCGATCATCGCGTCATATTCCGCCGTCGCGGCAAACGCCTTGGCGGCGAACTTGCGGCGCTCGTCGAGCGTCGTCACGCCGCGCGCGACCGTGTCGTAATCGGCGGGGTCGGTGACGATCGCGACGCTGTCATGATTCTTCGCGGCCGAGCGCACCATGCTCGGGCCCCCGATGTCGATGTTCTCGATGATGTCCTCGCGGCTCGCGCCCCGCGCGACCGTGGCGGCGAAGGGGTAGAGATTGACGACGACCAGGTCGATCATGCCGATGCCATGCGCATCGGCCGCAGCCATGTGTTCGGCGGTGTCCCGCCGTGCGAGCAGGCCGCCGTGGACGATCGGGTGCAGCGTCTTCACGCGGCCGTCCATCATCTCGGGGAAGCCGGTCACATCGCTGACGTCGCGCACGTCGATGCCGGCGTCGCGGATCGACTTCGCCGTGCCGCCGGTCGATACCAGCTCGACGCCCTGGTCGGCCAGCGCGCGGGCCAGATCGACCAAGCCGGTCTTGTCCGACACCGACAGGAGGGCGCGGCGGATGGTAACGTCGGTCATGGTCTTCCCTTATCGTGAGCGGTGGAACCACCAGCTGACGCTCGTACCGCCGGGGGGTGTCTCCCCGGTGACGAGGAGCTGTTCGGTTGGATGCTGACGGCCGTCGCCGTCGATCCAGAGGCTTTCCTCGATGGCGAGCGCGCCGCCCTTGCAGCGAAATTGCCACAGGATATTGCCCGGCAGGCGCAACAACGCGGCCTGGCCATCGGCGGTCGGCGACACCTCGACCGTGGGGGCGAGGTGGAAGCGGATGGCGAAGGTCAGCGGCTCGGTCCGGCGGCGGGTGCGGCCGGTCGCCAGCAGCGAATCCTCGCCGCGGACGTCACGACCGTCGGCGCCCAAGGCGATCTGGCGACGGTGAACCATGCCGTAACGGCGGACATAGCCGTCATGGCTCGCCTCGATCCGGCTGACCGTGTCGGTTTCGGCGCGCGCCAGTTCGACCTCGCCGACACCGCGGCCCAGCGTGCCGTCGGGGTTCAGCGCGGTCGAATTGGAATCGCCCAACGTCAGCGTCGAATGCGCCGCGGTCGTGCGCAGGCCCTGCGCCAGTGCGTCGGGCAATTGCGCATTGGCCGCCCGCGCACCGCCGCAGTTCACGACAAGCCGGTTCGGCCCGTCCGACATTTCGAACGCGAGCGTGGACGCGCAGCCGCCATCCACCATCTGCCCGACCGGCGGCGGGGCAGCATCGACGATCAGCAGCGTGCCTGCATTGGCAAGCCGCTGATACCCCCAGCCGCGCGCCTGACGCAGCGGACGCGTTCGAATCTCGCTCGCCGCGATCACGGCGTCGATCGTGTCGCCAGCAATCGGCCCGCCGCCCTGCCAGCTCGACAGTCCGCGGTCGCCGTGGGCGACGCCGAGCAGGGGCGGGACGAGCTTGCCGATCGCCATTTCGATGTCCGCCGGCATCTCCATCCGCCGCGCGGCATAGACCGCGCGCAGGGCGACCAACGTCACCAGCGCATCGAGTTGGCCCGCGGGCTGACGCGTCACCGTGCCGCCATCGTCAAGCACGGATAGGCCGAGCGCGCGGATCATGCCCGCCTCGCCGAAGACGCGCCGCGGGTCGCCGCCCGGGATCATCAATCCGGCGGTGATTACGCCGGCCCAGGCCGCGATGCGTGGGGCGCCGGCGGGCGCCTTGTCGGCGGTGCGTTCGAGATGCCGCGCGCCGCGGGCGAGGGCGTGGAGCACCGACGAGCGATAGACGAGGTCGGTCGACGACAGGATCAGCGGTGCATGCGCGACCCAGGCGAGCAGGCGCTTGCCCGTCAGGTCGGGGCGCCACGCTGGTTCGGATACCGCTTCGCCATGCGTGGCCAGCCAAGCGCGCATAATGGTTTCGGCGATCGGCGCCGCTTGCGCGCGCGGGGCGACGGTCGACAGGTCGCGCAGCCAGCCGAAGCTGTGGATGTGATCGGCAAAGGACCGGCTGACACCTGGCAGCTTGGCGTCCAACCCTTCGATCGCGCGGCGTTCACCACGCAGCGAGATATACCCGTCGAACAGCGCCCGCCCGCGCGACGGGTCACCGACGAACGGATCGTCGGCGACCGTAATCAGCTTCAGCGGATGTTTGCCGCGCAGCCTGAGGCCATGAAGAGGGGTACGCCATGTCAGCCGGTGGAAGCGTTCGGCCAGCCGCTCGGCGAGCGACAGGCCGCTGTCGCCACCGACACGGATCAGCCGTTTTCCCTCGTCGATCCCGTCGACGGGCAGGTCGTCGGGCGGCAGGGTGCTCATCGGGCCGCGTCTTCACCCCGCAGCGCGCGGATGTTCGCGGCATAGCGATCGGGCCCGCCGCGGAAGGTCGCGCTGCCGGCGACCAGCACGTCGGCGCCCGCGTCGATGCACGCCTTCGCGGTCGTCGCGTCGACTCCGCCGTCGACCTGCAGGTCGATCGCGCGGCCGGACATGTCGATCATCTTGCGGATCGCGGCGATCTTCTTCAGCTGGCTGGGTATGAAGCTCTGCCCGCCGAAACCCGGGTTAACGCTCATCACCAGCACCAAGTCGACCATGTCGATCAGATAATCGAGCATCTTGGCCGGGGTCGCGGGATTGAGCACAACGCCGGCGCGCTTGCCCAGCGACTTGATGTGCTGGACGGTGCGGTGAACGTGGGGGGCGGCCTCCGGATGCACGGTGATGATGTCGGCGCCGGCATCGGCGAAGGCGTCCAGATACGCGTCGATCGGCGAGATCATCAGGTGGACGTCGAACGGCTTCGTCGTGTGCGGGCGCAGCGCCTTCACCACCGCCGGGCCGATCGTGATGTTGGGGACGAAATGCCCGTCCATCACGTCAATGTGGATCCAGTCGGCGCCCGCGGCGTCGATCGCGCGGACTTCTTCGCCCAGTTTGGCGAAATCGGCGGAGAGGATGGAGGGAGCGATGCGGACGGGCTGCATGCCCGCTGCCCTTAGCATCGTCTCGGCGCGGGACAAGTCAGCCGTTGCGCGTCATCCGCGCGATGAAAAAGCCATCCAGCCCACCCCGGTCGCCCAGCATGCCGGGCAAGGTGCGGACGAAGCCGTCTGCACTCGGGACAATGCCATCCGGCAGCTCGTCCGCCGAAACGGGTACGATCGCAAAGTCATCGCGTGCCGCGCGGAACGCCGCAATCTGTGCCTCGCCCTCTTCAGGCTCTAGCGAGCAGACGGCATAGACGATCGTCCCGCCCGGCCGCGCCCAGTCGGCCGCGCGGGCGAGCAGTGCGGCCTGGATGTCGCGCGCTTCTGCGATCACGCGGGCGGTCGCGCGGTGGAGCACGTCCGGGTGGCGGCGGAAGATGCCGGTCGCGCTGCACGGCGCGTCGATCAGGATCGCGTCGAACGGGGCGGGGGGCGTCCAGCTCAATGCGTCGGCGACGACGACGTCCGCCGACAGTCCGGTGCGCGCCAGATTGTCGGACAGGCGGGCGAGGCGGGCTTCGGACACATCGAGCGCGGTCACGTCCCAACCAGCGGCCGCCAGTTGCATCGTCTTGCCGCCCGGCGCGGCGCACAGGTCTAGCACGTGGCCCTTGCCCGCGCCCAGCAGGCGGGCCGGGAGCGAGGCGGCTAGGTCCTGCACCCACCAGCCGCCTTCGCCGAACCCTTCGGCGGCGCGGACGCTGGTGCCGACCGGCAATCGGACGTGATGCGGTGCGAGCGACACGCCCTCCGGGTGCTCTACGGCCTCGGACTTGAGCGACAGGTCGAGCGGCGGCTGATCGACGATCGCGCGGCCCGCAGCCTCGACCATATCTGCGCCCCAGGCGGCTTCCCAGCGCGCGGCGACCGTAGGGGGCAGCGTCGCCACGTCGGGCAGCGCGGCATTGGCGCGCATCAGGGTGCCGAAGACGCCGTGCACCAGCTTGCGCGGGCCGCCATCGACCAGCGGCAGCACCGTCGAGATCGCGGCGTGCGGCGGCGTTTCCAGCAAAATCGCTTGGGCGAGCGCGATGCGCAGCGCGAACCGCGCCTTGGCATCGTCGGGCAGCGGCTGACGCGTCGCCGAATCGATCAGCGCATCGAGATCGGCGAGCCGCCGCAACACTTGCGCGGCGATCGCGTGAGTCAGCGCCCGGTCGGACGAATTGTCCAACCCCTGCGTCGCATTGTGCAGCGCGCCCTCCAGAGCCTGGCCACGGCGCAGCACCGCGTCGAGCAGGCGCAGCGCCGCACGGCGGGCGGGAACGCCGGGGGGATCGTCGCGAGTGGGCTTGTAAGGGGCAGGCATCGCGCCGATGTGGCGGCTAACGCGCTGCGACGCAATCGCCGGAGACTGGATCATGGGTCAGCGACCCCCGCATATGAAACCGCCCGAAGACCTGCCCCCCAACCCGCCGGTCCCCGCACCCGGCCCCGATACGCAGCCCGAACCCGGCAGCGACCGGCACCCGACGCGCTACGGTGATTGGGAAAAGAAGGGCATCGCGATTGATTTTTGACGCGGGGTGTGGCGCCGTTGAATTTAAAAGAGCGGTCATCCTGACGACAGTCGGGATCCAGAGCCAAACAGGTCAAAGCTTTCGTCGTGTAAGCCCTGGACTCCGGCTTTCGCCGGAATGACGTAGAAGACAGGTTGGGGTCGGTTCGTTCCACCACAGGAACAAAAGCCGGCGTCGCACGTCCCCGCTGAATGGCCCTGCATTACCACCGCTGGCTCCGATGGACTGCAATCCTTCTGATACTATTGGCGATCAGCGCCATCCTGCTGCTCGCCGCCTTCCCGGTCGCGCCGTTTCGCGAACGGGCGGAGCGGACGCTGAGCGAGCGGTTCGGACGGCCCGTCACCATCGGCGCGCTCGAACGCACGCCGGCCTTTTCCTTCACGCCCACGATCCGCATCCGTGACGTGCGTATCCCGCAGCCGGCGTGGGCAGGGGCGGGCGACCTGGCGCGGATCGCAACGCTCGACATGCAGATCCGCAGCCTCGGTCTGCTGACCGGGCGGGTCGATCCGAAGAATGTGACCGCGAGCGACGTCCGCCTCGACCTGGTCCGTACCGCAGAGGGGCGGACGAACTGGGACCGACCGGGCGGGACGAAGGATGCCGGCTCGGGCAGCCCGTTTCGGCTCGATGGGCTGACCGTGCGCGATGCCGTGGTGCGCTATCGCGACGGCAAGCAGGATCGGCAGTTCACGATCGCGGTCACCTCCGATGCAACCGGATTCGCCGCGCGCGGGCAGGGCGTCGTGCGCGGCACGGCGGTGCGCGTGGCGGCGACCGGTGCGGCGATCACCGCGGGCGACCAGCCCTGGCCGTTTCGCGTACGCCTCGATGGTCCTTCGCTGGCGATGACCGCGCAGGGGCGGATGGACACGCCACTCGATACCGAACGCATGACGCTGGCGGTGACGGCGCGCGCCTCCAGCCTGAAGCTGATCGACGCGGTGATCGAGGCCGGGCTGTTCGGTACCCAGCCGGTGCAGTTGAGCGCCGACGTCCGCCACGACGGCCCGAAATGGCAGATCGAAAACCTGCGCGGTCGGATTGGGCGGTCGGAATTCACCGGCAAGCTGGCGGTCGACAAGACCAGCGGGCGAACGGTTCTGAACGGGGATATTCGCGCCCCGCAGCTCGATTTCGAAGACCTCGCCGACGATGCCGGGCTCGCCAAGGCGGCCGCGCTGCAACGCGCGGTCGGGCCGCGGGTCGTGCCGAACACCCGCGTCGACATCGGGAAAATCACCTCGACCGACGGACGGATCACATTCCGCATCGATCGCATCCTCAGCCGCGAGCCCTCCGTGATGCGCTCGGCGTCGGGTACGCTGGTGCTGGACCGGCAATTGCTGACCGTGGAGCCGCTGCGCATCGGCCTGATCAAGGGCGCGATTACCGGCAAGGCAGTGGTCGACCAGCGCGGCGGGCGTCCGGCGCCGACGGTGACGCTTTCGCTCGATCTCAGCGACAGCAGCATCGCCGCCCTGGCCGGGAGTGGCGACGTGACCGGCCGGCTTGCGGCGCGCGTGCGGCTGAGCGGCGTCGGCGAGACGATCCGCAGCGCGGTCGGACGGTCGAGCGGGCAGATCGGGATCGTCGCCCGCGACGGCGCGCTGCCGGCCAAGATGGCGGCGATGCTCGGGTTCGATGCCGGCCGCGCGATGACCGCCGACGAAGACGCTCGGGCACGACTGCGGTGCGCGGTCTTGCGATTGGACGTCACCGGCGGGCGCGGGCGTTTCGATCCGCTGATCGTCGATACCAGCGCCAGCCAGACGCGTGGCACCGGCGGCGTCGTCTTACCCGCCGAAACCATCGCCGCGAAGCTGACCGGAGCGCCCAAGCACAACAGTCTGTTGCGGATTCCGGGCTCGGTGCTCGTCTCGGGCACGCTTTCGTCGCCGCAGGTCGTGGTGCCGCAGGAAACCAAGTCGGTCGGCAATATCCTGAAAGGCCTGGGCCGCGCGATTACCGGCAAGCAGGGGCCGGTCGCGGGTAATGCCGATTGCGATGCGCTTAGCCGGCGCGCGATCGGGCGATAGACACGGTTCGGGGGCCGGCTCCTCGCGGAACCGACCCCCGCCCCCGATACGCCACCCGGGGGATGGTTTTCCCGCGGATACGCTACGCGCGGGAAAGCTTGGGAATTTGGTTCAGGCTGTGCGGCGGGCAGCGGCAAAGCCGCTGCCGTCGGTCGGGTCGCCTAGCGGCGACCCGCCGGCCGCGTCGCGCTATTCGCTTCGCGAAACGGCGCCGTCGCTATCGCCGACGCGCCTTAGCGCGAGCGGGCGCAACCCCGCGGCGGGTCCGACTTGTCAATCGCACGACCGGCGACCGCGCCTAGGGCACCGCCCAGGATTGCCCCCAGCGTCCGGTCACCGCGACCCGCCAGGGCATTGCCGGCCAGACCGCCGGCGATCGCGCCGATCACAGTGCCGCCGTCACCGTCCTTGCAAGGGTTCTGGCGGTTGACGTAGCGACGGTCGTAGCCGCGATAGTTGCGGTACCCGCGATCATAGCCGTAGCCGTCGTTGTACCCGCGGTCGTATCCATAGCCACGGTCATAGCGTTGGGCCATCGCCGGGGTGGCAGCAACGCCGCCCGCAAGGGTTGCGAACGCGGCGCCAGCGAGCGTCAGTTTCTTAAACATTGATAATCTCCTCGCGTCTTCAACTCTGTCCGGCGGCGGTTCGATTCGGATCGTCGCCCTCGACAAACAGTTGATTCGCACACACGCCGTGGCCGTTCGCTGAATGCGGCTGTTATCGTTCGTTCAGCGAAACGGGTGTCGTGCGGCGCGCTCGCGCGTTAGGAGGCGCGCAGTGCGCGTGCTCCTCATCATCCTGGCGGTCCTGATCGTCGTGCCGTCGTGGAGCGGCGACGAACGACTGCCGCTGTGGGATGCCGTGCCGACGGTAACCGCGACCCGCGTGCCGTTGTCCGAGGCGCAGCCCGCCCTGCGGCGCCTGGGGCCACTCACCTATCTGGGCGGCGTTCATCTGAGCAGCCGCAACTGGGCGTTCGGCGGCTATTCCTCGCTGATCGTGCGGGGCGACCGTTTCCTGCTGCTGAGCGACGGCGGGCTGACGCTCGATTTCGCGATGGGGGCGGACTGGCGCCCGCGCGATGCTCGTGTCGGCGAACTTCCCGATGGACCCGGCACCGGCTGGCGCAAGTCCGACCGCGATAGCGAATCGATGGTGGCCGACCCGAAGACGGGCGATCTGCTGGTGGGATTCGAGCGCGCGAATGCGATCTGGCGCTACGACGCAGCCCTGACCCGCGTCATCCGCCATTACGCGCCGCCTGCCATGAAGCGCTGGCCGCGCAACGGCGGGCCGGAGGCGATGGCGATCCTGAAGGACGGGCGCACGGTCGTGTTTGCCGAAGATGCCTCTATGCCCGGAGGCCGGCCGGGAAAGCAGGCGCTGATCTTTCCCGCCGATCCCACCGATCCGCAGACCCGGCCACGGCGCTTCGCTTTCGTGCCCCCCGATGGCTATGATCCGACCGATGCCGTGGTCCTGCCCGATGGGCGCCTGCTGGTCCTGACCCGCGCGCTGACGCTGCGGGAATTCTTCACCGCCAAGTTGGTGCTGGTCGATTCGCGGACTATCCGTGCCGGCGCAACCGTCCGCGGGCGCGAGATTGCCAGCTTCACCGGCGACGTTATCCACGACAATTTCGAAGGCCTGGCGGTCACCCGCGAGGGCAGGACGACGGTCGTGTGGGTGTTGTCGGACGACAATGGACCCAGCCTGTTCGAGCGATCCCTGCTGCTGAAATTCCGATTCGACGGGTAGCTTCCCGTCACACCCCGGTAGCGTCAGGATCCAGGACCAAGAGTCCTATAGTTCCCAATGCAAGCCACCCAGAATTTCGGCTTTCGCCGGAATGACGGAATAAGAACTCGTAGTCCGGACACACGCACACGCGAAGCGCCGCCCCGACGCGAGCCGGGACGGCGCTTCCTGAAACCCTGTACGCACCGGCGGACGACCGCCGATGCGGGCACGCTTTACGCGGCCTTGGTTTCCGCGAGCTTCTTCTTGACGTCGCGCTTCAGGCGACGGGCGCGCAGCGACAGGTCGGTGTCGCTGGTCTTGACCAGCCAGTTGTCGAGGCCGCCGTTGTGCTCGACCGAGCGCAGGCCGTGCGTCGACACGCGCAGGCGCACGCTGGTGCCCAGCGCGTCGCTGATCAGCGTGACGTTCTGCAGGTTCGGCAGGAACGTACGCTTGGTCTTGTTGTTGGCGTGGGAGACATTGTGACCCACCTGCCGGCCCTTGCCGGTCAGCTCGCAAATGCGCGACATCGCTTGAAATCCTGATCTACCAACGGTCGAAACCGACCCGGAAAGGCCGCGCCCCTACCCCGTGGTGCCGCATCCGTCAACCGATTCACGCCGACCACATGCAACTTAGCGCGGATCAACTGCGTTTGGTTACGCGAACGATTCGAATCTTTCGGGGAGATTGTGGCATGCGCGCGTTGCTGGTTCTGTTGGGTCTCGCGGTGGTCGTCGTCATCATCCTGATGTCGCTGGGCATGATCTCTATCGACGGCGGCCGCCTGCCACGCGTGGCGGTCGAGGGCGGGCAGGCGCCTAAGGTCGATGTCGGCACGATCGACGTCGGAACGGTGAACAAGACCGTGCAGGTGCCGGTGGTCGAGGTGAAGAAGGCCGACAATAGCACCGCCACCCCGCAATGAACGTAAGCGTCGGAGAGGTCGTGGCTGCGGTCCTGCTGCCGCCGCTCGGCGTCTTCTTGAAGCATGGCACGGGACGCGATTTTTGGATCGCGTGTGCGCTGACGCTGATTGGCTTCCTGCCCGGCGTGGTCTTTTCGCTATGGATTGTGTTGCGCAAGGCGCGTGACGAGGCGCCGGCCACCGTCTAACCGGTCGCGATGTTTCCGCTTCCGCCCCCGATGCGCGCCGCGCTCGATGCCGCTGCCGATGCAGGCGGGCGGGGCGAAGTACCGGTCGGCGCAGTGGTGATGCGCGGCGCCGAAGTCGTCGCGGTCGCCGCCAACGCGCCGCGGACGCTCCACGATCCGACCGCGCATGCCGAAATGCTGGCAATTCGCCGGGCGGCGCAGGCGTTGGGCCGCGACCGGCTCGACGACTGCGACCTGTGGGTGACGCTGGAACCTTGCGCGATGTGCGCCGGGGCCATCGCGCATGCCCGGATCGTCCGGCTCTACTATGCCGCCAGCGATGTGAAGGGCGGGGCGGTAGAGCATGGGGCTCGCTTCTTCGGTCAACCGACCTGCCACCACCGGCCCGAGATCTATTCGGGCATCGGCGAGCGCGAGGCCGCCGACCTGCTGCGCGGCTTCTTCGCGGCGCGGCGGTAGCCCGCTTCGTCTCCGCAGAGTCGGAACGGCTTTGCCCACGGTGCGTACATCTTGCATCCTCATCCCCGTCCACCCGCCGCAAGCGCGGGGGACGTCCGCAATGAAGGAGGCATGATGATTGAAGGACTCACAACCGCGCTGCTCGCCGGAGCAGCTGCGGTCGCTGGCGTATCGACCGACATCGGTCACAGCCACAGCGTACGCATCGACCACCACCGCGGCGCGATCGATGCCGATTACCGCAGCCGCGTGCTGATCACCCACAAGCAGATCGGCTCCGTCGCGCCGGGCCGCGTACCCTCGACGCTGCGCTGCCAGTGGCAGGCTAATCTGGTCGTCGATCGCGACGCCCGCCACGCCGGCGGAACGATGATGGCACGCACCATGATGCGCGATGCGGCGCTGACCGGATCGCGCCCCGGTTGGTGTGAGGGCGCCAAGCGCGCGATCGCGCAGGAGGTCGCTGCCCGCGAATCAGTGCTGCGCGATCATCTAGTCGCGATGGCCGCCGACGATCACGCGGTGCTGACCGCCGAGGTCGAACGCTTGCACGACCCGGTGCGTCGCGGGTGACGCGTATCGCCATAATGCTGGCCGGGGCCGCGAGCGTTCTCGCAGGCCCGGCCCTTGCTCAGTCGCGACCCAGCGTCGGCGCCGAAATCACGACGGATGAGGTCCGCCGGGGGCTGAGCTGGAGCGACGGTCGCCCGGCGCTGTCGGCCGACGTCGCCACCGACGTCGCCGGGTTCGATCTGTCCGGCCGCGTCGTGACCACGCGCGCGTCGCGCCGCCACGCCGGTGCCGATGCGGTCGCCGATCTGGAGGTCGGCCGCGGCTTCGACCTGGGCGGGCTCAGCTTGCGCGCATCGGTCACCGGGCACCTCTTCGCCGGCTCGGCGATCAAGGCCGATTACTACGAACTCGGCGGGACGGGCAGTTATACGCTGGGGCCGGTGACGCTGGATGCGGGGGCGAAATATGCGCCCGACCAGTCGGCGATCGGCGGCGACAACCTCTACCTTTTCGCCAACGCCAGCGGCGCGATCATCGGGACGCCGCTGACGGCAAATGCCGGTATCGGCCGGTCGAGTGGCAGCACCGACGATCCCGTCCGCGCAGCCCGGTTGCGGCCTGCAGGGAATTATACCGACTGGCGGCTGGGTTTGTCGTACGGGCTCGGCAAGGTCACGCTGTCGGTGGATTACATCGCGACGAACATCGACGATCGGCAGATGCCGTCGCCGCTGGCCGATCCCGATCATGTCGGCGACCGCTTCGTCGCGCGGGCGAGGATCGCCTTCTGAGTCGACCATGCTCCCAAGCAGGCAGGAGCCCGGGGCCGAGAGCAAAACGCTTCGTAGCTCTGGGCTCCCGCCTGCGCGAGAGCACCGGTGGAGGGGCGCCGGTTTCGGCGCCCCCGCTTGTTTCATCCCTCGCGCGTCACCGGCACGATCTTGATCTCGACGCGACGATTGGCCGCGCGGCCGTCTTCGGTCGCGTTCGACGCGATCGGCTGGGTTTCGCCGAACCCGCGAGTGCCCAGGCGCGCCGGGTTCACGCCGTGCCCGGCCAGATAATCGGCAACCGCCGTCGCGCGACGTTCCGATAGCGTTTGGTTGTACGCGTCCGCCCCGGTCGAATCGGTGTGGCCGTACACATCGACGTAGGTCGAATTATACTGTGAGAGCACGTCGGCGACCTGATCCAGCGTCGGGCGGAACTGCGGCTGGATGTCGGCACGGTCGTAACCGAAGGTGATGCCGGAGGGCATGTTCAGCACCAGCTCGTCGCCCTGACGGATCACCTGCACGTCTGTGCCGGCGGTGCGGGCGCGGAGATCTCGTTCCTGCTTGTCCATGTATGCGCCGATGCCGGCGCCCGCGAGCGCACCGATCCCTGCGCCGACGATCTTCTCGGTCCGGTCGCGCCGGCCGCCGACCAAGTCGCCCAGCAGATAGCCGCCGACCGCGCCGCCGACCGCGCCGATGCCCGCACGCGAGATCTTGCGCTCACCGGTTTCGGGATCGGTGACGCACGCGCTGGTCAGCGTCATCGCGCTCAGGCCCGCGGCGAGCAGCAATTTCGAACGGAACATGGAATACTCCTCCTTTACAAATCTCGCGGCCCCAACCCGCGTGTCGCGCGTCTTGTTCCGCAAGCGAACTGAACCTTGAATGACGACGACGGTTGTGCACACCGGCCATCCGCGCCTAAGAGGGGTCCAGAACACGTCCATGAACGCGCTTCCCCCCTTTCCCTGGATCGATGTCGTCATCATCCTCGCGCTCGTCGCGCTGAACGGCGTGTTCGCGATGAGCGAACTCGCGATCGTCTCCGCTCGCAAGGCGCGGCTGGAGGCGATGGCGAAGGTTGGCAAGCGCGGCGCGAGTGCCGCGCTGACGCTGGCGGCCGATCCCGGCAAGTTCCTGTCGACCGTCCAGATCGGCATCACGCTGATCGGCATCCTGGCCGGTGCCTATTCGGGTGCAAGTCTCGGCACGCCCACCGCGGCGCGGATCGAGGCGCTGGGCGTCGCCAAGGAAACTGCCGAGACGATCGGCTTTGCCATCGTCATCGGGCTGACCACCTTCGCCTCGCTGATCATCGGCGAGCTGGTGCCGAAGCAGTTCGCGCTGCGCAGTCCCGAGCCGATCGCGTCGATCGTCGCGCTGCCGATGACCTATCTGGCGGTCGTGACCAAGCCGGTCGTCTGGCTGCTCGATTCGTCGAGCGCGCTGATCTTCAAGCTGCTCGGCCTCAACCGCGAATCGGAAAATCAGGTGACGGCCGAAGAGCTGCACCTGATCGTCGCCGAAGCCTCAAAGTCCGGCGTGATCGAGGAGCATGAGCGCACGATCATTTCGGGCGTCGTCCGCCTGGCCGACCGACCCGTGCGCGAAGTGATGACGCCGCGCACGGCGGTCGAATGGCTCGATGCCGACCTGTCGGACGCCGATCTGCGCGCCCGCCTGGTCGAATCGCCGCACACCCGCCTGCCGGTTGCCGAAGGATCGGTCGATGCGGTCGTCGGCGTCGTCCAGTCGCGCGACATCGTCGAGGCGATGGTGCGCGGCCACACGCTCGACCTGCGCGCGCTGATGAAGTCGGCGCCGGTCCTGCCCGATCAGCTCGACGCGATGGACGCGCTGGTCGTTCTGCGTCGTGCCGAAGTGCCGATGGGCCTCGTCCACGACGAATACGGCCATTTCGAAGGCGTGGTGACGCCGGCCAATCTGCTCGCCGCGATCGCGGGCGAATTCGTGTCGGACGTCGACGAAGGCACCGAGCGCATGGTCGTCGAGCGCGAGGACGGATCGCTGCTGGTGTCGGGATCGATGGCCGCGGATTCGCTCGCCGAGCGGCTGGGCCTGGACCTGGACGAAAACCGCGACTTCGCGACCGTTGCTGGCCTCGCGCTCGCGATCCTCAAGCGGCTGCCAGAGGAAGGCGAGACGTTCGAGAGCCAAGGGTGGAAGTTCGAGATCGTCGACATGGATGGCCGCAAGATCGACAAGCTGTTAGTGGCGCGGGCGGAGGATTAATACGCGCGGACAAGAGCACCGCCTAATGGATCAGGTCGGTGCGTAGTTTGCGACAAACCCGCAGGCGGGACAGCGCCAGCTTTCGATCTCGATCTGCATCCGGCCCGTCGTCTTGACGCCGCTCCACAGGCTCGTTTCGGGTTCGCCCTCGATCCATTGTGCGACCTTGCGCGTTCCGTAGCCTTCATCGACGACGAACCCACGCTGCATCGGCGTGCGGCAGGCGAGGCACTCGGGCATCTCGGTCACAATTTCCCGAACGCGGCTTCGAACCCGGCGCGGTCGTCCCTCGCCAGATGGCCGGCCTGTTCGACCCAGCGGTCGCGCGACATGCGGCCCTGGAAGCTGCCGAGCTGCGCGTCGAGTATCTCCGCCTCCGTGGGCGAGAGCGCGGCAATCTGAGCGTAGGTCGTGATGCCGAGTTCGTTCAATCGTGCCGCCAGCTTTGGGCCGACGCCCTTCAGCTGGGTCAGGTCATCTCTGCTGCTGGCCGGTGCCGGATCGGCGGGCGGAGTCGCCAGGTCGGCGGCGCTTGCCGCCGGCGCAGGAGCGAACGGTGCTGCAGTCGCGACCACAGGCGAGTCGTCACCCGTAAGCGGCGGCGGGGCCGGGGCGACCGGCAGGGGGGCAGGCGTCGGATCCGGCTGCGGCTCGGGCGCTACACGCGCGACCGGCATCGTCTCGGGCGCGGGCGGCGGGGCTTCGTCGAGCGCGGCGGTGGCCGGGCTGACCGGGGCGTCGTCGGCACGATCCTCGATCGCGGTATCGATTTTATGGCGGCGGCGCTTCAGCCGCGCGCCGTGCAGGATGACCATTATTGCCAGCACGATGCCGATCGCGATCAGCACCAGGTTGGTCGTCGTCAGCCAGCTTGCGTCGCTTCTCATCGTCAGCCCCTGTTACCTGTCACACCCTAACGCAGATCAGCGCGTTTCGCCGCCTTCGCGCGCGACTTCGCGCCAGCCGATGTCGCGTCGCGCAAAGCCGGTCGGGAAATCGATGGCATCGACCGCGCGGTAGGCAGCGGCTTGCGCTTCGGCGACCGTTGCAGCGCAGGCGGTGACCGCGAGCACGCGTCCGCCGGCCGCGACCAGTTCGCCGTCGCGCGCCGCGGTCCCGGCCTGGAACACGATCGCTCCATCCGCCTCGGCTGCGTCGATCCCGTGAATCGCGCCACCGGCAGCGGGCGTGCCCGGATAGCCGTTCGCCGCCATCACCACCGTCAGCGCGACCTCGTCACGCCACTTGGCCGAAACCTGATCGAGCGTGCCCTTGTCGGTGGCGATCATCAGGTCCAGCAGATCGCCGTCCAGCCGCGGCATCAGCACTTCGCACTCCGGATCACCGAAGCGCGCGTTATACTCGATCAGCTTCGGCCCATCGGCGGTCAGCATCAGCCCAGCATAGAGCACGCCTTGGAACGGATGCCCGACCCTCGCCATGGCCGCGATGGTCGGCCGGACGATTTCTTCGATCGCGCGAGCCTCCAACTCAGGCGTCAGCACGCGCGCCGGGGAATAGGCACCCATGCCACCGGTATTCGGACCCGTATCGCCATCGCCGACACGCTTGTGATCCTGCGCGGAACCGAACGACAGCAGATGCTTGCCGTCAGTCAGGACGAACAGGCTGGCCTCTTCACCCTCCAGGAACTCCTCGATCACCGCCTCCGCACCGTGACCGTGGAACAGGTCGACCAGCGCGGTGTCCGCCTCTTCGGCGGTGATGGCGATCGTCACGCCCTTGCCCGCGGCCAGCCCATCGGCTTTGATGACCACCGGCAGCCCGAATTCGGTGACCACCGCGCGCGCGCCGTCCAGCGCGCGGACGCGCTCGTAGCGTGCGGTCGGGATGTTCTCGCGCGCGCACAGGTCCTTGGTAAAGCCCTTCGACCCCTCCAGCTGTGCCGCGACCTTACCGGGGCCGAACACGCCCACGCCCATCGCGCGCAGATTGTCTGCGAGGCCCGCGACCAGCGGTGCTTCGGGGCCGATCACCACGAAGCCGATGTGCTTGGCGCGACAGAAATCGACGATCGCCCGGTGGTCTGTGATGCTCAGGTCGACGCACTCGGCATGGTTCGCTATTCCCGGATTGCCCGGCGCGGCGTAAAGTCGGGTCAGACCGGGCGACTGGACGAGTTTCCAGGCGAGCGCATGCTCCCGACCACCCGATCCCAAAAGCAGGACATTCATGGCCGATCCCTTCCTCGACGACGCAGACACCGGCCGGCTGGTAGCCGACCCGGCGCCGGGCAGCAACGCACCCGACATGTCGGTCAGCGAGCTTTCGGCACGGTTGAAGCGGACCGTCGAAGGCGCGTTCGGCCATGTCCGCATCCGCGGCGAGATTTCGGGATGGAAGCGCGCGGGCTCGGGTCATTGCTATTTGGCGCTGAAGGACGATGCCGCGGTCATCGACGGCGTCATCTGGCGCGGCGCGGCGTCGGCGCTGCCGTTCCAGCCGGCTGACGGCGTCGAAGTGATCGCGACGGGCAAGCTGACCACCTATCCCGGCCGATCGAAATACCAGATCGTCATCGAACGGATGGAGCTGGCCGGCGAAGGCGCGCTGATGGCGCTGCTCGAAAAGCTTAAAGGCAGGCTGGGTGCAGAGGGCCTGTTCGACGCGGCGCGAAAGAGGCCGCTGCCCTTCCTGCCCAAGGTAATCGGCGTCGTGACGTCGCCCACCGGAGCCGTCATCCGCGACATCCTGCATCGGCTGGAAGATCGCTGCCCCACCCATGTCCTCGTCTGGCCGGTCAAGGTCCAAGGTGCGGGATCGGCGGAGGAGGTCGCGGCGGCGGTTCGCGGATTCGATGCGATCCAGCCCGGAGGCCCGGTGCCGCGGCCCGACCTAGTCATCGTCGCCCGCGGCGGCGGCTCGATCGAGGACCTGTGGTCGTTCAACGAAGAAGCCGTCGTTCGTGCGGTCGCCGGCTGTTCGATCCCGATCATCTCGGCGGTGGGGCATGAAACCGACACATCGCTGTGCGACCACGCCGCTGACCTGCGCGCGCCGACGCCCACCGCGGCGGCCGAGATCGCGGTGCCGGTGAAGGCGGACCTGGTCCACACGCTCAAGACCTATGACCTGCGCACCGAACGCTGCGCACGACGCTACCACGAACGTGGGGGCGAGCGGCTGGCGGCGCTGGTCCGCGTCCTGCCCAAGCGCGACGCGATCCTGGGGCCGCAGCGCCAGCGGCTCGATGATCTGGCCGGGCGGCTGGGGCTGACGCTCGAACGCCGGCTGGGGGCAGGGCGGCGCGAGCTCGACCGCGCGGCGGGCGCGCTGCGGCCGTCGGTGCTCGACGCGCGACTGGCACGGGCGCGCGACCGGGCGAGCGACCTCGGCCGCCTGCTAGAAAGCGTGAATCCGGAAAAGCCGCTCGAACGCGGCTATGCCTGGGTCGCGGCGCGGCCGGGTGGCGAAGTGGTCGGCACGGCCGAGGCTGCACGGGGGGCGGGTGCGATGACGCTTCATTTCCGTGACGGAACGGTCGACGTGCGGCTTGAGCGCGCGCCCGTGAAATCCCATACTCCGCCTTCGCTCGCGAAACCGACGCAGCCCGAATTGTTTTGAAGAAAGCGTAGCCGAAATGCTGATGTCCAAGTCCGACCGCGCCGCCAAGCTCCACTATATGGCGAACGGCTTTCGCGTGCTGAGCACCGGTGACCATGTCGTCTGCGCCGCGTCGGGCAAGCGCATTCCGATCGAGGAACTGCGCTACTGGGATGTCGCCGGACAGCAGCCCTATGCCAGCGCCAAACTGGCCAGCGAGGCGCTCGCCCCGCGATGATGCGGGTACTGGCCGGGCTGGCGTTGCTTGCGCCCGCCGCGCTCGTTGCTCAGGTGCCGGTAAGCCCGTTCGCGCTCGACACCGCGCCGGTCCAGGGCGGCATCGCCCGCGGTAAGGCGCCTGCGGGTACGCGATCGCTGACCCTCGGTACGGTCGCCGTACCGGTCGCGCCTGATGGCGGCTTCCTGATCGCGTTCGACCGCGACGCCGCGCCGGCGATCGACCTTGTCGCGACGCTCGTGGACGGCCGAACCGTCCGCCAGACCCTGTCCGTCGCCCCCCGCGCCTGGCGGATCGAGCGGCTGAACACGCTGCCGCGCGGCACCCAGCCTACCGAAGAGTTCACCCGCCGCCGTACCCCCGAACTCGCGCAGATCGCCATGGCCCGCGCGGTCGACCGCCCCTCCGACGGCTGGCGCCAGCGCTTTGTGTGGCCCGTCACAGGGCGCATCTCCGGCCTGTTCGGCAGCCAGCGCATCTACCAAGGCGAACCGGGCACCTACCACTCGGGTGTCGACGTCGCGCGTCCGACCGGCACGCCGATCATGGCACCCGCCGACGGCATCGTCGCGCTGGCCGCCGACTCCCCCTTCACGCTGGAGGGCAATCTGCTAATGATCGACCATGGCGCGGGTCTGGTCAGCGCGTTTCTGCACCTCAGCCGCATCGACGTGAAGCCGGGCGAGCACGTGGCCCAAGGCCAGGTCATCGGCGCGATCGGCGCGACGGGCCGCGCGACGGGCCCGCATCTGCATTGGGGCATGACGTGGCGAGCGAGTCGGATCGATCCGCTGCTGGTGGCGGGGGCGATGGCGGGCGGGGGTTGAGCCAGGTGTTCAGTATCGCTCGGCTGTTTTCGTAAGCAGGCTAATAGAGTTTCCCTCCATAAACTGTGGCATTTCCGCTACACGCCGGAGGAAACATCCCCCTTTGATGAGCAGCCGCTTTACAGTTTTTTGACGCAGTTTAACCCAAGCACATGGGGCTGTTCGTGCACGTCACGCGCGGACCTGAAAAGCGGTCAAGGGGACGGCGCGGCAACGTGCTTGAGAACGAGACCAAAAAGCGAGGGAAAAATTGTGATCAGCAACACCTTCAAGATGCGCAAGGCCTTGCGCGGCGGGGCCGCCGTGCAGGCTTTGGCACTGTTGGGCGCAAGCGCGACGGCGATGGCCGTGTCGGCCGCGCCGGTAGCAGCCCAGGACTATACCAACGTCACCGCTACGGGCCGGGTCCAAGGCACGAACGGCGAAAGCATTTCGGGCGCGACCGTCGAAGTGCGGTCCGAAGCTCAAGGCTTCTCGCGTACGGCGACGACGGACTCGAGCGGTACCTATCGCATTGGCCAGCTTCCGCCGGGCGCCTACACCTTTACGGTGACCGCGCCGGGCTTCACAACCTACAACGAAGCTGGAATCTTCGTGTCGCAGGCGCGCACTGCCAACCAGTTCACGCTCAGTGCGGAAGGCGGTGAGGCCGCCGGCACCGAAGTCGTCGTGACCGCAGGCCGTACCCAGGTCGCCGATTTCAGCCGTACCACCGTCGGTACCGTCGTGTCGCTGAGCGACGTCGCCCAGCGCATCCCGGTCGCGCGCGACATCGCGTCGGTGGTCCTGCTGTCGCCGGGTACCACTGCGGGCGATACCGCGTTCGGTAATCTCGCCAACATCTCGGGTTCGTCGGTTGCGGAAAACGCGTTCTACGTAAACGGCCTGAACATTACCAACTTCCGTACGCAGCTGGGCGCGGTCTCGGTGCCGTTCGAATTCTACGACACGGTCGACATCAAGAACGGCGGGTTCGAAGCCGAGTTCGGTCGCGCGACCGGTGGTATCGTCAACGCGACGACCAAGTCGGGCACCAACGAGTTCAAGGGCGGGATCCTGTTCAACTGGCAGCCGGACGATCTGCGCAGTGATTCGCCCAACACGCTGACCGCGGACAACGATGCGCGTCAGATCGAGCGCAAGGATACCGTGATCCAGCTCGGTGGTCCGATCATCAAGGACCGCATCTTCTTCTACGCGCTGTACAATGCCCGGTATGCAACCGACAAGCGCGGCATCACCGCTCTTGCGTCGGGCAGCACCCCCGCCAACCCGACGCTGCTGGGTACCCAGTACCTCGTCGATCGCACTACCAGCCCGTTCTGGGGCGGTAAGCTGGATGTGATCGTTGCCGACGGCCACCGTCTGGAAGGCACGTTCTTCGACACGCGCAGCCTGACGTTCCGCTCCACCTACGGCACCGCCGCGAGCGGCCAGCGGTACAACCCGGTAACCAACGATCCCGGCCGTTTCGCCAACTCCACCGTGTTCCGTACCGGCGGCATCAACTATGTCGGCCGCTACACCGGCGTGTTCGCGCCTTGGCTGACGCTGTCGGCCGCCTACGGCGTGAACGAGGATCGCGACACGACGGAAAGCTCGGATCCGACCGTCGGTTCGGTCGTCGACCAACGTGGCGGTACGTCGATCTCGATCGGCAGCCCAATCGCGAACAACTCGACGAACTTCGATCGCCGCGTGTTTTACCGCGCCGATGCCGACACGTTCTTCGACCTACTCGGTTCTCACCACATCCGTGGCGGTTATGATCGCGAAGAGCTGACCACAAACATCCTCACGCAGGCCAATGGTCTCGGCCAGGTGACGCTGCTGACCGGATCGGCGAACGACGAGTTCGGCATCACCAGCGGCACCTATGCCCAGGTCCGATTCTTCCAGAACGGTGGCGAGTTCAAGTCGCGGAACGAGGCGTTCTACATTCAGGACAACTGGGCCTTGTTCAACAACCGGCTGAACCTGCAGCTCGGCGTGCGCAACGATCGCTTCACCAACCGCAACATCGCGGGTGTCGAGTATTTCAACTCGGGCAATCTGTGGGCACCGCGGCTGGGTGCGGCCTTCGATCCGTTCGGCGACAACAAGACGAAGATCTTCGGTTCGTTCGGCCGTCTGTTCCTGCCGATCGCGGCGAATACCAACAACCGTCTGGGTGGTGCCGAGCTCGACCAGGATCGCTTCTTCCGCTTCAGCGGGCTGGATGCGAACAACGTACCGATCCTCGGCACCCAGCTGACGCCGCGCGGCGGCAGTGCCTGCGTCGCCGGCGTGACCGGCAGCTGCATCGTCCGTGCCGACGGCAAGGCGGGGGATCCAACCTCGCTGATTGCCGGCAACCTGCGTCCGCAGTCGGTCGATGAGTATATCGTCGGTGTCGAGCGTCGCTTCGGTCGCTTCCGCGTCAACCTGTTCGGCGTGTGGCGTGACCTGAACGACAGCCTTGAGGATTCGGCGATCGATCCGGCGATCCGCGCTTACTGCACGCGCAACAATCTGAACCGGGCAAACGCCGATGGGTCGACCTGCCAGTCGATCTTCAACGGTACGCACCAGTATGTGCTCATCAACCCAGGCAGCGATTCGGTCATCACGCTGAGCGATCCGATCAACGGCGAGAATTCGCTGCGGACGGTGACCTTCACGGCGGCCGAACTCGGCTATCCGAAGGCGGTGCGCTACTACCGGGCTGCTACGCTGCAGATCCAGCGCGAGTTCGATGGTAAGTGGGGTGGCGAGTTCTCGTACACTTGGTCGGACCTGCGCGGTAACACCGAAGGTGGCGTGCGTTCGGACAACGGCCAGACCGACACAGGTGCGACGGTCGACTTCGACCTTCCGGGCCTTACCGACGGCACCTACGGCTTCTCGCCGAACCATCGTCGCCACAACTTCAAGCTGTTCGGCACCTATGCGCCGTTCGAGTGGTTGACGCTGGGCGTGAATTCCCAGGTTACGTCGCCGCGCAAGTTCGGCTGCCTTGGCACCGTGCCGGCGTCGCGGGATCCGGATGCCGCGGCGTTCTACGGCGCGAACGGTACCTATTGTAACTTAAATTCGGACGGTACTGTTCGTACGACCCCAGCAGCCGCCGGCGAAGTATTGCCACCGCGTCAGATCGTTCGTCGTGGTACGGCATTCCAGTCCGACTGGTACTACTCCGTCGATCTCGATGCCCGCGTGCAGATCCCGTCGAACGCGTTCAACGCATTCTTCCGCGTGTCGGTGCTCAACGCCCTGAATTCGAAGCAGCAGCTCGATTTCGAGGAACGCGGCACGACCGGTGCGGGTGCACCTTCGGTGAGCTACCGCACCGTGACCGGCTATCAGTCGCCGCGTACGGTACGTCTACAGCTCGGCGTCAACTTCTGACGCTTTGACTTGAACGACTTGAGGGCGGGCTCGAAAGAGCCCGCCCTTTTCTTTTGTCGATCGTTCAAACGACACTCAACCGCAACTTCCCATCGCCCTCGTCCACCCGCACCGTCGCGCCGTCCTTGACCTCGCCGCGTAGGATCAGGTCGGCGAGCGGGTCCTGCAGGTAGCGTTGCACCGCTCGTTTCAGCGGGCGCGCGCCGTACACCGGATCATAGCCGACGCGGCCGAGCCACGCCTTTGCGGCCTCCGACAGCTCGACCGTTACCTTGCGATCCGCCAGCAGCTTGCCGAGCCGTGCGACCTGGATATCGACGATCGGCGCCATGTGGTCGGCGGCCAGCCGGTGGAACAGGATGATCTCGTCCAGGCGGTTGAGAAATTCCGGGCGGAAGTGCGCGCGCACCACGTCCATTACCTGCGGCTCGACGCTCGCGACATCCTCGCCGTCGCCCAGGTTCGCCAGATACTGGCTGCCGAGGTTGCTGGTCAGGATGATGAGCGTGTTCGAAAAGTCGACCGTGCGGCCCTGGCCATCTGTCAGCCGTCCGTCGTCAAGGACTTGCAGCAGCACGTTGAACACGTCGCCGTGCGCCTTCTCGACCTCGTCGAACAGCACGACCCGATAGGGCCGGCGCCGCACGGCTTCGGTCAGCACGCCGCCTTCCTCGTACCCGACATAGCCCGGAGGCGCGCCGATCAGCCGGGCGACCGCATGCTTCTCCATAAACTCGCTCATGTCGATCCGCACCATGGCGGAGGCGTCGTCGAACAGGAATTCGGCGAGCGCCTTGGTCAGCTCGGTCTTGCCCACGCCGGTCGGCCCCAGGAACAGGAAGCTGCCGAGCGGCCGGTTCGGGTCCTGTAGCCCTGCGCGGCTGCGGCGCACGGCGGTGGAGACGGCGCGCACCGCGTCGGACTGGCCGATCACGCGCTTGCCGATCACCTCTTCCATCTTCAGCAGCTTCTCGCGCTCGCCGGTCAGCATCCGTTCGACCGGGATGCCGGTCCAACGGCCGACCACCCCGGCGATGTCGTCGGCGGTGACCTCTTCGCGCAGCATCGCGGCGCCGGTCTGGGCCTGCGCCTCGTCAAGCTGCTTCTGAAGGGCAGGGAGGGTGCCGTAGCTGAGCTCCGACATCTTCGCGAGGTCGCCCGATCGCTGCGCCTGCTCGAGTTCGAGCTTGGCGGCTTCCAACTGCTCCTTGATCTTCGCCTCGCCGGCGATCTTGTCCTTTTCGCCCTGCCAGCGCGTGGTCAGTTCGGCCGACTGCTGCTCGAGATTAGCGAGGTCACCCTCCAGCGTCGCCAGCCGGTCGCGTGACGCCTGGTCGCTCTCGCGGCGCAGCGCCTCACGTTCGATCTTCAGCTGGATGATGCGGCGGTCGAGGTTTTCGATCTCCTCGGGCTTCGACTCCACCTCCATGCGGATGCGGCTGGCGGCCTCGTCCATCAGGTCGATCGCCTTGTCGGGCAGGAAGCGGTCGGTGATGTAGCGGTTGCTGAGCGTCGCCGCGGCGACGATCGCGCCGTCGGTAATGCGAACGCCGTGGTGGAGCTCGTACTTCTCCTTCAGGCCGCGCAGGATGCTGATCGTATCCTCGACGGTCGGTTCGTCGGCAAAGACTGGCTGGAACCGCCGCTGGAGCGCGGGGTCCTTTTCGACATATTTGCGATACTCGTCGAGCGTCGTCGCGCCGATGCAGTGAAGTTCACCGCGGGCGAGCGCGGGCTTCAGCAGGTTCGACGCATCCATTGCGCCGTCGGTCTTTCCGGCACCGACCAGCGTGTGCATTTCGTCGATGAACAGGATGACGTTGCCTTCGGCGGCTTTCACCTCGTCGAGCACGCCCTTCAGCCGCTCCTCGAACTCGCCGCGATATTTGGCACCCGCAATGAGCGCGCCCATGTCGAGCGCCATCAGCTTGCGGTCCTTCAGCGTATCCGGCACGTCGCCATTGGCAATGCGCAGCGCCAGGCCTTCGGCGATCGCGGTCTTGCCGACGCCGGGTTCGCCGATGAGGACGGGGTTGTTCTTCGTACGGCGGGCGAGGATCTGCACCGTCCGCCGGATTTCCTCGTCGCGGCCGATGACCGGGTCGAGCTTACCGTCGCGCGCCGCCTGCGTCAGATCACGCGCGAACTTCTTCAGTGCATCGTAGCGGTCCTCGGCGCCGGCGGTGTCAGCGGTGCGTCCACCACGCATCTGGTTGATCGCGGCGTTCAGTTTGTCGGCCGACGCGCCCGCCGCCTGAAGGGCCTTGCCTGCCGCGGTGTTGAGGCTGAGCGCCAGCGCGACCAGCAACCGCTCCACGGTGACATAGCTGTCACCGGCTTTCTGCGCGATCTGTTCGGCCTGGTCGAGCACGCGTACGCAATCGTTGTTCAGGCCCGGCGTCTGTTGCGCGCCGCCGCCCGACACGACCGGCACCTTGGCGAGCGACAAGTCAGTCTCGGCGACCGCCTTCTTCGCATCACCGCCCGCGGCCTGGATCAGCCCGGCGGCCATGCCCTGTTCGTCCTCCAGCAGCGCCTTCAGCAGATGCTCAGGGCTGATCTGCTGGTGCGACATGCGGATCGCGACCGTCTGTGCGGATTGCAGGAAACCCTTCGCGCGGTCGGTGAATTTCTCGAGGTTCATATTATCCCCATCTCGTTACGCTGGCGAAGATGGTGTTGCCTTTAGGCAACACAAGGGGTCATTTGGCGGGCCGCGGGGCCTTGGGTTGATCCTTGGCGAACTGCTCGCCGAACGGGCTGCCGACGTACCAGCGGGGCGCCTCGGGTGCGTCGGCCAGGTCGCGGGCGATCTCGTAATTTACCGCCGCGAACTTTGCCGCCGAGTCCCAGTTGAACGGCAGCGACGGCTGGTCGGCGGGCGTGTGGTAGGTCTTGGCCAGGAAATCCTTGAAGATTTTGTCGCCGCCGTTCTTCACGCCGGTCGCGAGCATCACCGAGGGCACGCCCTGCTTGACGAAGCTATAGTGGTCTGAGCGGACGAAAACATTCTCCTCCGGCATGAAATCGGGCGACAGCGTCAGTCCGACCTTCGCCGCCGCGCGCGCTGCCGCTTCGCCGACCGTCGAATGTTCGGCACCGAACGCGACGACGTCTTCCAGCTTGTAGAGCAGCACCGGCATGTCGAGGTTGACGTCAGCGACCACCTTAGCCCCCGCCGGCACCACCGAATGCCGCGCGAGATAGTCCGAGCCGAGCAGGCCGTCCTCCTCGGACGTAAGCGCCACGAACATCACGCTGCGCTTCGACGGCTTGCCGCTGTTCATAAAGGCGCGCGCCGCCTCCAGCATCGTCGCGACGCCGGCGGCGTTGTCCATCGCGCCGTTCATGATCTTGTCGTCGCCCTTGGCGTTCGGGTTGATGCCGTCGTGGTCGAGATGCGCGGTCATCAGGACATATTCAGCTGTGAGCGCAGGATCGCTGCCGGGGATGACGCCGATGACGTTCGGGCTCTGTGACGTCGTGACGAGGTTCGACGCGGTGAAGCTGACCATCGGCTTCAACGCGCGCCCGCGCACCTTGCCGCCGGGCTTCCCGATCGCGGCGAAGACCTCCGCCGGGGTCGTGCCGCTGCCCGCGAACAGCGCGTCGAGCGCGGCGCCGGTCACATAGCCGCTGGCGCGGATGCCCGGGGCAGGCAGGTTGGGCTGGCCGTTCGGCTCGACCACGCGCTGGCGGGGAGTGCCGATTGAGGCCTTTGCGCGGGCCCAGGGATACGCCTTCAGCATCTTGGGCGTCGGGATGGTCAGCACGCCGATCGCGCCCTTCGCCATCGCGACGCGTGTCCGCTCGGCGCTCAGGCTCGCCCCAAGCTCGCTCGGCAGGCCCTCAGGCATCCCGCCGAGCATCACCGCGAACTTGCCCCGCAGGTCGAGGCCGCGATAGTCGGTGTAGCCCTGTGAAGGCGCGTCGAGGCCGTAACCGACGAATACCGCACCGCCATCGACCTTCTGCTCGGGGAAACGCCCGTCCGGCGCCATCGCGACGTCGCCGCCATTGTCGAAGCGCGTGCCACCGATGGTGATCGCGGCGGGCTTGGCGGGATCGATCCGTGCGGTCTGGAAGCGGACGGTCTGATACCAGCCGTCGGGCGTGCCCGGCTTAAGCCCCAGCGCATCGAAGCGGCTGGCGACGTACCGTGCGGCGATGTCATAGCCGCGCGTTCCGGCATCGCGCCCTTCCAACAGATCGTCTGCCAGGAATTCGACATGCGCGCGCATCGCGGCGGGCGAAATCTCGGGCGCGGTGTCCTGCGCCAAAACCGGCGTGGCGATGGTCGATAGCAGCAACAGAATGGTCAGGTGGCGCAACGGAATTTCCTATCAATTCGAACCTATATCGCGGATGATCGTCAGAAATCCGCCGGACGCAAGCAGCGTCCCACGAACTGCACCCGGCGCGCTTGCCGCGGCCCCGGGCGGACAGCTAAACTCAAGTTATCACTACCAACTGCGGATGCCTTCCCTCCATGCGTAAATTCACTGCACTGGCCGCTGTCTCGCTCGTCGCCCTCGCCACGCCAGCGATCGCGCAGGCACCGGCGAAGTCGTCCGCCTCGCTCCAGAACCTCGTGTCGCAGGTCAACATCCCGTACGAGACGTTCACGCTGCCCAACGGCCTGCGCGTCATCGTCCATACCGACCGCAAGGCGCCGGTCGTCGCGGTGTCGGTCTGGTATCACATCGGGTCGAAGGACGAGCCAAATGGCAAGACCGGCTTCGCGCACCTCTTCGAACACATGATGTTCTATGGCTCGGAAAATGCGCCGGGCGGTTTTTTCGGGCGTCTGGAGGATATCGGCGCGACCGACTGGAACGGCACGACCTGGTACGACCGCACCAATTATTTCGAGACGGTTCCGACCGGCGCGCTCGACCGCACGCTGTTCCTGGAAAGCGACCGCATGGGCTATTTGCTCGGCGCGGTGACGCAGGAGAAGCTCGATAACCAGCGCGGCGTCGTCCAGAACGAAAAGCGCATGGGCGAGAACGAACCGGGCGGCCTCGTCTCCTACGCAGAAGCCGCCGCTCTGCTGCCGGAGGGGCATCCGTACCGCCACTCGACGATCGGGTCGATGGCCGATCTGAACGCCGCCAGCCTGGAGGACGTGAAGACCTGGTTCCGCGACCATTACGGCCCGAACAACGCCGTGCTGGTGCTGGCCGGCGACATCGATCTGGCAACCGCCAAGAAGAAGGTCGCGCAATATTTCGGCGACATCAAGCGGGGCCCCGAAACCCCGCGCCCGGCGGTCACCATCCCGACGCTCGCCGCGCCGGTCGAAAAGGTCATGAAGGACCGCGTCGCGCAGGTCCGCCTGTCGCGCGAATGGACGGGCCCGGGCCTGACCGATCCGGAGAACCCGACGCTGGACCTCGGCCTCGACATCCTCGGCGGCCTCGGCAGCTCGCGACTGTACGACGCGCTGGTCCGCAAGGAAAATCTGGCGGTCGGCGTCTCGGCGGGTCTGCAAAGCCACGAGAAGCTGTCGTTCGTCGAGATCAACGCGCGCGTCCGCCCCGGCGTCGACCCGGCGGTGGTGGCCAAGCGGATGGACGAGATCATCGCCGATTTCGTCAAGAACGGCCCGACCGAGGACGAAGTCCGCCGCGCCGCGACCACCGCGCTGGCGAGCCGCGTGAAGGGCCTGGAACAGGTCGGCGGCTTCGGCGGCAAGGCGGTCGCGCTGGCCGAAGGCGCGGTCTACGCGGGCGATCCGGGCGAATATAAGAAGGACCTGCAGGTCATCGCATCGGCCACCCCGGCGAACGTCGGCGCGGTCGTAAGCAAGTGGCTGAGCCGTCCGGTCTTCAAGCTGACGCTGGAGCCTGGCGAACGCTCGGCCGAGGACCAGGCGCTGGCCGGCAGCGACGTCGCCGCCAAGGAAGCCCCGGCGGTGAAGACGCAGACGCCTACCACGCCGCCCGCGACCGCGACCCGCAAGGAGCCCGCGGTCGGCGACGTCACCGCGCTGCAGTTCCCCGCGATCGAGCGCACCACGCTGTCGAATGGCATGAAGGTCGTCTTCGCCCGCCGCACGACGGTGCCGGTCGTCAGCGTCGCCGCGTCGTTCGACGCTGGTTCGGCCGCCGACGACCGCGCCAAGCTCGGCGCAGGCACGCTAATGACCTCGCTGCTCGACGAAGGCACGACCACTCGCACCGCGGCGCAGATCGCCGAGGAAGAGGAGCGTCTGGGCGCCTCGCTCAACGCCTCGACCGGCATGGACGCCTCGACCGTCAGCGTCTCGGCGCTGAAGGCGAACCTCGCGCCGTCGCTCGACCTGTTTGCTGACGTGCTGCGCAACCCGGCGTTCAAGCCGGCCGATGTCGAGCGTCTGCGCGGCACCCAGCTGGCGCGGATCGCCTCGGAGAACACCCAGCCGCAGGCGATCGCGTTCCGGACGCTGCCGCCGATCATCTATGGTCCGAACCATCCGTACGGCATCCCCTTCACCGGGTCGGGCACGCCTGCCGGCGTGAAGGCGACGACGCGCGACGACCTGGTCGCCTATCATGCGCGCTGGATCCGCCCGGACAACGGCACGCTGTTCGTCGTCGGCGATACCACGCTCGCCGAGATCAAGCCGCTGCTCGAGGCGAAGCTCGGCTCTTGGAAGGCGCCGGCTGCTTCGAAGGGCACCAAGACGTTCGGTGCGCCGGCCGCGGCGGGCGCCGAGCGCATCCTGCTAATCGACAAGCCGCAGAGCCCGCAGTCGATGATCATCGCCGGCCAGGTCACCCCGGTGAAGGGCACCGACGATCCGCTGGCGCTGAACACCGCCAACGACGTGTTCGGCGGCATGGCGAGCGCCCGCCTGATCACCGACCTGCGCGAAACCAAGGGTTGGGCATATTATGCCGGCACTTCGCTTCAGGGCGTGAAGGAACGGATGCCCTTCTTCCTGATCGCGCCGGTGCAGGCCGACAAGACCGGCGATTCGATCAAGGCCGCGCGGGGCGACCTGACCGGCTGGCTGGGCGCGCAGGGCACGACGGCGCAGGAAGCGAACAACGCGATCGTCAATTCGGTGCGCTCGCTGCCGGGCAGCTTCGAGACGGGCGGCGCGCTGATGGGCGCGCTGATCCGCATGGAGCAGTATGGCCGTCCCGACGACTATTACGTGAAGCTCCCGGCCCGCTACCGCGCGCTGACCCCGGCCGCGCTCGATCAGGCGGCCCGTGGTGCGATCGATCCGTCGAAGCTGACCTGGGTCGTCGTCGGTGATGCCGCCAAGGTGAAGCCGCAGCTTGACACGCTCGGCATCCCTGTCGAGGTGGTGCCAAGCGCCGCTCCGGCCGCTGCGACTCCCGCGGCGGCCCCGACCGCGGCGAAGTGAGGAGAGATCATGGCCAATATCGACGGTAGCTGGGATACGCTCGTGAAGTCGCCGATGGGCGACCAGAAGGCGACGCTGACGATCACCTCGTCTGGCGACGGTTTCACGGGGCAATATTCGGGTGCGATGGGCACGACCGAGATCAAGAACGGCAAGATCGACGGCGACAAACTGTCGTGGAGCCTCGACATCACGGTGCCGATGCCGATGACGCTCACCGCCGAAGCCACCGTCAGCGGTGACACGCTGGACGGCCAGGTCACCGCCGGCGCGTTCGGCAGCTTCCCGATGACCGGCAACCGTATCGGCTGATCGATCGGGTTGCGAAAAGGGCGCGTCGCTGACGGGCGGCGCGCCCTTTTCGTTGGAACAATGCTGCCCCCGTTCGTGCTGAACTTGTCGAAGCACCGCTCTCTTTTGCGCCGTCCCGTGTGGCACGAAGAAAGCAAAAAGGGCGGCCGAACGCCTTTCTTTCTTCCGGAGCGGCTCCCGATCGATCTGCATCATCGTGATTGCGTCAGGAAGGCTGCTGACGAGGAGCGGCGCGCAGCAGGGGCTGGTTGCCCCCTGCAAGCGTCGGGACGACGTACAGTGGCCTTCCTTACACAACCCCTTCGGGGCGGGCCGATTTTGCCTCGTGGCGGTGTACTTCGTCAGTCACGGGGGCAAAGCCCCGTTCCTTCCTCACTCCTAGCCACGAGGAAAAATCGGCTCCGTCGCGATGGTGCAGATCGGTCGGAAACCGCTCCAACTCCTCAAACCGTCGGCACCGCGGTCCGCTCGCGATTCCGCTTGTCCGCGATATAGGCGTTGCCGTCGGCGCCCTTGACGATGTCGAATAACCCGACCGCCTCGAACAACTGCGGGAAGTTGCGCACGCCATAGTTGCGCGGATCGATCGGCGCCTGGCGTTTCACCCGGCTGCCCGCGGTCGACAGCACCGCCCAGCCGTCGTCTCGCTCGGCCGCTTCGACGCCCCCGCGCAGGGCTGTGACCAGCTTGGCATCCTGCGCCAGCGGCGGACGACGTTCGGGCTCGGTCAGGGCGGTGGGCTCGGCCTGGGCCGGCTTGGCCGCAGTGGCCTTGGGGCGTCTTGCGGGCGCCGGGGCGGGCGCATCGGGATCGACTAGGCTGTCGAGGTACAGGAACGTCGTGCAGGCGTTGACGAACGGCTCGGGCGTCTTGCGCTCGCCGAAGCCGAACACGTCCTGTCCGTTCGCCTTCAGCGCCATGATGAGCGGCGTGAAATCGGCGTCGCTCGATGCGATCGCGAAGCCGTCGAGCTTCTGCGTGTACAGCAATTCCATCGCATCGATGACGATCGCTATGTCGGTCGCGTTCTTGCCGGCCGAGTAGCTGAATTGCTGCACGGGGCGGATGGCGAAGGCGTGGAGCTTGTCGCGCCAGCCCTTCAGGCCCTGACTCGCCCAGTCGCCATAGGCGCGGCGGATATTGGCGGTGCCGTATTTCGACAGCTCGGCGACGATCGCCCCGATCTTGGTGTGCGAGACATTGTCGGCATCGATCAGCAGCGCGATGTGCCGGCCGTTGGCGGGGGTGGACGGGTGGTCGGTGGACATGGGCGTGACTGTGGGCGGGCACGCGCGGTGATGCAACTCAGTCGTTGTGCTGCGACTGAGCCACGCGCGAACTCCTCTCGCTCGAACGGAGGGGTCGGGGGTAGGTGCCGCCGAGGCACGGCGGCTGTCGCGAGGATGTGGAGCACCGCACCCTCCGGATTGGCGAGAACCTCGGAATTCCAGAGGCGCATGATCCGCCGCCCGCGCTCGGCACGATACCGGGAACGCCGTTCATCCGTATCGATCTTGCCATGATGCTGGCTGCCGTCGAATTCGACCACAAGCCGAGCTTTCCGGCAGGCGAGATCGATGATTAAGCTGGCGACGACCAACTGGCGTGTGAAGGCTGTGCGATATTGTGAGATGCGCTGCCAGACAGCGCGGTCGGTCGGGGTGCGATTATTGCACAGTTCGCGAGCGCGTCTGGTCAGCACAGCATCGATACGATGACGCATCGGGCGAGCGTAGGATAGCGCGCTGCGCACGCCAAACCACCCCGGCCTCTCCCGTTCAGGGAGAGGAGACGTAAGTTACCGCTTCACCCGCGTCACATGCCCCATCTTGCGGCCCGGGCGCGCCTCATGCTTGCCGTAGAGGTGCAGGTGGGCGTCGTGCTCGGAGAGCACTTCGGGCCAGCGTTGCCAGTCGTCGCCGATCAGATTTTCCATCACCGCGCCGTGGCCGACCACGTCGGTCGATCCGAGCGGCAGGCCGCAGATCGCGCGGATGTGGTTTTCGAATTGCGATGTGACCGCGCCTTCGATCGTCCAATGCCCCGAATTGTGCACGCGCGGCGCCATTTCGTTGAACACCGGGCCGTCCGCCCCGACGAAGAATTCGAGCGTCAGAATGCCGACATGCTCCAGCGCGCCAGCGACGCGACCGGCGAGCGTGGCGGCTTCGGTCCACTGCGCGGCGACCTGCGGCGGGGCGGGGATGGTCGAGGTGTCGAGGATGCCGTCGCGGTGGACGTTGAGCGGTGGGGCATAGCTGACGATCGTCCCGTCGAGCCCGCGCGCCAGTACGATCGAGAATTCATGCTCGAACTCGACGAAGCCTTCGAGCACCGCCGGCGCCGCGCCGATCGCGTCCCACGCTGCCTGCGCGTCGTCGGGCGAGGTGATCCGCGCCTGGCCGCGGCCGTCGTAGCCGAAGCGCGATGTCTTGAGTATCGCCGGACACCCGATCGCTGCGATCGCGGCCTCGAGGTCGGCGAAGGACTTTACTTCGCGCCACGGGGCCGGGCGGCCGCCCAGCCCCTCGACGAAGCTCTTCTCGTTCACCCTGTCCTGCGCGGTGGCCAGACTCATTGCCGGCGGGCGGACCGGCGCGATCGGCGACAGCGCGGCGATGGGGGCGAAGGCGACGTTCTCGAACTCGTAGGTCACGACATCGACGCTGCGCGCGAAGGCGGCAAGCGCGCCGGCGTCGTCGTAGCGCGCGCGGGTCATCAACGGCGAGACGTCGTTCGCCGGCCCGGTCTCCGGCGCGTAGATGTGCGTGCGATAGCCGAGTTGCGCAGCGGCGATGGCGAGCATCCGCCCGAGCTGGCCCGAGCCGAGAATGCCGATCGTCGAACCGGGGGGAAGGGGCACGGTCATAAATCCTCCAAGCTCAATACGAACGGCGGGGGTCGGTTACTCCGGCGTTTCCGCCACGCTGTCGGTCTGCTTGGCCCGCCAGGCGATCAGTCGTGCTTCGAGCGCCGCATCGCTGCCCGCCAGGATCGCCGCTGCCAGCAACCCCGCGTTGATCGCGCCCGCCTTGCCGATCGCCAGCGTGCCGACCGGGATACCGCCGGGCATCTGGGCGATGGAGAGCAGGCTGTCCATGCCCTTCAGCGCCTTCGATTCCACCGGCACGCCCAGCACCGGCAGGTGGGTCATCGCCGCTGCCATGCCGGGCAGGTGAGCTGCGCCGCCCGCGCCCGCGACGATCACCTTCAGCCCGCGGTCGGCGGCGCCGTTGGCATAATCGTAGAGGCGTTCGGGCGTGCGGTGCGCCGAGACCACGCGGGTTTCGTAGGCAACGTCCAGCGTGTCGAGGATCTCGGCGGCATGGCGCATCGTCTCCCAATCGGAAGTCGACCCCATGATAATGCCAACGCGCGTCATGGCCCGGCCGCCTAGCGCAAGCCGCGCGCCAGACCAACCCCGATTAACGCGCGTGGGACCCAAGGAGGGCGGATGGCGTTTGTCCGGACGATCTCAACAGCGTTCGAGAGACAGTCGTGTCGCACAGCCCGCCGATGCCCGAAGCCAGTCAGTCGCCGTTTCCGCTGAACGAACCGAAGCACGACACGCCGGACCTGCCGCCGGTGATGCGGACGGCGACGACGCAGAACGGGCGGCCCGCTCTGCCGGTCGGCACGATCGGCGCCATCGTCGGACTGGGCGCGGTGGCGATCGGTGGCGCGATCTTGGGGCTTCGGCTGTGGGGCGCGAAACCCCAGCCGAAGCGGAAGCGGCGGAAGGGCTGAGCCCCCCACCTGCATCATCCCCGGCTCGACCCGGGATCCAGAGCCGCAAAGGTCTATGCTCGCGACCCTGGATCCCCGATCACGTCCGGGATGAAGATATCAGTCAGGGCAGCGCCAGTTCGCCCACGACGTTCCCGGCCGGCACATACCGGCACACCAGAAACTCGTCGCGCGGGCCCGCTGCCATCGCGCATCCGAACCGCTGCGTCCGCGACCAGACGATCTGCGCGTAATGCCCCGCGTCGCGATAGTCGCCGGTCGTGCTGAAATCGGGCGATGGGCGGTTCACGAACACGCGGCGTTCGTCGATCCAGTGCTGCGCCATTTCGTCATAGCGATACGCACCGCGAGTGCCGGTCCACAAATTCTCGCCCTGGTTCGGGGTGCCACGCGGCTGTTTCGAATGTTCGAACCGCCCGGTCCGCGACATCTCGCGGGCATAGGCCCCGGCGGCATCGGCCAGCGCGGGGTCCCAAGTCAGCGGCGGCTGGCGTACGCTAGCCCGTGCGGTGTTGTGCATCGTCGTCATCGCCTGTTGCAGCATTGCGGCCCCGCGCGGCGCAGGGCCGTCGAACGGACGGCGCTCCACGACGCGCTCGGGCGGAGCCTCGGCGGTGCAGGCGGTGAGCAACAGCAGCGGGATCAGCCATGACATTCGCATGGCGTCAGGGCATAGCGCACCCAGCATGAACGCTCCACATCCTCTGGCGCTCTACATTCACTGGCCGTTCTGCGTCAGCAAATGCCCCTATTGCGACTTCAACAGCCATGTCCGCGAGAGCGTGGACCAGGCCCGGTGGCGCGACGCGCTGCTCGCCGATTTGCGCCATGAAGCCGCGGTGCTGCCGGGGCGGCGGTTGGGATCGATCTTCTTCGGCGGCGGTACGCCCTCGCTGATGCCGCCTGGAACGGTCGCGGCGCTGCTGGAGGCGGCGGAGGCTGCGTGGGGCTTTACCGCCGATATCGAGATCACGCTGGAGGCGAACCCATCGTCAGTGGAAGCGGCGCGCTTCGCCGACATCGCCGCCGCCGGGGTCAACCGCGTGTCGCTGGGCCTCCAGGCGCTCGACGATGCCGCGCTCGCGTTCCTGGGCCGGGCGCATGACGTGCGCGAAGGACTGGGCGCGCTCGACATCGCACAGCGCGAATTCGCGCGGGTCAGCTTCGACCTGATCTACGCCCGGCCGGACCAGTCGCTGGCCGACTGGGAGGCGGAACTGGCGCGGGCGCTGAGCTTCGGGACCGAGCATCTGTCGCTCTACCAGCTGACGATCGAACCCGGCACCCGCTTCGCGACGCTGGCAGCGAAGGGCGAACTGACCATCCCCGATGGCGATGCCGCGGCCGAGCTGTTCGAGACGACCCAGGCGATGACCCGTGCCGGCGGCCTGCCCCGCTACGAGGTATCGAACCATGCGAGAGCAGCCGCGGAGAGCCGCCACAACCTGACCTATTGGCGCTACCGCGACTATGCCGGCATCGGCCCCGGCGCGCATGGCCGGCGCGGCGGGTACGCGACGGTGCGGCACAAGAAGCCGGAGAATTGGCTGGGGGCGATCGACCGCAACATGCATGGGATGCAGAGCGAGGATGCCCTCGATCCCGCCGACCGTGCGTCCGAGGTACTGGTAATGGGACTCAGGATGCGGGAAGGCATCACGGTCGATCCCGCCCGGGTCGACCTAGCCGCGGTCGATCGGCTGGTCGGGCACGGGTTGCTGGTGCGCGATGGCGATCACATCGCGACGACCGAAGCGGGGATACTCCTGCTGGATTCTATTCTACCGGCGATTGCGAAGTCTTAGTCCGTCATCCCCGCGAAGGCGCGGATCAATTCTGGCTGACCTGTCGGAAAGAGCCGTAAGGTCAGCCAGAATGTATTCCCGCCTGCGCGGGAACGACGACTGTAGGGGATGGGAGCGGTCGGCTCACCGCCCCCCGAACCCCGCCGGTGCCGGCGACACCGTCACCGTCGTCCCGCTCCTGATCTCCTGCACCTCCAGCGCGCGTTCGGCGATGCCGTCGCGGCCGAAGCGGAAGGCGCCGTCCAGGCCGGCGAACCCGTCGCGGTCGGTCAGGCGGCTTTCGGGGAAGCGATCCCCTACACGCCAGTCGCGTGCGATGCGCACAGTCAACAGGACCGCGTCATAGCCGAGACTCGACAAACGATAGGGTGCCGCGCCGAAGCGGGCGCGGTATTTGCCGGCGTACTGGCGATAGAGCGTGTTCGACACGCTGGCGAACCACGCGCCGTTCAGTGCCGCGTTGCCACCGATGCCGGTGTCGGCGTTCCACAACTCGGTCCCGAGCACGCGCGCGCCACCGGCCGAGCGCTTCAGCGCAGGCACGGCCAGGCTAGCGGTGCCGGCACTGTCGGCGATCAGCACCGCCTGGAACGGCGACGCGCGGGTCAGCCGACCGACCGCATTGGCGATCGAGCCCGCCGAGCGGTCATAGGTCTGCATACCGGTCACGCGTCCGCCGGCACCCTCGACCGCGCGCAGGAATGCGGTCGATGCGCGTTCGCCATAGGTACCCGCCGGGATCAGTCCGGCGAAGTCGGTGATGCCGGTGCCGCGGGCGTAGTCGACCACGCGCTCAATCGACTGGGCGGGGGCATAGCCGAGCAGATAGGCGCCGTTGCCCGCAACCGAGAGGTCGTTCGAGAAGCTCAGGACCGGCACCCGCGCGGCGCGGGCGATCGGGGTCACGATCCGCACGTCCTCGGCCAGCAGCGGCCCCAGAATCAGTTGCGCGCCTTCGTCGATCGCGCGCTGGGCAGCGGCGGCAGCGCCGGTCGAGGTGTCGTAATTGGTGATCCGCACCTTCTCGTTACGCGTATCGAGCAGCGCGAGCTGAGTCGCGTTGGCCAGGCTGCGGCCGACCGCGGCATTGGCGCCGGACAGCGGCACGAGCAGTGCGATGCGGTGCCGCGCCGCATCCTCGGGCAGCGCCGGCGTAACCGGGCGCGGCGTCGTCGGGCGCGGGGCGGTCGTGGTGGGCGGCGGCGGGGGCGGCGGACCGACGTCGCGCGGCACCACGGCGCAGGCGCTCAGCAGCGCGGCTCCCAACAGAACGACCGCCTGCTTCAGTTTGCGCAGTTGCGGTGTGCCTGTCACCTCCGCCATAGTGATTCCCCTCATGAACGCCGAACTTTCCCCAGGTCTCTACATCGTCGCGACCCCCATCGGCAATCTCGGTGACCTGAGCCCGCGTGCGGCCCAAGTCCTTGCGAATGCTGACGTGATCGCCGTGGAGGACAGCCGCGTCACCGCCAAGCTGCTCCAGCACATCGGTACCAGGCGAACGATGACGCCGTATCACGACCATAATGCAGAGGCCGTGCGGCCGGGCCTGGTCGCGCGGATGGGCGGTGAAGTGGTGGCTCTGGTCAGCGACGCCGGCACGCCGCTGATTTCCGATCCGGGCTACAAGCTGGTCCGCGATGCGCGGGCGGCGGGGCATCTGGTGGTGACGGTGCCGGGCCCCTGCGCGGCGGTCGCGGCGTTGACGCTTGCCGGGCTGCCGACTGACCGGTTCCTGTTTCTCGGTTTCCTGCCGCCCAAGGCTGGGGCGCGGGCGACCGCGATCGCCGAGGTGGCGAGCGTGCGGGCGACGCTGATCCTCTACGAATCCGGCCCGCGGCTGGGAGCGACGCTGGCGGCGTTGGCGGAGGGGCTGGGTGACCGCGAGGCGGGGGTGGCGCGCGAAATCACCAAGCGGTTCGAGGAATGCGTTACCGGCACGCTGTCCGAACTGGCCGCCCGCTACGCCGACGCGCCGCCGAAGGGCGAGATCGTCGTGATCGTCGCGCCGCCGGGCGAGCCAGCCCCGGCGAGTGAAGAGGACGCCGATACCGCATTGCGCGAGGCTCTGACGCGGTTGCCGGTGTCCAAGGCGGCGGGGGAAGTCGCCAAGCGGCTGGGCCTCGACCGGCGCGACCTCTACGCGCGGGCGATGGAGTTGAAGGGGTGAGGGACCGCCAGGCCGCCGAAGCCGCAGGGCGCCGGGGCGAGCGTATCGCCGGCTGGTGGCTGCGGTTGAAGGGCTGGCGCATCCTCGACCGCCGTGTCCGCACGCCTGCGGGCGAAGTCGATCTGGTCGCCCGGCGCGGCAATCTGGTTGCCTTCGTCGAGGTGAAGACCCGCGCCTCCGCGGCCGAGCTCGACTTCGCGATCGACCAGCGCCGCCTGTCGCGTGTCGCCGCCGCGGCCGAATATCTGATGCCGCGCTATGCCGGGCCACAGGACGACATCCGTGTCGACGTGCTGCTGCTAGCGCGCGGGGCGATGCCGCGGCATATCGAGAACGCCTGGATCGGGTGACAATCGCGCGGCGGCACCTTACCTGCGACGCATGACCCATCCGCTCACCGTCGCCGTCCAGATGGACCCGCTCGAATCGATCAACATCGCGGGTGATTCGAGCTTCGCGCTGATGCTGTCGGCGCAGGCGCGCGGGCACCGGCTGTTCCATTACGCGGCCGAGGACCTGAGCTATTCCGCCGGCCGCGTTTGGGCAAAGGCGCATCCGGTGACCGTCCAGCGCGTCGTCGGCGATCATTTCGCGTTCGGCGAGGCCGTCGACCTCGACTTGGGCGAGGAGGCGGACGTCGTCCTGATGCGTCAGGATCCGCCCTTCGACCTGGGCTACATCACCGCGACGCACCTGCTGGAGCGGATTTCGGACCGCACGCTGGTCGTCAACGATCCGGCCAGCGTCCGCAACGCACCCGAGAAAATCTGGGTGCTCGATTACGCGCAATATATGCCCCCGACGCTCGTCACCCGCAGCCTCGAAGAGGCGCGAAAGTTCCTTGCCGAACATGGCGAGATCGTCGTCAAGCCGCTTCACGGCAATGGCGGCAAGGCGATCTTCAAGGTCGGGCGCGATGGTGCGAACCTGTCGTCGTTGATAGAGGTGTTCAACACCGCCTACCGCGAACCGCACATGGTCCAGGCGTTCCTGCCGGGCGTGGCCAAGGGCGACAAGCGGATCGTGCTGGTCGACGGTGAGGTTGCCGGCGCGATCAACCGCATCCCGGGCGAGGGCGAAATCCGCTCCAACCTGGCGGTCGGTGGATCGGCGGTGAAGACCGACCTGACCGAGCGGGAAAGGGAAATCTGCGCGGTGCTCGGGCCGGAGCTGAAGCGCCTCGGGCTGATCTTCGTCGGGATCGACGTGATCGGCGGCGAATGGCTGACCGAGATCAACGTGACCTCGCCGACCGGAATCGTCGCGATCGACCGGTTCAACGGCACCGATACGGCCGCAATGATCTGGGATGCGATCGAGGCGCGGGTCGCCGCACGCCGCGGCTGAGACGAACCCTTTCGCGGGTTTCAAGAGTTACTCCCCACCAATGACCGACTTCATCCTCGATGCGATCGCGTGGGGCGGCTACATCGGCATCTTCCTGCTGATGGCGCTGGAAAACGTGGTGCCGCCGGTTCCGTCCGAAGTCATCATGGGGCTCGGCGGCATGGCGGTCGCGCGGGGCGACATGGGCATCGTGCCGCTAATCCTGTGGGGCACCGCCGGTACGACGGCGGGCAATTACTTCTGGTACGTGATAGGTCGGAAATTTGGCTACAATGGCCTGAAGCCGATCGTCGATCGTTGGGGCCGAGTGCTGACGGTCGAGTGGGAGGATGTTGAAAAGCTCCACCGCTTCTTCCTGAAACACGGCGGCAAGACGGTGTTCGTGTTCCGCTTTTTGCCGACCTTCCGCACGATGATCTCGCTGCCCGCGGGCATGGCCTGCATGCCACATTGGCGCTTCGCGCTGGCGACGTTTCTCGGCAGCGCGATCTGGAACACGGTGCTGGCGGGCGCCGGCTATTACCTCGGCGCCAATTTCGACAAGCTGGACCATTATGTCGGGCCCGCCGCCATCGCGCTGACGGTAGCGATCGTGATCGGCTACATCTACCGCGTCATCACCTGGAAGCCCCGCGCGGAGCGTTAAGCGCGCGGGTGGGCGTTGCGGTACACATCAAGCAGATGCGCCGCGTCGACCGCGGTATAGATTTGCGTCGAACTCAGGCTCGCATGGCCGAGCAGTTCCTGGAGCGCTCTCAGATCCGCACCGCGCCCCAGCAGATGCGTCGCGAAACTGTGGCGCAGCGCGTGCGGCGTCGTCCGCTCGCCCAATCCCAGTCGCCCGCGGGCACCCTGGACCGAACGGCGGATGACGCCGGCCGCCAGCGGCCCGCCCTTCGCCCCGCGGAACAGCGGCGTGTCGCGGCCGATCGGCCACGGCTGGAGCTCCGCATAGCGCGTGACCGCATCGGCGACCTGCGGCAGGATCGGTACCATCCGCGTCTTGTCGCGCTTGCCGGTCACGGCCAACGTCTCGCCGATCGGCAGTGCCGCGCCGGTCAGCGCCAGCGCCTCGCCGATCCGCAGGCCCGCGCCGTAGAGCAACAGCAGCAGCGCCCAATCGCGCGCGGCGATCCAGGGTTCGCGCGCTTCGTCAGCGACCTCTTCCGCCAAAGCGACGACCTCGTCCGGCGCGATCGGGCGCGGCACGCCCTTCTTGACCCGCGGTCCTTTCAGACGCGGCGCCTCCGCCCCGGCCCAGGCCAGGAATCCGCGCACCGCCGATAGCTCGCGTGCGGCAGAGGCGTTGGCGAGGCCTTCGCTGCGCCGCTGGGCGAGGAAGGCGCGCAGGTCGCCCGCCGTGATGGTCTGGAGCGCATCGCGATCGACCGGCTCGCCACGATGGCGTTCCAGAAATCGTATCAGCCGCTCTGCCGTCGCCTGATAGGCGCGCACGGTGTGGGCCGACCGGCGACGATCGCGCGACAGATGGGCGGCCCAGGCGGCGGGGAGCGGTTGCATAGCGCCTGACCCTAAACCGGACGCACGATTGACGGAATCCCCGCTCCGGCGAAACTTCGGAATATGATCGCTGTCCTGCTTCTTGCTCTCGCCGAGGTGGCCACGCCCGTCGTTCCCGCCCCCGCCGGCGACTGGATCGTTGACCTCACGTCAAAGCCCGGTGATTCGCCCTACCGCCAGCCAATGCGACTGGAGCTGAAACCCGACGGGACGGTGACAGGAAAATTCTACCGCAGCGACATCCAGGCCGGCCGGTGGAAGACCGATCGCAAACGGACCTGCGTAGGTTTTCGCACGACCGATGGCGCGGTGCCGTATCACACGGCGGCGTGCCAGACCGGGGGGACGGTCACCGGGCAGACCTGGGCCGAGCACCGGAATTTCCTGTTGAACTGGAATGCCGTGCGGGGGGTGTTGCGGTGAGGCGGCAGGACTGACCTGTCGCCACACCCCGTTCGCCCTGAGCTTGTCGACGGGTTGTTCGTCTTCGGGCTGGGCAAGTCGGTTGTAGCATGAACCGCACGCGCTGACGCGGAAGTGAATTCCGCGTCGTCGGTCGGGAGCGGCGGGCCGCTCCCGCCGACCGGCATTTGCTGTGCCCCGCAGGCGCACCGCTGCCGTCCGCGGCTTCGCCGGCCGACGCGGCTCAGCCGATGCTCTGCCCGCTCTTCGCCCAGTCCGCCATAAAGCCCTCGATCCCCTTGTCGGTCAGCGGGTGCTTGACCAGCTGGCGGATCACCGCCGGCGGCGCGGTCATCACGTCGGCGCCGAGCTTAGCGCTCTCCAGCACATGGATCGGGTGGCGGACGCTCGCGACCAGGATTTCGGTGGCGAAGTCGTAATTGTCGTAGATCAGGCGGATGTCGCTGATCAGCTGCATGCCGTCGAAGCCGATGTCGTCATGCCGGCCGACGAAGGGCGAGATGAAGCTCGCGCCGGCCTTCGCCGCCAGCAACGCCTGATTGGCCGAGAAGCAGAGCGTGACGTTCACCATCGTGCCGTCGTCGGTCAGCGCCTTGCAGGTCTTGAGGCCGTCGATCGTCAGCGGCACCTTCACCGCGACGTTGTCGGCGATCTTGCGGAGGATTTCGGCCTCGCGCATCATGCCTGCGTGATCGAGCGCGACGACTTCGGCCGACACCGGACCGCTCGTGATCGTGCAGATCTCGCGCACCACCTCCAGAAAATCGCGACCCGACTTGTGGATCAGCGACGGGTTGGTGGTGACGCCATCGACCAGGCCCGATTCGGCCAGATCGCGGATGTCGTTGGTGTCGGCGGTGTCGACGAAGAACTTCATGGGACGGCTCGCTCTCTCGGCTGAATCTGCGCGTCTCTTAGGTGGTTCTGCCGTGCGGCGGCACCCAGAAAATTAACGCGGCACCGTTTAGCAACGATTGCATGACTTGCGTTGAACGTCCCACCAATGCCGAACACCGTGTCCGCGCTCTTGCTGCACTCGACCTGATCGGCGCGCCGCCGGAACGCGAATTCGACGCGCTGGCCGCCTTGGCTGCAGAGCTGCTGGCGTGCCCGATGGGTGTCGTGTCGATAATCGATGCGGAACGCTTCACGCCGCTGGCCGCGTCGGGCATCGACGCCGGGCCCGCACCGCGCGAACATGTGTTCTGCAATCGCACGATCGTCAGCGGTGGCGAAGTGACGATTGCCGACGCTCGCCAGGATGGCGAATTCGCGGCCAGCCCGTTGGTCACGCAGGCGCCCCACATCCGCAGCTACGCCGGTATAGCCATCTCCGCGCCTGATCCCGATGGCGGACCGCGCGTGCCGGTCGGCGCGGTCTGCGGCCTCGACATCCAGCCGCGCGCATTTACTGCCGAACAGCATGCCGTGCTCGGTCATCTGAAGGCGCTGGCAGAGGCACTGTTCGACGCCCGCGCGCTACGCGTCCGTGCCGAAAAACAGTCGGCCGCGCTGCGCCGGAACGACCGCGTGTTCCGTCAGGCCGAACGCCTGGCGGAAATCGGCTGGTGGCGCCTCGAACTGGCGGATGAAACGCTAGTCTGGTCCGACGGCATCTACCGCATCTACGACATCGATCCGGAAACCCCGCCCGAACTGGCCAATGCCATGGATTATTTCCCCGAAAACGCCCGCGCAACGGTCGCGGGGGCGCTGGCAACGACCATGGAAACCGGCGCGCCATTCGACATCGAGATCGATTTCGTGAGCGCCAAGGGCGTGCGCCGGCGTGTCCGTTCCATGGGCGAACTCGAATTGAGCGCCGGTCGGCCGGTCGCGGTCGTCGGCGTCTTTCAGGACATTACCGCGCGTCATGCGCTGGAGCAGAGGCTGCGGCGGTCGGCCAGCGTCGATTCGCTGACCCGTATCGCCAATCGCGCCGCGTTCAACACCGAGATGGAGCGATGGATCGCCGTAGCGCGCAGCGACGAATCGCCGCTCGAACTCGTGCTGATCGATCTCGATTTCTTCAAGCACATCAACGATGCCCACGGCCATCTCGCCGGCGATGAAGTCCTGCGCGCATTCGGGCGTCGATTGCGTCGCGTCCATCCGACAGACGCCTTTGCCGCCCGCGTCGGCGGTGACGAATTCGCGCTGCTGTTGCGCGGCGACGCCGCCCGCCGTGCGGCCGAACTGGTCGCAAGACTGCTCGTCGACCTGAAGATGCCGGTTCATGCCGCAGTCGGCATCATCCCGGTGTCGGGCACGATCGGTCACGCCACCTTCGATGCCGGCGAAGACACGCTGCACGCCTTTGTCCACCGCGCCGACACTGCATTATATCAGGCGAAGCGGACAGAGCGGGGGACAGCGCGGGCGTGGGGGCAGTTGCGCGAGGGCGACCGCCGGGACGCGGTCAAAGCCGCCTGACGCCCTCCGCACGGACGGCCTCGATCGTCGGGCAGCCGTTGACGGCCATCAGCAGGTCCGCCTCCGCCAGGATGCAGCGCAGGACGTGTGCTGCGCCTTCGGCTCCATCGAGCGCCAAACCGTAGAGCCACGGCCGACCGATGCCGACGGCCGCTGCGCCGAGCGCCAGTGCCTTCAGCACATCGCTGCCCGATCGCACGCCCGAATCGAACAGCACCGGCGTGTCGCCCGCCGCGGCGACGACGTCCGCCAGCATATCGATCGCGGCAATCCCGCCATTCGCCTGACGACCGCCGTGGTTGGAGCAGAAGATGGCGTCGGCACCACTGTCGACCGCGCGGCGGGCGTCGTCGGGATGGCAGATGCCCTTCAACACGATCGGCAGCTTGGTCAGCGACCGTAGCCACGGCATGTCGGCCCAGGTCAGCACCTTACCGAACGATTGCGCCCACAGGCCGATTGCCGCCGCGGGATTGTCCACCGGCGCGTGTCCTAGACGCTTCTGAAAGACCGGATCGGTGAAGTAGTTCTGCAGCACCACGCCCTTCAGCTGGGGGAAGTTGCCGGTATTCAGATCGCGCGGGCGCCAGCCGGTGACCCAGGTGTCGAGCGTCACCACGATCGCTTCATACCCCGCCGCCTCGGCGCGCGAGACCAGGCTGGCGGCAAGCTCGGGGTCCTTGGGCGTGTAGAGCTGAAACCACGCCGGCGTATCGTCGGTCGCCGCGTGGACGGCCTCCAGCGGATCGTTCGACAGCGTCGATGCCATCAGCGGCACGCCGGTCAGCGCCGATGCCCGTGCCGCCGCCAGGTCGCCATGGCCGTCGGGCGTCGCGATGCCGGCGACACCGATCGGGCTCATGAAGATGGGGCTGGGCAGGCGGCGTCCGAACAGCTCGATCGACAGATTGCGCGCCGTACAATCGACCATCATCCGCGGCACCATGCCGTATCGATGGAAGGCGCGGGCGTTCTCGGCTTGCGTGAATTCGTCGCCGCACCCGCCCATCACATAGTCGCGCACCGACGACGGCATCGTCTCCTTCGCGCGCGCCTCGAGCGTTGCGAAATCGACCGGCAGCTTGGGCACGATCCCTCGCGTGCCGGCCAGATAGATCGCGTTCTGAAAGTCGCCGTAATGGCCCATGATCCTCTCCATGGGCCGTCTACTGCCCTTGGGGCTCAGTCTGCGTCGGGGGCGGGGCCGCTTTCAAGCACTTCGATCGCGTCGGTGCGCCCTGCGAAGTCCGCCGTCTCGCCCGGTGCCAGCCCGATGAGGGTGCGAGCGAGGGGGGCGGAAAAGGCGATGCGATCGTGCGCGGCGTCCGCCTCGTCGCCGCCGGTGATGTCGATCGTCCGCCGCTTGCCGTCGAGCATGAAGGTAACGCGCGATCCGATCGCGACTTCTTCGTCATCGGGCACAGGCACGACCTCGGCGGTCGCGAGGCGGGTCCCCCAGTAACGATGGTCGCGCTTCAACGTCTTCACCGCCTCCTCCTCGGCGGTAGCGGCGATCTGTTCGTCGAGCTCAGCCAGCCGGGCCTGGATCAGGCGCAGCCCGCGAGCGGTCACGAGGTTGGGACCGGGAGCGATCGGGATTTCGAACTTGGGCTCGAGATGCTCGTCGTCATTCTCGCGCCGGAAGGCGACACTCATGGGTCATGTCCTAGAAAACGGCGGGCCCGTGACCGTCGCCATGGTCGCGGGCCCGCGGAGACGTCAGGCTGCGGTCGTTTCGACCTTGGCGTGACTACCGGCTTCACCGGGCTTGATCGAGCCGCCGAACAGCATTTTGACGCGACCGCTGAGCGACAGGTCGGTTTCCCACAGCTCGGCGCTGTCGATGTCCAGGCGGACGAGGGTGAGGTTGGGGTCGTCCTTGCCGCCTTCGAACCAGGCCTCGACCTGCTTGTTCCACAGCTTGTCGATCATCGCCGGATCCTTGTCCTGCGTGATCGTGCCCGACAGGCAGGCGAAGAAGTCATGTCCCTTCGACACGAACTGCGCCATCGCCGCACCGCCCTTGGCTACGCGATTGTCCTTGCCGACGAAGAACCACAAAGTGTCGACCTGATCCTCGTCGAGCTGGGCGGTCAGTGGTTCGTGATGCTGATGTTCGTCGGTCAGGCCGACCATCAGGAAGGGGCTGTCGGCCATCTTCTTCCACATGTCGCGCTTGATCTGGTCGTCGGTCTTCTCGGCCATCGTCTGCTCCTGTCGAAAGGGATTTCGTAAGCGAAACGAGGGGGGCGGGGGTTGGTTGCGGCGACTGGCCATTCTGGCATCATGCCGGTGACGGCAATCCTGCCGTCGGATTGAAGGAGAAGACATGACGCTCGCAGAATTGTGCCTGATCCTGGGCACGCTCTTCGCCTTCGCGACTTTGGTCGTGAAGATCATCGAAGTGGCGCGTAACAGGTAGCACACGGGCGGGGCCCGGCCTGCCAGCCGGGCCCCAAACGATTTTGGGCTCCAACCGCTGCCACGGTTGGAGCCCAGATCGAAAGAGCAATGACTCTCGCAGAGCCTCTCACTTAGCCGATCCGGCCAAGATTTTCAACCTCACAACACCTCGAACAACCCGGCTGCACCCATGCCGCCGCCGACGCACATCGTTACCACGACGTACTTCGCACCGCGGCGCTTGCCCTCGATCAGCGCATGGCCGGTGCAGCGCGCGCCGGTCATGCCGTAGGGGTGGCCGATCGAGATCGAACCGCCGTTGACGTTCAGCAGCTCGTTTGGGATGCCGAGCTTATCGGCGCAGTAAAGGACCTGGACCGCGAACGCCTCGTTCAGCTCCCACAGGCCGATGTCATCCATCTTCAGGTTGAAGCGTTCGAGCAGCTTGGGGATCGCATAGACCGGACCGATGCCCATCTCGTCGGGCTTGGTACCGGCCACCGCCATGCCGACGTAGCGGCCGAGCGGGGTGAGGCCGCGCTTGGCCGCCAGCGACTCTTCCATCAGCACGCTGGCCGATGCGCCGTCCGACAGCTGCGAGGCGTTGCCCGCGGTGACCGAACCCTCGGGCAGCACCGGGTTAAGCGACTTCAAGCCCTCCAGCGTCGTGTCGGCGCGGTTGCCCTCGTCCTTCGAGAGCGTCACTTCCTTGGTCGAGACTTCCTTCGTCTCCTTGTTCACCACGTTCATCGTCGCGGTAACGGGGACGATCTCGTCATCGAACTTGCCGGCGGCCTGTGCAGCCGCGGTGCGCTGCTGCGACTGGAGGGCATATTCGTCGCAGCGGTCGCGGCTGATGCCGTAGCGCTTGCCGACGATCTCCGCGGTCTGGAGCATCGGCATGTAGATGTCGGGCACCATCGCCAGCAGCTCGGGGTCGGGATTGACGCGCATCTGCGGGGTCTGGACGAGCGAAATGCTCTCCACGCCGCCGCCGATCGCGATGTCCATGTTATCGACCATGATCTCCTTGGCCGCGGTCGCGATCGCCATCAGCCCGCTCGCGCACTGGCGATCGAGCGACATGCCCGAGACGCTGTTGGGGAGACCAGCGCGGAGCAGCGCGTTGCGCGCGATGTTGCCGGCCTGGCTGCCCTGCTGGAGCGCCGAGCCGAACACGACGTCGTCGACTTCCGCGCCATCGATCTTCGCGCGCTCGACCGCGGCCTTGATCGCGTGAGACGCCAGCGTCGGCGACGGCAGGTTGTTGAACGCCCCGCGATAGGCGCGGCCGATCGGGGTGCGGGCGGTGGAGACGATGACGGCGGAACGCATGGGGTTTATCCTCTCAAACGAAAATCTGGCTGATCCATTCGGCGATGAGCGCGGGCTTGTCCTGCCCCTCGATCTCGACCGTGAATTCGGTAGTCTGCTGCCACTGGCCCGGGCGCTTCTCGACCAGTTCCAGCAGCTTGAAATGGCCGCGGACGCGCGAGCCTGAGCGCACCGGCGTCAGGAAGCGGAGCTTGTTGCAGCCGTAGTTGACGCCCATCCGGACGCCCTCGATCTCGGGTTCGTCGGTCAGCGTCGCGAGCAGGGGCATCAGCGACAGCGTCAGGAAGCCGTGGGCGATGGTGCCCTTGAACGGCGTCAGAGCGGCCCGCTCGGGGTCGGTGTGGATGAACTGGTGGTCGCCAGTCGCGTCGGCAAACTTGTCGATCATCACCTGTGTGACGTCGATCCATTCCGACGTGCTGGTCGACCCGACCTGGCCCGCGCGCTCGGCTATGCTGATGGTCGGCATGGCATCCCTCTCCCCGGCGCGCGGTGTTGGCGCTTCTTTAGCCGGGGAGGGGGTGGGGCCGCAAGATGGATTAGACCCGACTTACGAAAAGTGCCGCTGCCGCTAGGGAAATACGGGCGTCAGAAGGCCGAACCCGATCTTCGAAAGCGGCGAATCAGTCTTGGTCGACCGCCGACTGTGTCCCCTCCGCCGTGCCATGAGTGTCCTGCGCGCGGATCGGGTCGGAGATGTTGCTTGGCGGGGCGGGGCGGTCGGATGCGAGCTTGCGGGGATAGGGGTAGATTAGGCCGCCATCGGGCGAGGCGGTGAAGTCGGTCTGGGTCGGATAGGCGAGCTCGATCCCCTCGTCGTTGAGGCGGCGGATGACGGCCAGGCCGACGACGTGGCGCGCATCGAACGCATCCTGGAAATTCGGCCCCGGCGAATCGAATTCCACGCCGAAATCGTAGGAGGACGCGCCGAAATTGGTGAAGCCGGCACGGACGAACTTCATGCCGTGATCCTCCACCACCTCCTTCATCATCCCCGGTAACGCCTCCATCACGTCAACCGCGGTCCATTGGACGAGACCGAGCGTGAACTGGATTCGCCGGTAATCGCGACGCGTGTTGTTGAGGATTTCGTTGTCGAGCAGCTTCTTGTTGCTGATGACCTTCAGCTCGCCGGTCGCGCCGCGTACGCGGGTGGATTTGAGGCCGATCGCCTCGACCGTGCCCGACGATCCCGAATAGGTGATCGCGTCGCCCACGCGAAACGGTTTGTCGAAGATGATGGCGAGCGCGGCGAACAGATCGGCGAAGATACCCTGCGCCGCCAGACCGATCGCGATGCCGCCGACGCCGAGCCCTGCGACCAGGCCGGTGACGTTGACGCCCAGATTGTCGAGCACGACGATCAGCGCGATCGAGAACAGCGCGAAGGTGACGAGCAGGCGAATGAGCCCGAAAGCGCTGCCCAAAGTCGCGTGATCCTGCCCGGTCATGCGGTGCTCGATCCCGCCCAGGATCAGTTCGCGCGCCCAGACCGCCGCCTGGATGACGGCGGCGATCGTGAACAGGAAGGTGATGGTCGTGGTGATCGCCGGTGGCGTCTCGGCATAGCCCTCGACCAGTTTCGCGGCGACCATGACGATGAAGAAATTGCCGGTCTTCGACACCGTGCGCCCGAACACCACGCCCCAGCCGCCGACCCAGTCCGGTCGGTCGCATAATTTGCGCCCCATCCGCCGCGCCACCATCAGCAAGAGCACGATAACCGCGCCGATGCCGACCGCGATCGCGATCTGCAGCCAGTTGGTCTGCAGCCAGACGGTGCCGTCACTCCAGAGGCTGCGGACGTGCGCTTCGGCCGCGTCGCTGTTCAGGGCTGCCTTGTCGACGGTCTTTTCCGCCGCCTTCGTCACATTGCTCATGTCACCACTTTATCGTTCGTCAGGCCGCAAGCTTCAGCTCGCGCTTGCCCTTGGTGTCGCTGTCGAGCAGCGCGATCAAGCCGCGTTCGACACGACTGAGGTGTTGCGTCGCGCGCGGCAGCGGCCGGGCGCGCAGTGCTGCCTGGTCGCCTGACTTGGCGATCTCGACCAGCATCGGGTGGACATAGGATTTGCGTGCGATCGCGGGCGTGTTGCCCAGCGCCTCGGTCACCGGCTCCAGCATCGCCTTGATACCGATGTCCTTGTCCGCGGTCACCAGCGCCTCGAACGCGAGCACGCTCGCACCCCAGGTGCGGAAATGCTTGGCGGTGAATTCGTCGGCCATCGCCTCGCGGATATATTCGTTGACGTCGCTCGACGACACGGGGTGCGCTTCGCCCTCCTCGTCGAGCCATTGGAACAGGTGCTGGCCCGGCAGGTCGTGGCAGGTCTTCACGAAGCGGCTCAGGGACCGGTCGGTGACGCTCATCACCTTTTCCTTGCCCGACTTGGCACGGAATTTCAGTTTGAGCTTCGATCCTTCGACCTTGGCGTGGCGACACCGCAGCGTCGTCGCGCCGAAGCTCTTGTTCGTCCGCGCATAGCCTTCGTTGCCGACGCGGATGTGCCCCAGGTCGAGCAGCCGGACGACGGCGGCGACCGCGCGTTCGCGGCTCAGCTTGCGCAGGTTCAGGTCGGCCTCTACGCGAGTGCGCAGCTTGGGCAATTTCTCGCCGAACCGCGCGCAACCGTCGTATTTCGCGAGCTCCTGCTTGGCGCGGAAGTCGGTGTGATAGCGATATTGTTTGCGGCCCTTCTCATCCCAGCCGATCGCCTGGATATGGCCGTTGGGCTTGGGACAGAACCATGCGTCGCGATAGGCGGGCGGCAGGCCGATCGCGTTCAGCCGGTCGATCTCGTCGCGGTCGGTGATCCGCTTGCCACCGGCGTCGAAATAGCCCCAGGCGCGACCGATCTTTTTCCGGGTGATTCCCGGCATGCTGTCATCGCAATAGACGATCCGGGCCACGGCGTTCGTTCCTTGTTCGCAACGGCTCAAACAATGCCCGGGCTATCGATCCGTTCCGGAACGCGGGCGTGTGCCAAAGGTTAAGGGCCTGATTTTCATCAGGAGAAAACCCCCATGTCCGACCTTTCACAGACCAAGGTGCTGATCATCGCGACCGACGGTTTCGAGAACAGCGAATTGTTCAAGCCGCGCCAGGCGCTGCTCGACGCCGGTGCCGACGTGACGCTCGCCAGTCTCAAGACCGACCCCATTCAGGGCGTCATCAACGATAGCGAGAAGGGCGACGAGATCACGCCCGACCTGACGGTCGACGATGTGAACGTGGCCGATTACGACGCGCTGGTCCTGCCCGGCGGCGTCGCCAATCCCGACAAGCTGCGCATGAACGACCGTGCGGTCGAGATCGTCGGCGAATTCATGGACGACCACAAGATCGTCGCATCCATCTGCCACGGCCCGTGGCTGCTGGCCGAAGCGGACGTGATCGAGGGCAAGACGATGACGTCGTGGCCATCGATCCGTACCGACCTGGAGAATGCCGGCGCCGACGTGGTCGACCAGGAGGTCGTCGTCGACGGCAATCTGATCACCAGCCGCAACCCCGACGACATCCCCGCCTTCAACGATGCGCTGATCAAGGCTTTGGCCAAGGTCGAGGCATAATCCGACGGCCGGCCCGGCATTGTCCGGGCCGGCTTCACCTCACGGCGTTGGGTGCCTATGGTCGTCGTCATGACCCTGACCCTGCGCCCCGCCGCACGCGACGACGTGCCGACCATCCTGCGATTCGTCCGCGAGCTTGCCGAGTTCGAACGCGCCGCCGACAAAGTCGTCGCGACTGAAGATCTGCTGGCCGACGCGCTCTTTTCCGATCAGCCCGCCGCCTATGCCGTGATCGCCGAGATCGACGGCGCACCCACCGGCATGGCGCTGTATTTCTTCAATTTCTCGACCTGGACCGGCTGGCGCGGGCTGTATCTGGAGGACCTCTACGTCACGCCCGAAGCGCGCGGGAAGGGCGTGGGCGCGGCGCTGCTGACGCATCTGGCCGGTATCGCGGTCGACCGTGGCTGTACGCGGTTCGAATGGGCGGTGCTCGACTGGAACGAGAATGCGATAGAATTCTATCTGTCGAAGGGCGCGGTGCCGATGGACGAGTGGCGGACGTACCGCGTGTCGGGGGACGCGCTGCCGCGGCTGGCCGGGCGCGGCTGATGGAGCAGCTGTAGTGGCCTGGGCCTGGCTGATCCTGGGCGGATTGTTCGAGGTCGGGTTCACTACCTGCCTGCGCCACGCCGACGGCTTTCGCAACGTGCCGTGGACGATCGGTTTCCTCGTCAGCGTGACGCTGTCGATGGCATTGCTCGAACTCGCCTCGCGGTCGATCCCGATGGGGACGGCCTATGCGGTCTGGACCGGCATCGGCGCGTTGGGGACGGTGGTGATCGGGATCCTCTGGTTCGGCGAAGCAGCGACGCTGGTGCGGTTGCTGCTGATCCTGGGCGCGGTCGCGTGCATCGCCGGCCTGAAGCTGACGAGTGGGCACTGATGGAGATCGATCAGGGGCTGATCGACTGGATCGCGGAGTGCACCGCGCAGCTGGGCACGCTGACGAAGCGGGCCATGATGGGCGGGGCGACGCTCTACCTCGACGGACACGTCTTCGCGATCCTGACGTCGGACGGCGTGCTGCGGTTCAAGGCGGATGCGGTCAGCGATCCCGTCTGGGACGCCGAAGGGGCGGATCGCTTCACTTTCACCTTCGATGACGGGCGGGTGAGTTCGATGAACTATCGTCGCGCGCCCGACGATGTGTTCGACGATGCCGAAGCGATGCTGCGCTGGGCGCGGCTGGGGCTGGAGGCGGGCCTCAGGGCGCCGAAGAAGGCGCGGAAGGCCAAGACGAAACAATAAAGATCGCCATGTTCTCGCTAAGGCGGGAACCCAGGGTCACAAGCGATACGGCCTGTGGCTCTGGGCTCCCGCCTGCGCGGGAGCGCGAAGTGCTCAGCCCTGCGGCGTGTCCACGCCGGTTGCGTCAACCGAGGCCTTGGCGGCCTCCTTGTCGCTGTTGTAGCGCTCAATGGCCTCAAGCGTGATGCGGCGCGCTTCGGCGGCGTCGCCCCACTTGCCAATCCGCACCCACTTCTCCTTTTCGAGATCCTTATAGTGGGTGAAGAAATGCTCGATCTGCTGGAAGATGATCGAGGGCAGGTCCTGCCGCTCACCGACGTCCGAATAATAAGGGAACGTCGTGTCGACCGGCACGCAGACCAGCTTTTCGTCGCCGCCGGCTTCGTCTTCCAGGTTCAGCACGCCGATGGGCCGTGCCCGCACGACGCAGCCCGGCACGAACGGCGAGCGGGCGATCACCAGCGCATCCAGCGGGTCGCCATCGGGCGACAGCGTGTGCGGCACGAAGCCGTAGTTCGCCGGATAGCGCATCGGCGTGTGCAGGATGCGGTCGACGAACAGCGCACCGGACGCCTTGTCGAACTCGTACTTCACCGGTTCGCCGCCGACCGGCACTTCGATGATTACGTTCAGGCTGTTGGGCGGGTCATCGCCCACGGGGATCAGGTCGATCCGCATGTCTGTCTCTTCCCTATTCGATTATTTTGCGGCGATCAGGCGATCCAGGCCGGTTTCGCCCGTGCCCACCTTTTCGAGGCGCGGGTAGCGCAGGCCCTCGTGATAGTCGAGCGCGACTTCGCGGAACTTGCCGTCGTTCTTGACGAGCAGCTTGATCGGGTCCTTCGACGACTTGGCCGCGGTCACCGCCGCCTTCAGCTTGTCCGCCGAATAGGCGTCGCCGTTCACCGCGACGATCGTGGTCGACACGTCCATGCCGGCGTCGAACGCGGGCGAATCCCAGACGACCGCGCGCACCGCGCCGTCGCTCGCCACCGTCATGCCGAGCGAAAAGGCGAAGCTCGCCGACTTCGATGATTTCTCGCCGGCCTTGGCGACTGCGTTCGGCGTGTCGGTATAGACCAGACGATAGCCGTTGCGCGTGATGCCGGCGGTCGTGGTCGCCGCGTTCACCTGATACACCCGCTCGCGCAGGAACGTCGCCCAGTCGTACGGCGTCACGTCGTTCAGCGTCCTGGCGACATCGTCGAACGTATAGGTCAGCGTGCCCCAGTCGCCGTCGCGCACGCCGAAGAAGGCGCGCGCGAAGTCGTCCATCGACTTGGCGCCGCCGGTGCGCTCGCGGATGATGGCGTCCGCCTCCAGCCAGACCAGCGCGCCGCCGACGTAATAATCCTCGTTGCGCTGCCAGTTCTGCCAACCCTTCGGCCGGCGGGCGGAGATGATCGGGTCGTTGGTCGTATCGACCAGCGGGCGCCACTGGCGGCCCTTGGTCAGGTCCTGCCCCGCCGCCCAGATGGCGAGGTTGTCGAGCACTTCGTCCTTGCTGAGCATGCCCGAGCGGCCGCCCAGGATCAGGCCCCAGAACTGCGTCTGGCCTTCGTAGACCCACAGCAGATTGTCGCGCATCGGCGTCTTGAAATCGGGCGTCCACAAGTCGGCGCCGCGGCGGAACTTGCCGTTCCAGCTATGGGTGAATTCGTGCGGCAGCAGGTCGCGGTCGCCGACCGCGTCCGCCCAGGATTTGAAATAGCCCGGATCGACGCCGTTTTCCGAGGAGCGGTGATGCTCCAGGCCGATCCCGCCCATTTCGTCGGTGATCGCCAGCAGGAACTCATATTTGTCGTAATGCTGCGCGCCGAACAGCTTCACCGACTGGTCGACCAGCGCCTTATGCTTGTCGATCTGATCGGGCTTGGCTTCCAGTTCGTCGGGCGAATCGGCGACGACGTTCAGCCCGACGCGCGGGCTCAGTTCCCAGCGCTTGAAGTAGCGGCCGGCGAACACCGGCGAATCGATCAGCGTCTCGTAATCGGTCTGCTGATAGGCGTAGATCGACCCGTTGGCGCGGCTCGGCAGGCCCGAGGCGGCGGTCCAGCCGGCGGGGTATTTGACGGTCGCCCGGATGGGGATGCGACGCGTGTAATAGCCGGCCGGGTACAGGCTGACCTGTTCGAACTGCAGGTTCAGCATGTTCGGCGCGATCGAGATGCGCCCCTGGTTACCCGCGGTCGCGCCGAGGAACTGGAAGTCGAGATCGACCGCCTTCGTGCCCGCGGGGACATCGACATGGAAGGCGTAGACGTCGACCGGATCGCGCGTCCACGGCAGCGTCCTGCCGTTCGCGGTGATCTTCAGGCCCGACAGCTTTTCGATCTCGCCGCGCGCGGCATGCTTGCCGGGCAGCCAGGCGGGCATGAGCAGGGTCAGCGGCCCGCTCTGCGCGACCGGAACGCGCTGCTTCACCCGGTAGATGCCCTGGCCGATGTTGGTCGCGTCGACGTCGAGGTCTATGACGCCCGGATAGGCGATGTCGCGGGCTTCCGGGATACGCGTGGTAAACGGCGCGGTCGCCGCCGGCTGGCTGTTGCGGACCTGCGCGGTTGCAGCGGTCGTGCTGAGGAAAAGCGCGGCGAGGGCGATCGTGCGGTTCATGGCAACCCTTTGTGATGCGGGAGGATTGGGGTGGCGTAAGGGGGCGGGGGCGGGAGGTAAAGGGGATGTTGCTTGAGGGCGTGCTGGCGGCTTCGTTAACCCTTCAACGCTACCCCTGCGGCCATGTACCACGATCCCGCCCTCGCCAAGGCGATCGCCGATCCGCGCCCGGCGTCGGCGGTGTCCTCCGGCGTCGGGGTCGCCGGCCTGGCGGGATTGCTCGCCTGGATCGCGGTCGCGGTGCATTATGGCATGGCCGGGCCGCTGGCGGCGCTGACAGCCCTCGTCGCGTGCGCGGTGCCGATGGTCGTGTGGTCGCTGGCCGTCGACAAGGTTCACCGCCGCCCCTCGACCGGGATCGACTGGGCGAACCCGCGTCCATTCCGCGCCACGCTCGACACCAGCCTGACAAAGCTCGCCGGGCTTTGGGCGACATGGGCGATGATCGCCGCGGTCTATGCGACGTTCCGTTTCTACGGCGACGGGACTTTCGGGTTCGCCATCGCCTGCCTGACCTATGCCGCGCCAGTGCTGGTCGCGCTGTCGGTACCGTGGGTGATCTGGATGGATCGCTATCTCGTCGAGCCACGCGACGGAGCATGGGCGCTGGGCGCTTGGCTGCTCGACCTGAAGGACGCCGCGCCCGACCGCGATGCGATCCATGCGCATCTGCGGGCCTGGTGTGTGAAGGGGTTCTTCCTCGCCTTCATGCTCGGCGTCGTGCCGGGCGGGTTCGTGGCGTTCGTGCGCGCCGATCCGGCGGCACTCGCGCGCGATCCGGTGGCGCTGGCCAAGTGGCTGATCACGCTGATGTTCGTCGTCGACGTGATGTTCGCGACCGTGGGCTATATGCTGACGTTCCGCGTGCTCGATGCGCATATCCGCAGCGCGAACCCTCACGCGCAGGGCTGGGTGGCGGCGCTGATCTGCTACCCGCCGTTCGTGCTGATGAGCGCGGGCGGGCCGCTCGATTATCATGCCGGCACCGCGGATTGGGTCCACTGGCTGCAGGGCTATCCGCTGCTGCTGGCGGGAATGGGCGCGCTGCTGGTCGCGCTGACCGCGATCTATGCGTGGGCGACGATCGCGTTCGGGCTGCGTTTCTCCAACCTGACGCACCGCGGCGTGCTGACGCACGGGCCCTATGCCTTCAGCCGGCATCCGGCCTATCTGTCGAAGAACCTCTTCTGGTGGCTGTCGACGCTGCCGTTCCTGGTGACCACCGGCAGCATCAGCGATGGGGTGCGCAACGCAGTCATCCTGGGCATCGTCAGCGGCGTCTATTGGTGGCGCGCGAAGACCGAGGAGCGGCATCTGGGCGAAGACCCGGCGTACCGCGCATATAGCGAATGGATGGCGCGGCGCGGGCTGGTGCCGCGGCTGCTTGCCAAGCTCACCGGCCTTTGCCGCACGTAAGCGGGACGCTGCGGCTAGTCGTCGACCTTCGGCGCCGAATGCGCCTTCATGCTCAGCGTCATCTGCACCGTCAGCGCGTGTTCCATAGTGGCGGGCGTCGTACCGCGGGCGAGGCGATACTGATTCAGATAGCCGACGTCGGCACTCACCCCCTTGGCGATCGGCAGCGCCAGGCCGACGATGTTGCGCATCCGCTCATAGCCCTTGCGCTGCCCCCACACCGTCGAGTTCGGCAGGTAGAAGCTTTCGTGGCTGTAGAAGACCGCCAGCCCCTTCGCGCACCCGATCGGCAGGTTGTAGCGCAGCAGCGGGCGGATGCGGATGCCGACGCCGGGGCGGTCGTCGCGGAAACGTTCGTCGACACGGAACCGCCCGACGAAGCGGCCGAAGTTCACCACCACATGCTGGCGGATGCGGTCTTCGTCGGTGTCGCGCTGACGATTATGCCCGCCGACGCGGCGATAGCCGAAGCCGAGTTCGAAGTGGTCGTCGAGCTTATAGCCGAGCAGGGTGCCGACTTCGGTCTGGTACAGCCCGCCCTGGCGGTCGCTGAAGCGCATGATCTGTTCGAGCGTCAGCCGCACCCGCTTGCTGATCGGCGCGACGCCGTTCAGCTGCCACCAGGCCTGCACATCCTCGACCTGTTGCGCGCGCGCCGGATGCGCCGCGACGAGCAGAGGCGCGGCAATCAGGGCACGCGCGCGGATCAGTAGCTATACTCGTCGTACACGCGGGCCACGTCGCCGTTCCAGGCCCCGTGATAGCGATCGAGCAGGACCTGCGCAGGCACCTTGCCGCTGCGGACGATCTCACGCAGCGGGTCGAGGAAGCCGGCCTCGCTATCGCCCGCGCCGTTCAGCCGCGCCCGCGCCGACAGCCCCGCGGTGGCGATGTCGAGAACGTCGCCCGCAATGTCCTTCAGCGTGCCGCCGCGGATCGGCGCGTCGAGCGCGAGTTTGGGCACCGACGTGCGCAGCGTCTCGCGCTCTTCCATCGACCAGTCCTTGACCAGGTCCCATGCCGCATCGAGTGCACCGTCGTCGTACAGCAGCCCGACCCACAAGGCCGGCAGTGCGCAGATGCGATCCCACGGCCCCCCGTCGGCGCCGCGCATTTCGAGGAAGGTCTTCAGCCGCACTTCGGGGAAGGCGGTCGACAGATGGTCGTTCCAGTCGTCCATCGTCGGGCGCTCGCCCGGCAGCACCGAGAGCTTGCCGTCGAGGAAGTCGCGGAAACTCAGCCCCGCCGCGTCGATATATTTCCCGTCGCGGTAGACGAAGTACATCGGCACATCGAGCGCATATTCGGCATAGCGTTCGTAACCGAAGCCGTCCTCGAACACGAAGGGCAGCATGCCGGTGCGGTGCGGGTCGGTGTCCGACCAGATGTGGCTGCGGAAGCTCAGGAACCCGTTGGGCTTGCCGTCGGTGAACGGCGAATTGGCGAACAGCGCGGTGCCAAGCGGTTGGAGCGCCAAGCTGACGCGGAACTTCTTCGCCATGTCGGCTTCGGATGCGTAATCCAGGTTCGTCTGGATGGTGCAGGTCCGCAGCATCATGTCGAGCCCGAGCGACCCGACGCGCGGCATGTGATTCAGCATGATGCCGTAACGGCCCTTGGGCATCCGCGGCAGGTCGTCGCGCGACTTGTCGGGCCACATGCCCAGACCCAGGAAGCCGATGCCCAATTTCTCGCCGACCGCCTTCACCTGTTTCAGATGGCGGCCCGTCTCGGCGCAGGTCTGGTGCAAATTGTCGAGCGGCGCCCCCGACAGTTCGAACTGACCCGCGGGCTCCAGGCTGACCGAGCCGTCATCGCCGGTCAGCGCGATGACCTTGCCGCCCTCGTACACCGGCTTCCAGCCGAACTGCTCGAGCTCGGCGAGCAGGTCGCGGATGCCGCCGGGTTCGTCGTAGGACGGCGCGTGATGGTCGGCGGTCGCGTAGACGAATTTCTCATGCTCGGTGCCGATCCGCCACCGATCCTTCGGCTTTTCGCCGCGGGCGAAGCTGGCATAGAGCTGGTCGACCGACTCGATGGTCGGTGCGTTGCTATCCGAAACCGTCTTGGTCGTCATCCCGCGCCCTTACGCGGGGGAGAAGGGTAGCGCTAGTCCCGCCACGTCAGACCCAATCGTCATCCTTGCGCGTACCATCGTCATTCCCGCGAAGGCGAGACCTCTGCGAAAGGAGGTCTGGCGTTGGTATGACGTGTAGCCGAGGCGGTGGCGGTTGGTTTGACGGGAGTTGGCTTGACAGTTGTGGCAAATTCGATGTCGCAACCCGTCTC